>JBOFGV010000020.1:0-40317 GCA_051649305.1 Beijerinckiaceae bacterium
CAGGTCTTGCAGCTATCGGCATGGGCGCCGCAGCTATCGGCGTTGGCAACATCTTCGGAAATTTCCTTTCGGGCGCCTTGCGCAACCCATCGGCAGCTGATGGCCAGTTCGGCCGCGCCTTCATCGGTGCAGCTCTTGCCGAAGGTCTTGGCATCTTCGCCTTCGTTGTTGCACTCATCATGCTCTTCGTTGCCTAATTCTGACTTTTGATTGCGATGTGCTCCTGTCAATCCTGACGGGAGCACGTCTTGCAAAAAACGACTATGATACTACGACCACCAATTTTTTTGGTGTTGAAACAATAAGGTGCGCCGATGATGTTCTCTCTCATCGGGACGGCCCATGCCGCCGACGCCGTCAAGGCCAAGGGCGGCAGCGCTTTCCCTCCCTTTGATGCCACGACCTTCCCGGCCCAGATTTTCTGGTTCGTGCTCATCTTTGGTGCGCTCTACTGGCTGATGTCCAAAGTGGCGCTGCCACGGGTAGAGGGCATTCTGGAATCACGCGCTGCCAAGATTGACGGTGACCTTCAGGCTGCTGCTCTCATGCAGGAGAAAGCCAAGGTTGCTGGCGAAGCCTATGAGAAGCTTCTGTCGGATGCCAAGTCCAATGCCCAGGGCATCGGTCAGAAAGCCAAGGACGAGGCCATCAGCGCCGCTGACAAGCAGCGCAAGGTTGTCGAGGAAGAGAACAACCGCAAGGTTGCGGAATCGGAAGCCAGCATTTCCAAGGCCCGCGATGTGGCCATGGGCAATGTAACGAGCATTGCCGCTGATGCGGCCTCTGAAATCATCAAGCGGATTTCAGGTGTGGCTCCCAAGGCCGATGATGTGAAGCGCGCTGTCGCTTCGGTTCAATCCTGAGGAGGGCGAAATGGATAAAGTCTATGTTGGCATAGGTTTCCTGATTTTCGTCAGCATTCTTGGCTACTTCGGTGTGCACAAGATGATCCTTTCGGCCCTTGATGCTCGGGGTGCAAAGGTTGCCGAGCAGCTCGCTGCGGCCTCTCAATTGCGTGCCGAAGCTGAAAAGCTGCTGGTCGAGTATGAAGCCAAGCGCAAGGCTGCCGAAAAGGAAGCCGCTGCCATCGTCGATGAGGCCAAGGCTGAAGCCGAGCGCATCCGCGTTGACCAGGAAGCCAAGCTGAATGACTTCGTCGCACGCCGCACCAAGATGGCTGAGCAGAAGATCGCAGCAGCTGAAGCGTCAGCCACGTCTGAAGTGCGCGCTGCCGCGGCTGACGCTGCTGTGCGGGCTGCTGAAATCGTGCTGGTTGGCCAGACCAAGGGCAAGCTTGGCGATGATCTCATCGCCGCTGGTCTGAAGGATGTTAAGGCAAGGATGAACTGATCTTGTATGAATTGATCTGATCAGGATCATTCCAAACATTGACAAAGCCGCCTTACCCGGGCGGCTTTTTTCATGTTTCCAGCTCTTGTGCTTCCTGCGTCTTGCTCTGACAATGTATACGTCAATCAAGGCAATGCAGATGCAAGACCCCACCGCTGAACCAGCTTCGCCAGAACCGGTGCTTCGCCCCAACATATCCCTTAGCGACCGCGCCTATCATATCCGCCGCCATGCACTGCGCATGGGAGAGGTGCAGGGGCAGGGCTATATCGCGCAGGCGCTTGGTGCGGCTGATCTGCTGGCGGTTTCGTATTTTCATGCCCTCACATACCGGGCTCATGAACCGGAGTGGGAGGGACGCGATCGCTTTTTGCTTTCCATCGGGCATTATGCCATCGCGCTTTATGCTGCGTTGATCGAGGCAGGCATCCTCCCCGAGAACGAAATTGACACCTACGGCGGGGATGACAGCCGCATGCCGATGTCCGGCATGGCCGCCTATACGCCCGGTATGGAAATCACCGGCGGGTCGCTGGGGCAGGGCCTCACCGTGGCGGTTGGCATGGCGCTCGGCCTCAAGCGCAAGGCCAGCGACAACTTCATCTTTAATCTGATGTCTGATGGCGAGCTGGACGAAGGCTCCACCTGGGAAGCAGCGATGTCGGCTTTCTCGCACAAGCTTGATAACCTCATCGTGATTGTCGATGTCAACAACATGCAGGCTGACGGTCCGTCCACGCAGATCTCGAACTTTGAGCCACTGGCTCCGAAGTGGGAGGCTTTTGGCTGGTTCACCCAGCGCGTCAATGGCAATGATATTCCGGCCCTCGTCGCGGCCTTTGATGCGGCCAAGGCGCACAAAGCGCCCGTGCCGCGCGTCATCATCTGCGACACCAAGATGGGCAAGGGTGTGGATTTTCTCGAGGAGCGCGAGCGCAACCACTTCATGCGGGTGGATGCCGATGAATGGGCCAAGGCCATTGCCGCCCTCGAAGCCGGGAGAGCCTGATGCCCATCGACAAATATATGCCGCGTCAGGTGAAGCTTGGCCCCAACGGCGAGCGGTTGATGACATCCGCCATGATTGCTTCGATCGCCGGTCCCGACCAGAGGACAAAGCCTGCGCCGTTCGGCCATGCGCTTGTCGCTGCGGCTGAAGCCAATCCCAAAATCGTCGGCATGACGGCGGATCTGTCGAAATACACGGATCTCCATATCTTCTCGAAAGCGATGCCGGACCGGTTTTATCAGATGGGCATGGCCGAGCAGGTGCTGATGGGGGCTGCCGCCGGCATGGCGCGCGAGGGCTTCACCGTCTTTGCCACCACCTATGCCGTGTTTGCCTCGCGCCGCGCCTATGATTTCATCTGCATGGCGATTGCCGAGGAAAACCTTGATGTGAAGATTGTCTGCGCATTGCCCGGTCTCACCACGGGATACGGCCCCAGCCATCAGGCAACAGAAGACCTCGCGATCTTTCGCGGGCTTCCGAACATGACCATCATCGATCCCTGCGATGCGCTGGAAATCGAGCAGGCGACCGCCGCCATCGCTGTCCACAAAGGCCCAGTCTATATGCGGCTCTTGCGCGGTAATGTTCCGCTGGTGCTGGATGAATACGGCTACACGTTTGAACTCGGCAAAGCGAAGATGCTGCGCGACGGGCCGGATGCGCTGCTGATTTCCACCGGCCTGATGACCATGCGGGCACTGGAAGCAGCGAAAGCGCTGGAGAAAGACCGCATCAAGGTTGGTGTGCTGCATGTGCCCACAATCAAGCCGCTGGATGAGGCGACCATCCTGAAAGAGGCGAACCGCACAGGCCGCCCTGTCATCACGCTCGAAAACCACACGGTTGTGGGTGGTCTGGGTGAGGCCGTGGCTGGCGTGCTGATGCGCTCAGACACGCGACCAACGCGCTTCCGTCAGATCGCGCTGCCTGATCAGTTCCTCGACGCCGGGGCCTTGCCGACATTGCATGATCGCTATGGCATTTCGACCAGCGAGGTTGTGAAGCGGATCAAGGGCTGGGTTTGAGGCGCCTTTCTCCAATGAATCTCACTCCATTTTCAATGCGCAGAAAAAAATACGATTTTTTTGCAAAAAAATTTATCGGGATGTCGAAATCGGTGAATGCCGTTCGTCATGGGTATGTTGAAGCCCAACAATGAGGAGATACCAATGAACGCCTTTCCAGTAACATCACTCTACGCCCTGCCACTCATCGTCATCTTTCTGGCGCTGTGGATGAACGTCACATCAACCCGCTCCAAGATGAACCAGTCCATCGGGGATGGCGGCAGCGTCGATCTGCATGAGCGCATCCGCAAGCACGGCAACTTTGTTGAATGGGTTCCATTCGTCATGATCCTGATGCTGCTGGCTGAAGCCCGCGGAACCGGCGCCATGTGGTTGCACATTGCCGGTGGTCTTTTGACCCTCGGTCGCGTGCTGCATGCCTTCGGCCTCAAGGCTGATGCCCCAACCCATCCCCTGCGCATTGCCGGCAACAGCGGCGCGTTGATTGCCACCATCATCCTGTTCATTGCGCTGGCGCGCAGTGTGACTGGCCTTTGATCCAGCCAGCTTTTCAAGGAGAACTCCGATGAAATATATGGCTCTGATCTACAACGACCCCGCCCTTCAACCTGACTATGGCTCACCGGAATTTGGTGCGATGATGCAAGGTTACGGCGCACTGAATGCCAGAATGAAAGCCGCCGGTGTTCTGGTTGATGGCCACGGCCTTCAGGATGTCGACACCGCCACCTCGGTCAAAATCCGGGGCGGCAAGACCGAAACCATGGACGGCCCATTTGCCGAAACCAAGGAGCGGCTGGGTGGATACTACATCCTCGACTGTGCCGATCTGGATGAAGCCCTGCGGTATGCAGCGCAAATACCCTCGGCGGCCTTTGGCACCATCGAGGTGCGGCCACTGGCTGACTACGGGGTCTGATTGTCCCCTCCCGAATTGACCTCCGATCCTGCCAGAACTGTTGCACAGACCATTGCACAGATAGCCCGGCAGGATCGGGGGAGACTTCTCGCCATCCTGATTGGCCGTTATCGAAATTTTGATCTGGCCGAAGAAGTGCTGCAAGAGGCGCTGTCTTCGGCCCATCTTCACTGGGGCCGCTCCGGCCTGCCTTCCAATCCCTCCGCGTGGTTGCTGACAGTCGCCTCCCGCAAGGCGATTGACCGACTGCGCCAGCAAGCCAGAGATGCCAGGATGAGCGCAGACAGTATCCTTGAAATGGCGGGAGCCGCTGACGATCCGCCCGAAATCGCCGATGACCGGTTGCGGTTGATCTTCACCTGCTGCCACCCGGCCCTTGAGCAAAAATCCCGCATCGCGCTCACCCTGCGCACTTTGGGTGGCCTGACCACTGTCGAAATCGCCCGGGCATTTCTGGACAATGAGACAACGATGGGCCAGCGCCTGAGCCGCGCCAAGGCCAAGATTTTGAATGCCGGCATTCCCTATGCCGTACCGGGGCCAGAGGAATGGGACGAGCGGTTGCAATCCGTGCTCGGCGTTATCTACCTCATTTTCAACGAGGGGTACTTTGCCAGCACAGGCGAGACGCCGCTGCGCCAGTCACTCTGCGATGAGGCGATCTATCTTGCCCGCATGCTGGAGACGCTGCGTGCGAACGAGCCCGAGGTTCTGGGCCTGCTGGCTCTTATGATCTGCACCAATGCCCGCCGCCGGGCGCGTTTTGCCGGAGCCGGTGTTGTGCCGCTGGAGGCGCAAAACCACATGCTGTGGGATATGGCGCAGGTGCGCGAGTCCGAGGCGCTGCTCGACCGCGCCATGACCAAACAGGCACCGGGGCCATACCAGATTCAGGCGGCCATCGCCGCACTCCACTGTCAGGAAGGCAAGACTGACTGGCACCAGATCGTGCTGCTCTATGGTTCGCTTCTCAGGTTTGATGCAAACCCGGTCATCCAGCTCAACCGCGCTGTGGCGCTGGCTGAATGGGGGGCGCTGCCGCAGGCGCTGGCGGAGCTTGATAAACTGGCAGAACCATTGCTGGACTATCAACCGTTTCATGCTGCCCGCGCTGATCTGCTGGCGAAAGCGGGCGAGAAAGAAAAAGCTGTTGCCGCCTACGATCAGGCCATCGCCATGGCCATGACCAAGGCTGATACCAGTTTTCTCATCAACAAGCGGGCGGTGTTGCTGGCACCTTGAGACGATGTCACACGGGAATCGGCGTCTCGGTTTTCACTTCTTCCATAACGGCATAGGTACGGGTTTCCTTCACGCCCGGCAGGGAGAGAATCGTGTCGCCCAGCAGCGTGCGATAGGCAGCCATATCCGACACACGGGTTTTGACGAGATAGTCAAAGCCACCTGCCACCAGATGGCATTCCAGCACATCGGGTGCGCGCTGCACTGCTGCGCCAAATTTCTCGAAGACATCGGAGGTGGTCTTGTCCAGTGTCACCTCGATGAACACGAGGAACGACCGCCCGAGCTTGCCCGGATCAAGCCTTGCGCCGTAGCCCAGAATCACCTTGTCCTTCTGCAGGCGCTTCACCCGTTCTGCTGTGGCAGTGGGGGAAAGCCCCACCTTATCCGAGAGGTCGACATTGGAAATACGCCCGTCTTCCTGCAGGAATTTCAGGATACGGCGATCAAGGCGGTCGAGTTCTGTCATGGGGAATATCCAGTGCAGGTTTGCTCTAGTAGTGTTTAACGCGGAAATTTCCTGAAAACAACGCTCGATATTTCCTGTTTTGCTGATTATTCTGTGGAAACAACATTCGCGAGGTCAATCATGCCGGCTCTTTCGCCCTTCCGCGCACCCTACGCCGACGACGACAGGATTTTTGCACGCTCGCTGATGCAGACAGCCACTTTGCCGGCTGAACGCGAGGCGCGGATCGATACGCTTGCCTCCGGTATGATCAATGCCATCCGCAAGCAATCCGGTGGTATCGGCGGTATTGAAGAAGTGCTGCGCGAATACTCTCTCTCCACCAAGGAAGGGCTCGCCCTGATGGTGCTGGCGGAAGCGCTGTTGCGCGTGCCGGATGCCGCCACCGCTGATGCGCTGATTGAGGACAAGCTTGGGCAGGGGGATTTTGCCAACCACGAATCCCGCTCGGATGCCTTGCTGGTCAATGCGTCCGCCTGGGCGCTGGGCATCACGGCGCGCATTATCCAGCCGGGTGAACAGCCGACAAACATTCTGGCCAGCCTCGCCAAGCGCATCGGCCTGCCCACCGTCCGCACGGCCACGCGGCAGGCCATGCGCATTATGGGCAACCACTTTGTGCTGGGTGAAACCATTGGCGATGCACTGAAGCGGGCGGCCTCCGGCGATGCGCGTCTGTTTCGCTATTCCTTCGATATGCTGGGCGAAGGTGCCCGTACCGCGGAGGATGCCCGCCGCTATTTCAAGAGCTACGCCGATGCGATTGCAGCGATTGGCCGGGCTGCGGGCAACAAGCCCTTGCCGGACCGCCCGGGGATTTCGGTCAAGCTTTCGGCGCTGCATCCGCGCTATGAAGCCCTGTCGCGTGACCGCGTGCTGAAGGAGCTTGTGCCGCTGGTGGTGGACCTTGCCAGACAGGCCAAGGCCTTTGATCTCAACTTCACGGTCGATGCCGAGGAATGTGACCGATTGGAACTTTCGCTCGATGTGATTAAGGCGGTGGCTTCTGATCCCTCGCTGGCCGATTGGGACGGTTTTGGCCTCGCCATTCAAGCCTACCAGAAGCGCGCCATGGCGGTGATCGACTGGATCGACGCACTGGCTGCCAAGCTCAACCGTCGCTTCATGGTGCGCCTTGTGAAGGGCGCCTACTGGGACACAGAAGTGAAGCGCGCGCAGGAGCGCGGCCTTGCGGGATACCCTGTCTGGACCCGCAAGGCGATGACCGACCTCAACTACATGGCCTGCGCCACCCGCATGCTGGCTGCCCGCCCGCGCATCTATCCGCAGTTTGCCACCCACAACGCGCTGACAGTGGCGGCCATTCTGGAGCAGGCGGGAACAGTGGAAGGCTTCGAGTTCCAGCGCCTGCACGGCATGGGCGAAGCGCTTTATGACCACTTGCTGGAAACCACTCCGGGTGTCGCCTGCCGCACCTATGCGCCTGTTGGTGGCTACAAGGATTTGCTCGCCTATCTCGTGCGTCGCCTGCTGGAGAACGGAGCCAACACCTCCTTCGTGTCGGCTTCGGCTGATCCCGATGTGCCAGTGGCTTCTCTCCTGAAGCGCCCGCAGGATATCATCGGCAATGCTGACAAGGCTTCGCATCCTCACTTGCCCATGCCTGCTGATCTTTATGGGGCATCACGCAAAAACTCTGCAGGAGCCGAGCTTGGCCATGAAGCCAGCCTCAATGCGCTTTTGAAGGAAATGGCACCCTTCATCTCCACCGCGAAGTCCCCTCAGGCGAAGGCTGGGCCATCTCCAGACGCCTTGTTCGCCTCAGCCCGCGCCGCCTTCCCCCGCTGGAATGCAACACCGGTGCAGACCCGTGCGGCAGCGCTCGACCGCGCAGCGGACCTGATGGAAGCGCGCCGGGGGCAGTTGCTGGCTCTCCTTCAAACTGAAGCTGGCAAAACACTGGATGATGGCATTGCCGAGGTGCGCGAGGCTGTCGATTTTTGCCGGTACTATGCGGCGGAGGCACGCAAGCACTTTGATGCCGAAGGCATTCTGCTGCCCGGCCCAACGGGCGAAGAGAACCGTCTGCGTCTGCGAGGCCGCGGCACCTTCGTCTGCATCAGCCCCTGGAACTTTCCACTGGCGATCTTTTTGGGTCAGACAGTCGCCGCGCTGGTCGCGGGCAATTGCGTGATTGCGAAGCCAGCGGAACAGACACCACTGATCGCCGAGGTGGCTGTGGCGATGTTGCATGAAGCGGGTATCCCGAAAGACGTGCTGCAGATCGCCATTGGCGACGGTCGCGTGGGGGCTGCCCTTGTGGCGCACGGCGGTGTTGCCGGGGTTTGCTTCACAGGCTCAACCGAAGTGGCGCGCCTCATCAACCGCGCGCTGGCCACAAAGGACAGCGCCATCGTCCCGCTGATTGCGGAAACCGGCGGCATCAACGCCATGATTGTCGATGGCACGGCTCTGCCCGAACAGGTGGCGGACGATGTGGTGATGAGCGCCTTCCGCTCGGCTGGTCAGCGCTGCTCGGCGCTGCGTCTGCTGTGCGTGGAAGAACATGTTGCCGACAAAGTGATTGAGATGATTGTGGGCGCAGCGCGAGAATTGAAGGTGGGCAATCCCGCTGATCTCTCGGTGCATATCGGCCCGGTCATTGACGGCGAGGCGAAAGCCGGGCTTGAGGCGCATATCGCTGTCATGAAAAAGACCGCGAAGGTGCATCTCTCAGGCGAGGCTCCATCGGGCCATTATGTCATGCCGCATGTGTTTGAACTCCCCTGGGTGAGCGACCTGAAGGCAGAGGTGTTTGGCCCCGTGCTGCATGTCGTGCGCTGGCGGGCGGGGGATAAAAAGCGCGGTCTGGACGCAGTGCTCGATGCCATTGCCGCCACCGGCTTTGGCCTGACAGGTGGATTGCACACCCGCATCGACGAGACGATCCGTCTGGTGGAGGCGCGCACGCCAGCGGGCAATCTCTATGTCAACCGCAACATGATTGGCGCTGTGGTGGGCACGCAGCCCTTCGGAGGTTCGGGCCTTTCAGGCACAGGCCCCAAGGCGGGCGGCCCGCATTATCTGATGCGCTTTGCCAACGAACAGGTTGTCTCGATCAATACTGCTGCAGCAGGCGGCAATGCCAGCCTTGTGGCGATGGGTGAGGAGTAGTTCTTTCTGATCGTGGCTGCTCATGAAGGCTATCGTATCTGATCTGTCATTCCCGGCGAGCGAAGCGAGGGAAGGGAATCCAGCTTTCCAATCTTTGCGGCCGTTTCCAAAGATTGCAAAGTGTGGATCCCCTTCCCTCGCCCTGTGGGCTCGCCGGGGATGACAGCAACGCCATGTCTGTCTATTCATGGTGAAATGATTGCATGTCAGCTATGAAACGCATTCTCATCACCGGCTTCGGGCCTTTTCTCGGAGCACCGTCCAACCCCACCATGGCCATCGTCCGCCATCTCCTGCGCTCGCGTTATGCTCGGATCGAGGGGCTTGAGCTGGTGGGACGCGTGTTGCCAACACAGTGGAGCATGTTGCCGGATTTTGCAGAAACGATCCGTCAGCAGAAACCAGATGCCGTGCTGATGTTTGGTCTTGCCGGGCGGCGCAGATCCATTACGCCAGAGGCGCGCGCCGTGAACCATGCAACCACACTGCGACTGGATGCGGCGGGGCAGGCTCCTGCGCAACAACAGCTGGCAAAGCACGGCCCCGGCTTTCGCAGGAGCAGCATTGACCCCGTCAGCATGGTGGCCGCCATGCGCCGTTCCAGCTTGCCTGCAAAGATGTCGCAGGACGCAGGCGACTATCTCTGCAATGCGCTTCTTTGGACAGCGCTTGATACGGATGTTCCGGCGATCTTCGTGCATGTTCCGCGCCCGCGCAGGGCAACGCTTCCCAAAGGCAGGCTGAAGCGCCCGCGTCCGTCGATGGGCACTGTCAAACAGGCCGCTGAGGTGGCGTTGAGGGTCGCCATAGACGCGGCATAAGTCTGGCCTCAGTCTTGCAATTTCTGCTTCATGACCATGAACCGCCGTACCGTATTGGGACTGATCAGTGCCGGAATGGTGCTCCCTGCGTCTGTTTTGCAAGCGCAGGAGAATGCCGCCCGCATCGAGCGTGAGATTGCCGAAGCAACACGCCGCAAGCAGCCATGGCTTGTGCCAGCCGGTGTCACCATGGTGGGCAACATTCGCCTGCCGGATGGCGCGCATCTCATCGGGCGGCGCGGGCAATCGCGCCTGGTGCTGGCTGGTGATGGCCCGATGTTCCGGGCAGAGCGCGCAGCCCGCATCACCTTCGAGGGTGTGTTTTTTGATGGCAGCGGTCGCTCGGCATCCCGTGACGCAGGCCTGCTGCACATGCGCGAGGTGCAGGATCTGCGACTGCAGGATTGCAGTATCGAGCGGTTTGGTGGCAACGGTATTTCGCTGCAAAATTGCGGCGGGCGCATCACCGGTAACCGTTTCCATGATCACGGCCGCGCAGCGGTTTTTGCGCTCGACAGCAAGGGCCTGTCCATCGATGCCAATGTGGTTGAGCGTTGCGGCGAAAACGGCCTGATGGTCTGGCGTTCGGCCAAGGGCGAGGACGGGACTGTTGTTCGCGGCAACCGCATTCAGGACATCCGCGCGGATGCGGGCGGCAGCGGCGAATATGGCAACGCCATCGGCCTGTTCCGGGCGGGTGGCGTGATTGCCGAAGCCAACATCATTCGCCGCGTGGCCTACACCGGCGTGCGCAACAACAGCGGCAGCAACGTTACTGTGGCCAACAACAACATTGCCTCTTGCGGCGAGGTGGCGCTTTACGCCGAGTTTGCTTTCGACGGCACCGTCATCAGCGGCAACACCGTTGACGGCGCATGGAATGGCATCGAGGTTACGAATTTTGCTGACCACGGCGGGCGCATCGCCGCTGTCACAGGCAATGTCATCCGCAACATCCGCCGGGGCAGGCATCCCTGGAACAAGGAGATTGGCGGCGGCAAGGGCATCTTCGTTGAAGGCGATGCGGCGATCTCCGGCAACATCGTTGAGAATGCGGATCAGACCGGCCTTCAGCTTGGCTGGGGACCATCCCTCCGGGATGTGACGGCGACAGGCAACACCATCCGCGGCTGCGGCAACGGCATCGAGATTTCAGTAGCGCCCGGCGCAGGCCACGCCACGGTTATTGGCAACCGCATTGCCGGTTCACGCCAGCATGCCATCGTTGGCAAGCAATGGCTGAAGGTCGCCACAGGTGATCTCGCGATCACCGGGGCAAGGGATTGGGCGAAGATCAAACTGGCCGATAACGTGACGGGGTGAGGCTTTAGCCCAGACCGCCCACCAGCATGTACTTCAGCTCGGTGAACTCATCTATGCCGTGCTTGCCGCCTTCGCGGCCAAGGCCGGATTCCTTCACGCCTCCGAAGGGCGCAACCTCGTTGCCAAGGATAGGCGTGTTGATGCCCACCATGCCGTATTCCAGCTCTTCAGCCACGCGGAAGGCGCGGCCAAGATCCTTGGTGTAGAAATAGCTGGCGAGACCATATTGCGTGGCATTGGCCAGACCAATCACTTCCGCCTCATCATTGAACTTGTAAATGGATGCGACGGGACCGAATGTCTCTTCCGTGGTCACCAGCATCTTGGTGGTAACACCGGTGAGGACGGTGGGTTCAAAGAAGGTGCGGCCAAGCGCATGGCGATTGCCACCTGTGACAACCTTTGCGCCCTGCTGCACCGCATCCTTGACGTGACGCTCCACCTTCTCGATGGCGCGGGTGTTGATCAGTGGTCCCTGCATCACGCCCACTTCAGCGCCGTTGCCGACCTTGAGCTTGATCACTTCGGCGGCAAACTTTTCGACAAACCGATCGTGGATTCCCGCCTGTACATAAAGCCGGTTGGTGCAGACGCAGGTCTGGCCCATGTTGCGGTATTTCGCCAGCACAGCACCCTGCACAGCAGCATCAAGGTCCGCGTCATCAAACACGATGAAAGGCGCGTTGCCGCCAAGCTCAAGGCCGACACGCTTCACGGTTTCAGCCGCCTGCTTCATCAGGAGTTTGCCAACAGGGGTTGAGCCTGTGAAGCCGATGAAACGCACAGCAGGGTTGGATGTCATCTCGCCGCCAATCGCCACGGCATCGCCGGTGATGATGTTGAGGACACCAGCTGGCAGACCGGCGCGGTGCGCGAGTTCAGCCAGTGCCAAAGCTGTAAGCGGCGTATCGGGTGCTGGCTTCACAACAAAGGTGCAGCCGACAGCGAGGCCGGGCGCACACTTGCGTGTGATCATCGCAGCTGGGAAGTTCCAGGGCGTGATGGCGGCGCAAACTCCGATGGGCTGCTTCTGGATGAGAATGCGGGAATTTGGGACAGGCGAGGGAATCGTCTCGCCGTAGATGCGCTTGGCTTCCTCGGCATAGAACTCCACGAAGGAGGCGGCGTAGGCCACCTCGCCACGGGCTTCGGCCAATGGCTTGCCCTGCTCGGCAGTCATGATCTGCGCGATGTCTTCCTGGTTCGCCATGATCAGCTCGAACCACTTGCGCAGGATCGCGGAACGCTCCTTGGCCAGTTTCTTCGCCCATGGCTTGAAAGCGGCATCAGCAGCTTCAATCGCTGATTTGGCATCCGCTGCGCCCATTGACGGCACCTTGGCCAGAACAGCGCCTGTGGCAGGGTTGTCGATGGCGTCAACGCCTGTGCCAACCCACGCACCGTTGATGTAGCACTGCGATTTCAGGAGGGTGGGGTCTTTGAGGGTCAGCATGGCGGTATCCTTCGTGGCGGTCGCTAGATCTTGATATCATGCTATTAAAGCACGGAGCGAGATAGTCTTGCACATGGCAATGATCAACCCTTGTCTTGGGTCCGTCTCCTGGCTTGTGTCATCTTCAGCCGCTGTCCCCCGCCCAACTGTCTGCAGACAGCGCCAGCTTGAGCAGGATGCGCTCAAGCGTTTGCCGTTCTGTTGCGCTGATTTGCTTCAGCATCCGCTCCCGTCGCATGCTGGGATGGCGCACAAGCTGCCTGTACAGCGCCTGTCCTGCCGGAGTTAGACGAAGAACCTTGTCTCGCAAACCGCCGCTGCCTGCTGCACGATCAAGAAATCCGTTGGAGATGAGACGTGTCACTCCGCGGCTGACTGAGTTTCGCGGCAGACCTGACATCTCGGCAACATCCTGCGCTGCAAGCCCTTCGAAATGTCCGGTGCAAAGCAACACAACGAATTCGGGGCGTGAGATATCTGCTTCCTCTTCAATCTCACGATACATGGGACCGATAAAACGGTTGGCGACAAAGCAGAGCACCCAGCTTTCCGCCAGTATGCTGCACTTCAACATTGCTGTCACCGGATCATCAGACTTTTCAGCACTGACACTCTGCATTTCATTTTGTGTTCCATTCGGAACTTGACGTTGTCTCATTTGGAACAGAATATGCCTTTGTGCTTATGGGAATGAAACAACCAGCCAAATGGTTGATGCCCATAACAAAACATAGGGAGAATTTCGATGAAACTCAAATTATTCGGGATCAGTGTCGCGTTCATGCTCATGTTGGGGTCTCAGGCTGCGCGCGGGCAAACTGCGCAGCCTGACATAATTGCAAAGCAGCATGTGTTTGAAGCGCCTAGCTTCAGCTTCCAGAACGGTCGTACCATTCGTAATCTGCGATTCAGCTACGAGACCTTCGGCACATTGAATGCTGCTGGAGATAACGTGATCTTTCTGCCGCGATCCTACTCAGCAAATGCACGCGTCGCGGGAAAGGTTACGCCAGCCGATGCTGCTGCCGGTGTTTGGAGCGGCTTGATTGGCCCGGGCAAGGTGTTTGATACGGAAAAGTTCTTCGTGGTTGCTTCGTCGAGTCTTGCGGCGTTGCCAACGGGCGATAGGAACACAGTGACGACCGGGCCAGTCTCTATCAACCCTGACACAGGGAAACCCTATGGTGGCTCATTTCCCATTTATACCATCCGTGACATGGTTGAAGCTGATCGACTGATGCTGCAATCCCTCGGTGTGAAAAAGATCCATACCCTGTTTGGTGTTTCCATGGGTTCCATGCAGGGCTTCGAGTGGAGTGTCACCTATCCCGATATGGTTGCGCGCCATATTGCGTTGCTTCCAATGCCAGAGGCAGATGGGTTTCTGACAGCCTGGATGAACACCTGGTCCCAGCCCATCATGGCTGATCCAAACTGGGCTGGTGGTAACTATTATGACAAAACCCCGCCAACAGCCGGCGTGGTACAGGCTCTCAATGTCATTCACCTTCACCAACGCAATCGTTCATTTGGGGCAAAAGACGGTCGCAAGCCTGCTGAAGGTTCAGTAAATCCTTCAAATGCACTGGAAGGCCGCTTTGCGACGGAAGATGCAATGATCAAGGCTTCCGAAGCCCGCGCCCGTATCTTCGACGCAAACTCGATTGTTTATGGTGCTCGCGCCATGGCCTTGTTTAGTCCTGGCGGCAAAGCCACACTGGAAGAAGCCTTTGCGCCTGTCAAAGCCTCTACGTTGCTCATTCCTGCCAAGAGCGATATTCTGTTCTTTCCAGCTTATGCAGACAATGCCCGGGACGTTCTGGTAAAGCTTGGCAAGAAAGCCACCGTCTTTGCCATTGATGGTGACGGGGGCCATTTCGACGGTGTCTTCAAGATTGGTCAGGCCTTACCTGCCATTCAGGCTTTCATGGCAGAATAACAGCTTCACAAACGGTGCCGGTTAAGGTCATTCTTTGCCTTTTCCGGCACGCGAACAGGCTACGGGTCGGCATATCACCCTGGGTAGATGTTTGCGGAAAGTCACTTTGTCTTTTCGCTGACAACTGCGCTAGCGTTAGCACGGGGAATGCGCCACTGGCGAGATGGTTTAGGGGATGGATGTGATCAGGGATGGTGATGGATGTTGAGATTGGGCTTGTAATTTAAAGTACTAATGTATATACAAATTCTATTCGACGTAAGATCGAAATCTGGCAGATCACAATTTGGTAAGGGCAGTGACGCTTTGTTCAAATTGGTCGACTTTGTTCGACCTAAAGGAATAAACGTGTTTTTTATTTGGGATGCGCAGAAAGCGCGAAAAGTTCTTGAAGAACGCGGTCTGGATTTCAACGTTGCAATCCAAATTTTTGCTGGCAACCGATTGGAAGTGCGATCTGATCAAAACAATGAGGAGCGCTGGCTGACCATTGGTGAACTGGAAGGACGCTGCATCGCCGTAGTCTTCACAAGACGCGATGAAACGATCCGGATCATCACCGCGCGGCGTGCGAGGAAAAATGAAGAACGAGCGTACTATTCGCGTTACCCTCGATGAGGCCTTGAGCAAACCCGGCAAAACTGACTGGGCGAAGTTCGACGCCACAACGGAGGCTGATATTGACCGGCAGGTTGGCGATGACGCTGACCTTCAGGCGCTTGAGTCAGTTGACTGGTCAAAAGCCATCGCTGTTGACGCGCCTTCCAAGCAGGCGATCTCAATCCGTCTGGATCAGGATGTGCTGGATTTTTTCAAGTCGCAGGGCGGTGGCTATCAAAAGCGCATCAACCGGGTGTTGAGGCATTACGTCGAGACTGTGCGCCGCAGCGGATAGCCGACACACCATCCGATTTGCACATAGCCTGCTCTTCTGCCAAGGAAGCACACTTGTCCCTTTCCTTGCGTATGTCTCATGAATCCCATCTTTTCTGATTTGCCGACAACGGTTTTCGAGGTCATGTCCGGCCTCGCGCGCCAGCACAATGCCATCAACCTTGGTCAGGGCTTCCCGGATGATCCCGGCCCGCTGGATGTGCGCCAGAAAGCGGCGGATGCTGTCATCAATGGCTGGAACCAGTATCCGCCGATGATGGGATTGCCGGAACTGCGGCAGGCGGTTTCGCATCACTACCGTCGCTTTCACCAGATCCAGTTTGATCCCGACAGCGAGATCATGATCACCTCAGGTGCGACCGAAGCGCTGGCCGGGGCCTTGATGGCGCTGATCAAGCCAGGCGACGAGGTGGTGCTTTTCCAGCCAATGTATGATGCCTATCTGCCCCTCGTGTTGCGGGCGGGCGGCGTGCCGAAGTTCGTGACATTGAAGCCACCGCATTTCCGCTTCACCGAGCAGGACTTGATGGAGGCCTTCTCGCCGCGCACAAAAGTGGTGCTCTTCAACAATCCGCTCAATCCTGTCGCCACGGTTTGCCCTCCCGAAGACCTGACCATGCTGGCGCATTTCTGCATGGCGCATGATTCCATCGCACTCTGCGATGAGGTGTGGGAGCACGTGATTTTTGATGGTCGCGAGCACACGCCGCTGGCCGCCCTACCTGGCATGCGCGAGCGCACGGTGAAGATCGGTTCGGCTGGCAAGATCTTCTCGCTCACAGGCTGGAAAGTGGGTTTCGTCTGCGCGCACCCAAGCGTGATGAAAGTGCTGTCGAAGGCGCACCAGTTTCTCACCTTCACAACGCCGCCCAACCTGCAGGCTGCGGTTGCTTATGGGTTGATGAAGGACGATGCCTATTTTGCTGACACCAAACTGGATTTCCAGCGCAGCCGGGACCGGTTGAGCGACGGCCTGAAAACCCTCGGGTTTCAGGTGCTGCCCTCTGAGGCGACTTATTTCCTCAACATCGATATCGCGCCATTGGGACAGGGTGATGACGTGACCTTCGCCCGCAAACTGGTGAGCGAATACGGCGTCGCGACCATTCCGGTCAGTGCCTTTTATGCCGAGGCACCTGTCACCAATGTCGTGCGGTTCTGCTTTGCCAAGCGGGATTCGACGATCGACGGAGCGCTGGAGCGGTTGGAAACAATGCGCGCCAAAGTCTAAGCCGCAATCCGTTCGTGCATGGCGCGGTAGGACAGGGCTTCCGCCAGATGGATGCGACCCACGTCTTTCGCCCCGTCAAGATCAGCAATGGTGCGGGCGACTTTGAGCACCCTGTGAAATCCGCGTGCTGTCAGCCGCATGCGGTCGGCAGCATCCTTTATCAGCGCCTGTCCTCCTGCGTCGGGGCGCGCGACATCCTCGATCACGCTGGCAGAAACGCTGGCATTCAGAACGCCGTCCAACCCCAGCGCAGCATAACGTTCCTGCTGTCGTATCCGCGCTTTCGCCACGCGGCGGGCGACCTCGGCTGAGCCTTCGGTTGGTGGTGGCAAAACGAGATCTGAAGCCGAGACCGCAGGTACCTCTATGGCGAGATCAATGCGGTCGAGAAACGGGCCAGACAGCCGCGACTGGTATTGCGCCATGCATTTTTCGTTGGGTGCACGTTTGCAGACATAGCCCGGTTCTGTGGCGCGGCCGCAACGGCAGGGGTTCATCGCGGCAATCAGCTGAAACCGCGCAGGGTAGGTGACGCGGTGGTTGGCGCGTGAGACAGACACAGTTCCGCCTTCCAATGGCTGGCGCATGCTGTCGAGCGCCTGTTGCGAAAACTCCGGCAATTCATCCAGAAACAGCACACCGTGATGCGCCAATGACACCTCACCCGGACGCGCATGCAATCCGCCACCGGTGAGAGCTGCCATGCTGGCGGAATGGTGCGGTGCGCGGAAGGGCCGCCGGTCGGTTACAGCGCCATCAGCCAGAGCACCAGCCACAGAATGCACCATAGAAACTTCCAGCAGTTCCCGTGGTGTCAGCGCTGGCAAAATGGAAGGCAGGCGTGCTGCCAGCATGGTTTTGCCAGCACCCGGCGGCCCGCTGAACAGAAGGTTGTGTCCACCGGCAGCGGCAATTTCCAGCGCGCGCTTGGCCCCCTCCTGTCCCTTGATGTCGCGCAGATCCGGTAAGTCCAATGCGGGTGCGCTGATCCTCGGTTCAGGACGTGCCAGCGTCTGCGTGCCCTTGAAATGGTTGGCGAGCTGGATGAGCGAGAGGGGCGCCAGCACCTCGATATCACCACCAGCCCATGCCGCTTCGCTGCCGCAAGCCGCAGGACAGATCAGGCCATGATCTCGTCCGTTGGCAGCAACAGCGGCAGGCAGCACGCCTGTGACAGCTGTCAGGTTGCCATCCAGTGCCAGTTCGCCCAGGGCGGTAAAACCATCCAGCGCATCGGGCGGGATTGCGCCGATTGCAGCCATGATGCCAAGCGCAATGGGGAGATCGTAATGCGAGCCTTCCTTGGGCAGATCAGCGGGCGCGAGATTGACCACAATGCGCCGTGCAGGCAGCGCCAGACCCGAGGCGGTGAGAGCGGCGCGCACGCGTTCCTTCGATTCAGCCACAGCCTTATCCGGCAGGCCTACCAGCACAAAGGCAACATTGCCGGAAGTCACCTGCACCTGCACATCCACGGCGCGCGCTTCAATGCCTTCAAACGCCACTGTGGCAACGCGCGTAACCATGCTTTTTACTGACCTTCAATGCAGTTCCCTAGGGTAGTGGCTTTGGTGGCCTTGTCTCAACCCCATGTGGTGAGGGAAAAGCCCTTAAAAATAATAGGCTGTAACATCGGGGGGCTGATTTCCCGTCGTCATCAGTTTGTCATTTCCCGTTGCAAGCTGCAGAGACATAAAGGTCCTTCTCCATGTCCCACATTGAATTTTCCCTTGCTGAACCTGTTCCGGAAAGCGGCACGTATCTGTTTCCGGTTGCGCCTGATACGCATGAGCAGAGGGTGCTGCATCCTGTGTTCAAGGATTGCAGGGCCATCCGCGAAGTTCAGGCGATCAACAGTCAACAACGGGCCTATGTTCTCTTGTTAAATGCAGGCGACAGGCCCGTCGTGCGGTATTACTTCGAGGAGCCAGGGCCAGGACTGCCGGACTGGGCCTTTGTGTCATCGGAAACACGCTATGACCGGGCTTCTCCTGCGCTGGCAGACGAGATTTGGCAGGGCGTCCCGGATGCGCCGTCCGCTACCCGTGTTCCGGCGCTTATGCAATTCATCGCGGATCGCTTCACCTATGGAAATCGGCCACAGTATCTGGGATCTGATACCGATGCGATGCCTGCATTAGGCTGCGACATTAACACTGGAAATTGCGTCGACATGCATACGCTGGGTGTTTCGGCCTTGCGGGTGATTGGTGTTGATGCCGTCTATGTCATTGGCTGTTTTGTCTATGTAGAAAGAGCCGAATTTCCCACGGGGCATTGCTGGCTGAACCTGCGTGCCGATGGCGCACCACACCACTATGATATCTCGCATCATGTGGAGTATGGCCTTGGACCAGTAACACCCGCTCTCAATCCAAAGCCTGGAAGGCGCTTTGCAATGGCTTTTGGTCGCGGTTTGCAGTTCGATGGAGCGGATGGTTTGGTTGAGTTTCCATCCCTTTCAGGCTTCCAGAAACTTGATGGTTCCATGCGTGGACAGAAGCTCAGAACCATAGGTCAGTTCGGCTGATCGCGTTTCAGGTGACTATCCCAGTTTTTCAACCGGCGCTGGCCTTCCAAAGAAGTATCCTTGACCAAAGGAGCATTCTGCGTCCTGCAAGGCACGCAGCTGAAGGTCCGTTTCTATGCCTTCGGCAATGATGGGAATGTCCAGATCTTTGCCAAGCTGAATGACTGCCCGGATTATGGCCCCGCTGACAGACTTGCGCCGTGTATCGTTGATAAAGCTGCGGTCAATCTTGATTTTATCGAAGCTGAATTTCTGAAGGTAACTCAGTGACGAGTATCCGGTACCAAAGTCATCAAGGGCAATCTTGATGCCCATTTCGCGCAGCTCATTGAGGATACCCACAGTTGTATCATTGTCGACCATGAAGACCGATTCTGTGATTTCGATCTGGAGCTGACTTGCGGCAATGTTGTTTCTCTTCAAAGCGCCGCGAATGGTCGAGAGAAATCTCGGATCACAGAGCTGCGTGTAGGAAATGTTGACAGCCACGGGCAAGGCGCCTGGGATATTTCGTGCTTCGCTGCAGGCCGTTTCAATAATCCAGTCGCCCAGGGGCACCATCATGCCGGACTTTTCGGCCAAGGGGATGAACTCCGTTGGCGGAATCATGCCATGAAAAGGATGTGGCCAGCGCAGAAGTGTTTCATAGGAAACGACACAGCCTGTGCCCAGATCGCAGATTGGCTGGTAGTACAGCTGAAAGCCATTTTTCTCCAGCGCCTCACGAAGGTCTGCTTCCAGATCGCGTGTCTGTGCCTGCTCTCTTTGAATGGTTTCATCAAAGAACCGAAAGCTGCGTGCGCCCATCTTCTTTGCTGCGTACAGCGCGGTGTCGGCATTCTGCAGCAGGAAGTCCGTGGCGGGCTCGTTGGGTTCCAGCGCGGCAAAGCCGACGCATGCGCCAATACGCATGCGCTTGTTGTCAACGAAAAACGTTTGTGAGAGTTGCTGCACAAGGGATGCCGCAACCACACCGAGTTCTGCAATTGTGTCACTGTTGCCAACACGAATGATGGCAAATTCGTCCCCACCCAGTCGCGCTATAAAATCGCCCTTTGCAGCACATTGCCTGATTGCGAGTGCAACTTTCACCAGCAGACTGTCGCCAGCGGTGTGCCCAAAAGAATCATTGATGTCCTTGAAACTGTCGAGATCAATGGAGAAAACACTGACGCGCTGATCTCCGCGACTGATGATGGCCTGCTGCAATTTCTGAACAAACGCCGCCCGGTTGCCAAGGCCAGTCAATTGGTCATGCATCGCCATATGGGCAATGCGATCCTCGGCTTCCTTGCGCTCGGTCGTTTCGGTGATGGTGCCTTCATAGTAGATTTGCCCATCGGTATCAGTCACTTGCCAGGCTGTCTCTGAAATCCAGATTGGCTCGCGTGTGGCGTGACGGTAGATTTGGGAAACAAAGTCCGTGACGCGACCGTTTTCAGCCATCTGGCGTTTGAATTCATCGCGGCGGCCTGGATCGACATACCATTCCTTGGCAATATCGCCGACACCAGCCAGCATTTCTGCTTCACTGTTGTAGCGATTCAATCGCACTAGGGCTGGGTTGGCCTTGATTTGTTTGCCATCGGGGCTGCTTCTGAAGATTCCGGCGAGCGAGTTCTCGAAAAGGCCCTGATACTCTGTCTTGGCAGCAAGAAGGGCTTTTTCGTGGGCCGCGCTCTCTGTTACGTCAGTGAATGTCCGGATAAATCCACCCAAGGCCAGGGGAATGGTTTTGACTTCGAGCAATGTACCATTTGGCCGCATCCTGCGGTAGATTTTGGGCGTTTCTTGCAGTTCGAGGGCCAGAATGGACCGTCCCAAAACCTCGTCCAAACCAATAAACTCGCCCATATCAAACTGCAATTTTACAAGTTCACTGTACAAAGGCCTGCTGTTGAGAAATTCAGCCGGGATACCCAGCAACTCAGCAATCCGGTGATTGCAAAGCTGCAGACGATCCTTTTGGTCGACCATCATGATGCCAATGTCGAGATGCTCGAGCGTTTCTTCAAACCTGCGCAGCAAACGCGCCAGTTTGCGTGTTGCCTTTAAGTCATCTCCATTGTCAACAATTTCGCTGTCCAGCGCGAAGTCCCGCAGCCGCAGGCTTTTACCGTCAAACGCCTCATTCAGAACGCCAAACAACTGATGAATGTTTCTGGATTCGGCTGTGATGGTTGTGGTTCGCCGCGTTTCTGCCAAGCGTGCTCGTTCAGACACGGTCTGACTGGCAGGAACCGTTGCCATTTTTTGTTGTGTTTTTTTCTTGATGGGCATCGTTAAAGCTCCTGACCAAGAATTATCAATCAATGGTTGAGAAAGGATTGAAAACGGCGTTTTTATGCAAACATCAGTTGTTTTTCAGGCGTGGTGAAAGTGCCAATTATGCGCATAGTTATGGGATATTACGTATTTGTATTAGGCTTTCTGGACAAAGAACCGTAATATTCTGATTGCTGTTACCTAACGCGACGCCGACATCTGTGACAAAAGCGCTGCCAGTGACTGGTTGACGCAGTAATTGTTGCGACCAACCTGAAGTTTTAGCAAAAAATCATCGGCTGCAAGCTGGTCGAGGGCGTGAGGGTTGAGATTACCGCTTCTTCCCCCGGAACTTGCCCTTGGGTGATCCCGCCCGGCCACCTATGGAAAATCCGCCCGCCTTGGCCTTCAAGCTCGACTGGCGAATATCCGTATCCTGATAGATCGCCATGGACGTCTCGCGCAGGCGCTTCAGCTCATCGCGCAGGCGGGCGGCTTCCTCGAATTCCAGATTGGCGGCGGCTTCACGCATGCGCTTTTCAAGGTCAGCCGTGATCGCCTCGAAGTTGTGACCTACGGTGGCGGCATCATTGCCCTCGCCAGCAATGCCTGCATCCACCGTCACGCGGTCGCGCTCATAGGCGGAATTCATGATGTCCATGATATCGCGCTTGACGCTTTCGGGCGTGATGCCATTGGCGGTGTTATAGGCCACCTGTTTTTCGCGGCGGCGGTCCGTCTCGGCAATGGCGCGCTCCATGCTGCCGGTCATCTGGTCGGCATAGAGGATGACGCGGCCATCGACATTGCGGGCGGCGCGGCCAATGGTCTGCACAAGACTGGTTTCCGAGCGCAGAAAGCCTTCCTTGTCGGCATCGAGAATGGCGACCAGCGCGCATTCTGGAATATCCAAACCCTCGCGCAGCAAGTTGATGCCGATCAGCACATCGAAAGCGCCGAGGCGCAGATCGCGGATGATCTCGATGCGTTCCAGTGTCTCGATATCGGAGTGCATGTAGCGCACGCGCACGCCGTTTTCGTGCAGGTATTCTGTCAGGTCTTCGGCCATGCGCTTGGTGAGGGTTGTCACCAATGTGCGGTAGCCCGCCAGTGCCACGGCCTTCACCTCGCCCAGCAGATCATCCACCTGCGCGCGAGCAGGGCGGATGATCACCTCGGGGTCAATCAGCCCGGTGGGGCGGATGACCTGTTCGGCAAAGACGCCGCCGGTGCGATCCATCTCCCATTTGCCGGGCGTCGCAGAGACATGCACTGTCTGCGGGCGCATCGCTTCCCATTCCTCGAAGCGCAGAGGACGGTTGTCCATGCAGCTTGGCAGGCGGAAACCGTATTCCGCCAGCGTTGCCTTGCGCCGGAAGTCGCCTTTGTACATGCCGCCGATCTGCGGAACCGTGACGTGGCTTTCGTCGGCAAAGACGAGGGCATTGTCAGGCAGATATTCAAACAGCGTCGGCGGTGGCTCGCCGGGTTTGCGACCCGTGAGATAACGCGAATAGTTCTCGATGCTCTGGCAGGAGCCGGTGGCCTCCAGCATTTCAAGATCGAACACCGTTTTCTGTTCCAGTCGCTGCGCCTCCAGCAACCGGCCCATGCGGTAAAGCTCATCAAGACGAAATTTCAGCTCTTCCTTGATGCCTTTGATCGCCTGCTGCAGTGTCGGGCGCGGCGTGGTGTAGTGGCTGTTGGCATAGACTTTGATGAAAGAGAGATCAGCGGTCTTCTGGCCGGTCAAGGGGTCAAATTCCTGGATGCTCTCGATCTCGTCGCCAAAGAGCTGCATGCGCCAGGCGCGGTCCTCATAGTGCGCCGGGAAAAGATCGATAGTGTCGCCCCGCACACGGAAGGTGCCACGGGTAAAATCACCCAGTGTGCGCTTGTATTGCAAGGCTACCAGATCGGCGATCAGCTGCCGCTGCTCGATCTTGTCACCCACCTTCACACCGAAGGTCATGGCGGTGTAGGTTTCCACCGAGCCGATACCGTAGATGCATGAAACGGAGGCGACGATAATCACGTCGTCGCGTTCCAGCAGGGCACGCGTAGCGGCATGGCGCATGCGGTCGATCTGCTCGTTGATCGAGCTTTCCTTGGCGATATAGGTGTCCGAGCGCGGCACATAGGCCTCGGGCTGGTAGTAATCGTAGTAGGAGACGAAATACTCCACCGCATTGTCCGGGAAAAAGGACTTGAACTCGGAATAGAGCTGCGCGGCGAGGGTCTTGTTGGGGGCGAGAATGACGGCGGGGCGCTGTGTTTCTTCAATCACCTTGGCCATGGTGAAGGTCTTGCCGGAGCCGGTGACGCCGAGCAGCACCTGATCGCGGTCATCATTGGCGATGCCTTCCACCAGCGTCGCGATGGCGGTGGGCTGGTCGCCCTTGGGCTCGAACGGCGACTGCATGACAAATTTGCGTCCGCCTTCCCATTTCTCGGGTCGCTGCGGGCGGTGCGGTGTCCAGGCCACCCTGCCGCGAAAGGCCGGGTGCCCCTGCACAATCAGGCTTTCCAGCGCCTTCTGTGTCGCATCAACGCCGCCGTCGCCCTCGTCCACGCCGGTAGAGGCGTAGAGGCCGAGGGCGGCGGCCATGGCTTCATCCAAACCATCGGCTGTGACAGGTGTGCCCGCATCAAACGTCGCCTGTGGTGCTTCACCAAAGCCATCCCCTTTTAAAAGGATGCTGGGGGGCATGCTCCGTTCATCAAAATAGGCGTCCGATCCCACAGGGGCCAGAAAGCGCTTCAGGGCCTGATCCAGCGGTTTGAGCCCAGGCTTGCCGCTCCCGTCCTTGCGGGTCTGCGGCAGCACGGGGGCTTGTTCGTTCATGCCAACAGAGGCACCACGAGATGTGCTTTGCGGCTTTTTGGAAGTGGATTTGGCCATGGATCACAATATGGAGAGAGTCGGCGCGAATGGGGAGTGCCCAATATCAATTGCCATCAGATTGTTGCAACATGATCTGCATTGATAACGCTGAACCAGAGGAGATTGTCATGCGCAGGATTTTACCTTTGCTGTTTGCTCTCGTGTTGAGCCACGCCGCACAAGCTGTAGGGCCTGAAAATCCTGTTCTGGGCCCGAATGTGGATTACCAGCAAGCGGTCAAGTTCATCAAGCAGGAGCAGTACGCCATGGCCATCCCGCTGTTGCAGAAGCTGGATGCGGCGCATCCCAACGAACCGGAGGTTCTCAACTGGCTGGGGTTTTCCTTTCGCAAGTTGAAAGACTATCCTGCCGCCAAGAAATTCTATGATGCCGCGTTGGCCGTGGAGCCGACCTACCGCCCGGCGCTGGAGTATCAGGGCATGTGGTTTATCGAGACCGGTGACATCCCTTCTGCCAAGGCCAATCTGGAAAAATTGAGGGCTATCTGCGCCAGCTGCGAGGAGACAGCTGACCTCGTGGAGGCATTGAAGAAAGCAGGGCACTGACGCATGGTGATGTCACAATGCGAATCGAAAGCGAGCGCGCCATGACGGACATTCTTTTTTCACGCCGTGCCTTTGTTGCTGGTTCGGCCTCTCTGGCTCTCGCTGGTCCAGTTGTGGCGCAAGCCACAGCCAAGACCATCGATACCCATGCGCATATCTTCAAGCGCGGTCTGCCACTGGCTCCGGGCGCCCGCTACACCTCGGATTATGACGCGCCGGTCGAGGACTACCTGAAGCAGCTTGATGCCAATGGCATGACGCACGGTGTGCTGGTGCAGATCAGCTTTCTGGGAACAGACAACAGCTTCATCATCAATGGCATCAAGGAATCCAAGGGCCGCCTCAAGGGCATTGCCGTGGTGGACCCCACCATTTTCTACAACGACATGAAGACCATGGATCAGGCGGGCATCGTCGGCGTGCGGCTCAACCTTGTTGGCCGTCCCATTCCCGATTTCACGGCTGATCCCTGGCCGGAGCATCTGAAGCGCGTGGCGGCTCTGGGCTGGCAGGTGGAGGTGCACCGCGAGGCGAAGGACCTGCCGCAGATCGTCACGCCGTTGCTGAATGCGGGTGTGAACGTGGTGGTGGATCATTTCGGCCGGTTTGATGGTGCTTTGGGTGTCAAGGATCCGGGCTTTGAGTATCTCCTGAAGCAGGGTGCCAGCAAGCGGCTCTGGGTCAAGGTCTCGGCAGCCTACCGCAACGGCAAGGACGGTGCGGGCGAGGCGGCAGCGCTTGCGGCCTATCCGCTGCTGCGCGATGCGCTGGGTGCGGACCGCCTGCTGTTTGGCAGCGACTGGCCGCACACGACCCATGAGAAAACCATCAACTTCGCCAACCAGAAGGCGTTCTTTGAAAAGATGGTGACAAGGGCCGATGAGCGGAAGCTTATTCTGGGCGACAATGCTGCCAAGCTGTTCCGGATTTGATGACGGGCAGTGAGATGTTGAAAGGGCTATATTTGTACTTCTCCCCGCTGGCGGGGAGAAGGTGGCGCGCAGCTCCGGATGAGGGGCTGGGTGGATTGGCTCAGCATCTTTTCACCTCGCCCCTCACCCAGCCTCTCCCCGTGAACGGGGAGAGGAGTGCCATAGCGCTGAAGCTGGCCTCGGTTCTTTTCCCTCCCCCTTGCGGGGAGGGTCGATTGCGTAGCAACCGGGGTGGGGGTCCATCGCGCCTTGCCCTGAACCACCCCCATCCCCGGCCCTTCCCCGCAAGGGGGAAGGGAGAATGGCATCGCGCCTCATGACCACCTTCTCCCCTCAACAGGATGATGCGCTTTTGGCCGTTGGCCGCTGGCTGAAAGACGCCAAGAAGGGCCGTGCGCCGCAGCTTTTCCGCCTCTTCGGCTATGCCGGCACGGGCAAGACGACGCTGGCCACCCATATCGCGGAATGGGTGGATGGCGAGGTGAAGTTTGCTGCTTTCACCGGCAAGGCTGCAATGATGCTGCGCTCCAAGGGCTGCAACGATGCGGGCACGATCCACAGTCTGATCTACCGTGCGAAGAGCGAGGACACGACGGGTGATCCGAGTTTCACGCTCAACCGTCAGTCCGATGTGAAGGACGCTGATCTCGTCATCATCGATGAATGCTCGATGGTGGACGAGGAACTTGGCCGCGATCTTATGTCGTTTGGTGTGCCGGTGCTCGTGCTGGGTGATCCCGCGCAGCTGCCTCCCGTGAAGGGCGGCGGGTTCTTCACCGAGCAGGAGCCCGATGTTATGCTGACGGAGGTGCACAGGCAGGCGCAGGACAACCCGATCATCCGTCTGTCAATGCAGATCCGCGCCGGAGAGCGACTGGATTTTGGTGACTATGGTGCCAGCCGCATTGTCCGCAAGGGCGAGATCGACAAGGAGACAATGGCTAATCTCGTGCTGGGGTCAGATCAGTTGCTGGTGGGCCGCAACAAGACACGGCGGGATTTCAACAATCGCATGCGGCAGTTGATGGGGCGTACGGACCCGATGCCGGTGGCGGGTGACAAGGTGGTGTGTCTCAGGAACAACAAGACCAAGGGCTTGTTGAACGGCGCGACCTTTACGGTCAAAGCCGTGGGAAAGGCCAAAACCGGCATGGTGACCATGCGGCTGGACCCGGATGATGTCTCGGCGTTGAATGTGAAGGTGTCGGTGCTGCCCGAGTTCTTTCTGGGGCAGGAGGACACTTTGCCCTGGCCGGCCCGCAAGGAATCCGACGAGTTCGACTACGGCTTTGCGCTCACTGTGCACAAGTCGCAAGGATCGCAATGGGACAAGGTGGTTCTGTTTGACGAGAGCTTTGCTTTCCGGGAGCACCGGGAGCGCTGGCTCTATACGGCAGTGACGCGTGCCGCCGAAAGCATCGTCGTGGTGGTGTAGGCCCCTCCCGCTGCAAGTCTGAATTGGAAATCAGCTGCAGCGGAACTTTTGGCCTTGTGCATTCTTTCGCCCTCACGCGCCGGTGGCGGACTGGATGGCGATCAGGATTGGTACCATGGCAGAGACAGCGCCCATGATGCTGATGAGCGTATCGCGGATGACGATGATCTTGCGGCGGTCTGGAGCATCCTCGTCCTTGCGCAGCAGGTGTTCCCGCTTGATGGCTGATACAAGCACATCATTCAGGCTTGGTTCCGAAGCAGGTGTTTGAACAGAGCGCAGCTGACCGCGCATGGGGTGACCCTTCGGCGCGTTCACATTGGCGCGGCTGAAGGTGCGGGCGATGTGAAGATTGGTGTTACAGGTCATGGCAGTTCTCCATTGGTTTGAATAACGTTTCAACTGGCCCTCGTTTATGAGATTGCCACAATAATTTGTTGACGCAACCCAATGGCGAATTCTCACTTAATATACACAATTAGATCGAGTTAATATGTGCACATTGAATCATGTTAAAATCAATAAAGAGGCTTTCTTGAATCAGTGTAAGATTGAATTAATACTGTGATTTATGTCAAATTTTATGAAAATAGATTGAGTTATGGATATTATTCCATCCGCAGGCGGGTAGGGAAAGACTACATCTTCCCAAACACCACGGCGCGCTCGATGCCTGCGAGATCCTTGTGGATTTCTGCTGTGCGCAGGCCGCGCCTGTTCCCAATGGCTGCAATGTCTGCGGCCTGCCTTGCGCCGCCTTCAAACACGGCAATGCCCTGCGGCGAAAGTCGTGAAGCGGTCTCTGCCAGAATAATCCGGTAGGCATCCAGACCATCGGTACCACCATCCAGCGCCAGCAACGGGTCGTGCTCGCGCACCTCGCTGTCAAGCCCTGCGATGTCTGCTGAGGGAATATAGGGTGGGTTGGAAACGATGATATCAAAGGTGCCAGCCAGCCCTGCGAGCCATGAGCCTGTTTGAAAGGATGCGCGCGTTGAGAGCTGGTTCAGGTCTGCATTGCGGCGGGCTACATCCAGCGCCTTCTCACTGATGTCGATGCCGAGGCCTGTTGCCTGTGGAAATTCCTTTAGCAGGGCCAGCAGAATGGCCCCGGTGCCGGTGCCCAGATCGAGGATGCGCAGGGGAGAATCCTGTTTGTGTATCTTAAGAGTATGATCGCGGGCGGCCTCCACCACAGTTTCTGTATCGGCGCGGGGGGAGAGTGTGTCGGGCGTGACGATCAGTTCCAGTGACCAGAAACCGCGATGTCCTAATATACGGTCCACCGGCTCACCGGCGAGACGGCGCTGCACCATCCGCTCAAGCAGCGCGGCGTCATCGCCGGCAGCCTCAATGAGCCACTTCGCTTCTGTCCGCGCGCCGTGCCCCGCGATATCCTGAAGCTGCAGGCTCAGCGCGTGCTGGCGGGGATCAATCACAACCCGGCCTCAGCCAGCAAACCTGCCTGATGTTCCGTGATCAAAGGTTCCACGACGGCATCCAAATCACCGGCCACGATCTTTTCGAGAGAATAGAGTGTCAGGTTGATGCGATGGTCGGTCAGGCGACCTTGTGGGAAGTTATAGGTGCGGATGCGCTCGGAGCGATCACCTGAGCCGACCTTGGATTTGCGGTCCGCAGAGCGGGCATCATCCAGCTTCTGGCGCTCCAGATCATAAAGCCGTGACTTCAGGACCTGCATGGCCTTCGCCCGGTTCTGGTGTTGCGAACGTTGATCCTGCGAAAAGACCACCACGCCAGTGGGCAGATGCGTGATGCGGATGGCGCTTTCCACCTTGTTGACGTGCTGGCCGCCCGCACCACCGGCACGCATCGTGTCAACCTTCAGGTCCTTGTCATCTATTGTAATGTCTACATCCTGCGCCAGAGGCAGCACAGCCACTGTGGCTGCGGATGTGTGGATGCGTCCCTGTGTCTCGGTGTCTGGCACGCGCTGCACGCGGTGCACGCCGGATTCGAACTTGAGGCGGGCATAGACCCCGCTGCCCGAGACTTCCGCGATGATTTCCTTGAACCCGCCCATGGTGCCTTCGCTGGCGGACACCAGTTCCAGCTTCCAGCTGCGCAGCGCTGCATAGCGCTGGTACATGCGGTAGAGATCACCAGCAAAGAGCGAGGCCTCGTCACCGCCGGTTCCAGCGCGAATTTCGAGGATGGCACTGCCGTCATCGGCTGCATCCTTCGGTAACAACGCAATGCGCAGAAGCGCTGTGCAGGCTGCGATGCGCTCTTCCAGCACCGGTAATTCCGCTTCTGCCAGCGCCTTCATGTCACTGTCAGTTGTTGCGTCACCAGCCATGGCAGCAAGTTCCGCCTGCTCAGCCTCGGCGGCACGCAAATCAGCAATGGCCTCTACCAGCGGAGCGAGTTCCGCCTGTTCTTTCGAAAAAGCGACTATTTCTTCGGAAGAGCAGCCCGCTGACATGCGCGCTTCAAGTTCGCTGGATCGGCGCAGGATGAGGTCAAGTTTTTCTACAGGGAGTGTCAAATGCGCAGCCGGAAACTGATCGATGTCATAAAAGGGTAGTGGCTTCCCTTAGTATGAAAAACAGCAGTTGTCGAAGACGATTGGCGATTGCAACAATTGTCATAAATCTGTCATTAGACGGAGTCAGTGGACTCACCACCACAGGAGAGCACTATGAAAAAGACCCTTATTCTGGCTGGCGCATTGCTGGCAGCAACGGCCACAGGCGCTATCGCCCGTGATCAGATCCGCATCGTCGGTTCGTCGACAGTTTATCCTTTCACAACAGCCGTTGCCGAGCAGTTCGGCAAGTCTGGCAACAAGGCCCCTGTGGTTGAATCCACCGGCACAGGCGGCGGCATGAAGCTCTTTTGCGCCGGTATCGGCGTTCAGCATCCAGATGCATCGAACGCATCGCGTCGCATCACCAAGAACGAGTTTGCCGATTGCGGCAAGAACGGCGTCAAGGACATCGTTGAACTCAAGGTCGGCTTCGATGGTCTGACCATGGCTGGCTCGAAGCGCGGTCCTGATTTCAAGCTCACCAAGCAGCAGGTTTTCCTGGCACTTGCCAAGAACATCCCGGGTGCTGATGGCAAGCTCGTGCCAAACCCACACAAGAACTGGTCTGACATCGATGCCTCGCTGCCAAACCTCAAGATCGAAGTGCTTGGCCCACCTCCAACCTCCGGTACGCGCGATTCGTTCCATGAACTCGTGATGGAGCCAGGTGCCGAGAAGATCGATGTTCTGAAGGCCCTCAAGGCTTCGGACCGCAAGGCTTTCGACACTGCCTGGAAGCAGCTGCGTGAAGATGGCGCTTACGTTGAGGCTGGCGAGAACGATAACCTGATCGTTCAGAAGCTGGATGCCAACGCCAACGCACTGGGCATCTTCGGCTTCTCCTTCCTCGAAGAGAACACCGCCAAGATCAAGGGCGCAACCATTGATGGCGTTTCTCCGACCTTCGAAGGCATTGCAGATGGCAAGTACACTGTTGCCCGTCCGCTCTATGTCTACTTCAAGAAGCAGCATGTTGGCGTCATCCCCGGCCTCGACAAGTTCCTGGCAGAGTACGTATCTGAGAAGGCTATCGGAGAAGATGGCTATCTCTCACGTAAAGGTCTTGTGAACCTGCCTAAGGCAGAGCTTGCCAAAGTTCGTGCTGATATCGCAGCCCAGAAGGTTTTGGGCGCTGAAGCCGGCTTCTGATAAAATGACAAACGCGGCGGAGGTTTCTCCGCCGCGTTTTCTTCTCTTGTTCATGGTCTGGTTCTCAGGCCTTCAGTTTTCGCACGGTCTGGATTAGCCATGCTGCTTATTTTTGCCATTCTGGTCCTGATCATTGTGCTCGGCGCATTCTTCGTCGGCAAAAAACGTGGCGATGCGCTTTATCCCGCTACAGCCCAGACGGCAGTCAACGTTCATTCTCTACCAATCTATCACGGGTTGTTCACGGCATCGCTGGCGCTGGCGCCCATGCTGCTGGCCCTGATTATCTGGAGCAATCTGGCTCCTTCATTCAACCGTTCTGCAGCGATGTCCGCTGCCCCCGCCATCTCTTCGTCCGTTGAAGCCAACCGGAAATTGCTGGAAGAGCAGGCGCTTTACCGCGATATCCAGATGTCAGCCTCGCTCAGCAATCAGGGCAAGGATCTGACAAGGCCTGAGCTCAAGCCAGCGGCTGAAGCTTACAACAATTCGGTTTTTCGCCTGAACACGGCTTTGCTGGTGCTTGCTGCACTTGGCGGACTGGGCGGAGCATGGCTGGCCTTGCGGCGTATCACGCCATTGTTTCGCTCACGCAATGCGTTTGAAAAGGTTGTGCTTGCCGTACTGATCGCCTGCTCTGCGGTCGCAGTTCTGACAACTGTCGGCATCGTGTTCTCGGTTCTCTATGAAACGATCAACTTTGCTTCGCGTTATCCGTTTGACAAATTCCTGACCGGCTCTGTCTGGTCGCCGTCATCCCTGACGCTGGGAGCACTGCCTCTGTTTGCCGGCACGATGCTGATCACATTCATCGCGATCCTGATCGCTGGGCCGATCGGTCTGTTCGCCGCCATCTACATGTCCGAGTATGCTTCCCGCAGCTTCCGAAACGTGGCAAAGCCAGTGCTTGAGGTGCTGGCTGGTATTCCAACCGTTGTCTTCGGCTTCTTTGCCGCGCTGACTGTCGCCCCGATGTTCAAGGGCTTTGGTGACACGATCGACATGACCTTCGGTACCAATCTGGGCGTTGCATCAGAGAGTGCGCTGGCCGCCGGTCTTGTTATGGGCGTCATGATTATCCCGTTCGTGTCTTCGCTGTCTGATGACGTCATCACAGCTGTGCCCCAGTCGCTGCGCGATGGGTCCTACGCCATGGGCGCAACAAAATCCGAGACAGTAAAAAAGGTCGTTTTGCCCGCCGCTTTCTCAGGCATTGTGTCCGCCATGATGCTGGCCATCAGCCGCGCCGTGGGTGAAACCATGATTGTGGTGATGGCCGCCGGTCTTGCTGGAAACCTCACCTGGAATCCGCTGGAAGCGGTCACCACCATTACCGTCCAGATCAAGACACTGCTTGTGGGTGACCAGGAGTTTGACAGCCCGAAGACACTCTCGGCTTTCGCGCTCGGCTTCGTTCTCTTCATCTTCACGCTTATCCTGAACATCATCGCCCTCCGCATCGTGCGCAAATACCGTGAGCAATATGACTGACGCAGCTCTCACCGCCCCACGCCGCAAGCATGATCTGACATCGACTGCTGCGCAGGCTCTTGTTCGCAAGCGTTATGCCGCTGAGCGTCGGTTCAAGTTCTTCGGCGTTGCCGCCGTTGTTTTTGCTGCAGCCTTCATCGTGTTTCTTGTGTCTGACATCGTAATGAAGGGCGCGCCTGCTTTCATCGAGCATCGCCTGACCATGAAGTTGACACCAACGCAGCAGCAGGTTGCGCCGGAAGGCAAAACCGACCGTGCTGCGCTGATGGCCGCTGACTGGATGCCAGTGGTGCGTTCAGGCATTGCAGGTTATTTTCCCGAAGTGACGCAGCGTGCCCAACGCAGCAAGCTCTACAACGAGTTGATCAGTTCCGGTGCCGATGTTGATATCCGCAACCGGATCATCGCGGACCCGTCGCTCATTGGAAAACCGGTGGACGCCAGCGTTCTCCTGTCAGATGATGCAGACCTCTACTTCAAGGGAAGTGTCACAAAACGGCAGGAGCGTGCAGGCCGGGGCGCAGGCTCGCCCAGCGCCACAACAGGTGATGTGCAGTTCACGTCAAACGCCAATGACTTTGTTGACGATGTCAGCCGTATTCGCGGTGACCTGACCCGCGCGGCCAACCTTGCACGGCTTGAGGCTACCCGTCTGAAGAATGCACTCACAACAGTGGCCGCTGACCGTCGCGCAGCGCTTGAAGGACAGATCAACGCACAGGCTGAAAAAGCTGCCGAGCTTGAGAAGCGCGGCCTTGCTGTTGGTGGCTCCGAGAAGATTTCTGATAACACGGCTTCCATCCTTTTGAAGATGAATGGTGGTGTCATCAAAGTCACCGAGATCGGGAACCAGTCGATCAGCGGCACAGTGCTTCTTCCGCTTAAATCCAACACTGAGGTTAAGTCCGGCGAGTGGAAGATCATCACGCTTGCGACGCCAGAAGGCAGCCGCAAACTGTCTGACCAGCAGATTGCCTGGCTTGACCGCATGAAGGATGAAGGCCTTGTTTCACGAGGCTTTGCCTGGCGCTTCTTCACATCAGGTGACTCACGTGAGCCTGAACAGGCCGGTATTCTGGGCGGCCTCATCGGCTCAGCTCTCACCATGCTTGTAACGCTCGGTCTCTGCCTGCCTATTGGCGTGGGCGCAGCGATCTATCTTGAAGAGTTTGCCCCCAAGAACAAACTGACTGATCTTATCGAGGTCAACATCAACAATCTGGCTGCTGTTCCCTCCATCGTTTTCGGTCTGTTGGGTCTGGCCATGTTCCTCAACACTTTCGACATGCCGCGTTCGTCGCCGCTTGTGGGCGGTCTGGTTCTGGCGCTGCTTGTTTTGCCTACAATCATCATTGCCAGCCGCGCCGCGCTGAAAGCAGTTCCACCCTCCATCCGCGAAGCCGCACTTGGTCTTGGTGCGTCGCATCAGCAGGCAGTCTTTCATCACGTTTTGCCGCTGGCTATGCCTGGCATTCTGACAGGAACAATCATCGGCATGGCGCATGCCCTTGGTGAAACTGCGCCACTTCTTATGATTGGCATGGTCGCCTTCATCGTGGAAGTTCCGAAGTCGCTGGTCGAATCGGCAACAGTTCTGCCAGTCCAGATCTATCTCTGGTCAGATCTTCCCGAAGCCGCATTCCAGGCTAAAACAGCCGGTGCGATTATTGTACTTCTAATGTTCCTCTTCTGCATGAACGGTGCTGCCATCTGGCTGCGCAAGAAGTTCGAGCAGCGGTGGTAAGCGGTTAAAGCAAGCAGGATTGGCAAGCGCGTATGGACATGACCATGAAACCTGAATTTCAGAGCCTCCAGGCAAATACATCAGCTGCTATCGGAACAGCAGCTGTAACGGCCCGTGGCGTCAACGTCTATTATGGCACGAAGCACGCCATCAAGGATCTTGACGTTGATATTCCCGAGAAGGCTGTCACGGCCTTCATCGGCCCATCCGGCTGTGGCAAATCGACGTTCCTGCGCTGCATCAACCGGATGAATGACACCATCAGCATCTGCAAGGTGACAGGCGATATCAGACTGGATGGCAATGATATCTACGACAAGTCACTTGATGTCGTACAGCTGCGCGCACGGGTGGGCATGGTGTTCCAGAAGCCCAATCCTTTCCCGAAATCCATCTACGAGAACGTGGCTTACGGTGCCCGTATTCACGGCCTGACACAGAACAAGGCTGACCTTGACCAGATGGTTGAGGAAAGCCTGCGCCGTGCCAGCCTTTGGGAAGAAGTAAAGGATCGTCTCGACCAAACCGGCACCGGTCTTTCGGGCGGACAGCAGCAGCGTCTGTGTATTGCGCGTGCCATTGCCGTCAGCCCCGAAGTTATCCTGATGGACGAGCCCTGCTCGGCTTTGGACCCGATTGCAACAGCGAAGATCGAAGAGCTGATCGACGAGTTGCGTCGCAACTACACCATCATCATCGTGACCCACTCGATGCAGCAGGCTGCCCGCGTGTCGCAGAAAACGGCGTTCTTCCATCTCGGCACTCTGGTGGAAGAGGGTCCGACCAACACGATATTCACAACGCCGCGCGACAAGCGCACGCAGGATTACATTACAGGCAGGTTCGGCTGATATGGACAATCAAGAGGATACAAAAATGACCGACCATATCGTCAGCGCCTACGATTCCGAGATCCGGCTACTGCAAACCAAGATTGCAGAAATGGGTGGCATTGCGGAAAAGATGCTGTCTGATGCCCTTGAAGCTATTGAAAAGCGTGACATTCGTCTGGCGCAAAACATCATCGCCATGGATGCACGCCTTGACGGCCTGCAGCGTGACATCGACGAGCGCGCGATCCTCACCATAGCCCGCCGCCAGCCTATGGCTGTTGACCTGCGCGATATCTTCGTGGTGTCGCAGATTGCTGGCGATATCGAGCGCGTGGGTGATCTCGTGAAGAACATCGGCAAGCGCATTATTGCCATGGAAGGGCAGTTTCCGCCGAAATCACTTCTCTCTGGCCTGCGCAACATGAGCCTGATGGCGCTGTCGCAGTTCAAGGATGTGCTGGATGCCTATACCCAGAAGGACGTGAAGGCTGCCATGACCGTCTGGTCCAACGACGGTGGCATCGACAAGCTTTACAACTCGATGTTCCGCGAGTTGCTGACCTATATGATGGAAGATCCGCGCAACATTTCGTTTTGTACGCATCTCCTGTTTTCCGCCAAGAACATCGAGCGGATCGGCGATCACGCCACCAACATTGCCGAGCGTATCTATTATGTCGTGACAGGCGACACGCTGACGGCAGCACGCCCCAAGGGTGATGATGGCCCCTCCATGCTGTCCATCGAAACAGATACCTGAGACCAACGCCTATGAAACCCCGCATTCTCCTCGTTGAAGATGAGCAGCCTCTCGTTTCTCTCTTGACCTATAACCTTGAGGCCGAGGGCTACGATGTCAGCGTTGAAATGCGTGGTGACGACGCTGAAGTAACCTTGCGCGAAACCGTGCCGGATCTTCTTCTGCTGGACTGGATGTTGCCCGGCCTGTCGGGCATCGAGCTCTGCCGCCGCCTGCGTCAAAGGCAGGAAACCAAGGCACTCCCCATCATCATGCTGACAGCACGCGGTGAGGAGAGTGAGCGTATTCGCGGTCTGGCCACCGGTGCTGATGACTATGTGGTGAAGCCGTTTTCGGTCGCCGAATTGATGGCGCGCACCAAGGCGCTGCTGCGGCGTTCCAACCCGTCCATCGCCTCCGATGTGATGGAGATTGGTGATATCAATCTGGATCGTGGTACGCGCCGTGTGAAGCGCAGCGCGCGTGAAGTGAAGCTGGGACCAACTGAGTTTCGCCTGCTGGAATTCCTCATGCGCTCACCCGGTCGCGTCTATGGCCGTGATCAGTTGCTCGACCATGTCTGGAGCCGTGACGCGGAAATCGATGACCGCACGGTGGATGTGCATGTCGGGCGGTTGCGCAAGGCGCTGTCCAAGGGTGCCGAGAGCGATCCGATCCGCACTGTGCGCGGCGCTGGATATGCTTTTGACGAGACCTTTCGCTAAGGCATTTTCTCTGTGACAGGCGTCAGTGCCCAGTGTTAATCACGGGGTATGACAAGCATTCCAGCCTTTCGCCTGCAGGGCCGCGTTGATGGCCTCTACAGGACTGATACATCCAAGAGCTTTGAGACTTCCGCTGTTGAAACCCTGCCGCTGACATTTGCCGGCATTGACGGTGACCGCCACGGTGGGCCCACCCGCAAGTCTGGCGGGCGTGAACCATGGTATGCGCGCGGCACGGAAATCCGCAATGAGCGTCAGTTAAGCATCGTCAGCCCTGACGATATTGCTGCCATTGCAGCCGGGCTTGATGTGCCGGAAGTACGGCCCGAATGGATCGGGGCAAACCTGATGATTTCAGATATTCCTGATCTCACATTGCTGCCCCCACGCACATGTCTGTTCTTTGCAGGCGGTGTCACCATCCGCATCGACGGACTGAATGTGCCCTGTCGTTTTTCAGGGCGCGGGATTGCCAATCATTATCCTGACAGAACCAACCTTGATCTTGCGTTCGTGAAGGTGGCTAAACATCTGCGCGGTCTTGTCGGCTGGGTGGAGAAGCCGGGCGTGATCAATCTTGGAGAAGAGGTTGAGGTGCGTGTTCCGGAACAACGCCTCTACACTGTCAGTCGCCCAGCCATCTGAACTGCAGCAGCAGGATGCGCTGCGCCACAGAGAAGTTATCATCTGACAGCAGAGTGAACACAGTCTCGCCCTTGCTGTTCTTGTGAATGGAGAGGCCCTCCATGTTGTCGACATGGTAGCTGCCGCCATCCGCCACAAGCAGCACCTCACCATCAACAATCGCTTCTGGCTTGATGAAATCTGTCTTGATCCGCCGCAGGCGCATTGCCACGCCGCGCAGGGGTGAGAAGAAGCGTTCCAGCAGAACCAGATCCCCACCGGGCAGGAAATCCAGAGCGGTGATGTCAAAGCCGTCGCTGCGCTTCACGTAAAACCGAAAATTCTCGTCGCTGCCCGGCTGCAGCACGAAACCCTCTATCGTGTCGCTGACATCGGATGAGCGCTCGGAAAGGCCAATAAGACGACCTGGAAAGGCTGAGCTTTCCGGCATGGTGCCCATGGCTTCGATGCCCCTGTTGCTGGGCCAACGGCGGACAAATTCCGGCAGGCGGACAAAGCGGCCACGCGCCGCAAGACCATCCTGATTGAAATCAAAGGCTAGAATGGCATGGTTGCGTTCAACGCCGACATAGGCCGTGTTGCCGACCATGGCGATGCTCTCGCTGTCCCACAGGCCCATGTCCTTGGCGCGTTGACCTTCTGGTCCCAGCAGCGGCGCGATGGTGACATTGCTCAGGCCGGAAGGCTTGCCGTCTGAATAGGCGATCTGCCCGCGGACCCAGTCACCTGTGTCGGTCACACTGAGAAAGCGTTGGCCATCTGCCCCTACGCGGATGGCGGAAAGACCACCAAAATTGGTATGATGGCCGCGCATTTCAAAGCCGCCGCTATAACTGAACGGGCCAAAGCGAACAGCATCAGGTGTGCCACGTTTGAAATGCGGAATGGCGTAGCTGCTGACCTGAACAGTTTCAGGCACCCTGTGGCGCGAGCCGCTGGCACCACCTTTGCCCGCCAGAAACGCCAGCGCCACCACAACCAGAATTGCGGCGGTACTTCCGCCCACCCGCATCATCCAGCGCATGGAAGAAGCCATCAGTGCAGCTTGCCGGTCTTGCGTGGGGCTGCCACGCGAATCGGTGTCAGCTTGTCATCAAACAGCTCGGCCAGCTTCTCGGTCATCACGCCGCCCAGCTCTTCGGCATCAACGATGGTTACAGCACGACGGTAGTAGCGTGTCACATCATGGCCGATACCCACGGCAATCAGCTCAACAGGTGATCTGGTCTCAATCTCCTCGATGATGCCGCGCAGATGCCGCTCCAGATAATTGCCTGGGTTCACCGAGAGGGTGGAATCATCCACCGGTGCGCCGTCCGAAATCATCATCAAAATCTTGCGCTGCTCGCTGCGGGCCAGCAGGCGCTTGTGCGCCCAGTCCAGCGCTTCGCCGTCGATGTTCTCTTTCAGCAGACCCTCGCGCATCATCAGGCCAAGGTTCTTGCGGGCACGACGCCATGGCGCATCCGCACTCTTGTAGATGATGTGTCTGAGATCGTTGAGGCGACCGGGGGCAGCGGGTTTGCCGCCCTGCAACCATGCCTCGCGCGACTGGCCGCCCTTCCACTGCTTCGTGGTGAAGCCGAGAATTTCCACCTTGACGCCGCAGCGCTCCAGTGTGCGCGCCAGAATGTCAGCGCAGGTCGCCGCCACTGTGATCGGGCGGCCACGCATTGAGCCGGAGTTATCAAGCAGCAATGTCACAACCGTATCGCGGAAGTTGGTGTCTTTCTCGCGCTTGAACGAGAGGGACTGGTAGGGGTCCATGATGATGCGCGGAAGACGTGCGGGATCAAGGTAACCTTCTTCGAGATCGAAGTTCCATGCGCGGTTCTGCTGCGCCATCAACCGGCGTTGCAGGCGGTTGGCCAGACGCCCGACCACTCCCTGCAGATGCGACAGCTGCTTGTCGAGATAGGAGCGCAGACGGTCCAGTTCCTCGGCATCGCAAAGCTCTTCGGCGGCGATGGTTTCGTCAAACTTCTGCGTGAAGGCCTTGTAGTCCGTGATGCGCGGATCACCCTGGCTGTGCATCGGCGGGCGCTTGGCTTCGGCGGGTTCTTCCGAATCGCCATCGTCCATATCCTCGGTCATGTCACCGGGGGGAGCATCAGCCGCTTCCAGCGCGCCTTCCTGCAACTGTTCGGAAGCCTCGTCGGTTTCCTGCATGTCCATTCCCTCCTGGGATTGGTCCTGCTCGGGCTCGCCTTCGCCGCTGTCGTTATCCTTGTTCGGATCGTTGTTGTTGTCCTCGTTGTCGTCCTGCTGGTCGTTGAACTGGGTTTCATCCGCCATATCCAGCTGCTGCAACACGCCTTGAAGCGCCTTGGCAAATTGCTGCTGGTTTTCCATCGTGCCAGCCAGACCATCCAGTTCCTTGCCGGCCTTCTGCTCGATCATGTCACGCCAGAGATCGACGATCTTTTGCGCGGCAGGCGGGGGCTTCAGGCCGGTCAGGCGCTCGCGCACCATCATTGCGACAGCGTCCTCAAAAGGCGCATCTGCCTTGTCAGTGATATCCTCATAGTCGCCACGGTAGTAGTGGTCTTCCAGTTTGGCGGAGAGATTGCCCGCAACACCCAGCATGCGCTTGGCACCAATGGCTTCCACGCGCGCCTGTTCCACGGCGTCAAACACGGCGCGGCCAGCCTCGTTGGTGGGGGCCATCTTGCGGTGCAGGCCGGTGTTATGGAGCGCCAGTTTCAGCGCCATCGAATCAGCATGGCCGCGCACTATGGCCGCTTCCGCTGCACCCATCTTGCGAGGAGGCTCCGGCAACCGCGCTCGTGCCCCTTCGCCGTGCCCTACAAGCGATGGCTTGTCGGTGGCAAATGTCACCTCCATCTCGCGCGTTTGCGCCAACGCGCGCAAGGCAGAGGCCACAGCCTGCTTGAATGGCTCGTTGGGCTGGGGTGCGGGCTGGCCCGGCTTGCGGTTGGATGCAATGGACATTGATGGGAGTCCCGATCCTTTTCCCTCAGCTCAGGGCCACATTCACCGTGGTTTCCTTCA
>JBOFGV010000021.1:0-3671 GCA_051649305.1 Beijerinckiaceae bacterium
CTGACTTGGAAAATCGCGTAAAGAACCTCGAAGAGGATCATCAATCTCTGGTCGAACGCATAAAGTGGCTTGTCGGCGCTGTCTGGGCCGGGGGAGCGTACTTGGCGTTTAAGTTCATTGATACCCTCGGGGGTGGCAGATGATGAGCAAGATTGCTGTTTGCGTTTTTGTGGTATTGGCTGCCGCCAATGCCGTTGTAGATTGGGGGCCGACACCGATGGCGCAGTTGCCGTTTGAGCAGGGAGACGGACCAAGATGAAAACATCTGACGCTGGCATCTACGCACTTGCGCTGCACGAGGGCATTGTGCCCGGCCCCTACACCGACAGCGTGGGTGTCTTCACTTACGGCATAGGTCACACAGCCGCAGCTGGTGCGCCTGATCCAGCCAAGATGGCGCGCGGGATGCCATCCAATCTGAACAAAGCCCTTGCTGATGTGTTCGAGGTGTTCCGGAGCGATCTTCCCAAGTATGAGGCGGGGGTCAGGCGCGCCGTCAAGGTTCCGGTCACGCAAGCTCAGTTCGACGCCATGGTGTCGTTTCACTACAACACTGGCGCGATCAACAAGGCTTCTTTTGTGAAGAAGCTGAATGCTGGTGATGTCGCTGGTGCGGCGGCTGGCTTCATGGCTTGGAAGAAACCGCCGGAGATCATTGAGCGCCGCAAGGCTGAGCAGGCTCTTTTTGCCAAGGGCGTCTATCCTGAGGGTAGGGTGACTGTCTGGGGCGTGAACAATAGCGGGCGCGTGGTGTGGACTCCCGTGCGACGCTTGGGTAAAACGGAAGTGATGGCGCTGCTTCGTGACGCCGATCTACTCCCCGATTCCATCATTGGCATTGGACAAGCTCGTGCCAAGGAGATCAAGTCCCGTCAGGAGCGGCCGAACATCCGGCCAACGCATCTGCCGCCAAAGCCAAAGCCCAATGGCGCAATAGCTGCAGCCATTGCTTCGGCGGTGGTAGCAGTCGGTGCGGGTCTGGTAGCTGGTTGGGATTGGCTACTTGAACTGTTCAACTGAAACCAGAAAGGGAATATGAAGTGACGACAGAAACCACGACAGTCGCGCAGATGTGCCATGCCGCCAACAAGGCGTGGTGCGAACTTCACGGCGATTTTTCGCAACCGAATTGGGACGATGCGCCAGACTGGCAGAAGAAAAGTGCGATCCTTGGCGTCGAGTTCCATCGCGCCAACCCAGCAGCCGGAGACAGCGCCAGCCACGACAGTTGGATGGCGCAGAAGCTCAAGGACGGCTGGGTCTACGGTGAGGTCAAAGACCCGGAGGCCAAAATGCATCCATGCATGGTGCCGTTTGATGAGTTGCCGCACCAACAACGCAAGAAAGACGCAATCTTTCGAGCAATGGTTCACGCGCTCGGAGACTGAATTCCCCAAGATGGGGTTTCGCCCGCCAGAGCGTTTCTGGCAAAAAGGAGCATAACATATGCAAACCGTAGACAGCGCATCCGATGACCGCATCGCAAACAACGTCGTGCGCCACGCTTACCGCGTCCTTTCCGACGAAGAGAAAGCGCAGATGGTGGACCTGAAAGACATGGGCGCGGCGTTTATCGCCAAGTGTCATGACATCGGCAAGAGTCGTGAGCTCTCGTTAGCTGTCACCAAGATTGAGGAAGCGGTCATGTGGAGCGTGAAGCACGTAACCGCTTAACCTCTTAACCAAAACGGGATGTTCACGGCTCTCGCCACCAACAAAAGGAACGCAAGATGACCGACGACGATATCAAGCGCGCAGTGAGCCGCTTCCTGCAATGGAAGCTGCCATCGGACTTTTCGCCAGATGGTGGCGTCAGCTTCAAGGCATCTGTCACCACATCAGGCCCGAACGCCTACACGCATTGGCCGGTCGGAACCAACCTACTCACGGCACCGCAGGCCGAGGCGATGATCCGGCATATTTTGGAAGGAAACGACACATGACCGAACTTGCCGTATTCGTCCGCATCGGACTCTACATCATCTCAGGCCGCCTCATGGCGGGCGGCTGGCTGCCTCCGGAGCTTCAGGTGGAGATCGTCGGACCAGCCATGGTGGAGGCCGCCACTGGGGCGGTGGTGGCCGCTGGCGCGCTGGCCTGGTATTACTTCAGCAAGGCCCGTGCGGCGCTCAGGAGTGCGTTCCGGTGAGCAACATTCGCCATGTCAGCTTTGCCCCTACAGTCAACAATACCCTAGTTATTATGCTAGAAGATTTGCTTGACAGGGCAAAATCTGGGGACATTGTTTCCGGAGGATTTTCCGGCACAAAAGCAGACGGTTCGATTTCTACAGCATTTTCGTCAAGCGATAATGCTATAGCCGAGTTGGCTGCAATTTCGCATCTTCTGTATCGCCTACATGCATCAATGGAGACGCCATGATGATCCGCTGGCTCATCGGCATTCCCGCAAGGCTGAAGCTTTGGGGCGTTGTCATCCTCGGCGCGCTGGCCTTTCTGGCGCTGTTTGCCGCCAAGATCAGCGCGAACACAGCGAGCCGGATCAGAGGCAAGCAGGCTAAAGCCACCATCAAAGGGATTGAGGCAGGGTCAAAGGGCGCCGCGAAGGCTCAGGATGACCTGCGCAAGGGAAAGACACCGGACCAGATTGTACGGGAGAATGACAGCAAATGGGACTGACCCGCCTTATCACCGTAACGGCCATGTGCGCGTCCCTAGGCGCCTGCGTGACTTCTGACGCAGGTTGCACCACATACGGGCTTCAGCGACCATCTATGCCCGCCCTGAGCGACGATGCTGCCGGACGATGGGTTGCCGTGCTGGACACGGCGATGACTGGGGCGTGCAGGTGACGTGAGCGGGCCGGGCGCTACTCCGGCTCAAACCCTCATGACGTGGTAGGACTTTTTGCGAAAGGCTGCCTCCAAGCCGATTAATATCGGTATACATACCTGTGATTTTCCGGCGACCGTAACGAGGTGGTTCGATCATTCATTCATCATTCTTTTGAGACACCTAAGGCCGCAGAAGTGCATTGCCCCATCCTTCAGCTCCGGAGCAATGTAAGATGCGTGTACCACGTTCGTTTGAGGGGTACTTCGCTCGTCCAAGGTGAGGAAGTATCCCGGTGAAGGCGATGGCATTGATAGAATCCTGCCGCACCCGTCGCAGGTGATTTCAGTTTTTAGCGTCATGGCGTTGTCTCCTGCGGTGGCGGCAGCGGCGTCCATAGCTTGGCGGCGCTGAAATTGTTGAAGCCGCGCCATTTGGTCATTTATCACTCTCCTCAATAAGCCCGCGGCAGTCCTCGCCGCCGGGGTAATAGATGAACACCTTATACCGCTCTTGGCCAGGTGTTGTGCGGCGGCATTTGTCGCGCAACGCGCATGTCTCGTTGGCGCAGCGGGTATAGTCGTATGGGAGGGGCTTCATTTGCGGTATCCTGCATTGCTGGGAATCTGGTGACTGGTCCCGTCGCGCCGTTTCATTTGATCCTCCCGCAGCAAGCGCACTGCACCGGCTGACCGGGCACGAGGCGCATGGACACCGCGCCGCAGTGGGGGCAGGGGGTGAAGGGCGGGATGGTCACAGTTCACTCCTCATGATATCGCAAAACGGGTTTTGCATTTGAAGCATTCCTCAATGTAAAGCTGCACAGAATGGTTCCACTCAGCCATTTTTACCCTCCTGTGTCTTGGCAAGAGCGGCGCG
>JBOFGV010000022.1:0-4597 GCA_051649305.1 Beijerinckiaceae bacterium
ATCCGCCTTACTGTCCGCAAACATCGCCTGCAAAAGCTGAAATTCCGCAATTGGCTTACCAAACTGACGGCGACTGACGGCATAGGCCATCATGTCATCGATGATACGCTCGGCCAGCCCGGTGCAGGAGGCTGCGATATGCAACCGGCCCTTGTCGAGAACCTTCATGGCTGTCTTGAAGCCCTGACCTTCCACGCCGCCAATGAGGGTATCGGCAGGAATGCGGCAGTTTTCGAAGATGACATCGCAAACATGCGCGCCCTGCTGGCCCATTTTATGTTCAGGCTTGCCGAGTGAAAGGCCGGGAAGTCCCGCTTCCACTGCAAAGGCAGAGACCCCACCAGCGCCCTTGATGGCAGGATTGGTGCGCGCCATGACAGTGAACAGCCCTGCAAGGGGTGCATTTGTAATGTAGCGTTTAGTGCCATTGAGGATATAGGCATCGCCCTCACGTCTTGCTATGGTCTGCACGGATCCGGCATCCGAACCAACCTCGGGTTCTGTCAATGCAAATGACCCGATGAGCTCTCCTGATGCCAATCGTGGAAGATAGAGCGCCTTTTGTTCTGCCGTGCCATCAATTGCGATTCCCTGGCTGCCGATGCCGACGTTGGTCGCAAAGATCGAACGAAAAGCCGGAGCGGCGCGTCCGATCTCAAAGATAACGAGAGCTTCGTCTTCCATGGAAAGCCCAAGTCCACCAAACTCCTCCGCGATCGAGAGGCCGAAAAGACCCATCTCGCGCATCTCCTGCACGATATCATCCGGCATGGCGTCGATGTTGGCGACCTCGCTTTCTCGCGGGATCAAACGATCATCGACGAAGCGGCGAATGGTTTCGACGAACTGGCGGCGCGTTTCATAATCGAGCGACATCAGGTGCTCCTTTTATAACAATATATTGTCTTGATTTCTTGCAAGCAATCCAAATTCTTTATCGTAACAGATAGGGAAAGTTCCCCCGTCACAATCACCTTGGCAGCATGAAGCCTGCAAAGTATGCCGCCAGTTCCGCATGGGCATGAATGGCGAGAACCGTACCGATGTACTGATCCGGACGGACGACGACGATGCAGCCGGTTTCGCGGTTGACGCCGCGCAGGTCGAAGATATCAGATCCGCCCTTGAAATCGGGGCAGAACATCTTTTCATAGTCGATAAGGCCGTACTTGCCTTTGCGCGGCAAGAGCAGCGCGGGCATGCGCTCGATGGCAAGCTCCTGATGGTTTTGCTGAAACACAGCGCGCACATCAATGACAGCATCGATATCGGCACCTTGCGGAGTATAGCGCACCACAGGCGAATCCTGCGAAGCCGAGAGCCATTCGCAGGTGATGCGCACGGGCGCATGAGCAGCAGCCGGGTTGTCTTGTCCGGCGAAGAGGAACAGCCGCCAGCGGCCATCTGCTTTCGTGGTTGTTGCACTCAGATCAACCGGCTTGGCATCCGACAGCTTGACCACGCAGGCTGAATGAAACCGCGTGCCAATCTGGAAGCCTGTCGCAAGCGATTGATGCGCGGATCCAACGGTCAGCAGCGCAGGCTTGTAGCGCGTTGCCGTCCCAGCTGTGTAGCGGCCATGCTGCACAAAATAGCGCTGCACCTCGGCTGGGTCGACGCCGTCCTTGTCATCAGGCGTTTTCTTGAGCGGAGCGCTGAGGAGCTTTGCCCATTCGCGATCAAAATCGATAAGCTCTTTGGCAATGGCCTGCCGCTCAGCTGAGTAGCTATGCAAGAGCGACGGTGGCGACTGCCCGCGGAGCACTGCAGCCAGTTTCCAGCCGAGATTGAAGGCATCCTGCATGGAGACATTCATGCCTTGCCCTGCCTTGGGGCTGTGGGTGTGGCAGGCATCTCCTGCAATGAAGACACGTGCCAAGCGCGTGTCGGTTTCAGTGGCGGGTACATCATCAAACTTGTCACAAAGCCGCTGACCGATCTCATAAACGGACCACCAGGTCACCTCCTTCACGTCAAAGCTGTATGGCCGGAAGATGCGTTGTGCTGCCGCTATCAAGCGCTCCTTCGTGATGTTGCGGGCGGCCACACGCTCATCGGCCCGCAGTTTATCAAGCTCGACATAGATGCGCACGAGGTAGTCACCTTCACGCGGGATGAGAACAATGCTGCCCTCGCCATCGGACTGTATGAGCACTTTCTTGCGAATGTCTGGAAAGTCCGTGACCACAAGAACGTCCATTACGCCCCATGCCTGACTAGCTGAATCCCCGGCAAGCGAGCGTCCGATCGACTGGCGCACGCCGCTGCGCGCACCATCACAACCCACAACATAACGCGCCTTAATGATCTCGCTCTGCCCTTGGCGCTCGCCCTCGGCCCATTCGAAAGTCGCGGTGACAGGATGGGTGTTCGATGCGTCAGCGGTGTCGTCAATAACAATGGATTTGAAACGGCGCGCATAGTGCGGCTCCAGCCGGTTGGCAGAGTTGCGCATGACATCGAGGTAAAAATCATGCACGCGAGCCTGATTGAGAATGACATGCGGGAATGGCGACAGACCGTCCTCTACATCCTGCACAATGCCTCGACGGGCGATATGCGCCGGATTGGCAGGATCAGGCCGCCAGAAAGCAGTCTCAGTAATCCAGCACGCTTCACGCATCACCCGTGCATCAAAACCAAAGGCCGCAAACATTTCCAGCGTCCGGCAGGCAATGCCGTCAGCCTGTCCGAGTTGCAACGGGCCTGACTTTTGCTCGACTATGCAGACCTTGATATCCGGAAAAGCAGAAAGCTGCGCTGCAAGTGTCAGACCGGCTGGTCCACAACCGACAATCAGGACATCGACGGTTTCTGGAAGCGGATCAAACCCGGAGCTTGGCTGGTTACCAGAGGATTGCGGAGCAACATCAGGATCGCCAAGGTGCAAGCCGTTGAGATGAAACTGCATAAGGGCTGCCTTTTTGTCCGATCAGAAGAAAGTCAATATTGCAAGAATGTGATCATCGCGCCCGCAGGGCAAAAGACAAGCGATCACCAACTTCCCTTGGCCGCAATAGCAATAGAAGCACGCAACAACTGTGCTGTTGTATGGGGTTGCTCGACCGCGAGCAAATGCGCAGCATCGGGAATGATAGCCAGCGTCGCTTGATCGATATTGGCAGCCATCTCCTCCATCATTGCCACGGGCGTTGCCGGATCGTTGCGGCCTGCAATGATGAGTGTCGGTGCTGCGATCTTTGCCAGATCAGGTCTGAGATCCATGGCACCGATGGCTTCGCAGCAGGCTGCATAGCCATCACGGTCTGTTGTTATGAACGCATCCCTGACCTGTGCAAGCGAAGGAGGTGCAATCTGCAAGAACTGTGGTGTGAACCAACGCTGGAGCGTCGCTTCGATGATTGCCTTGGTTCCTTCGCGCCGCACGAGCGCCGCGCGGTTGTTCCAGGCAGCCTGCGTTGGCATGAATGCGGAGGTTGCCATCAGCGTCAGGCTGCGGACGAGTGACGGATGGCGAACAGCCAATGACTGAGCGGTCATACCGCCCAGTGAAAGGCCAGCCACATCCGCAGAGGACACACCGAGATGGTGCATCAAAGCGGCGAGGTCATCAGCGAGATCAGCAACAGTGAATGGGTTTGCGGGCGACGATGATGCACCGTGGCCACGCGTGTCATAACGGATGCAGCGGAAGTCTTTGTCGAGCAACGCGACGACGGCGTCCCACATGGCATGGGTTGTTCCCAGCGAGCTCGAGAAGACAAGAGCCGGTGCGTCGGCAGGGCCGTCAATGCGGTAGAAAATGGAGACGTCGCGGGTTAGAAAGCGGGGCATAAATCCAATTTCTCCTGAGTTCACATCAAATCGGAGCGATACCGGCTTTTTCAACGATCGCCTTCCAGCGCACAATTTCGGCTGCCAGATGGGCCGCAAAAACATCTGGCGGAGAAGCTATGATATCTCCGCTGATGGCTTCGAAGTTCTTGCGTGTCCCGTCTTGCAGCAAGACTGTGCGGATATCAGCGCTCAGTTTGGAAACGATGTCAGCTGGCGTGCCGGCTGGTGCGACGAAAGCCCACCAATTAGCGAGTTCATAGCCGCTGAGGCCTTGCTCCGCGACTGTTGGGATTTCCGGCGCAGAAGCCATGCGCTTGGCCGTTGTCACAGCAATTGCGCGGGCAGTACCACCTGCAACCTGAGGCATGGCCGTTGACGCGTTGTCGAACATCACATCGATGCGTCCACCCACAAGATCCTGCAAGGCTGGTGCGCTGCCGCGATAGGGAACATGGGTCATCGTTACACCGGCCTGCTGGCAAAAGAGTTCTGCGGCCAGATGCAGTGAAGAGCCTGATCCAGCCGAAGCATAGGTCAAGGCGCCAGGCTTTGCCTTCGCTGCGGCAATGAGGTCGCCAATTGTGCGGACGGGAGATGTTGCAGAGACGATCACAACGTTCGGCGTCGCCAAAGCCAGCGTCAGCGGCACAAGGTCCTTCTGAGGATCGAAGGGCATTGCTTTGTAGAGAGACGGGTTCACAGCGAGTGCGATGGAGGCAAGCCCGAAAACGTGTCCTGTCGGCTCACTCTTGGCGAGTGCAGCCAAACCTGTGTTTGATCCCGCACCTGCGCGGTTTTC
>JBOFGV010000023.1:0-27497 GCA_051649305.1 Beijerinckiaceae bacterium
CGCTGGAAGATCGGATCGTCAAACAGTTCTTCGCTGGTCGCAGCGGCAAGTCTGGTGGCTCACGCTACATGCCGGTCACGACCACAACGGCAACATTCACTACACCAGGCAAATGGCCCTGTGTGCCACAGGCGGACGAGATCGCTTTTAATCCGCGTGCCCGTTCCGCCAAGCTGCGCGCAGGCATGCGGTTGGCAGGAGCTGCCGCCCTTCCGGATGCCGATGTTTTTGCGCTGGCACGCTTGCCAGAGCGTTCGTTGCCACTGCGCCGCAAGGCTGCTGCGGCGTCAAAACCCACTTCATCCAAACCGACATCCAGGAGACGATAATGTTGAGACTGCTCAACGTTCTGGCCATTCTGGGCCTGATTGGAACAGCCGCCTGGGCCTATTCAATCAAGTATGAAACGATCTACTATGCCGAGCAGGTGAAGAAGCTCGAAAAGCGCCTTGAGCGTGAGCGCGATGCCATCGCCGTTCTGCGCGCCGAGTGGCAGCATGTGAACAAGCCGACGCGTTTGCAGGTGTTGTCGGATCGTCATCTGCAACTGCAGGCTTTGCAGGCCACACAGATTGCCAAAGCGTCTGATTTGCCAGCCAAGCCAAAAGAGCAGGACATGCTGGGCAGCAAGCTTGATCAGTTGCTGACAGGCAGCGTGCCTGTCAAAGCGCCTGCCAAGCCTGCACATAAACCTGGTGGCTGAGAGGATTGATCCGATGGCAACCTTGAATGATCCGGGCCAGCAGAATTTGAAGCTTGAGGTGAACCCACCCGCATTGCGTCCGCTTGCAGACGCCGTTCCAAGTGGTGCCGCTATGGAGGCAGCTGTTTCCATGGAGCCAAAGCGTCAGCACGTTGTTGCTGATGCGCATGTCCATAGAGGCATTTCAAAAGCCGACCGCATCAAAACCATCGTGCGTGACATGTTCAGGACGCGCCTTGACAAGAGCGCCGCGCGTCTTGGCCTTGTGGCTGTTGCCTTTGTTGGTCTCTACGGTGTTCTGGGAGCAAGACTGCTGCATCTTGGCATCCGCCCGGATGAGCAGGAAACGGTCAAAAGTTCGACAAAAAGCTCGATTTCCACGGCACGTCCATCGATTGTTGACCGCAACGGCGAGATGATGGCGGCTGACCTGCGCACAGTCTCCATCTTTGTGGAACCGCACAAGATCATCGACCGGGATGAAGCCGCAGAATTGATCAACGCTGTCTTTCCTGAAATGACAGGACGCGAGTTGCGCGACCGTCTAGCTGTCAAGCGTGGTGGCAAGTCCCGCTTCGCCTGGATCAAGCGCGAGGTGACGCCAGCCCAGTGGGCGCAGGTGCACCGGTTGGGCATTCCGGGCATTGGCATGATCCCCGAAAACAAGCGGATTTACCCCAACGGCAATATCGCTGCCCATGTGCTCGGTTACGCCGACGTTGATAACATCGGCATTGCAGGCATCGAAAAGTGGATCGATTCCCAAGGCCTGAACGACCTGAAAGGCGCAGGCTTTGCCACAGAGGCGCAGGACCTGAAACCCATCCAGCTTTCCATCGACCTGCGTGTTACGCATGCTATGCGCGATGAGATGCTGAAGGCCGTGAAGCGCTACAAGGCCAAGGCTGCTGCTGCTGCCTTGATTGACGTGAACACCGGCGAGATCATCTCGCATGTCTCGTTGCCGGATTACGATCCCAACCAGCCGCTGACAGCGCAGAACGAGAACAACATCAACCGCCTGCAGGTTGGCGTGTTTGAAATGGGTTCAACCTTCAAGGCGCTGACCACCGCGATGGCGCTGGATTCCGGCAAGTACAATGTCAATTCCAGCTTCGATGCCCGCCAGCCCTTGCGTTATGGCAAGTTCAAGATCGGTGACTTCCACGGCAAAGGCCGCGTGCTGACAGTGCCTGAGGTCTTCGTTTATTCGTCTAACATCGGCACAGCCCGCATGGCTCTGGGTGTCGGTGTGGAGCACCATAAGGCCTTCCTGCGCAAGATGGGTCAGCTTGAGCGCATGATGACCGAATTGCCTGAAAGCTCCATGCCGATTGTGCCCAAAAACTGGGGTGAGTTGAACACCATGACCATCTCTTTCGGGCATGGTCTTGCCGTTGCTCCCCTCCAGTCTCTGGTCGCCACAGCTGCCTTGGTCAACGGTGGTTTTCTGATCCCGCCAACCTACATCAAGCGCACGCCTGAAGAGGCGAAGCAGCTGGCGAAGCGGGTCATCAAGCCCGAGACATCGGAAGCCATGCGCTATGTCATGCGCCTCAACGCCGAAAAAGGCAGTGCGGCCCGCGCCAACATTCCAGGCTATTTCATGGGCGGCAAAACCGGCACATCTGAAAAGGTGGTGAAGGGGCGCTATTCCAAGGAAAAGGTCCTCACCAGCTTCATGGCTGTGATGCCGGCGGACAAGCCGCGCTATCTGCTGCTGACCATGCTGGATGAACCTGAAGGTGTAACCGAAACCATGGGACAGCGCACATCGGGCTGGAACGCAGCACCAACATCCGGCTTCATCATCGAGCGGGTGGCCCCCATGCTTGATATGACACCGCGCTTTGACAACCCGACAACGCCTTTCCCTGTGATGGCACGCTTCAATCCCTGGGGTATGCGGTGAAACTGAAAGACGTTCTCGCCGCAGTTAAGACAGCAGGTGAATTGCCTGCTGCGCTTGGCCAGAAAGAGGTTTCGCTCATCACGGCTGATAGCCGCAAGGTCGAAGCAAACGCGCTTTTCTTCGCCATGCCGGGCACAAAAGCAGACGGTCTGATCTATGCCGAGCAGGCTGCGAAGCAAGGCGCGGTGGCTATCATTGCTGACCGCAGGCCCGAGACTGACCCCGGCGTGCCTGTGCTGGTGGCTGATGCTGCAGCCGGTGGTACTCGTGCCGCTCTCGCCCATGCTGCAGCCAGTCTTTATCCCGAACAACCCGCCAACACTGTTGCAATCACTGGCACAAGCGGCAAGACTTCCGTTGCCGTGTTTACACGCCAGATATGGAACCGTGCCGGACTGGCCGGAGCGAGTCTGGGCACCATCGGCATCATCACGCCCAAGCGCGCAAAGTACGGCTCGCTGACAACGCCGGACCCTGTGACCCTGCACGAGATTTTGCAGGACATCACAAAGGAGGGCGTCACGCACCTTGCCATGGAAGCCTCTTCCCATGGCCTCGATCAGCGCAGGCTGGATGGCGTGAAGCTGAAGGCAACATCCTTTCTCAATCTCTCGCGCGATCACCTTGATTATCACGCCGATATGCGCGCCTATTTTGATGCCAAGATGGAGCTGTTCACGCGGCTTGCACCAAAGGGTTCGCAGGCGATTATTGCTGCCGCACAGCCATGGCGGGATGAAGCGATTGCTGTTGCCAAGCGCTCTGGCCTGAAGCCTGTCACCATCGGCCGCCGCAATGCTGACATCACCATCACGCGGGCAGAACGCGCCGAGCACGGACAGGATCTCGTCATTCGTCTACACGGCAAACGCCATGATGTGCACCTGCCACTGATCGGTGATTTTCAGGCCTCGAATGCGCTTGTTGCCGCCGCTCTCTGTCTGGCGACAGGTGCTGACGAAGCCAAGGTTCTGGCTGCCCTGTCACAGATGGACGGCGTGCCTGGACGTCTGGAAAAAGTAGGTGAGGTGAACCGCGCTCCCGTGCTGGTGGACTATGCCCACAAGCCTGCGGCTCTCGCCAATGTGCTCGACATCCTGAAGCCCTATGCACCCGGCCGCCTGATCTCGGTCTTCGGTTGCGGCGGTGACCGCGACGCAGGCAAGCGCCCGATGATGGGCGAAATTTCCGCCCGTGGCGCTGACATCACCATCGTCACCGATGATAACCCGCGCAGCGAAGATCCAGCTTCCATTCGCAAAGCTGTGCTTGCTGCTGCACCCGGTGCGCGCGAGATTGGCGACCGCGCCCTCGCCATCCAGACCGCCGTCAAAATGCTGAAAGCAGGCGATGTGCTGGTGATTGCAGGCAAAGGGCATGAAGAAGGCCAGATCGTGGGCGACACCGTCCTGCCGTTTTCCGATCACGCCGTGGCACGTGCTGCCATTCTGGAAGCGGGCGGCAAGGTTTAGACAATGGACAAGGGTTCAATGACAATGCTCTGGACACATGATGATCTCCTGTCCGGCCTCGGAGCCGTGCTTGTGGGCAAGGCGCCGGCTGGCGTTTCTGGCATGTCCATCGACACCCGCACCATTGCACCCGGTGATCTTTTCTTTGCGCTTCAGGGCGAGAGCCGTGACGGGCATGAGTTTGTTCAGATGGCTCTGGAAAAAGGCGCAGCGGCAGCGGTGGTCACTGCTCCCAATGTTGATGCGCTGAAGGGTTTTGGTGCGCTCTACGTTGTCGATGACGCGCTGCTGGCCATGGAGCGTCTTGGCCGCGCATCACGGGCTCGTATGCAGGGCCGTGTCCTCACCGTCACGGGTTCAGTCGGCAAGACCAGCACCAAGGAAGCACTGCTGCATGTGCTCGCAAGGCAGGGGATGACCCATGCCTCGGTGGCCTCCTACAACAACCACTGGGGCGTGCCTCTCACGCTCGCCCGCATGGCGAAGGACACTGAGTACGGTGTCTTTGAAGTGGGCATGAACCACTCTTTCGAAATTCTGCCGCTGACCCAGATGGTGCGACCGCATGTGGCGATCATCACAACCGTTGAGCCGGTGCATCTCGAACACTTCCCCAGTCTCGATGCGATTGCTGATGCCAAGGGCGAGATTTTTTCCGGTCTGCTGCCCGGCGGCACAGCCATCATCAACCGTGACAACCCGCTTTATGATCGCATGAAGGCGCATGCATCTGCTTCGGCAGCAGGCCGTATCATCAGCTTTGGCGAACATGAAAAAGCCGATGTGCGCTTGCTCAAAGTGGTCCTGACACCGGATCGCTCCGTGGCAGAGGCTGTCGTCAACGGCAAGCCTCTGACATTTCAGGTCGGCGCGCCAGGGCGGCATATGGTGCTGAATGCGTTGGCTGTTCTGGCTGCGGCTGAAGCAATGGGCGCTGACCTTGCGCTCGCGGCTTTGGCATTGGCTGACCTTTCGGCAGGCTCAGGCCGCGGTCAGCGCAGTGAGCTGAATGCGCCGGGTGGCACATTCACGTTGCTGGACGAAAGCTACAACGCCAATCCGGCCTCCATGCGCGCAGCCCTTGCGCTGCTTGGTCAACTGGATGTTGGCTTGCGCGGCCGTCGCATTGCTGTGCTGGGTGATATGCTGGAGCTTGGGCCATCAGGTGCTGAAATGCACCGCGCAATCATCGATGCCATCACTGCCAACCGCATTGATCTGGTCTTTGCAGCCGGGCCTTTGATGAAAAATCTTTGGCAGGCACTGCCTGACGACAGGAAGGGGGCTTATGCCCCCAGCTCTGCCGAATTGCAGGCGAGCGTTCTCGATTCCATGCGGGCTGGAGATGCCATGATGATCAAAGGATCGCTCGGCAGTCGCATGGGGCCCATTGTGACAGCCTTGAAATCCCGTTTCCCTGTTAACGGAACTGAAACGATTCGGGGTTGATCAGATATACTGAAGAATGTGTGAATCGGTTGCTGCTGCGGGCAGTGGTGCAAGCGGTTGCAAGATCTCAGACTGAACGACCTCAGACCATATGACCCCAAGGACCGCCCGATGCTTGTCTGGCTCGCCGAACTCTCCGCCTCCTTTGGCGCATTGAATGTCTTTCGCTACCTGACGTTTCGAACGGCAGGCGCGACAGCGACAGGACTGGCCTTTGTGTTTTTCTTTGGTCCGGCCATCATCGGCTTTCTCAAAATCAAGCAAGGCAAGGGGCAACCCATCCGCGAGGACGGGCCCGCAAGCCACCTGTTGACCAAGAAGGGAACGCCAACCATGGGTGGCCTGATGATCCTGTCAGGCTTCCTGTTCTCGACATTGCTCTGGGCCAACTGGGGCAATGCCTTTGTCTGGATTGTTATGATGGTAACAGTCGGCTTCGGCATGATCGGTTTCTACGACGATTACCTCAAGGTCACGAAACAAAGCCATGCCGGCTTTTCCGGAAAGGCGCGTCTGGCCTTTGAGTTTATCATTGCAGGAACGGCAGCTTACCTTATCACGCGCTACACGGTGAACCCACCCGGTGCGCAGTTCCTCTCGACGTCGATTGCATTTCCGCTGGTCAAGGATTTCCTGCTGAACCTCGGCATGCTGTTCGTGGTGTTTGGGGCCTTCGTCATTGTGGGTGCGGGCAACGCTGTTAACCTGACGGACGGTCTGGATGGTCTCGCGATCGTGCCCGTAATGATTGCCGCCGGTACTTTTGCGCTGATTGCCTATCTCTCCGGAAACTTTGTTTTCGCCAACTACCTGCAAATCCAGTTTGTGCCAGGCACCGGCGAACTTGCTGTTCTGTGCGGTGCGCTGATTGGCGCTGGCCTCGGCTTCCTCTGGTACAACGCGCCGCCTGCGCAGATCTTCATGGGCGATACAGGTTCGCTGGCGCTTGGTGGCCTTCTGGGCACCATCGCCGTCATCACCAAACACGAGATTGTCTTTGCCATCGTCGGCGGCATCTTCGTGCTGGAAGCGATGTCCGTGATCATTCAGGTCGCGTCCTTCAAACTCACGGGCAAGCGCGTGTTCCGCATGGCGCCAATCCATCACCACTTTGAAAAACTGGGCTGGACCGAGCCGCAGGTGGTGATCCGTTTCTGGATCATCGCTGTGGTTCTAGCGCTCATCGGTCTGTCAACCCTGAAGCTGAGGTAACGCATGACGCCTGCCACATCTTTCAGCGGCAAGACTGTTGCGCTTTTCGGCCTGGGTGGTTCTGGCCTGGCAACCGCGCGCGCGCTGAAAGCCGGTGGGGCGGAGGTGCATTGCTGGGATGATGCGCAGTCGGGACGTGACAAGGCGCTGGCTGAAGGCCTGAATGTCACTGATCTTTCTGCTGCCGACTGGTCGCGCTTCACATCGCTTGTTCTGGCACCCGGCGTACCGCTGACACATCCTCAGCCGCACTGGACTGTTATGAAGGCGCAGGAAGCTGATGTCGAGATCATTGGCGATATCGAGGTCTTCTGCCGCGAGCGCGCGAGGCGTGCTGCGGACGCCCCTTTCATCGCCATCACCGGCACCAACGGCAAGTCCACCACCACAGCGCTCATTGCACATATGCTGAAAGTGGCTGGCCGCGATGTGCAGATGGGTGGCAACATCGGCTTCAACATTCTCGATCTTGAACCGCCCTCAACGGCGCGTGTGCATGTCATTGAACTCAGCACTTTCCAGATCGATCTGACGCCCTCCCTGAAGCCCGGCATCGGCGTGATGATCAACCTGACGCCGGACCATCTTGATCGTCACGGCACGATGGAAAACTACGCGGCTATCAAGGAGCGCGTAGTGTCATCGGCGGACATCGCGGTTTGCGGTGTCGATGATGACTGGTCAAAAACCATGGCAGACAGGCGCAGTGGGAGCGGCCAGCCGCTCACGCGCTTTACCGCCAGCAAACGCTTGCCCAGCGGCATCGTGGCACGGGCAGGCAGTGTTTCGCGCATGGAAGGCGGCGAGGAATTCGAGATCGCGAACCTCGCTGGCAATGCGGCCTTGCGTGGCACACACAATGCCCAGAACGCAGCTGCAGCAACAGCGGTAGCACTTGCCATGGGTCTTGATGAAGCGACCATCCGCAAAGGCCTCGCAAGTTTTGCCTCGCTTGCCCATCGCATGCAGCAGATAGGCACTGTGGGCTCAACTATCTTTATCAACGACAGCAAGGCCACCAACGCGGATTCGACCCGCGGTGCGCTGGCGGGCGGGGATGGCATTTTCTGGATTCTCGGCGGCAAGGAAAAAGACGGCGGCATTGAAGATTTGCGCCCGCTTTTTCCTGCTGTTGCCAAGGCCTATCTCATTGGCCATGCGACTGAACTCTTCGCGGCTACGCTGGAAGGCGCAGTTCCTTTCGAGCGCTGTGGAACGATGGATGTGGCTGTCGCCAAAGCAGCAGCGGATGCCGCTGCAAGCCGTTATCGAAACCCTGTGGTTCTGCTCTCACCAGCCTGTGCGTCCTACGATCAGTACCGTAACTTTGAGCTGCGCGGCGCGCATTTCCGCGAATTGGTTGAAGCAATTCCGGGCTTTGTGCCAACCGGCACTTCCTCACCGAAATCTGGAGGCTAACGATGGCATCGCGCGCTGAACCGGGCTTGATGAGCAACTGGCTCTGGACTGTTGACCGCCTGCTGCTGGCAGCCATTGGCAGCCTTATGGTTTGCGGCATTCTGTTTGGCCTTGCGGCTAGCCCATCCGTGGCCGAGCGCCTTGGCCTTACCACTTTTCACTTCGTGCACCGGCAGGCCTTTTATCTCATACCTGCTGTTATCGTGATGTTTGCCGTCAGCTTTCTGTCGCCACGCTACATCCGCCGTCTGGCACTGCTCGTGTTTGTCGTCGGCATGGCGATGGTCGTCAGCACTTTGCTGTTTGGCGTTGAAATCAAAGGGGCACGCCGCTGGATCAACCTTGGTCCGCTGGGGTCATTGCAGCCTTCGGAATTCGTCAAGCCAGCCTTCGTGGTTGTGGCTGCGTGGGCCTTCTCGGAAGGTGCCAAGCGGGCTGATATGCCCGGTACTTTACTGGCGATCCTGCTGTTGCCAGCGACCATCGTGCCGCTGATCATGCAGCCGGATATTGGCCAGACAATGCTGCTCTCGGTTGTCTGGTGCGCGCTGTTCTTTCTGGCTGGCCTGCACATCCTGTGGGTGGTTGGCCTTGCCGGGCTTGGCATGGGCGGCATCGTTATGGCCTACAAGTTCGTGCCCCACGTCACGGCGCGCGTGAACCGCTTCTTGCACGACAAGGGAACACAAGACAGCTTCCAGGTTGACTCTGCCATGGAGAGCTTCACCTCCGGTGGCTTTTTTGGAAAAGGCCCCGGCGAGGGCACTGTGAAACGCTATCTACCTGATGCGCATACAGACTTTATTTTCGCAGTCACAGGCGAAGAGTTCGGCATCGTTGTCTGCATTATTCTGGTCTCGCTCTTTGCCTTCATCGTGCTGCGCTCGCTCTGGCTGGCCAGCCGCACGGCTGATCCTTTCTGCCGCTTTGCCGCTGCTGGCCTTGCCACATTGTTTGGCATGCAGAGCTGCATCAACATGGCGGTCAACCTCAATCTGATGCCGCCCAAGGGCATGACCTTGCCTTTCGTTTCCTATGGCGGATCATCGCTCATCAGTCTGGCGCTTGGCATGGGCTTCCTGCTGGCCGTCACACGCCGCAGACCGAAGGCCGAGAGCTTTTATGATGCCTCCGGGCGGTCGCAAGCCTTGCCGTCAGGAAGTGCGGCATGAGCGCTGACAAGACACCGCGCGGTCCCGTCATCCTGCTCGCCGCTGGCGGCACAGGCGGGCATCTGTTCCCAGCGGAATCTTTGGCGCGCGAACTGGTGCGGCGCGGCTGTTCTGTCGAGCTTGTGTCTGATGACCGTGTAGCGGATTTTGCCAACACCTTTCCGGCCGATGCTATCCATGAGATAACATCCGGCACCGTCACTGGCGGTGGCATCGGTGCCAAAATCAAAGGTGCGCTGGCGCTGGCCAAAGGCGTTTGGGAGTGCCGCAAGCTTCTCAAACATGTGCAGCCTCGCGCAGTTGTCGGCTTTGGTGGTTACCCCACGGTGCCGCCAGTTCTGGCCGCTACATTTCTGAAAATTCCAACCGTCCTGCATGAGCAGAACGCCGTAATGGGCCGTGCCAACCGCTTCCTCTCAGGCCGGGTTGATCGCATAGCCACGGGCTTTGATCTTGATAACGATGACACCGTTCAGGTCGGCAACCCTGTGCGCGACACGGTGCTCAATGCCGCCCGTGTAGAAATGCCGCCGGCCCTGAAGGGCGGCCGCTTGCGCCTGTTGGTGTTTGGCGGAAGTCAGGGCGCGCGCGTGATGGGCGAGGTCGTCCCTCCTGCAATCACAAAGCTTGCGCCTGAACTGCGCAAGCGTCTGCATATTACGCAGCAGGTTCGCGAGGAAGACATTCTACGCGTCAAGGCGGAGTATGCTCAGCTTGGCGTCGACAACGAATGTGCGCCGTTCTTCAAGGATCTGCCGATGCGTATGGCTGAAAGCCATCTGATCATCGGACGCTCCGGCGCATCAACCGTGGCTGAGCTTGCCGTCATCGGGCGGCCTTCCATTCTGGTGCCCTTGCCAGGTTCGCTGGATCAGGATCAGGCCGCCAACGCCGCCATTCTCGCCAATGAGGGCGCAGCCGAAATCATGATGCAGAAGACCTTCACGCCGGATGCGCTGTCGAAGCGCCTGACCGAGATCATGGATGATCCTGAACAACTGATGGAAACAGCCCGCAAGGCGAAAGAGCTTGGCATCTCTGACGCCGCATCGCGCCTTGCAGATGTTGTGCTCAGGGTTGCAGGCTTGAAGAATCTGATTAAAGCGGCCTGACGGTCTGGAGACTACACAATGAAACTTCCCCGCGAACTTGGTGCCATTCACTTCGTCGGCATTGGCGGCATTGGCATGTCTGGCATTGCCGAAGTGCTGCACAACCTTGGCCACAAGGTGCAGGGCTCGGATGCGTCGGATGGTGCCAACGTCAAGCGCCTGCGCGAAAAGGGCATTGCCTGTTTTGTTGGCCACACGGCAGAAAATCTTGGTGATGCTGAAGTGATCGTCGTGTCTACCGCGATCAAGAAGGACAATCCGGAACTGATGGCCGCCCGCGAGAAGCGCATTCCCGTTGTGCGCCGCGCCGAAATGCTGGCAGAGCTGATGCGCCTCAAATCCTGCGTCGCGATTGCCGGAACACACGGCAAGACCACGACGACATCGATTGTCGCGACCCTTCTGGATGCTGGTAAGTTTGACCCCACCGTGATCAACGGCGGCATTATCAACGCCTATGGCACCAACGCGCGCCTTGGCGACGGACAGTGGATGGTGGTGGAAGCCGACGAGAGCGACGGCACGTTCCTCAAATTGCCGGCTGACGTTGCCATCGTCACCAACATCGATCCCGAGCATCTCGATCACTTCAAGACCTTCGACGCGATCAAGGATGCGTTCCGCAGCTTTGTCGAAAACCTGCCATTCTATGGTTTCGCCGTCATGTGCCTTGATCACCCGACGGTGCAGGAACTGGTTGGACAGATTCAGGACCGCCGCGTCATCACCTACGGCGAGAATCCGCAGGCTGATTACCGCCTGCTCGATATCGCCGCCAGCGGCAGCGACATGCGGTTTACGCTGCTAGTGCGTGACCGCAAGACCGGCGAGGACCGCGTGATCCGTGATCTGAAAATGCCCATGCCCGGCAAGCACAACGCCTTGAATGCAACAGCCGCGATTGCTGTCGCTGAAACGCTTGGCATGCCTATGGAAGACATCCGCTCGGCGCTCGCCAGCTTTGGCGGTGTCAAACGGCGCTTCACCAAAACCGGTGAGTGGAAAGGCGTCACCATCTTTGACGACTACGGCCACCATCCGGTTGAAATCGCCGCTGTGCTGAAAGCAGCCCGTGCTGCCACCAAGGGGCAGGTTATCGCTGTCATGCAGCCACATCGCTACACGCGCCTGTCATCCCTGTTCGGCGATTTCGCCGCCTGCTTCAACGATGCAGATCATGTCATCATCACGCCGGTTTATGCCGCAGGCGAGCAGGCTATCGAGGGTGCTTCAGCGGATGATCTGGTGGCGGGCATTAAGGCGCGTGGCCACCGCTCTGTGCAGGTGATGGAAAGCCCAGATAAATTGGCAGGCATGGTGAAGGGGCTCGCCAAGGCCGGTGATTTCGTGATTTGCCTTGGAGCTGGGACGATCACGACCTGGGCTTATGATCTCCCCAAGCAACTTGAAGCGTGATTTGACGGGTAGCTAGCGGTTTGGTATCTATCATTGATAGCTACCAAACAGGAGGCGATCATGACAGCCACCGCAAAACTCTTCATGCATGGCCGGAGTCAGGCTGTACGCTTGCCAAAGGAATTTCGCATGCCGGGCACAGAGGTCAATGTGCGCAGGGAAGGTGACAGGATCGTACTGGAGCCTGTTATCTCTAAACCCGACATTGACGCCATCTTCGCGAGAATGGACAGGTTGGGCAGTGCAGATTTCTTCCCTGACGGATTGCCTGACGACCCGCCTGTTGAAGCAGATGACACAGTAAAATTTGATTGAGCAGCCAACATGCTTCTGCTCGATACGAATGTCGTGATTGGCGTTATCAATCAACGCAATCCAAGAATACGGATGAATTTCAGAGCGGCACTGGGAATGGATTTGCAGATTGCGATTCCTGTTATCGTGCTTTTTGAACTCCGGTACGGCATTGCCAAAAGCGATCGTGCTGCAAAAGCGCGTGGTGAACTGGATGCCTTCTTTGAGTTTGGATGTGAGGTTTTACCCTTCACGCCCGAAGATGCTGCACATGCAGGCGATATCCGCACGCATCTCGAAACACTGGGAAAGCCAATTGGTCCCTATGATGTTTTGATAGCCGCGCAAGCGCGCCGCGCTGGCGCAACGCTGGTGACAGCCAATCGGCAAGAATTTGACCGCGTGCCTGATCTCAAAGTTGCTGACTGGTCTGTTTAGGCAAAGTCAGCTGCAGCATCACTCCATAAACACCAGATCAGTCCGGTCAGGCTTCGCACCAGCCGCCGTCAGCATGGCGTGCACCTGTCCGCGGTGATGTGTCTGGTGGTTGAAGAAATGGCTGACGAGCAAGGCATTCTGCTTGGTCATCGCAGTGTTGGTCGAACTCGTGATCCACTCAGTCGAGGCCTCGAGCCATGCAGGGTCAAGCCTGGCCGCCCAATCAACAATTGCAGTATCGAGCCGTTGCCGACGCGCTGCCAGCTCATCCCAATCCTGTATAAACTGTGGCGACTCCGCTATCCCGCCCTTTGGCCGTTCTGAACCAGAGAACCTGTGCATCCAGATCATATCGCCCCAGATGAGATGACTGAGCGTGGCATGGATTGATCCAAAGAACGCACCACGGTTTTCACAGCGCGCTGCATCCGGCAGGCCAGACGCTGCGCCATACAGGCTCTCGTTCTGCCAGCGGTTGTAGCGCGCCATCAGGCGCACGTGGTCTGCTGAAATCATGGCAGCGCTTACGCTCCGCCCCTCATGTTTGTCGCCATGCGGCCGATGGCCTGCACATAGACACCAGCCTTGTTCCATTCCCGCAACACGCCGGAATTGGCTGAACCCTCAGCCCAGCCAGCGCCACGCTGCCAGCCCTTGCGGCGCAGAAAGTTGGCGGTGGAGGCCAGAACATCGGGTACGGATGACACGAGGTTGGGGCGGCCATCGCCATCAAAATCGATGGCATAATTCACGTAGGAAGAGGCCATGAACTGGGTCTGGCCAATTTCACCAGCCCATGCGCCACGCATCTGTGTGATCGGCAGATCGCCACGATCGACAATTTTCAAGGCTGAAACCAGCTCGTTCTCGAAGAAGGCCTGACGGCGGCAGTCTGATGCCAGCGTAGCAACAGAACGGATGATAGGGAGATTTCCCTTTTGCGTGCCAAAGCTTGTTTCCAGCGCCCAGATGGACACCAGAATTTCAGCCGGAACACCAAACTGCTGCTCAAGCCTTGTGGCAAGGCCACGGTTCGCGGCAATCCAGTTGCGCCCCTTCGTGATCATCGCGTTGGAGACACGGCGGGCATAAAACTCTTCAGGCGTCAGTTTGAACGACTTCTGGTTGCGATCGAGGCGAATGACAGTGGGATCATAGGTGACGCCTGCAAGTCCGCGATCAATCGCTCCTTGCGAGATGCCAGCTGCACGTGCGCGGCCCTTGAAAGCCTCAAGCCATGGGCTAAAGGCTGCAGCTGTGTTGCCACAGGCCTGCGCCTGCGCAGCGGTGCTGCTGATGAGAGTGGCCGCGGCAAAAGTCGCAGCACAAAGGATAGATTTCACAGTCATCGACATAGTCCTCTCGTTGCCCATTCGTAAAACTGAATCACTGCGGCAAACACTAACACAATTGTGGCAAAACCAAGTGAGGCAATAACAGGTGCTGCGCCTGCTGAAGTAACTGAAATCACTTTCTCCTGTTGCTCCCTAGGGCATGAACCGGCTAAACGACGCCCCCATGACAAGTGAAGCAACACCCGCCACCCTTTTTCCTGATCTTTCCGTGGGTCTTGCCGCCCGCATGCCTAAATTGCGCGGCCGGTTGCTCGCCAATCAGGCGATGGCACCGCTCACATGGTTTCGTGTGGGCGGCGTGGCGCAAATGCTCTTCACACCAGCTGACGAGGATGATCTCGCGTATTTTCTGGCCAACTTGCCGGAAGAGATTGCGGTGACAACCGTTGGTGTCGGCTCCAACCTTATTGTGCGTGATGGCGGCATTGAGGGTGTTGTGGTCCGCCTGTCGCCCAAGGGCTTTGGCCAGATCGACTATGCCGGCAAGGGCCACATTCAGGTCGGCACAGCGGTGCTCGACAAGAAACTCGCCGAAGCAGCGTTAGTGCACGGTGTGGGCGGCATGGAGTTCTACTTCGGCATTCCCGGCTGCATTGGCGGCGCGCTCCGCATGAACGCCGGTGCCAACGGCGGCGAGACAAAAGACGTGCTGGTCTATGCCAACGGCGTGACCCGCGATGGTGATTTTGTCACGATGTCGAATGAAGAGATGGGTTTCACCTATCGCCACTGTGCGGTTGATCCTTCGATCATTTTTACCTCAGCCCTGTTTGCCGGAAAGCTGGAAGATGCCCCCATCATCCGTGAGCGTATGGACGCCGTGCAGCATCACCGCGAAACGGCACAGCCCATACGTGAGAAAACTGGCGGCTCTACTTTCAAGAACCCTGAAGGCCATTCCGCCTGGAAGCTTGTCGACGCAGCGGGCTGTCGTGGCCTGCGCGTTGGTGGCGCTCAGGTTTCAGAGATGCACTGCAATTTCCTGATCAACACCGGTGAGGCAACAGCTGCTGATATCGAGAACCTTGGTGAGGAGGTTCGCCGCCGGGTGAAAGAGAGCAGCGGCATTGAATTGCAATGGGAAATCAAGCGGCTTGGGCGCGTGGTGTAGGGCTGCTTTCTCCTGTCAGCCTCTCAGGGTTGAGATAGGATATGACAAATTAAAGGTGTCTCGCGTAATCAGTGTCAGTCCCTCATAGCGTGACTGTGCGATCAGCATGCGATCAAACGGATCGTTGTGCAGAAGCGGCAGTTGCCCAACCTCTATGGCGTGCCTCGGCGTGATCTGCAGTGTCTGGCATCCCGCTCGTTCAGCCAGCTCAAGGGCCTGAAGACCGTCCAACGGAGGCGCATCCTGTCTTCCAAGCGCATATTTGACCGATATCTCCCAGATGTTGACGGTCGATACAAAGATGTTGTTCGATGGGGAGGAAATGGCTTTTTGCGCTTCCTCCGAGAGTTTCTCTGGCTTCATCAACATCCAGATCAGGATATGCGTATCCAGCAGATAGCCCGTCATTTGGGCTCAATCCCGGATTGGAAAAACATGTCTTTCACTTCTGCATCCAGAGCCTGAAAGCCATCAAAATCAAAGTTGGGATATAGCCCAGCTGCAATACCCAGTTTAACGCCTTGCTTCTTGATCGGCTCCAAAGGGACAATCCGCGCGACTGGCTTGCCATTGCGGGCAAGGATGATTTCGCTTTCAGCACCACTTTCTATGCCTTCAACAAGTTTGGACAATGTGGACTTGGCTTGATGCATGTTGACTGTGACGGAGGACATGACACTCTCCATATCTAGTTTAGCTAAGCCTAGTTTATCAAGAAATCCTGCCAGCTGCAAATCGTTTTCGCCTCCAGCCGTCATAGTTAACACAATGCTAACGACTGATCGCGCACAGTCTGGCGATTAGCCGGAGCTTGCGTCATGTCCAAACACATCGCCGTCCTGATGGGAGGCTGGGCCGCCGAAAGGCCTGTCAGTCTGAAAACCGGTGCGGGCTGCGCGGCCGCCCTGCGCAGTGTTGGCTTTCGCGTCACGGAAGTGGATGTCACACCAACCATCGTGGCGGATCTTCAGGCATTGAAGCCGGATGTTGCCTTCAATGCGCTCCATGGCCCGTTTGGTGAGGACGGTGGCATGCAGGGTATTCTGGAAATGCTGCAGATTCCCTACACCCATTCCGGCGTGCTGGCGTCTGCCCTGGCCATGCGCAAGGACAGGGCCAAGGTTGTTGCTGCCGCTGCCGGTGTTTTGGTTGCCAAGGGCGTGACAGCGTCCCGCTTTGAAGTGGCGAAACGCCATCTCCTGCCGCCGCCCTATGTAGCCAAGCCAGTGGCCAATGGCTCATCTTTTGGCGTGTTCATCGTCAAGGAAGGGCGCTCCCATCCGCCGCAGGAACTGGCTGGCGCTGACTGGCCACTGGGCGACGAAATGCTGGTGGAAGCCTTTGTGGCCGGGCGCGAACTGACATGCGCTGTCATGGGCGCGCCGGGCGAGGTCAAGGCGCTGGATGTCATCGAGATCGTCTCGAATGTTGGCACCTTCTATGACTACGATGCGAAATATGCGCCCGGAGGCTCAACCCACGTACTTCCGGCAAAAATTAAACCAAATATTTACCAAAAAGTTCAACAACAGGCAGTGATGGCGCACGAAGCGCTTGGCTGCCGTGGCGTCAGCCGTTCCGACTTTCGTTACGATGATGAGACTGACACCCTCATCTGGATGGAAGTGAACACTCAGCCCGGCATGACCGAGACGTCTCTCGTGCCGGAATTGGCGGCCCATGCGGGCCTAACGTTTGGTGAGTTGACACGATGGATGGTGGAAGACGCCTCCCTGAATCGTTGAGAGCGTGGTTGATGCCACGGTCTGGCGACTTGGCGCGTCAGGCTCCCGATGATTTCTCCACAACACGGCGCTTGCCGCTGGCCTTTGGCCGTGGCGGTTTTCGTGTGGGTGGCACTGTCATCCCTGTTTTCAGGGGCGCAGGCACTGTTGCGACGCTGCTGTTTTTCTCCATGATTGGTACAACAGGCTGGATCATGGGCGGACACCATGAAGCCATGCGCGGTTCGCACGGTCAGCTGCGCGATATCACAGCGCGCGGTTTCGGTTTTCCCATCCGCACCGTTGATGTCACAGGTGTTTCCGAGCTCACCAAAGAAGAAATTCTGACAGCTTCTGGTCTGACACCGTCAGGTTCACTGCTGTTTGTCGACGTGGCGCAGATTCGCGCCAATGTGAAAGCCGTGCCTCTCGTTGCTGAAGCGACTGTGCGTAAACTTTATCCAGACCGTGTGAACATCACTGTTGTCGAGCGTGAGCCTTTCGCGCTTTGGCAGCAGGAAGGCACTGTCAGCGTTGTTTCGGCTGATGGTACCGTGATCGATAATCTCAGCGACAAGCGCTATCTGAAACTGCCGCATGTCGTTGGTCCGGGCGCGCGCTTGCGTGTCAGGGAATACGCCGACATTCTGGCGCAGGTTCCCGAGATGCGCAGCCAGATTCGCGCTGGCGTGCTTGTCTCCGAGCGCCGCTGGACACTGAAACTGGCCAATGGCGTTGATGTGAAACTGCCAGAGCAGAACCCTGTCGGCGCGCTGCAGAAGCTCGCGAAACTCGACAAGGATTCGCAGGTTCTCTCCAAAGATATCATTGCGGTTGATCTGCGCGTTCCGGGCAGGGTGGCCTTCCGTCTGAGTGAAGAATCTGCTGCGGCGCGCCGCGAGGATTTTGAGAAGCGGCTGCCAAAGATAAAGGGCAGGGCATGAGCGGTTTTCATCAGGGCCTGACCCCCAAGATGCGGCCATTGTCCGCCCGCAAGAGCGCCGTTCTGGCTGTTCTTGATCTTGGCACAACAAAAGTCTCCTGTGTCATCGCCAAGCTTGAGCCCGCCGATGCAACGGACGCGCAGCGCGGACGCACACACCGCTGCCGTGTTCTGGGTATCGGTCATCAGCGCTCGCGTGGCCTCAAGGGCGGCGTGATCATCGATATGGATGAAGCCGAGCGTGCCATCCGCAGCGCCATTGACGCAGCCGAGCGCATGGCAGGCGTGACGATTGAAAGCGTGGTTGTGGCCCTCACAGGCGGGCGCATTTCATCGCAGCACTTCATGGCTGAGGTCAGCACATCTGGCCGTGCCATTCAGGATCGGGATGTCGAGCGCGCTATGGATGGTGCCACTGCACAGTCGGTTGGACAGGGCAGGGCCGTTGTCCACTCCCTTCCGACGGCGTACCGACTTGATGGCCGTGCGCCCGTGAAAGAGCCGCGCGGCATGATTGCGGATCGTCTTGCGGTCGAAATGCATGTGGCCACTGCCGATATGGCTGCAACACGCAACCTGATGCTGGCCATCGAGCGCGGGCATCTCGAAGTGGAAGCGGTTGTCGCAACACCTTATGCTGCTGGCCTCTCGGTTCTTGATGCTGATGAAGCCGAAATGGGCGTTGTGGTCATTGATTGCGGTGGCGGAACAACCAGCACGGCTGTCTTTGCCAATGGCCATCTGCAAATGGTGGATGCCATTGCAGTGGGTGGCCATCACGTTACGATGGATATTGCCCGTGGCCTGTCGATGCGGCTGGAAGATGCCGAGCGCCTCAAAGGCCTTGCAGCCTCCTGCTACGATGATGCCTCAAGCGAGCGTGAGATGATCACCGTGCCGCAGGTGGGTGATGACGAGCGTTCAACCGCTGCCTACATTCCTCGTTCGCATGTGACACGCATTGTGCGCCCGCGCATGGAAGAAATTCTTGAATTGACCCGTGACCGTGTCCGTCAGGCTGGTTTCGGCAACATTCTCAACCGCAGTGTGGTTCTCACCGGCGGCGCATCGCAGCTTACTGGTCTTGTGCCATTGGCGCAGGGCGTCTTGTCCAAGCAGGTGCGTCTGGGCCGTCCCATGACCATCAAGGGCATGCCTGAATCGGCCCGCAGTCCGGCTTTTGCCGCCACTGTCGGCATGCTGCTTTACCCGCAGGTTGCGGGTCTTGAACATCTGAGTGCTGGCCGCGGCGGCACTCTGCTTGCCACCGGCACGGATGGCTACCTGTCCCGCATGGGACGGTGGCTCCGTGACAGTTTTTAACCTGGTTTCCGAAGAAGAGGCGAACCCATGACCATCAATCTTCAGGCCCCGGACATTCGGGAACTCAAGCCCCGCATCACAGTTTTCGGCGTCGGTGGCGCTGGCGGCAATGCGGTCAACAACATGATCGAATGCGGCCTGCAAGGGGTCGAATTCGTGGTGTCGAACACCGATGCGCAGGCGCTTGGCCATTCCAAGTCCACCCGCGTGATCCAGATGGGTCTGGCAGTCACCGAAGGCCTTGGCGCTGGTGCGCAGCCTGAAGTTGGCCGCGCAGCTGCTGAAGAGGTGATCGACGAAATTCGCGACCAGCTGATGGGCGCACACATGGTGTTCATCACTGCCGGTATGGGCGGTGGCACAGGCACAGGTGCTGCCCCTGTTATTGCACGCACCGCGCGTGAAATGGGCATCCTCACCGTTGGTGTTGTCACCAAGCCATTCCAGTTTGAAGGTCTGCGCCGCATGCGCATCTGCGAAGCCGGTATTTCCGAATTGCAGAAGCATGTGGATACGCTCATCGTTATCCCGAACCAGAACCTGTTCCGGGTTGCCAACGAGAAGACCACCTTTGCCGAAGCCTTCGCCATGGCAGACCAGGTGCTTTACTCGGGCGTTGCTTCGATCACCGATCTCATGGTCAAGCCCGGCCTGATCAACCTCGACTTCGCTGACGTGCGCGCTGTCATGCGTGAAATGGGCAAGGCGATGATGGGAACCGGCGAAGCCACAGGCGACAAGCGCGCCCTGATGGCCGCAGAAGCCGCGATTGCCAATCCGCTTCTCGATGAAGTGTCGATGAAGGGTGCCAAAGGCCTCCTCATCTCGATTACCGGCGGCAAGGACATGATGCTCTATGAGCTTGACGAAGCTGCCACCCGCATCCGCGAGGAAGTGGACCCTGAAGCCAACATCATTCTGGGTGCTACACAGGATGACAGCCTTGATGGCATCATCCGCGTCTCGGTTGTTGCAACAGGCATCGACCGTGCCTCGATTGACGCCATCGAGCCGGTTACCTTCACAGAAAACCGTATTGCCGAAGTGGCCCAGCGTCTGCGTTCGCAGATCGCCGCTCGCTCAAACGTTGAGCCTGTGATGACCTTGCCGCGACAGGTTGAGACGGTTGTTGAAGCACCTGCGCAAGTGATGGAAGCTCCGCAGGTTGAAGAAACACCAATGACTGTTCAGGAAGCCTGGGTGGAGCCAGCTCCGGTTGCTGCACCGGTTACGGCACTTGCACCTGTGATGGAAGCGCCCGTAGCGCCTCCTGCTCCAGCGCCAGTTGCTCCGATCTCTGAGCCACTTTATGCTGAAAATCAGGTTGTCCGCCCGACACGACTGCCCCAGATTGAGGATTTCCCGGTTGTGGCGCAGGCTCAGATGCGCGCTGCACAGGCCCCACAGGCACAGCAGGTCGCGACCCCCGAGACCAAGCGCATGACACTGCTGCAGCGCCTTGCAGCTGTCGGTCTTGGCAAGCGTGATGATACTGAGCATCAGGCTCCACAGGCGGCTTATGCCCCTCCTGCAGAGCTTCCTGCCGAGCCGCAGCGTCGTCCATTGGTGCAGCCGCCACAGCGCGCCGCACAGGGACAGCTCGATTCGCATGGCCGTGCTCCGGTTCGCTCCATTGAGGATGATCAGCTCGAAATCCCGGCTTTCCTGCGTCGTCAGGCCAACTGAAGCCCTTCAGCGGATTCTCAAGATTTTAAACCCCGCGTCCTCTGGACGCGGGGTTTAACTGTTTGAATTTATGATGGAATATGCCAAACTAAAATCAATTCAAATGTGGCAGATTTGTGTAACAGTGTTTAAAAAAGCGTGATTTGGTTATCGCCCTCGCGAGGCGTATTTTAAAGGGAAGTTGTCCTTCGGGGCAAAAGCGGTTTCACGAGGGGCTAGCCTCAAGTGGAACAGTTCATCCCAACCAATAGGCGTCTAATGACCGGTGATATACGCCGGCTTGAAATCGCCAACGAGGGCAACGCTTTGAAGCAGACGACACTATGCGAAAGCACAGAACTTGTCGGCATTGGTGTCCACAGTGGCGCTCCTGTCAAAATCATTCTCCATCCAGCTGAAGCCAACACCGGGGTTACCTTCCGGCGTACAGGTTTGCCCGGCGGCGTTGAGCGCATGATCCGCGCGCACCGTGATAATGTTGGCGCAACCGAGCTTTGCACGGTGATTGGCGAGCCCAACGGTGCCTCCGTTTCCACCATTGAGCATCTGATGGCGGCTTTGGCTGGCATGGGTGTTGATAACGTGGTTGTGGAAGTGGACGGCCCTGAAGTTCCGATCATGGACGGCAGCTCCATCCTGTTTGTGGATGCCATCGAGCAGGTCGGCATTGAAACGCTTTTACCCAACCGCAAGCTGATCAAGGTTCTGAAAACAGTCCGCATCGAGCATGGCCGTGCATGGGCCGAGCTGTCGCCGCGCGACCGTGGCTTTGAAGTCGATGTAGAAATTGACTTTCCCACCCCGATCATTGGTCGCCAGCGTCGCATCGTTGATGTGACAGCCGCAACTTTCAGGGATGAAATTGCTCAGGCCCGCACTTTCGGCTTCATGAAAGACGTGGAATTCCTCTGGAAGAACAATCTTGCTCTTGGCGCGTCGCTCGAAAACACAGTCGCTCTGGGGGATGATCGCGTCATCAACCCTGAAGGTCTGCGCTTCCCCGATGAGTTTGTCCGCCACAAGATCCTTGATGCCATCGGTGATCTGGCCCTTTCCGGCAATCCGTTGCAGGGCAGCTACCGGGCTTATTGTCCCGGGCATAAGGTCAACGCCATGGTGCTTGAGAAGTTGCTTGGTGACAAAACCGCTTTTGCGCTGGCTGATGCTCCGGCTTCACGTCGTGATATTGGCGGTGGCGAGACAGTGGCTTCGCTCAGGGCATTTGCAGCGGACAAGAACTGAAAAGCATGAACGGTTGAACATGTTCAGCCGGAATTCTGCCTGTTCCCGTCCATCCGGACACGTCTTTGCCACATTCTCAGGCATTACCGGGCTTGCTTTTAACCGAAAGCGCGCATCGCGCCGTGTGTTCACTTGCTTTGAAGTGGCGTCCATGGCAGGTTCCGCCCGAATTGGCAGTTTGTTTTCAGGATGTTGACTTTGCGATACAGCTCTTTCGGTTCTCTCGCGCGGCTTGCAGCTGTTCTGGCTGTCGCGGCACCTCTTGCCGCGTGCGAAACAATGTCTTCGGCCGTATCGTCCATCAATCCCTTTGGCGCCTCAAAGGCCACAAGTGATCTGGCCAAGGATGAGCCTGCAGAAGTGCTGTTCAACGATGGTCTGGCCCGTCTGCAGAGCAAGAATTACGACGCTGCTATCAAGAAATTCAACGAAGTTGACAAGCAGTACCCTTATACAAGCTGGTCAAAGCGCAGCCTGCTGCTGACAACCTTCGCAAGCTATGAAGCGCGCGGCTATGAGGAAGCGATCTCGTCTGGCCGTCGCTATGTGCAGCTTTATCCTTCTGAAAAAGACGCGGCATATGCACAGTACCTCATCGGTATGTCCTATTTCAACCAGATGCCTGATGTAACGCGTGATCAGGAACGCTCGCAGCGCGCTTTGCTGGCGATGGATGAACTGATCCGCAAATGGCCTGATTCTGAATATGTTCCGGATGCGCGCCAGCGTGTGGCTGTTGCCCGTGACCAATTGGCAGGCAAGGAAATGGACATCGGCCGTTATTACCTGAACCAGCGGAACTACACCGGTGCGGTAAATCGTTTCCGCGAAGTGCTGGTGAAGTATCAGACCACACGCCACACGGAAGAGGCGCTGATGCGCATCACTGAGGCTTATATGGCCCTTGGTATTGTGCCTGAAGCGCAGACAGCTGCTGCTGTTCTGGGCCATAACTTCCCTGACAGCTCGTGGTACAAGGACGCCTATAAGCTGCTTCAGAGCGGCGGTGTTGAGCCGCGCGAGAACGAATCGTCCTGGATCAGCCGTGCTTTCCGCGGCTTCCGCCGTGGAATGGGCCTCTGATCAGTCACTACTGTCTGATTTTCCCCTGAAAATGACGCCGCAGGCCTGAACGCCTGCTGCGATGCTCTTTTCCCGAATCTTGTGGCGTGCCAGAAGAACCCTATGCTTCTGCGCCTGTCCATCCGCGACATCGTCCTTATTGATCGTCTTGATCTTGCCGTTGATCCCGGCCTCCTCGTGCTGACCGGCGAAACCGGTGCGGGTAAATCGATCCTGCTTGATGCCTTTGCGCTTGCTCTGGGTGGGCGCGGTGACGGTGGTCTGGTGCGCGAAGGCCAGCCACAGGGGCAGATTGCCGCGATTTTTGATTTGCCGTCGTCACATCAGGCTCGCCAGATTGCACAGGCAGCCGATATCGATACTGAGGGCGATCTGATCCTTAGGCGTGTGCAGATGCCCGATGGCCGCACCCGTGCTTTCGTCAATGATCAGCCTGTCAGTGTGCAGACGCTGAAAGCCATTGGCCAGCAGCTCGTTGAAATTCATGGCCAGCATGACGACCGCGCCCTGATGGACCCAGCCGAACACCGCGCACTGCTTGACGCATTTGGCGGCTTGCAGGGTGATGTAGCTGAGGTCAGCACATTGCATGCACGCTGGCGGGAGGCCGAGAAGGCCTTGGCTGCCCAGCAAGAGCGCATTGCGAAGGCGCGGGCAGATGCGGATTATCTGCGTCATGCTGCGGAAGAACTCAACAAGCTTGCCCCGCAGGATGGCGAGGAAACGCAACTGGCCGAGCGGCGTCAGCATATGATGCAGGCCGAGAAAGTGGCTGGTGAGTTGCAGGATGTGCTGGACCTGCTGTCCGGCAACGATTCGCCCATACCTTCGCTGTCCTCAGCGCAACGTCGTCTGGCGCGCCGCGCGGATCAGGCGGGTGATCTGGCCGGACCTGCTGCTGCAGCGCTTGATACAGCACTCCAGAACCTCGAAGAAGCCCGTGATGCGCTGGAGCGCGCCTTGCGTGCCGCAGATTTTGATCCACGTGAGCTTGAGCGCATCGAAGAGCGTCTGTTCGCCATGCGCGCGGCAAGCCGCAAGTTCAATGTGCCAGTGGAAGGCCTTGCGGCGCTGGCAGCAAGGTTCACGGCTGATCTCGTTGCCCTTGATGCAGGCGAGGGGCAGCTGAAGGTGCTTGGCAAGCAAGCGCTTGAAACGCGTGCCGCTTTTGACAAGGCGGCCTCTGCCTTGTCAGACAAGCGCCGCATAACGGCAGGAGCGCTGGACAAAGCTGTGAATGCCGAGCTGCCGCCGCTGAAGCTGGAGCGCGCCACGTTCATTACGCAGATTGCATCTGACGCCGCCAAGGCCAGCCAGGATGGCATCGATACAATCGAATTCCATGTGCAGACAAACCCCGGCACACGCCCTGGCCCCATGATGAAGGTGGCATCGGGCGGAGAGCTTTCCCGCTTCATGCTGGCCCTGAAGGTTGTTCTGGCCGAGCGCGGTTCAGCCCCAACATTGGTGTTTGATGAAATTGATACGGGCGTGGGCGGTGCGGTGGCTGATGCTATTGGCCAGCGTCTGGCGCGTCTCTCGCGGCAGGTGCAGGTTCTGTCTGTCACCCATGCTCCTCAGGTGGCGGCACAAGCCGTGCGGCACTATCTGATTGCCAAGGAAGATGTGGCTGGCAGCAACCGCGTTGCCACCCGCGTGACCATTCTGGAAGATGCGGCAAGACGGGAAGAGATCGCCCGCATGCTGTCCGGTGCTGAGATTACAGATGAGGCCCGCGCCGCAGCGAGCAAGCTGCTGAGAGGCAGTGCAGCGGGCTGATCTGCCCCTTTTCCGCCTTGTTTCGCTATCAAATTCCATTGCCAAGTCCAGATGAACAGAAAAGCAGGAATCCTGTCAAACTTGTTCAGAATTCCGTCAGGCGTCCCAAAGTAGAACAGCTCTCATACCGGAACCGCAGAAAAGCTCTACCGGCAACCGATCAGGAGACGATCATGTCAAATCTTGTAACCCGCATTAAAAAGGCTGCTGTGACTGGTCTTGCAGTTGCAACAATGGCAACCGGCTTCACCACATTCACCGCTTCAGATGCTGAAGCCCAGTGGCGTCGTGGCCCAGGCTATGGTTATGGCTATGGTCATCGTGTTCACCGTGGCAACCGTGGCCCAGCAATTGCTGCCGGCATTATCGGTGGTCTTGCTGCTGGTGCATTGATTGCCGGCGCTTCACGCCCTGCCTACGCAGCGCCTGCCTACAGCTACGGCCATCCAGCCCCAGCCTATGGCCATGGCTACTACCAGCCAGCCTACGCTGCACCTGCCTACGGCTATGCGCAGCCAACTTATGGCTATGTGCAGACATGCCGCTTCCGCAAGGTGCGCCAGGTTGTGGATTACGACACTGTCGTCATCCGTCGCGTCAAGGTCTGCAACTGATCATAAACGCTGGGTGCTGTGTGCATCAGACGAGAAAGCCCCGCTTTGCGGGGCTTTTTTGTTATGATTTCAGAGCATGAAAACAGCCTGACTAAAGTCACTTTTTCTTGCGGAAGGCATCCAGGCTAACGACCGCAGCTGTTGGGGCCGGTTCCACATCCGCCGTTTTCTCGGCAGCCTTCTTCGCCTTTGGCTTGGTGATCGCCGCCGTTTCTTTCTTGCCATCACTTTTCGCAACAGTTTTGGCAGGTTTGTTCAGCACGCCACCATCAGCCTTTGGCGGGGTCATAGGCGAAACAACGCCAGTCTTGGGTGGTGCAACACCGGCAGTATCATCATTCTCGGCAACCGCATCGGCATCCTGCACCTCAAACTTGAGGCCAAACTGCACGGATGGATCAAAGAAGCCGACAACCGCATCAAATGGCACCAGCAAACGCTCGGGCACGCCGCCGAAAGACAGGCCAACCTCGAAAGTATGTTCCGTAATGCCCAGATCCCAGAACTGGTGCTGGAGAACGATCGTCATCTCATCGGGATATTGCTCACGCAAACGGTTGGAAATGCGCACGCCGGGGGCAGTTGTCTTGAACGAGACATAAAAATGATGCTCGCCCGGCATGCCGTTTTTGGCGGCATCGGCCAGCACATTCTTCACAACGCTGCGCAGCGCGTCCTGAACCAGAAGATCGTAGCGGATATGATCAGTCGTCATGGGCGCAATCTAACCGATTCCGTTGGGATAGCGAGAGGGTAAACGCGGGATCATCGCAATGTCTGTCAGGTTTTGCATTTTGCAAAAATAGCCTTATGACCGGCGTCAGTAACCACTTGGTACTCTGGCCATTTGCATAAAGAAGTGTTCTGCCCGTGTTGTCTCAATTGGCCACTGAAAAAGACGGCGTATCAGGTCGCTCATTCCTGATGATGTTTGGCAGCACCATGGTTGGTGCCTGCCTTGTCATCATGGCGGCGCTTTTTATCATCGATCCCTATGTCACAGGGCGCATGACATGGATCAACCATCCCGTTTCCTTCGATACGACGGCCAGCAAGTCCTCGGTGTCGCGCATCCGCAATCCGCAGTTCAATGCGGTTGTGCTGGGCAATTCCACGCTGCAAACGCTTGATCCAGATCGGCTGAACGCTGCAACCGGCCAGTCTTTTTCGCAGATCACAGTGCCGGGAACTGGCCCCATGGAGCAGGTGGCTATGATGCGCTATCTCTCAAGGGAGCGTGGCTCGGGCATCAAAACGCTCATTCTTGGGCTTGATCTCATGTGGTGCAATCCTGCCGGCATGCACAAAACCGTCAATCCATTTCCGTTCTGGCTCTATGAGGAACATCTGTTTGCCTATGCCAAAGGCCTGTTTCGCGCCGATAATCTGGAAGCTTTGCCGCGCCGGTTGCGTGTGCTGACGGGTTGGGAAAAACCCTCGCGTCTTGATGGTTTCTGGAACTACGAACTGCATGTGCCGCAGCGTCCTTACCCTTATGATCCGGCAAAAGCTGCTGCAATGTCACAGCCGCCTCACTCCGCTGCGGAGGCCTTGCGTGCTTCGCTGGCGCAATTGCCTGCTGAAACAAAAGCTGTGCTGGTGTTGACCCCTGTTTATGTTCCTCCCGGCATGACTGCGGATTTTGCAGGGGCGACCGGAACGCTGAAGTGCAAGGAAGAGCTTCTGGCGGCTGCCAAACTGCGCCCGCGCACGGCTGTTGTGGATCGCTGGTGGGATACGCCGCAAAACCGCCGGCGGGAGTTGTTTCTGGATGCGGTTCATTTCAAAAAGGACATCGCCATTGATGTCGAACAGGGCATTGCACAGGCTTTGCGAGATATGCCGTAACGGGAAGAAGTGCAGGCTTCTGTTGCCAGGTGCCTGCGAACCCCGCCTCTAGCGGCTAAGCCAGAGGGCTTGATTTCGGTATTTCAAACCGCTTAAGCGGCCTGAGCAACCGGAGCATAGTTGTCATTTGCAACTACAAAGTGACCCGATAACGGCGGTATCATGCCGGGCAAAAGAACACTCTTTACAC
>JBOFGV010000024.1:0-32046 GCA_051649305.1 Beijerinckiaceae bacterium
CCCTTAGGGTTCTTGTGCGTGCCTTTGAACATCAGGTGCTCCAGAAAATGGGCAATGCCTGATTTACCTTCGGGATCATCCGCCGAGCCATTCCGGTACCAGACCATATGGGTGACAACAGGCGTGCGCGTGTCGGGAATGACGACGACCTGCATGCCATTGGCCAGATGGAATGTCGAAATGTCCGGTTTGCCAGAATCTGTCGTGCTCATGTTGCATCCGCCTCTGTGTTAAACCCATATGGCAAGCAAAACCCGTGTTAGCCAGAGGCAAACACGGGTGAAATGTCACAGCGGGTAAAAACTACGTGTCAGCGTGTGCGTGGGCCGTCACGGGTGACCGCCAGCATGTCGGGCCGCTCGAAGTCACCTGGAGCTGACCTGTCCCTTGTGGCTCTGACAGGAGCGCTGCCTGCAGCAGCCCGTACACCTTTGGGGGGATCTGTCAGATATTCACGAGGTGGCTCTGCATAGACCTCAACCTCGGTCTTCTGCCTTGCTGCCTGCTCACGCAAACTCGCGATACCACCCAGCATGTTGACTGCGGCGCGATCACTTTACGGTGTCACGAGCGGCGCACCATTGGCTGTGCGCCCCTGCGCGCGGATTTCAGCAGGCGTCATCAAACGCCCCAGTTCACGGTCATTGGGCACAAACACGGGCCGACGCGCATCTTCAGCTGCCTTGCGCCGTGCCAGAACATCAGGATCCTGCGGCCAGTTGGCACGGCGCTGGTCAGCAGGCAGTGCTTCGGAAGGCGTGCGAAGGTTCTGGGATGGTGGCACGACAAGTGGAGCGCGCTCTTTGTAATCGATCTGCGGCTTCTCTTCGCCCGGCAGACCAAGAATCATGCGACCGAGATCCAGAACGCTCTGTGCATGAGCCACTGGAGCGAGCATCAAGCCTGTCACAAATGTCGTTGCAGCAGTGAGTTGCTTCAAATTCATGGCCTGTTCTCCAACCCTGATCAGATTTTGCTCTTGATAACGCAGATTATGCCTTTTCCAAGGCCTTTTCGGACTTTGGGTTTTGCCCTGATCCTGATGTGAAGCTGTCGTACAACAAAAAAACGACGCCGACAACGATGGCTGCATCAGCAACGTTAAAGACATACCATGAGAAAGTGCCCCAATGGAAATGGGCAAAGTCCAGCACAGCGCCATAAAGTATGCGGTCTATCGCGTTGCCCAGTGCTCCTGACGCAATCAACCCCAGCCCAACGCAAAGCCATTTCTCCTGTGCCTGCCAGGCCCAGACTGACAACACAACCGTTGCAATCAGCTTGAACCCGGTCAGCAACCAGCGCCCCAGCTCTGTCGATTGCTGGAACAGGCCGTAGGATATGCCCCGATTCCACACCAGCGTGAGATCAAAGAAGGATGTGAGTGCCACCGGCGAGCGCGCCGCAATGTCGAAGACGAAGAAAAGATACAGTTTCGATGCCTGATCGAGAACAAGGGTCAGGATGAAGAGAGCCAGAAAGAGGCGGCGGGGTGCTGTCATCACAGCTGCCCCAGCGCCCTCAGTTCATGCAAGGCCTTTGCATCCCGCGCCGATACATCCGGGAATGTGGCATCAGAGCCAACATCTGATGTGTATCGCCAGGAGCGGGCGCACTTGGCACCTGTAGCCTTGGCGAATACCACCGCAACTCCCTTGATCTGATCCATGAAGAAGGCACCGGCTGGCGCTGGCTTGTCTGTCAGCGTGATGTCCGAAGTGATGGCGATCTCAGCCATATCCACCCCTTCAAGCGCTGCCATCAGGGCCTTGTCCGTGATGTGGACAACAGGCGCTGCTTCAAGCGACGAGCCGATGACCTTGCTGGCGCGCTGGATTTCCAATGCACCCGTGATCACCGAGCGCACATCGCGCACTGTTTCCCACTTCGCGGCCAGAGCATCATTGCGATGTTGCGCTAGCCCCTCCGGAAACGTCTGGAGATGGATGCACTCATGCTTGCCATACTCCATCCATGCCTCATCCGTGGTGAAGACCAGGATAGGAGCCAGCCATTTCAGCAGGGCATCGCACAACGTGTTCACGGTGGTGAGCGCTGCCCTGCGCTTCACCGACGACGGTGCATCGCAGTAAAGCGCATCCTTGCGAATGTCGAAATAGAAGGCGGACAATTCCGTGTTCATAAAGGCTGACAGCACCGACACCACTTTCTTGTAGTCGTAGGCGGCGTAGGCTGCGCGCACGGTTTCGTCCAGCTCTGCGAGCCGGTGAAGCATCAATCGCTCGAGCTCAGGCATGTCCTTCGCAGCGACCGGATCGGTTGGCTTGTAGTGCGCCAGTGTGCCCAGCATCCAGCGGATGGTGTTGCGCAGTTTGCGATAGGCTTCCGAGACATTCTTGATGATATCGGGGCTGATGCGCTGGTCGTCCGAGTAGTCAACTGATGCCACCCAGAGGCGCAGGATATCGGCGCCCGACTTGGCGATGACCTCTTGCGGGGCAACGACATTGCCCAGAGACTTCGACATTTTCTGGCCATTGCCATCCATGGTGAAACCGTGGGTCAGCACGATGTCATAGGGTGCATGGCCGCGCGTGCCGCTGCTCTCGATCAACGAGGAATGGAACCAGCCGCGGTGCTGGTCCGACCCTTCGAGGTACATCACCTGATCCCTGCCGCCGTCTACCTTGCGGTGGATGCCAGCGAGGCTGGGGAAGTTCTTGGGGTCATTCAGCACATAGGAATGGGTGGAGCCCGAATCAAACCAGACATCAAGCACATCGTTGACCTTCTCGTAGTCAGCTGGACTGTACTCCGGCTTCAGGAAGCGTGAACCATCGGTATCGGCAAACCATGCGTCGCCGCCGTCCTTTTCAAAGGCATCGGCGATGCGCTTGTTGACGGTTTCATCCTTCAGGATCGCCTTGGTTTCCTTGTGGACGAACACCGTGATTGGCACGCCCCAGGCGCGCTGGCGCGAGACAACCCAGTCAGGCTTCGCCTCGATCATGCCGGTGATGCGGTTCTCGCCTGACGGCGGCACCCACTGCGTTTCGCGGATGGACTGCAGGGAGACTTCGCGCAGTGTCTTGCCCCTGAGCGAGGGCGTCGCCTGATCCATATGGATGAACCACTGCGGTGTGTTCCTGAAGATCACGGGTTTCTTGGAGCGCCATGAATGCGGATATTGGTGCTTGAGGCGACCGCGCGCGACTAGGTTGCCCGCCTCGATCAGCGCCTTGATAACGGCCTCATTGGCATCGCCCTTGTCGCCCTTGTCGGTGATGACGCGCTTGCCATCAAATCCGGGGGCATCGGCCGTGTAAAAGCCATCGCCATCGACGGTGTAGGGGATGCGAGTTTCGATGCCGCGCTCGCGCAGTATCTGTTGTGTGCTTGCTGAGGTCCAGATGTCAAAGTCCTCGCGGCCATGACCGGGGGCTGTGTGGACAAAGCCGGTGCCCGCGTCATCGGTGACGTGGTCGCCATCGAGGAGGGGGACGTCGAAGGCGTAGCCGAGTGAGGCAAGGGGGTGGGAGCAACGTGTTCCAGCTAGAGCTTGCCAAGTCACGTCAGAATGTCTCTCTACCGTGACTTTGGCCTGCCCAAAGACAGCATCAGCAAGCTTGTCTGCAACGATAAACACGGCACCGGACTGCGGTCCAAAATCTCGTTCTGCAGAGATGACTTTATATCTTCCGTAGCTGATTTTCTTGCTGAAGCTGATTGCGCGATTTCCAGGCAACGTCCAAGGTGTTGTTGTCCAAATTACAATGTTGTCGTTTGGGAAAACGCGGCAAATCGTTGCCTCTGTATCTCCTCCACCGTGAAGATACTTTACCGGAAACGCCACCCAAACCATATCCGACTGATAATCCTGATACTCGATCTCGGCCTCAGCCAGCGACGTCTTCTCAACCACGGACCACATCACGGGCTTTGAGCCGCGATAGAGCTGGTCAGTCACAGCGAACTGCATGATCTCGCGGGCGATCTGCGCCTCGGCGGGGTAGGTCATGGTGAGATAGGGATTGTCCCAGTCGCCGGTCACGCCCAGACGCTTGAATTCCTCGCGCTGTACATCGACCCAGTGCGCCGCAAAATCCCGGCATTCCTTGCGGAATTCGTTGATCGGCACATCATCCTTGTTCTTGCCCTTGGCGCGGTATTGCTCCTCGATTTTCCATTCGATCGGCAGGCCGTGGCAGTCCCAGCCAGGCACGTAGTTTGAGTCAAAACCCAGCATCTGCTGCGAGCGTGTGACCAGGTCTTTGAGGATCTTGTTGAGCGCGTGGCCGATGTGGATGTTACCGTTGGCATAGGGAGGGCCATCGTGCAGCACGAACTTGGGGCGGCCCTTGGCGGCCTTGCGAAGGTTGCCGTAGAGGTCATTGTCCTGCCAGCGCTTGAGGATTTGCGGCTCTTTTTCCGGCAGGCCGCCACGCATGGGAAACTCGGTCTGCGGCAGATAGAGCGTTTTGGAGTAATCGACGCCAGCAGCGGCATCCTTGGAGGTCTGGTCAGTCATGGGCGAAGTCTTCCGCAAGATATGATGTGTGCGAACAAGCGCGTCTGGCGCGATGATGGGGAGAAAACCCGACTCTCCCGCGAACCTGAGGGCTCAGCGGCAGGCCGGGAGAATAATTCGTATGGGGTTGCGAAAAGCGGTGCGCATGGCGTGTCTCTAGCAAGAGACAGGACGTGCGTCACGTATAAATGGCGGAATAAAAAATGTCTCAGCCAGAAAATATCCATTCAACGCTTGGACGGCTTTCCCTCCCCCTTGAAGACAAGCCTGCGCAGTCTTCGCAAGCTTGACTGCTGGGGAGGGTGGCACGCGAAGCGTGACGGGTGGGGGTCCTTCAATACTTTATCCTGAAACACCCCCATCCCCGGCCCTTCCCCGCAAGGGGGAAGGGAGAAGACACAGTCGCGTGTTGCGTCTTGTCAAACCCTTGGTCGACAATTTGGGCTGGTGAATTCGCGCGGATCAATATCCACAATGCCATCCGTGCGTCCATGCCCCTTGGCCACATAGGCATGACAGGCCTGTGCGCGGTCTATGTGGAAGCGCAATCCAACGGTCTTTTCAGCCAGCACCTCCTTGAAAGCCTTTGGCAGATCAGGGGCATTCCAGGGGTGTATCTTGGCTGCGATATGATGGTCTGACAGCGCATCGATGTTGCCCAGCTGAAAATCGGCATCCCGCACCATTTCAAGGCGGCCATGGAGGTGAACCGCGCCGTAGGGCTGGTTCTCATCGCTGATGCGTGCCTCTTCCGGAAGGCCGTAATCCTGCTCTTTCTGGAACATGGCGATGGCCGAAACCACATCGGTGATGGTGTCAAAAGCGGTTGTGGATTTTGCCACATGGCCTTCGAGCACGGGATTGCCATCTGCATCTTCTGTCAAAAGCACCGGCACATGGGCGTTGACCAGCCCTGAGGGCGTGACCGCGATCAGGGTGCAGAGCGCGCGCACCGCAACAAAGGGCTGCACAAGCACAAAGGGAACATCAGCGAAAGAGGTGGGGGGCGTGTATTTCGACATCGGGCATTCTCCCATGCAGCACAAGCTGAGAGGAGGTTACCCGATTTTGAGGGTACGTCGAGGGTTAATTCACTTATCCCTTGCTCGCCTCGTAGCGCGCCTTTGTCTCGGCGTTCATGGGATAAAGCCCAGGCAGTGGCAGGCCCTTGGCCACCTCGTCCATGATCCAGGCTTCCATGCGCTCCTGCTCTGGCCCCAGTTTCAGCACATCATCAAGCAAGGCCTTGGGAATCAGCACCGCGCCATCGTCATCTACAACAACGATATCATCCGGGAAAACAGCGACGCCACCGCAGGCAATCGGCTCCTGCCAGTTGACGAAAGTGAGGCCAGCAACGGAAGCGGGTGCTGCAACACCCTGGCACCAGACTGGCAGGCCTGTGCCCATGACACCGGCATAGTCGCGGATGACGCCATCGGACACCAGTCCCGCGACCTTGCGCTGCGCCATGCGCGCGCAGAGAATATCGCCAAAGATGCCGGCATCTGTCACACCCATGGCATCCACCACGGCAATGCAGCCCTCTGGCATCGCTTCGATGGCGGCACGGGTGGAAATGGGGGAGGACCAGCTTTCCGGTGTCGCCAAATCTTCGCGGGCAGGCACAAAGCGAAGCGTGAAAGCAGGGCCCACAAGCCTGGGCTGGCCTGCTTTTAGCGGTTTCGTGCCGCGCATCCAGACGTTGCGCAGGCCCTTTTTCAGCAGCACGGTTGTGATTGTGGCAGTAGAAACCGATTTCAGGGTCTTGATGGCAGCGGCGTCGAGGGGCATGGTTGAATCCTGTTGATGCTATAAAACCAAAGACATGCATCGTACTCCACGTCAATCAAAGGGAAGAAAACCATGACCAAAGTAGCACTGATCACAGGGGCCGGAACCGGCGTTGGCCGCGCTGCCGTGTTGGCGCTCGCAGGGGCAGGCTATGCCGTTACCTTGGTTGGCCGCCGCAAGGAAAATCTTGAAACGGTTGCTGCTGAAGCCAGAGCATTGGGCGCAAAGGCGCTTGTTGCTGCTGCAGATGTCGCCAAGCCTGATGAGGTCCGTGCAGCGTTTGATGCAACCGTCGCCACTTTTGGTCGCCTTGATGTTGTCTTCAACAATGCAGGCGTGGGCGCACCGGCCATTCCTCTGGAAGACCTGACGCTGGAGCAATGGAAAACCGTTGTCGATATCAACCTGACAGGCGTGTTCCTCTGCATTCAGGAATCGTTCCGCATCATGAAAGCGCAAACCCCGCGCGGCGGACGCATCATCAACAACGGCTCGGTATCAGCCTATGCGCCGCGGCCAAATTCCGCGCCCTACACTTCCACCAAGCATGCCGTGCTGGGCCTCACCAAGTCCGCCTCGCTGGATGGTCGCAAATATGACATCGCCTGCGGGCAGATCGATATCGGCAACGCAGCCACAGAAATGGCGATGAAGATGGCGAGCGGCGTGCCGCAGGCTGATCTCTCCATCAAGGTGGAACCACTGATGGATGTGAAGCATGTGGGTGAGACGATCCTCTACATGGCCAACATGCCGCTGGATGCCAATGTGCAGTATGTCACCGTTATGGCCACAAAAATGCCTTTTGTCGGGCGCGGTTGACGCCTGACTCTATTCGTTGAGGACGCAAGCCTAAGTGCTGGACCGCGCGCAAAGCCAGATGCCGACACCACCTGAGCCCGGCGCGCAGGGCAACGGACTCCGCCTGTGGTTGCGGTTGAAGCTTTTTGGCCGCCGTCTGGGGCGTATTGTCTCCATGCGATTGGGGTCCAGCCTTGTGCGGCGCATCGTGCTGCTCAATATGGCTGGCCTCTTGCTGCTTTTGCTGGGCTTCCTCTGGGTCAACCAGACGCGCGTGGGCGTGATTGATGCCCGCGTGCAGAGCTTGCAGGTGCAGGGTGAGATCATAGCTGCGGCTCTCGCCGGCACGGCCATTGTGGATCGTGAATCGATCACGATTGACCCTGAAAGATTGCTGGACCTGCAACTGGGGGAAAGTGCGGCCGAGGATCAGGCATCAGGGCTTGAGTTTTCGCTGAACCCCGAGCGCATTGCGCCTATCCTGCGCCGCCTCGTAACGCCCACAAGATTGCGCGCCCGCGTTTATGACAGGGATGGTAGCCTGTTGCTGGATACCCGTACATTCTATGATCGCGGCGATATCACCCGGCTTGATATCCCCCCGCCCACTGGCGAGGCGACGCTTTTCGAACGCACCTGGTCATTGTGGAAACGGCGCTTTGGCCGTACCGAGATTTCGCCTGCCGATGATACATCCTCCACCCGCCTACTGACCGAGGTGCAGCGCGCCCTGACGGGCATCAGCAATCCAGTCATCCGCGTGACGGCCAGTGGTGACACGGTTGTGGTCTATGCTTTCCCGATCCAGCGCTTGCGTGTCATTCGCGGTGCCTTGCAGCTTTCCACGCAGGACGGCGATATCGATGAGGTCATTGCGCAGGAGCGGCTGAACATTCTCACGTTGTTTGCGGTCATTTTCGCGATCATGGCCTTGGTCTCATTGCTGATGGCGAATACGATTGCAAAGCCCGTGGAGCGGCTTGCGGTTGCCGCTGAACGGGTGCGGCGCAGCATCAAGTCCCGCCATCAAATCCCGGATTTCTCGGATCGTTCCGATGAGATCGGCCATCTTTCTGGTGCGCTGAGAGATATGACAGACGCGCTCTACAACCGCATTGCTGCCATCGAGAGTTTTGCAGCGGATGTCGCCCATGAGCTGAAAAACCCGCTGACATCATTGCGCAGTGCGGTTGAAACCCTGCCGCTGGTGAAAACCGACGAGGCCCGTGAGCGGCTTCTGGGCGTGATCCAGCATGATGTGCGTCGTCTGGACCGTCTGATCAGCGATATTTCTGATGCTTCGCGGCTGGATGCAGAGCTCGCGAAAGCCGATGCCGAGCCTGTGGACATGGCAGCCTTGCTGTCTGCTGTCGTGTCGCTGTCCAACGACATGGCGCGAGAAGGGCAGGCAGAAGTGCGACTGGACATTGTTCTGCCAGCGCCACGCAAGGGGGCACAGGCGAAAGATGCCTTTTATGTTGTGGGACATGACAGCCGTCTTGGGCAGGTGGTGACCAACCTTCTTGACAATGCCCGCTCGTTTTCACCCAAAGGGAGCATCATCCATGTGCGGTTGATGCGGGACAAAACCCATATTGTCTTCAAGGTTGAGGATGAGGGTCCGGGTGTGCCGGAACATGCGCTTGAGCGTATTTTCGAGCGCTTTTACACGGACCGCCCGGCGGAGCAGGGTTTTGGCCAGAATTCCGGGTTGGGGCTCTCCATTTCGCGCCAGATTATTGAAGCGCATCGGGGGCGCATTTCTGTTTCAAACCGCCCCGGACGCGAGCAAGGTGTATCTGGAGGGGCCTGTTTTACAGTCAGCTTGCCTGCCGCCGGGATTGTATCCTGATGCAATCGACAACAATCCACGGCGTTGCGATCGCCGTTGGGGACATTGGCATCCTCATTCGTGGAAAATCAGGCGCTGGAAAGTCCGGTCTTGCAGCCGCGATGATAGCGCATTGGCCGTTTGGAGCAGTGCGGCTGGTGGCTGATGACAGGGTTTGCCTCACGGTCCATGGCCAAAGGCTGGTTGCGCGGGCACATCCTGCCATATCAGGACAGATAGAGCTGCGCGGCTATGGCATTCAGGCCGTTCCAGCGCTTGAATCCATCGTTTTGCGCGGCTGTATCGATGTTCTGGATGCAAAACCTGACAGATTGCCGCTGCCAGAGGCACGTAAAGCCTCCGTTATGGGCGTATCCTTGCCTGTCATGCCGCTTTCCGGAGATTATTCGCTGCTGGGCCAGTTTGTAACTGTTTGGCCATATTTCCGTGATGAACTGATGATTGTGTAATCAATTTTTGATTGCACACTTGAATGTTGCACTGCACTACACCATTAGTGACTCCGCGAAGGCCGAGGCGAGAAGCCCCTGAGCCAAGAACGATAAAATCATGATAGGTATGGTCCTGGTTACCCACGGGCGTCTGGCATGCGAATTCAAGTCAGCGCTGGAACATGTGGTTGGCCCGCAAACGCAACTGAACGTGATCACCATCGATCCAGAAGATGACATGGATGGTCGTCGTCAGGACATCATGGACGCGATCCATCAGGTGGATACGGGCGAAGGCGTGGTTGTGTTGACAGATATGTTCGGCGGCACACCCTCAAATCTCGCTATTTCAGCGATGAACGGCTCGAATGTTGAGGTTGTGGCGGGCATCAACCTGCCGATGCTCATCAAGCTGGCCTCTGTGCGCGATGAAGTGAAGCTTGCCGATGCGGTGGTTCAGGCACAGGATGCCGGCCGCAAGTACATCAATGTTGCAAGTCGGGTGCTTTCGGGCAAATAATGCTGCCAGACAACCATGTGGGTGGATTTTAATGGCTGACAGCGGCGCGGAAGAAGATTGCATCGGTGGATTTTCCGCCCCATCCGGTGCCGTCACGCGTGAGCTGCCCATCATCAACCGGAAGGGCCTGCATGCGCGGGCAACGGCCAAGTTCGTGCAATGTGTTGAGCAGTTTGATTCAACCATAACCGTCTCACGCTGCGGCGAAACGGTTGGTGGCACATCCATCATGGGCATTCTGACACTGGGTGCCGGCATTGGCACCACCATCATGGTGTCTGCCACGGGCAGCGATGCTGAAGCTGCGATGGATGCGATTGGCGCGCTTGTCGCCAACCGCTTTGGTGAGGACGAGTAGTCCTAAGCTTTCACCTCCCCACTCTACGCTCTTCCACCGCATGGCAGGCGACGCCGTTGATTGGCAGCGGATTTTCGGCGCGGCAGCGGTCGTTCACCAGCGGGCAGCGTGGGTGGAAGGTGCAGCCTGATGGCGGGTTGATGGGGGATGGGATTTCGCCCTGTACGGGTGTGCGTGCGCGGCCTGTCATGCCGAGGTCTGGAACAGCATCAAGCAGCATGCGGGTGTAGGGATGGCGGGGTGCCCGGAACATTTCCTTTGCCGGAGACACCTCTGCCAGACGGCCGAGATACATCACACCGATGGTCGAGGCCATGTGGCGGACGACGGCGAGGTTGTGGCTGATGAAGAGATAGGTCAGGCCCATCTTGTCCTGCAGATCGCGCATCAGGTTGAGGATCTGCGCCTGCACCGATACGTCGAGGGCTGAGGTCGGCTCGTCGCAGACGATGAACTCGGCATTGGAGGCAAGTGCGCGCGCGATGGCCACACGCTGGCGCTGCCCGCCCGAGAACTGGTGCGGATACTTCACGCCGTCGAGCGGCGAGAGGCCGACGAGGGTGAGGAGTTCGCCTACCCGGTCGGTGATGTCGTTGGGACTGCTCAGCAGGTTGAAGGCCTTGATCGGCTCGGCGATGATATCGCTGACACGCCAGCGCGGATTGAGCGAGGCATAGGGATCCTGGAAGATCATCTGAATGCGGCGGCGGAGTTTTTCGCGCGCGGCACTGTCAGCGGTCTGGGTCATCGAGATGCCGTCGACCATGACCTCCCCGCCCGAAGCCGGCAGAAGGCCCACCACCATGCGGGCGACGGTGGATTTGCCCGAGCCCGATTCCCCCACCAGCGCAAAGGTCTCGCCCTTTTTGATATTGAAGGTGAGGCCGTCAACGGCCTTGAGATACTGCCTCGGCGCGCGCTCCAATGTGCGCTCCAGCCAGGGCTTCGAGACATCGAACTGCTTCTTCAGGTCCCGCACCGTGACAAAGGCGTTTGATGTATCGGGCATGATGATGGTTTGCTTCGCCGCGCTCATACTGCAGCTCCTGTCTGCCTGTCCTGTTTGCGTTTGTCATGGAGCCAGCAAGCAACCTGTGAGTTCCCGACAGGAATGGGGGATGGTCGCTCCACATGGCAGCGGGCAAAAACCTCACTGCAGCGCGGGTTGAAGGCGCAGCCCTTGGGAATGGCTGTCAGGCGTGGCATGGAGCCGGGGATCTGCACCAGTCTCTCGGCCGCTGTCTCCAGTGTCGGGATCGCGCCCATCAGGCCCTTGGCATAGGGATGGCGGGCGTTCTGCACCACCTCGCGTACGGGGCCGATCTCGGCAATGCGACCGGCATACATCACCGCCACGCGGTCAGCCGTCTCTGCAATCACGCCCATGTCGTGGGTGACCAGCATGACAGCCGTGCCCCGTTCGCGGCAGAGCTTCTTCAACAGCGTGATGATTTGCGCCTGCACCGAGACATCAAGCGCGGTTGTTGGCTCATCGGCAATGATCAGCTCAGGCTCTGCAGCCAATGCTAGCGCAATGACTACGCGCTGGCGCATGCCGCCCGAGAACTCGTGTGGATAGCCGTCAATGCGCTTCTCGGGTGCCGGAATGCCCACCTCCGTCAGAAGATCAATCGCCCGCTGGCGCGCCTGCACCTCGTTCATATCGGTATGGGTGCGGATCGTCTCGATCAACTGTTCCGACACCTTGAACAGCGGGTTCAGCGAGGTCAGCGGATCCTGGAAGATCATGCCGATGCGCTTGCCGCGGATTTTGCGGAGCGATTCCTTGTCGAGGTTGTCAATGCGGCTGCCCTGCAGCAGCACCTCGCCACCGGCGATGCGGCCGGGCGGATCAATCAGGCCGATGATCGCCGTGCCGGTGAGGGACTTTCCCGCCCCCGATTCTCCCACAACACCCAGCACCTCGCCGGGCGCGATATCGAACGACACGCCGTCAATCGCGCGCAGGATGCCGCGCCGGGTCACGAACTCGACCTCCAGATTGCGGACGGACAGAACAGGTTTGGTCATGGGCAATTATCTCAGTTTTGGATTAAGCGCATCCCTCAGCCAGTCACCCAGCAGATTGATGGCGAGGCCAAGGATAACGATTGTGATGGCGGGGAACAGCAAAATCCACCACTCGCCTGACATCAGATATTGCTGCCCGAAGCGGATGAGCGTGCCCAGCGAAGGCTGCGTGACTGGCATGCCGACACCGAAGAAGGACAGTGTCGCCTCCTCGATGATGGCGAGCGCCAGATTGATCGTCGCAATCACCATCACTGGTCCCATCACGTTGGGCAGGATGTGCTTTGCCATGATCGGCAGGCCCTTGATGCCGATGAGGCGGGCGGCCTGCACGTAATCCTTGTTGCGCTCCACCATGGCGGAGGCGCGCACCGTGCGGGCATATTGTGCCCAGTGCGACAGGCCGATGGCAAAGATGATGACGAAGAGTGCTGTCGTCTCATGCTGGTTTGGCGGGATGAGCCCGCGCGCGACACCGAACACCAGCAGCGCAATCAGGATGCCGGGGAAGGAGAGCTGGATATCGGCAATGCGCATGATCAGGTGTTCTGTGCGCCCGCCGACATAGCCCGCGATCAGCCCCAGCGAGATGCCAAGCACCATCGAGAAGCCAACCGAGGCAAAGCCGACAATCAGCGACACCCGCGTGCCGAAGAACAGCGCGGACAGCAGATCACGCCCCTGCGCATCCGCCCCGAACGGAAAGAGCATGCCGGACCCTGCGCCCTTTTCCATCGGCGGGGTGAAGCCATCCATCAGGTTGAGGGCGGAAGGATCAAAAGCGTTCTGCGGCGCAATCCAGGGCGCAAACAAGGCCGCCAGGAAGATCAGCACCGTGGTGATGGCCGCCACAACAGTGACAGGCGAGGCCTTGAACGACAGCCACAGATCACTGTCATTCAAACGCTGGGAGAGAGTGGGGCGTGCGGTATCGGTCATGACGAGGCGCTCACTTGGCAAGCGCTTTTGAACCGGTTCTCAGACGCGGATCAATCAGGAAGTAGAGCATGTCAACAACGAGGTTCACGACAACGAAGATCAGGCCCACAAACATCAGATAGGCCCCCATCACCGGGATATCGACCACCTCGACTGACTTTACAAACAGCGCGCCAAGGCCCGGCCAGTTGAACACGGTCTCGGTGACGATGGCGAAGGCCACAATGGACCCGAGCTGCATCCCTGTGATGGTGACAACCGGGATCATGGTGTTCCTGAGTGCATGGCGGAAGTTGATAGCACCGTCCGAGAGCCCGCGGGCGCGGGCGAAACGCACGTAGTCGGTGCGTAACACCTCGAGCATCTCGGAGCGCACCAGCCGCATGATCAGCGTCAACTGATAGAAGCCGAGGGTGATAACAGGCAGGATGAGGGACTTGCGCCCGCTCTCGGTCAAAAGACCCGTCGTCCACCAGCCAAAGGCCACAGTTTCGCCCCGCCCAAAGGTGGGCAACCAGCGCAGCCATACGCCGAAGATATAGATCAGGCCGATGCCGATGAGGAATGTCGGCAGAGAGACGCCGACGAGTGACAGGCTCATGATCAGGTGAGCGCCAATTCCCTCTCGTTTGAGTGCCGTGTAGATGCCCAGCGCCAGACCAAACACCAGCGCTATGGCTGCAGAAATCACCGCGAGTTCAATCGTTGCAGGCAACCGCTCGCGCAGCAGTGTCGCCACCGGGCGACCCTGACGGTAGGAAATGCCAAAATCGCCCTTGGCTGCATTGCCGACAAAGCGGCCAAACTGCACCAGCATAGGATCATTCAACCCCAGCGAGTCCGCCAGCTCCTGACGGTCCTTCAAGGTCGCATCCTGCCCCACAATGCTGGCAACGGGATCGCCCACATAGCGAAACATGGAAAACGCAATGAACGCGACGGCCAGCATGACCATCATGGCCTGCAGGAAACTGCGAAGAAGATAAGAGAACATTCAACTGACTGTAACGAAACCTTCTGGAAAGGCCAGAGGCTCGCGGCAGTGAGTTGTTGCAGAACACAAAATTTTGTCTGGCTGAAGGCCGTTTATGCGCGCAAAACCCTCACCCCGTGGCAAAAAGCTCCCTTTCGCCCATATGCACGGGCTGTTCAGCCGTGCTGCCGGTGTGACGGCGGGCCAGAAAACGTGGGCGACGGTCCTTGAGCGGCGAACCGAACCGACGCTCGAAAGGGCCTTGTGCAACGGTTTCCTCCACCGGCTGCAGGCGGCCGTCCTGGTCTTCCACGAGAAGGGAGAGGTTCAATGTCCGTGCATAGCTGCGCCACAGTGCAATGATATCGGTGTCATCAGAGGTGCGCGTTAGGATAAGCTCCAGGCTTGGGTCCATATGCAGCAGCACAATCTCGAACATGCCGCCTTCAGCCACCGAGCGCAGTGTGACGCCGCGATAGCTTGCGGTTGGCACGTTTACCCATGTGTCCATGCCCGCAATGCGGCGGCGGATGCAAACCCACTCGCTGCTGATTTCAACGCGTTTCAAACCATCCTCAGCCCGCGCACAGGCGGATGTGACGGCATGTGATGCCTTTTCGGGGGCAGCAATCGCTTTGATTGCCGCCTTGCGCTTTGGTCCTGACGCATGGATTCCTGCATCTGTTGCCATTTTAGCCGCCCTGTCTTCTTGCCTGTTGAAAGGCATTGTTCTGATGGTTGCTGGCGGTTGATCCACCATGCATTCATCCCGCAAGAGTGGCTTGGAAACGCTGGTGAAGGCTTAAACAGGGTGGTTAAGCACTGGTAATTGCGTGCAGGAAGAGGCACAACATGGCCACATGCTTGCTATGTGGTTACTCAAAAAGGGAAAAGGCGATGCCCATTCTTATGGATGATCTCAAGACTTTGGCCATGATCGGATCGCTTCGCACTGCGGCTGTTTATGTGGCGCTGATCATTCTGATGGGCATTGTGCTGACCTACAGGGTCATCGTGCAGCGCAGAACCAAGCTCATCGGCATAGGCGATGGGGGCGACAAGGTCGTAGCCCGCCGCGTCCGCATTCACGGCAATTTCTGCGAGAATGCGCCCTTTGCGCTTGCCCTGCTGGTGTTGCTGCCGCTTCTGGGAACTGCAAGCCTGTGGATACATATAGTGGGTGGACTGTTTCTTGCGGGACGTGTTGCCCATGCCTACGGTTTTTCGCAAAGTGCGGGCTCCAGCGTTGGCCGTGTCGGCGGGATGATTATGACGCACTTTTCATTGTTTACCGGCGTTGGTCTGCTGCTGTTTGCTGCATTCGGGCGTTGATTGCTGATGCCACACGCCGATGACCTAGCCCTGTTGCTGCATGCGGCCCGGAAAGCGGGCGATGCCGCTTCGGCGTATTTCAGCGATGGCAAGGTGACAACGGCGCGCGTTTCCTACAAGGACGGCAATTCCCCTGTCAGCGAGGCAGATTATGCGGCCAATGCCGCGCTGGAAAGCGTGTTGCGGGGCGCGAGGCCGGATTATGGCTGGATCTCCGAGGAAACGGTTGATGCCCCGGCACGCCTTTCAACCAGCCATGTGTTCATTGTGGACCCTATCGACGGCACAAGGGCTTTCATCGCGGGCAAAAAGGAATGGTCTGTTGCTGTGGCTCTGGTTGTTGACGGACACCCCGTTGCAGGCGTTGTGCACGCACCGGAGCTGGGGCGGACATATCACGCCAGCCTTGGCAAGGGCGCGTTCTGCAACGGGCAGAAATTGACAGCCAATCAGCCGCAGGATCTGACTGAATGCCTTTGTGCCGGTCCTGTGCCCTTGCTGGATGAGCTTGACAGCAAAGTTAACAGGAAGCTGCGCCGTGGGCCCCGCATCCCATCTCTGGCCTATCGTCTGGTGCTGGCAGCGTCCGGCGAGGTCGATCTCGCCTTTGCTTCGGTGGGAGCGCATGATTGGGATGTCGCGGGTGCCGACATCATCCTGCGCGAGGCAGGTGCCGTTCTGGTTGATGAACATGGCAAGAGGCTTGTCTACAACCAGCAATCCCTGCGGCGTGGCTTGCTGGTTGCAGGGGGGGAAGCGGCAACGGCGCAGGCTCTTTTGACGCTGGGCTTGTAAGGTATTGCTGCAGCCGCTAGGAGGCCTCTGAAAACAAACTGAGGTTCAGCCATGGCGACGCAATCGGGAAACGCAGACAAGCAGCTTTTGCATCTTGTCTTTGGTGGAGAGCTCAAGAGCCTTGAATCCACTGAGTTCAAGGATCTCGACAAGCTCGATATTGTCGGGATGTATCCAAACTACGAGAAAGCCAGACAGGCCTGGAAGTCCAAGGCGCAGCAAACGGTTGATCAGGCACAGATGCGCTATTTCATCGTGCACATGCATCGTCTGCTTGATCCGGAAACGGACAACCACTGAAGTAAGCTTCATGTTCAAGCCAATCCTGAGATCGCAGTTTGTGCTGCGCTCGGCTGGTCATCTTATGGCCAGCTATCTCAGGCTTGTGCAGAAGACGAACCGCTTCGTGACAGAGCCAGCCGATGTCACCGGCGCAGTCTATGACAAGTTGCCGATGATTATTGCCATGTGGCATGGCCAGCATTTCATGATCCCCTTTGCCAAGAGACCGCAGGATGCTTTTGCCGTGATGATTTCAAAACATGGCGACGGTGAAATAAACGCGGTGGCTGTTGAAGCTTTTGGCATCACTGCGGTGCGTGGATCAGGCGCGCAACGTCAGGATCAGGTGCGCAAGCGCGGCGGAGCGCAGGCGCTGCGTCAGGCGCTTGCTGTGCTCAAGAACAATGTCAGCCTGTCCATGACAGCCGATGTGCCCAAGACCTCGCGGGTGGCAGGGCGTGGCATCATCACATTGGCACAGTTGTCAGGCCGACCGATTTTGCCTGTTGCTGTTGTTACAAGCCGCCGAATGGATTTCAGGAGCTGGGATAGAACAAGCATCGGTCTGCCCTTTGGGCGTGGAGCCATGGTGTTTGGTGAGCCGATTGTGGTTCCCCGCGAGCTTGATCCTGCTGCATTCTCGCTCAAGCGCATTGAAGTGCAGGATGCGCTCGATGAGGTTCACGCCAGAGCTTATGCTCTTGTTGGGTGCAACGACCCGGGTGCCGGTCGTACTGACGTTGCCGAGGCACGCGCTACCGCTGCTTTGGCGGACAACGCAGGAGCGGAGGTCTGATGCCGCGCTTTTCCCTGTTCATGCGGGCCTACGGTGGTGTGTCCAGCCTGCTTTATCCTGCTGTCCGGCCGCTTCTGAACAGCCGTCGCAAGAAGGGTAAGGAAGATGCTGTTCGTCTGCCAGAGCGCAAGGGCATTGCCAGCCTGCCGCGTCCGGAAGGCGTGCTCATCTGGCTTCATGGGGCAAGCGTTGGCGAGGTGATTTCTCTTTTGCCGATTGCCGAACATTTCACCTCGAAGGGCGTGCATGTCATGGTGACATCAGGCACGGTAACCTCAGCTGAGGTTGCGGCTCGTCGGCTGCCCAAGGGTGCGTTCCATCAGTTTGTACCGCTTGATTTGCCCGCTTATGTGAAGCGCTTCCTGGATCACTGGAAGCCGGATATCGGCGTGTTCGCAGAATCGGAACTCTGGCCCAATCTGGTGCATGCGGCACAGAAATCCGGGACGCATCTTGTTATCGTCAACGGGCGCATGTCCGAGCGATCTTTCAACCGTTGGAAGCGCCTGCCGTCTTTCATCACATCCATGCTCTCGCGCTTCGAACTGGTGCTGGCGCAAACAGAAGCGGACGGTGATCGTTTGCGGTTGCTGGGTGCGCCAAGGGTGCAGACCATCGGCAACCTCAAGTATGACGTCACGCCACCGCCGGCTGATGCTGCCAAGCTTGCGGCGCTCTCTGCGGCAACAAAGGGACGCCCTGTGTTTGTGGCGGCAAGCACACATCCCGGTGAGGAAGAGCAGGTTGCTGAAGCGCACCGGATTGCAAAAGCTGCTGTGCCCGGACTTCTGACTGTGCTTATCCCGCGCCATCCCGGGCGTGGTGCTGAGGTGGCAGAGCTTGTGTTCAAAACCGGCCTTTCGGTTGCGCGCCGGTCCGAAGGTGCGCTTCCGGACATACACACCGACATCTATGTGGCCGACACGATTGGCGAGTTGGGTCTGTTCTATCGGTTGAGCAGCCTCTCCTATCTGGGTGGATCATTGGTGATGCGTGGTGGACAAAACCCCATTGAGCCTGCCAAGCTGGGCAACGGCATTCTTTACGGGCCTAATGTGCACAACTTCACCGAAGTGTTTGAAGCGCTGGCCACGGCCAAAGGTGCCTTCATGGTACAAGATGCTGATGCGCTGGGGCAGACGGTTGGCCGTTTGATCCGGGATGAAAAACTCCTGTCGCGCATGGCGGAAGCGGCTGCGCATACTGTTGAAGCGATGTCTGGCGCCAACCAGCGCGCCATTGATGCGCTTGAGCCGTTTCTGGTGCAGGCGCATCTGGAAAGAGCCGCACAGGATGCCAGCCGATGAAGACGCCGGAGTTCTGGTATCGCCCGCCAGGACTTCTGGCCTTGCTGTTATCTCCTTTTGGCTGGCTCTATGGGTTCATCACCAGCCGCCGCATGGCGCGCATTGGACTGTCGGCTGATATCCCAGTCATCTGCGTCGGCAATTTCACCGCAGGCGGGGCCGGAAAAACGCCCACTGCCATCGCCATGGCAAAGCTTTTGCAGGATATGAACGAGCGCCCCTTTGTGGTCAGCCGTGGCTATGGTGGTTCTGCGCGCGGGCCGTTGCGCGTTGATCCATCACTGCACAAGGCCACTGACTGCGGTGACGAGCCCTTGCTGCTGGCGCGTCATGCTCCCACTATTGTCTCCAAAGACAGGGCAGAAGGAGTGAGAACTGCTATCGCTGCAGGCGCTACCGTTGTTGTTCTGGATGATGGTTTGCAAAACAGTGCCTTGCAGAAAGATTTCACGGTCTGTGTTGTGGATGGTGCGGTGGGTATCGGCAACGGTCGTTGTGTGCCCGCCGGCCCTTTGCGCGCACCGCTTCAAGCGCAGCTGGGATTTGTCGATCTTGTCCTTGTTTTGGGCCAGGGGAAGCCCGGCGAAACTCTGGCAGAAAGCATGAAGCGCTACGGCAAGCCTTGCATTGCAGCGCGCATTTTGCCTGATCCGGAGGATGTGCAGAAGTTGCAGGGCAGGCGGTTGTTAGCCTTTGCAGGCATTGGAAGGCCTGAAAAATTTTTTGCTACCCTGCGCGATGCTGGTCTTGATGTTGCCGAAACGCGGGCTTTTGCGGACCATCAGGTTTTCAGCGATGCGGACCTTGCATCGGTTTCACAGCTGGCCAGTGCCCAGAAGCTCACATTGGTCACAACCGAGAAAGACGCAGTGCGCATTGGCAACAGCATCCCTGATGTGGCCATACTTGGCATCAGTCTTGACTGGGCAGGGAATGATCTGAAGCCGCAATTGAAAGCGGCAATCGAGCACAGACGCTATCCTAGAAAGTAACGCTTGGCGCCTTTGTTTCGCGCAATCGCTTCAGAACGGCGTTAGTCGTCGCATAGGCTTCCTGGGTCTCTACATTCCAGTACTTCAGGTCTTCGAGCGCAATCGGTGCGCCTGTCACGGCACAGCGCACAAAGGTGCCATGGCGAATGATCTTGTATTCGCCATGATGATAGCGCAACTCGGCCTCGGTTCCGGCCACGAAGGCTTTTTCCATTTTGTTCATGGGCAACGGCCACCATTTCCCGTGCGATTTGCACGTTTGCAGCATTTCTATATGATGGATGCCGTGGGATGTAAAAGATTAGTATGCGATACGCATTAGTCCTGATGTCAGTGCTGCTCGGCCAAAGCGTCTCCGCACAGGAGCGTATCGAGATCGACGTGGCTGATGGCAAGCCCTTGCTGGCCATGGTCTATCGCCCGGCGGGTGCGGGGCCGTTTCCGGCTGTTGTGGCGATGCATGGCTGCGGCGGACTGAACGGAAGCAATGGATTGCCCAGTGCGCGCCACGATGACTGGGGCAAGGTTCTTTCCAGCAAAGGCTATATGGTTGTCTTCCCGGATTCCTATGGATCACGCGGATTGGGATCCCAGTGTCTGGTCAAAGACCGGACTGTGCGCCCCGGACGCGAAAGGGTAGGGGACGCTTTGGCTGCCAAGGCCTGGTTGCAGCAACAGTCGTCGGTCAAAGCTGACCGGATTTCCCTGCTCGGTTGGTCCAATGGTGGCTCCAGCGTTTTGTGGTCAGTGTCGTCTGACAAGAAACCCAGGGATGGAAAGCCGGACTTCAAGTCGGCGATTGCGTTTTATCCCGGCTGCCGCCTTCTGGCGCAATCTGCCGAGCGGCGCGATTGGGAGAATCGCCTGCCATTGCTGATTCTGATTGGCGAGGCTGATACCTGGACGCCCTCAGGGCCATGCAAGCAGCTTGTGGCCAGCATGGTTGGTCTCGGTCGCAAGGCGTCGATCATCACCTATGACAAGGCCCTGCATGAGTTTGATCATCCCAACCGCCAGCTTACCAAGCGCACAGGACTTGCTTTCACATCAGATGACAGCGGCGAGGCCATGGTGGGAACAGACCCGACGGCGCGCGAGGACGCGCTGATCAGGGTTCCCGCCTTTCTCGATCAGTAATCAGCCTTCGGACATCTCATCGGGAATCAGGCCCGGAACATGGGTCTGATACCAGGCCTTGAGCTCTGCCATCGCGGGGTGGTTCAGGCTCTTGCAGACATAGGCCTCGATGCGGGGCAGATGCTTGAGATAGCCGGGTTTGCCGTCGCGCTGGTTGAGCCGTGCAAAGATGCCCAGAATCTTCGTTGTTCGCTGCGCTGCCATCACGGCGTAATCGCGCGCGAAGGTTGCCATGTTGAAGGATGGATCCTGATCGCGCCGGAGCCGTGCGTAATGCCCGAGCAGGCGCATTTCCAGCGTGTTGTCGATATCAACGCGTGCATCCTGCGCCAGACTGGCGACATCATAGGCAGGATGTCCCATCACGGCATCCTGAAAGTCGATCAGGCCCACGCGCTGGATTCCCTCGCGGTCCGGCAACCACATCAGGTTTGGCGAGTGAAAGTCGCGGAGCACCCAGGTGCGTGGTGCCATCGTCACTTCGGTCAGAATGGCTTTCCACTGGTTGACGAATGTTCCGCGGGCGGAAGCTGCAAGGCCTGTCTTGCCACGGTGCGGCAGATACCAGTCCAGCATCAGTTCCACCTCGATCAGCATGGCATCGAGATCATAGGGCGGGATCTTGTATTCAATGCTTTCGGTGACCGGCAGTCTGTCCGGCAAATCAAGGCCGTGCAGTCTGGCAAGCACTTCCATGGCTGCTGCATAGCGTTCAGGATCAGGCTTGCCATCGATCAAAACCGTTTCATGGCCAAGATCTTCGGTGATCAGCAGGCCAGCCTTCAGGTCCGTGGCCTTGATGGCAGGCGCGCTGAAACCCTGTGCTGACAGGCCGTTGGCCATCGCAACGAAAGGTTTCACATCCTCCGCCAGTCTGGCGATGGCGCTGTAGGGCTTTCCATAGCGCACCGGCGGGCCATCCGGACGTGCGGGCGCAATCATGAGAATCGCTGATTCATCACCACGCTTCAGGCGCTCATAGGCGCGCACTGATGCATCGCCCAGCATGAACGTGCGGGATGCCTCGCGCCATTCAGCCTGTGTTAGCAGTTTCTCGATGGCCTTCATCGTGCCAACGCGCTGTGCCCAGCTGCCATAGCCCGTAACGACAGCAACGCGGTGGTCCGGGCCTTCTTCTGGTTCCAGAATGAAACCAACGTCAATCCTGTCCCGGCTCAGTGTGTCACCGGCGCGGTCAGCCCATTCAACAAGCACCAGCGCGCCTTCCGAGGCCTCATCCCAACCCAGCTCAACCAGTTCTTCGGCTGAAGCCACACGGTAGAGATCGCAGTGAACGATCGGAAACCGCGGGGTTTCATAAAGCTGCATCAGGGTGAAGGTGGGGCTTGGCACTTCAAGTTCAGGTTGGCCAGCCAACGCGCGGATCAGAGCGCGGGCAAAGGTCGTCTTGCCGGAGCCCAGATCACCTGTGAGTGTCAGCAGGGTATCTGGCCCAAGTTCCAGCGAAAGCTCTTTGGCAAAACGCTCGGTGCTTATGAGGTCAGGCAGATCAATGACCCATGTTGTCTCGGTATTGGGTGATCCGGCACTCATGATGATCAGGCAGCTTTCTGTTCGTCGGAGGTGACATCATCCCGTGGTGCAGCAACAAGCGGGAATCGGCAGATCACCGTTGTGCCCTGTCCGGGTGCAGACTTGAGATCCAGCTCTCCGTTATGCAGGCTGACAAAGGCCTTCACCATGGAGAGACCAAGACCAACGCCCCTGTGGTTTGAACCCTTGGTGTGGCTTTCAAACCGTTCAAAAATACGGCCAAGAGCCTCGTCCGGGATACCTATGCCCTGATCAGCCACTGACAGCACAATATGGGCTTCATCCCTGTGGGCGGAAATGGTGATCGTTTGTCCAGGGGACGAGAAGCCGATGGCGTTGGCCAGAAGATGGTAAAGCACCTGACGAATACGCTGGGCATCGCCATCAAAGGTGCCGGTATCTGGCGCGATGTTCTGGGACAGCACAAGCTCTGCCTTGACAAGCCGGTCAGACAGAGCAGTGGCAACGGCGTTGATCTCGTGCGCGGGGGATACCTTGTCCTGATCCAGTGCCAGCGTACCGGCATCCAGCGAGGCAAGATCAAAGATATCATTCATCAGCGAGAGCAGCGCATCCGCGGATTTTTGCGCAGCCTGGGCATATTCTTTCTGCTTCTGCGTCAGGGCGCCCACTGTTTCATCAGCCAGCATGCCAGTTGCCATTGTCACGTTTTGCAGTGGTGTCCTGAGTTCATAGGAAACGTTGCGGATGAATTCGTTCTTCATCCGGGCGGCTGTTTCCAACGCATCATTGCGCTCGTGCAGGAAGAGTTCTGCGTTCACGTTTGCGGTTACGTCTGCAAATGTCACCAGTGTCGCGCCGTCCGGCAGCGGCGAGGTCGCGCAGTCAACAACCGAGTTGTCTGGCCGGACATCCCTGAGTTTGAGACCAAGTCTTGCATCTGTCAGGCCGGTTATTGCGCTGCTCAACTGCACCCAGGTATTGCTTTCGGCTGCCAGCGGACAACGGCGGATGACCTCGTCAATATGGGGGCTGTCCTGAAGTGCTTCGGCATGCAGCCGCCAGATTGTGGCAAAGGCGATGTTGGCGAGCTTCAGGCGGCCATCCGATCCAAACACGGCGACGCCCTCTTTCAGGCTGTCGAGCGTCTCGTTCTGCACCCGCGAAAGCGCCTTGAACTGCGCTTCCAGCGTCATGCGTTCCGTCATGTCATCATAGACATAGTTGATGCCGCCGTCCGGTGTGGGGCTGGCAACCACGCGCAGCATGCGGCCATCCGGCAAATGCCAGACGTGCTCATCCGTTTCCGTTTTCTGATAACCATCAAGCAGGGCCTGTTTCCAACCCTTGAAGTCAACTTGCTCGGGAATACGCCGCTCGGCCCGCAAACGATCGAGAATTTCTCCATCGCCGGGATGCGAGTTGAGAAAGGCCGGATCTAGCCCCCAGAGCTTCACGAAAGCTGCATTGTTGAAGCGCAGTTGCTTCTTGCGATCAAAAATCGCTACAGCGATCGGCAGCTCGTTAAGAGTACGCACATGCGCTGCCATCTCTGCCTCAAGCTGAATGCGCAGAAGTTCGATTTCGGAAGCATCATAGGCAATGCCTCCCGAGCCGAAAGGCGTCGTGACATCAGATACATCCACAACAGTGCGTTTGCCGGCCATGATGGCCGTGAACTGACCCCGGTACGGCGCATCCTTGTTGACCAGAGCTATCTTCTCGCGCTGCGGCCTGTCGATCAGCTCCATGCCTTTGCTGATCACCTCATTGGGATGGCGGCAATCCACAGCTTCGGCAAAGGAGCGGTTGACCCAGGCCAGTCTGCCATCGGGATAACGCAGCCAGACCGGTTGCGGCACGGCATCCAGCACCGCATGGAGGGCAGCCATTTCGCCAGCCAGACGGCCATAGTTTTCCTCTGCCTTCAGCTTTTCAAGGCGGTCACCCGAAACCTCACGCACGCGCATGACGGCACGACCAGAGACAGCGCGTCCGTCGATCTCCAGACGTTTGCCTGCAGAGCCATCAAAAGCCAGTGTAAAGCCTTCGCCACGCAATTTGAGCTTTTCGACGGCCTCGTCCAGCCGCTTTGCATCCGGTGCATTCAGCCACTGGCTAAAACCAAGGATTCGGCGTGGAGCGCCAGCACCCAGAATCAGGCTGACATCACCTTCGATATCCGGTTCACCTGAAGCATTGCCCCACGCGACAACGACATGGCGCTCGCCCGACATGAAGATATCTGCCTGCTGTACCTTGGCTTGTAATGCGCCAATCTCCTGGCTTTGCGCTGCAAGGCGCTTGGCCCAGCGCTGACGGCCGATAATATGCAGCACTGCCGTTGTCGTGGTGAGGATAACGAGACCGACAAAAATGAGCCCGAGTGGACCTGTCATGTCCATAACTATGGGCGCGCCGCTCTCGCGTGTGAGGATCGACAGCCGCAAGCCAGTATCTTCGGCATTGGCTGCCTTGGAGAGGCATGTAGACAGCAGGAGGCAACTTCCGGCACGCGCTGCTGCGCCCGGCTTCCTCCCCTCGAAAATGCTGGCCTTTATGGCCATGCGGCAACCTCTGACGCTCGAAAGCGATTCTCAAATAAAATCCGAATCACTGCACACTACAGTTGCCGGGAGTCAGTGAGGAAGTGGTTAACAAAAAGAAAAAGCCCCGCGCGAGGCGGGGCTTTGACTGTTCCAGAACAGATCAGGAACAAATAGACTCTTAGTAGCGATACTGCTCTGGCTTGAATGGGCCAGTGGCCTTCACGCCGATATACTTGGCCTGCTCCTTGTTGAGCACTGTGAGCTTTGCGCCCACTTTCTCAAGGTGGAGGGCAGCCACTTTTTCATCGAGATGCTTGGGCAAGGTGAAAACCTTGTTCTCGTACTTCTCGTGGTTGTTCCACAGTTCGATCTGCGCCAGTGTCTGGTTCGAGAACGAGCAGGACATGACGAAGGATGGGTGACCAGTGGCGTTGCCGAGGTTCACCAGACGACCCTGCGACAGCAGGATGATGCGGCGGCCGGATGGGAACTCGATTTCGTCAACCTGTGGCTTGACGTTGTCCCACTTGAAGTTCTTCAGGCCAGCGACCTGAATTTCGCTGTCGAAGTGGCCAATGTTGCAGACGATGGCGCGGTGCTTCATCGCACGCATGTGGTCAACGGTGATGACATCGAGGTTGCCTGTTGCTGTCACGAAGATATCAGCGCGCGGAGCGGCATCTTCCATTGTCACAACTTCATAGCCTTCCATGGCGGCCTGCAGGGCGCAGATTGGATCGATTTCTGTCACCATCACGCGGCAACCAGCCTGACGCAGCGAAGCAGCCGAGCCCTTGCCCACGTCGCCGTAACCGGCAACGACAGCAACCTTGCCCGACATCATGACGTCTGTGCCACGGCGCAGCGCGTCAACCAGCGATTCACGGCAACCGTAGAGGTTGTCGAACTTCGACTTGGTGACAGAATCGTTGACGTTGATGGCCGGGAAGGGCAGGCGGCCCTGCTTGGCGATTTCGTAAAGACGATGCACGCCTGTGGTGGTTTCTTCCGAAACGCCCTTGATGGCATCACGGCACTTGGTCAGGAAGCCAGGGTTCTCCTTGATGATGCGCTTGATGAGCGCGAAGAAAACAGTCTCTTCTTCATTGCCAGGCTTCTTCAGGAAGTCGCCCTTGCCGGCTTCGGCTTCTGCACCCAGGATGATCAGCATGGTGAGGTCACCACCGTCATCGAGGATCATGTTTGGAACGCCACCGTCACCCCACTGGGCTGTTTTGTAGACGTAGTCCCAGTATTCTTCGAGTGTTTCGCCCTTGATCGCGAAAACAGGCGTGCCCGAGGCTGCGATGGCAGCAGCAGCGTGATCCTGTGTCGAGTAGATGTTGCACGACGACCAGCGGACATCAGCGCCGAGCACCTTGAGGGTCTCGATCAGAACAGCGGTCTGGATGGTCATGTGCAGGCAGCCTGCAACGCGGGCACCCTTCAGTGGCTTCTTCGCCTTGAATTCCTTGCGGATGGCCATCAGGCCGGGCATTTCGTCCTCGGCCATGTTGATTTCCTTGCGGCCGAATTCCGCAAGCTTGATGTCGGCGACGATATATTCTTTGGCGACAGCCATGATGTGCTCCTGTGATGGGTCTGCTTATTCTGGCGCGGCCTATAGCAGGGAAGCTATCATGCGGCAATAAGGATATAAAGATTTCTTTATGTGATTTTGAGGGGGCGATGAGGTGAGAGCGATGTAGTGACTGTTTCGTTTCAGATGCACGTCATATGCACGGCAAAAAACAAACTGTTTTCCGGTTTGAAGCGGTGAGGCAGAGTATCTTGCTTTGGTGGGGATTGATATTCCTGAGATAGTAAAATGGAGTACTTTTTCTGATTTTCAAATTATCTTACTATCAATTGCTCAATAAAAAAATCAAACACAATGCCTGAATATCACTCGCTTTTTGCGGTTTATATTAGGATTTAACAGCAAATTACAATTCACAGAAAGGGTAAAAATATTGCATTTACGCAATTTCTGAATCCTCAGAATATCCGGATTATTACCTAAGTTTCAGATTTACAACCTTGAGTAGGCAATTTTCCTAATTTTTAACGTTTGATTTACGTTACACAATTACTTTTTGAGCAATGCATTAAAAAGATGGAATTTTGGTATGCGCGCGATTTCAGTTTCACCAGGGGCCTCCTGGTTTTCAAATCTGAAATTCATTCACAAGATTGCCTTGCTATTGCTGGTGCTTCTAGCGCCTGTGGTCTGTGCAACTCTGTATTCGATGAGGCAGGTCGCTTCCGTCGACAAGACAATCGACTTTATCGTTGAACAGCGGCTTCCGACCGTCGCCAACATGTCGACTATTGCCTTTGAGATGATTGATTCAGTCGGCGCGATGCGTGGCTATATGCTTTCGGGTGATCAACGCTACAAGGACGAGCGGGTAAACTCCTGGAGGACGCTGGACGCGGCACGTGCAGAGTACAGGAAAGAGGCAGCACATTTCACACTTCAGCTCAACCGTGACAGGTGGACGGAGCTCGATGCGTTGCTTTCTGATGTGCGTGTGCTGCAGGACAAGCTTGAAGCATCGATTCCGGTCGGAACACGCGCAACCAATGAGCATGTGAAAGAGCTGGAAACGTCACTTGTTCCCAAAGTGCGCCGTGCGGTGCAGGTCATTGAGGGTGATGGGAAGGGGGATGAGGGGCAGCTCAAGCGGCAGATGTCAATTCTGACAAATGAAACAGTCCGGGCAAAACAGACGATTGATCATATGGAATTGGTCAGTGAGATTGCAGGTATCATATCACTGCTGATTGCAGGGGTTGCTGCTTTCCTGCTGATACAGACAGTTGTAAAACCACTTGTGAACATGACAAAGGCGATGCGTGACATCGCGGCAAAGAATTATACCACAACCATTCCTGCCGAGGGGCGGCAAGACGAGTTCGGCGATATGGCAACCGCCTTGTCAACCTTCAGGGATGGTCTTGTCGCCAATGACAGCATGGAGGAAGAGAAGCGGCGTCAGCATGAGCGCGAGTCGTACAGGCTTTCGATTATGGAGGCATCGATTGCTGATTTCGAGAAATCTGCCGAAGCCATCGTACAAACTATCTCTTTTGCCTCAAATGAACTTGGGGCTGCTGCAAATGATCTTGCCAGTTCCGCTCACGAGTCAACCATCGAGTCCTCTGCGGTTGCTGCAGCGTCCCAGCAATCGAGTGCGAATATCAACAGCCTTGCAGCAGCAAGTGGCGAGTTGAACACAACAGCGGAGGGTATCGTCCGTCAGCTTAATCAGGCGAGCACTGTCGCTCTTCAGACAGTCGAACGCATGAAAGGTGCAGACGCCGATGTTCAGGCTCTGGTTGGTGCCGCTGACAAGATTGGTCTGGTCATTGAACTTATCAGCAGCCTCGCGTCACAGACAAATCTTCTGGCGCTCAACGCGACCATCGAGGCGGCGCGTGCAGGAGAAGCAGGGCGCGGCTTCGCTGTCGTCGCATCAGAGGTCAAGCAACTTGCGGCACAGACTTCAAATGCCACGACTGACATATCTGGCATTGTCCTGAACATAAGGGCTGTGGCTGGCAGCACCATGAAGTCTATGCAGGATATTGGACAATCATTCAAAGCAATCGATTACGCGACAACAGAGATATCGAACGCAGTTACGCAGCAGGAAACAGCCACCCGCGAGATCTCGGTCAATGTTGAGGAGGCTGCCCGTGTGTCTGATGATGTCTCGCGCTCTATCGCTTATGTGTCCACAGTTGCGAGCAAGACGGCCGCCACATCGACCCAAATCCAGAGTTCGGCAGTTGAGCTTTCGCGATCAGCGGAAACCTTGAGAGCGCAGGTGGGTGCGTTTCTCAAAACGGTTCGCGCTGCGTAAAGCGTGAGCTGACGGTTTATACAGGCTCGGCTCCTACACTTTCCAGTCTAAAGAGCCGATCACCAACGGAGCCTGTGAGGTTGGACGTTTGATATGATGATTTTTACCGCACACTCAATTTGTCCACGCGTATTGTAATCAGTGCTTTTGATGCGCTCACCATTGCGCTTGAACTACGTCTTTACGGCGCGGACCACACCTCTGAATTCATCCAATCTTGCATCATATCTCTCTACTGCCTGTTGTAGTGCTAGAGAGAGTGAGTTCGCTGGTATTTTGCCGACGCCTAGCTCAGCAGCGGCTTTGCGTGCATCTTCAATGTGGATTTTCGCGACTGCTGTCGACTTCAAGCTTCCGATGTCCGTTTGAACAAGTACGACTGGCCCACTGAGTTGGAAGACTGTATCGCCAATGTCGCGCCATTCGAAAAAGGGGTGTCGACCTTCAATAAATCCGACTGTGAACCAGTAAACGCCGTTACTGAGTATCTCTATTTGAAACTCACACTGTTCTGCAGGGCTCCCAAAAAACCTGCGGAACGTCGCTTCAAAGTACCCTATGAAGAGGCCGACAACGACACAAAGCAGAAGCGTTTGTGGGCCAAAGCCTTGCAGCTCGGCAATAAACTGGTTGAAACTTGTTCTGCGAAATAGAAATGCACCAAATGATGGAAGTGATATCGCCAACGCCAACCACAAAGCAGCTATCAGGCCATGACGGGCAGCACGTTCACGGTCAAACATGACAGGCCTGCCATATTCCGGGTCATCAATGACCAGCAGGGAGCATCCCCAAGCAGGGTCAAGCCAAGTTCTGAAACTTGCAACGTCCCTCACCGCACGCTCAACTCACCAACCCGTGTCGCCGTAGGCGCCTTGGTGCGTAACCCATCAATCCGCTCGCGCTCGCGCTTGAATTCGGCCAGCATCCGGCCATCCAGCTCGCGGCCGCGGGGGATTCGGATGCGCAAGGGGTCAACATAGCGGTCGTTGACAATCACCTCATAGTGCAGGTGCGGGCCGGTGGAGAGGCCGGTGTTGCCCAGGTATCCGATGATGGTACCCTGCCGCACGCGCGCGCCTGGCTGGATGGAGCGGGCAAAGCCGGACATATGGTTATAGGTGGTCACATAACCATTGGCGTGCTGGATCTCGATGCGGCGGCCATAGCCTGAATCCCAGCCTGCCTTTATGATGACGCCGTTGCCCGCCGCCAGAATCGGCGTGCCGATGCGGTTGGCATAGTCCACGCCCGTGTGCATCTTGGCATAACCAAGGATAGGGTGGCGGCGATAGCCAAAGCCTGAGCGCAGCTGGCCTTCAGCAATCGGCTTGCGCATCAGGAATTTTTTGGCCGAACGCCCGTTCTCGTCAAAATAATCAACTGTGCTGTCATCGGGGTTGGTGAAGCGGTAATAGCGCTTGGTCTCGCCTGCCGCTGTGAGTGCGACATAAAGCACCTCGCGGGCATCACCGTCTTCTTCCTCGGTAAAGAAGACATCAAGAGAATCGCCGCCGCTCACCGAGCGCTGGAAATCCGTGTCGCTGTCAGCAGAAACGATTCTGATGAGATCATCGACAACCGCGCGGGGAACATCGTTCTTCAGGGCGGTTTCATAGATGCTGTTATAGAGAGCAAGGCCCGTGCGGCTTTCGGGTTCATCATCCTCTTCGTCCGAAGACGATGTTTCGCTTGTGGGCGGTGCCACTGAAACAAACACGCCCTTGTCGTTGATGGCGGCGATGCCCTCAATCTGCTCGTCACCATATATAGTAACGCGCACAAGCTGGCGAGGCGCGCCGATTTCCATGGATGCAATCAACAGGCGCAGGCGTTGTCCCTCGGTCAGTGGCTTGTCTTTGAGCGCTGCGCTGATGGCGCGCGCCTGAGCTGGCGTTCCGCCATTGGCTCTCACCAGCTGTTCCAGTGTCTGGCCACGCGACGCAGTGATGATCTTTTCTTCACCGGCAGAATCGATCAGTGCAGAATCGCTCTTGGGAATGATGGTGACGTTTTCTTCCACCATCCGCACTTCCAGTTGCGAGAATGGCGATGTGGCAGGGGCAAAAGCCGACCCCGGCGTAACCGCAGTTGGAGACTGCATGGTGCGCGCCAGAAGCATCTGCGCCGGAATCGTCGGCACCTGACGGCGTGGCACAGCACCTGTTTCTATCACCTGAGCCTTGACCTCGCTATCGCTCAGGTTTGCAGATGCGAATGCGGCATTAAAACTGGCGAGTTCACCTGATACAAGCGACACTTCCGCTTCTGGATCATCAGCAGACTGGGCTGGTGTGGCTTCAAAGCCCTTTTCCGAACCTGCATCCGTCAGCATCTTGAGGGGATTAAAGACGGGAATCTCATCCTGATAGGCACCACCTGCCAAAAGGAGGGGAGCAGACAAACGGGCAAAGGCCTTGACCTTGATCACCTCGCGGTCGCCAGCACGGATTGTAGTTGGTGTCTTGAAGGTCTGCTTGGCACTGGTCAGATCAACACGCCGAATAAGCTTGTCGCCTTTGCGAGCGGAGACAAGGGGCTTTTCGCCACCGGAATCAGGTGTGCGCTGTGCGGCACTGAACTGGGGCCTGCGTTCCACATTCCGTTCATGGTCGCGCACACCTACTATAGTGGCTGACATGAGGGCTGCACCGCACAGACCTGTTGCCACTGTGGCTGTGAACCAGCGCGCGCTGACTTTGCGTCGGTCATCCATGGCATGCTTGCGTCCACCCGTATCAAGTGGAGGCTCGTAGCCCAGATCAATCCTGTCCGTGGACCGGCTTGTATGTGAGTCCTTCATACGATTCCCATGCGAACAACACTCATCTCAGCGATAATCCTGCTTTCGCATCATATCTGGCTGCCGACAACATAACTCTTACAACGCACACGTCATAAAACGCACATAAAAATACACGACCACAACGCCTCCTGACGCACTGATTTGCTTCGTTTGGGGACAAATATGGCCGTTTTGCAGCATCTGGGTAAGCGCCAGATGCCCGCGCAGTGCCTGTCGCCTGAAAAAAATCGAAAAAAATGAAAATTCATTGTTGACACTTTCGGCATGTCAGAGCATAAGCCGCCTCACGTTCTGGCGCTGCCTTGCGGCGCCGGTGAGCGGCTTCTTCTCTGACTTAGAGTTGAGTTCAAAACCCGGGTAAATTCGGGGTGTGAATACGTCGTTCAAAATTGCTGTTTGACAGGTTTAAGACAGGAAAGAGAAACGTAGACGGCGGAGTCCTTGCGGACCATTCTTCGGAATGGTCAAACGAGACTTT
>JBOFGV010000025.1:0-17014 GCA_051649305.1 Beijerinckiaceae bacterium
CCGGTTGCGATTAACCAGCCCAGAAGCAAGTGCTTGGCTTTCGCCTCACACAAACGCCCGGGACGGCGACATGCGATCCGCTGTATTTTTCGCAAGAAAAATACAGCACGACCGGCGCCTGTCCCCAGCGGCAAAAGCCAGTGGGCCAAGGAAACAAACCGAAGACACTGTGCGCCTGTCTGCACACACCATCTGAAACACGGTCTTTTCCCCGTCTGTGCAGACCCGACATAAGACCTTGATAAGGTCTGGGATTAAGCTGGCGTGCCCGGCATATGCCGAATCGCCCAACGCATCTGCAGTCTCGGACAGGACATAGCCGGACTAGGCCACGGGTTATCCCCGTCGCCTTCCGGCTACTTGTTTTACCGGATTTCTCCGGCAAACTCTGAATAAGGTCTTTGGACCATCCGCACGCTTTAGGGCATTCACCCCAAACTGCCAAGTGTTAATTCAAGGTATTTTTTGGGCACAACCCTGACTGCGCATGCACCCACCACCTAGAAAATGAAATCGTCCGCCGTAAGGCTCGTCTTGGCTATCTGATAGAGATAGAGCTGATTGCCACCGCCGAAGTCGATCACTGAGGTGCCATTGGTTTCCGATGTTGCCGCCAACACTTCGGCCAGCGTGTCGAAGTTTGCGCCAAGGACAGTCAGGTCGATTCTGTCGTCCTCGGCTCCGCCAGCATCAACAAAATCAAACACCGCATCAAACTGCGCATTGGCTGTGACCTTGAAGACATCGGCTCCTGCATCACCGTAGAGATAATCACTGGCATTGCCGCCCGTGATCGTGTCCGCGCCTGCACCGCCCTGGATCACGACGGCATTGTTGGAACCTGCAGCATTGAGAATATCGTTACCGCCGCCACCAATCACATATTCTGCATTTGCGGCTACGATGTTCAACGTCACGCCTGCTGTGTCAGACACCACCACCACATCGTTGGTGCCGCCGCCTGCATTGATCAGCGTATCCGCTGCGTCCATATAGATGATGTCATTAGCCGAACCGCCCCTGAGAACATCAGCCCCTGCCCCGCCAAGCAATGTGACGGAAACCGTTGATGTCGAGCCATCGAGCGTATCGTTGCCACTGAAGCCAACCACGAACTCCACCTGCGAAGCACCAAGGTTCACCAAAGTGCCAACGCTTGACTGGATATAGACTGAGTCTGCTCCCGCCCCGCCGTTCAGGACATCGGTGTTGTCGGCATAGAGCACATCATCGCCACCGCCACCGTTCAGTGTGTCGGCACCAAAGAAACCGTTGAGGTTATCAGAAAGCGCTCCGCCTGTCAGGACGTTGGCCAGTGAATTGCCAAAGAGCGTGCCATTGGAGGTCCCGGCATAAATAAGGTTTTCCAGTGTCAGGCCAGCATCAAGCTGCGAGAAAGCCGATGTCGACTGCACAGTGTCAATGCCCTGACCAAAGACCTCGACGATACCATCGAGGTTGCTTTCGATGACATAGGTATCATCGCCAGAGCCTCCGACCATGTAGTCATTGCCCTCGCCGCCATTCAGCGTGTCGTTTCCATCGCCGCCAATAAGGGCGTCGTTTCCATCGACACCGGACAGAAAATCATTGCCCAGATTACCATAAACAGTGTCATTGGATGCACGCCCTGTAATGATATCGTTGTTTCTCCATCCTGAAAAAACGGAGCCATTCTGAAATTCACCCTGGCCATCAAGCAATGTCGAGCGCCCCTGCATGAAATGATCAACGATCATGTTCATTGCACTGACGACATCGATACGCCGGTAATAGGATTCCGTGTTAATGACATTGTCATTCTCGACAGGGTCACCGCTCAGGTTGTTTCCATTCACTCCATCGTAAACCGAAACAGCGGAATCACGGATAATTTTCAGCAATGCATCGACACTCAGTCTTTGGCCAATCATCTCCAGCGCAAGGTCTTGCGCAAGGGTTGCCAAACCGGCCACGTAAGGCGAGGTTAGCGATATTCCAGCCGGCTCGTTCGCGAATGTTGTTATATATTCTTCCAGAGAATAAGTGTTCCTAATAATTGTTACTGGTATCTCAATATCAAGATCATTTGAATCATTGAATGTTCTTCTGATCCAGGTGGTTGGGATATCAATATCCAGCTCGCTTGCATCATTGAATGTTCTTTTAACCCAAGTGGTTGGGACATCAATAGACAATTAAATCTCCTACAATATAGATTTTTAAATATAACATTCCCTCAGAAATGTGTCAATTGAGCTAAAATTGCCTATATCCCAATAAATTTAACAGATTTTCGTCGCAACGAGAGAGCGTCTGTCAAATTTATCAAATCACGCCAGTTCAGTTTTTTTGCTTAGCCACCCTTTATATGGTTCACCGTGCCAGAACAGCTGCAATGGCCATTGCGCGATCATTCAACAAACTGCTGGCCTCACGGACAATATCCGCACGATTCACTTTATAAAGCTGAATCGCAGGCAAAGGATCAAAGACGTCCTGAGAGAGCTTGATTTCAAGATTGCCCGGCCACCACGGGATTGCCTTTTCTTTCGCCAGCCATGCAATCAACCGCAACCGATTGCTGGCACTGCTGCTTTGATTGTTATCTTCCAGCCAGCGCGCTGCTGTGATGCCATAGTGATTGTTATGCAGGTCCTTGTAGACTTCAGCAGTAGAATCCATCCGCTTCACAATATGCTCGAACCACTCGTTGCCGTAGCCAAGCCTTACAGTCCAGACTTCGGCACGGCGCTTTCCGAAACCAGCTTTTCGAAAGGTCGCATAGGTTTCCGCTCCGGCATAGGCGTGCAGAATGGCGTTTGAAGCTCCGCGCGGCACATCATAAGCCCGAAGTGCATAACTTCTGGCCGTACCTATGATTGCATACCAGGAAGCAACAAGAGTGACGACCACTGCAATAACAGCAACAGAACATGTTGCTAAAACAATAATCCACTTCTTCATAAATCCCCACCCCGGCTGATCGCAATTCTCCATCTCATCAGCAAATGAGGCCAATCTATGAAAAAAGCCCCCCGTTTCCGGAGGGCTTTCATATCTTGCAAAACTCAACCCAATCAGGCTGTGATCGAACCTGGATCAACCTTCACGCCGGGGCCCATGGTGGAGCTGATAGCGATGCGGTTGACATAGGTGCCCTTGGCGCCTGTTGGCTTGGCCTTCTGCACAGCATCCACAAACGCGCGGATGTTGCCTTCCAGCTTGTCAGCGGTGAACGAAGCCCTGCCGACAGTGTAAGTTACGATAACATTATACATATTGCAGCAGTTACAGCTAACCTGCCGTATCTTGAATTCATAGTAAGGAGTGGCGTGGATGTATTGCAAGGTGAAAAATGTCACCATAACGCTCACCCTAAAGCAGTGCATCCGTTTCTTTGACAGCGCATAGGACATGATCACCATTATCCGGGCGTGCGGACACTCGCCGGCGGCCGAGATCCATGTGGTCGATCAACCACGGATCTCGGCGGAGGGAAGGCTCAGGCTGCGATCCTGCCCTCTTCATGCAGAGCCAGCGGTGGTCCCATGATCGTGATGCCATGGCGCTCCGCCGCTTGCGCGAGCCGTTCGATATCAGCCGGTGGGGGCGGCATCTGTGTCGGCAGCGCCTCGCCGATCCAGGGGGTCGACACCTCGCGGACAAAGCGCTCGAAGTCGCCTCTGGCCGTGATGATCAGCACATCGGCCCCCTCTTCGGATTCGACAATAAAGCGATGCGGAACGCCCTTCGGTGCGTTCATAATTGCACCTGCCCTCGCCAGGATTGTTTTGCCCCCAACCTCGAAACGGATGCGGCCGCGCAGGACGTGGAACACCTCATCCTCGCTGACGTGGACATGCAGCGGCGTGGCATAGCCATGGGGCAGCCTGTTCTCGATCGCCGAGAGCCCGTCGTCGCTGGCCTCGTGCGCGAGACGGACCACTGCGATTGAGTCAAAAAAATTGAGCTTATCATTTTCATTGTTGTTATTCATGGGTTGTCCTTTCTTGGACGGTTGAAAAGCGCCGCGTGAGCAGGCGGCACCAGAAAGTGCGGCAGATGCTTGGTGCGTCGACCGCTTTGAAGGCGTCGCGATGTGGCGCGCCTTGGCGTCTCCTGCTCCAGGAGAGTCTTGCGCGGATCAATCCGCGGTTGCGCGGAAGGATAAGCCAGAGGCAAAGACCGCCTTGCTGTGTTCGGATGGCTTCGGCGGTTGACGCCTTGCTTCACGAAATGCCTCGGCGGTCTGACGAAGGGGTGCGGCCACCCGGTCATGGATGACCGGCAGCAATGTGAATGTAGCAAGAGCGAAGAGCACGATGCCAGTGCGCTTCAGATAAGGCAGTATGCCGTCGGTCGGGATGCAGGGATGAGGTTTCAACGGTTGTCTCCTAAGTTTTGTTTGGCGAATTCCGGGCAAATGCGGCGATCCGAAACCGACGCACGAAGTCTCTCCGCAGCCCTGTGAGCTTGAGATCGCGAGTACTCTCGGCGGTAAAGCTCTGGCAAGAAGCGCTCGAGAGCCCCGACCTCTTCGATGTTGTGGCGTAACCAGGCGACGCCTCTTTCTTTGTTGAAGAAGCGCTCCGCCAGTGGCGTCAGGAGCCGCCGCCATCCTGATGCGCCGCCGACGATCAAGCAGTTCTCGTAACGGGTTCCGCCTTCGACGGCATGGAACGCGTACTCCATGCGGGCAAAGCCCGAGACGCCGTGAACGACAGGGTTGTGGACGAAGCCGGTTTCGTCGAGCTTCTCGATCAGCGTGGTTATGTTCACCTCGAACCTCGCATTAGCCCCTAAGTACTCCCGCAACCGAATCGCAGCGCCAGGGCCGACCGTTCCGTCCGGTCTGCGCCACGCATAGCTCGCATGGACGTGGTCATAAGGATGCCACGCGCGGTAACGATTGACCTTGCAGCCTTCGATGTCGACATCACCTTCCAGGTTCGCGAACCACCAAGCAAGCATCGCAGGGGTCACGCCGCGGACGATATCGTGGACGATCCAGTAGGACGTCCGCCCGTCTGGCAAACGCTCTATTCCCGTTCGTGCCGAGCCAAATCCCTTAAGGGCGTATGGAGCTGGCCATGGGATAGCAGGTTTCGCACGCGTCGAGGGATAGGCGGGGATATCGGCGAACGGCTCGAAAGCCGGAAGCGTATTGGCGGGCGACATGGCGGTGTCCTCGTTGAAGGAAAAATGTATAGTGACTGCTATACTTATGCGATTTGCATATGTCAAGCGTTCGCTATATAGTTTCTCCATGTCAATCGAACCGATCACCGCGCGGCGTGGGCCCATCCCGACCAAACCGGCGGAAATTCTCGCTGCCGCGACACGCCTCTTTGCGGATCAGGGCGTTGGCCAAACGTCCACTCGTGAGATCGCAGCGGCTGCTGACACCACCGAGCGCACGCTCTTCAAGCACTATGGATCAAAGGATGGCCTCATTCGTGCCGTGATCGACGAAGCCGTCCTTCGGCACCTGGCCCCAGCATCGCTTGACGGTCTCAGGAAACTCATTGATGCCCACAAAGGTAACATTGAAGCCTGGCACGTAACGGTTCTTGCGCATCGAGCCGACGCTGCAGCACAGGCACCCGAACTAGCCCGTCTCTTGTTGGTCGAGTTAATGCGCGACGATGAAATCCGTGCGAGCTTCGCGGTTCAGTGGAAAGAGGCGGTGTGGCGCCCTCTTGTGGCGTTGTTCACGCGCCTGGAGGCAGAGAATCTGCTTGCTCGGGACTTGAATGTCGAAACGGTCGCGCGCGTATTTCTCTCGTTGAATCTCGGCTACCTGATCGCCCGCTTTGTTGTTGCCCCGGAACTGGCTTGGAACGATGAGGACGAGCGGCAAACGCTGGCGCGGTTTTTCGCGCGAGGTTCAGCGCCGCCATGAGTGACCCTGGTGAACCACGAGGGCATGATAGCAATTGCATAAAGTAGCCAGCTCACATGCCCAGCATATCCTACCCGCAAAGCGAGGACTGCTGGTGGTTTGTTCCGCTGCGCCTGAGCTTCGCCCCAGAGAACGGAAGCAATCCCAGTTTTACTCACCAAAAAGAAAAAGCCCCCCGTTTCCGGAGGGCTTTTGTATTCTGCGAAACTCAACCCAATCAGGCTGTGATCGAACCTGGATCAACCTTCACGCCGGGGCCCATGGTTGAGCTGATGGCGATGCGGTTGACATAGGTGCCCTTGGCGCCTGTTGGCTTGGCTTTCTGCACAGCATCCACAAACGCGCGAATGTTGCCTTCCAGCTTGTCAGCGGTGAACGAAGCCTTGCCGACGGCGGACTGTACGATACCGGCCTTCTCGACGCGGAACTCGACCGAGCCACCCTTGGACGCGACAACAGCGTTGGCGATATCCATGGTGACTGTGCCTACGCGCGGGTTTGGCATCAGGCCGCGAGGACCAAGCACCTTGCCCAGACGACCGACCACACCCATCATATCAGGGGTGGCGATGCAGCGATCGAACTCGATCTTGCCGCCGTTGACGATCTCGAACAGGTCTTCTGCACCCACGATATCCGCACCGGCCTTCTTGGCTTCCTCAGCCTTCGGGCCACGGGCGAACACGGCCACGCGCAGCACGCGTCCCGAGCCGTTAGGCAGGTTGCACACGCCGCGCACCATCTGGTCCGCATGGCGTGGGTCAACACCCAGGTTCATGGCGATTTCGATGGTTTCATCGAACTTCGCAGAGCTGCGCTCTTTCACCATCTTCACCGCATCATTCAGCGAGTAAAGCTTGGTGCGCTCAACACCCTCACGGGCTTTTTCAATACGCTTTGCCATTGTCTCAACCCACCACTTCGAGGCCCATGGAACGGGCAGAACCCGTCACCATCGCGGCTGCGGAATCAACCGAGTCGCAGTTCAGATCAGGCATCTTCTTTTCCGCAATTTCGCGGATCTGCTGCACGGTCACCTTGCCCACGAAACCGCGGCCTGTTGTGCCCGAACCGGCTGTGATGCCAGCGGCTTTCTTCAGCCAATAGGACACTGGCGAAAGCTTCATTTCGAAGGTGAAGGAACGGTCCTGGTAAGCGGTGATGACGACCGGGATCGGCATACCCTTTTCCATCTGCGCGGTCTTCGCGTTGAAGGCCTTGCAGAATTCCATGATGTTCAGGCCGCGCTGTCCGAGTGCTGGACCGATGGGCGGGGCCGGGTTCGCGGCACCAGCCGGAACCTGCAGTTTGACATAGCCGGCAATTTTCTTGGCCATAGCTGTCTCCTTGGAGGGGCGGTTTAACGCAAAAAACGTCCCTCACCCCGGCAAGCCAGAGGCAAAGAACATCAAAAGCGATCAATCGCCGGGTTACAGAGCGTGGTACGGGTTGTGTGTGCCCAGGCGGCTAACCCGCGCACAGCTCCCTTCCACGAACGAATACCAAAACGGATTGCGCCGCATCAGCGAGGGTGCCTATGCGGGAAAAGGCCGGGAAATGCAAGGGGGCAGTGTGCAATGGGAGCAAAACCGCGACTGTTTCTCTTCCCGGCTCTGCTAGCAACAAGCTCTCTCCGGCTGGCGGGAAGAATGATCTTTCGCAGCAGCATTATTCATGATAGGCAAAAATTAATATTTTATTTACCATTATCTCACGGCTTTGGTCGTTGAGGCTCGGGGGGGCATTCACAATGGCATCATGGAGTTGGGCTGGCACCGGCGACTGGGCAACAGCGGGCAACTGGCTGCTTTTCACCCCGCCAAATGCCTCAACGGAGGCCATTATCTCCATTGGCAATGTCAATGTCACAACCACGGGTCGCGCGGCGCTGTATGTGTTTCTCTCCGGCAGCAAAACGGTGGATGTGTCAGGCATAGGACAGCTGGCCGTGGGCGGTTTGTTTGACATCGGCTCCGGCAGCAACCTTGTGGTGCGCACAGGCGGCTCGGTTTCAGCGGGCGGCTATGCCGTCGCGGGCAAACTGGTGGTTGGCGGGGCGACCGCGGCCGAAGCCAGCGGCGCGGTCTCCGGCAACATTGCTGTGTCATCCGGCGGCGAGGTGGTGTTCAACACCAACAACAGCTTCACCTTCTCCAACATCATCAGCGGTGCAGGCGGCGTCGAGCAGAAGGGTGCGGGCACCATCGTCACGCTTACCGGCAACAACACCTACACCGGATTGACGGAAATCACCGCAGGCACCTTGCGGATCGATACTTCAACCACCGGGCCGTTTGCCGGCGGCTTTGCCATCGCCAGCGGTGGTGTGCTTGATCTTTACGGCTGGACTAATCGCACCATCGGCGCGCTCTCGGGCGCGGGCACAGTGACATCGGGCGATGCTGGGTTTGTCACGTCCTTCATCATCAACAGCGCGGCATCGGCAACATTCTCCGGTGTCATCGAAAACGGCGTTGGCCCGGTCACTTCTTTCACGAAATCCGGCACTGGCACGCAAACCCTGTCGGGTGCCAACACCTACACGGGCACAACAACCGTGAGCGGCGGCACCTTGCAAATCCAGAACGCGTTGGCGCTAGGCGCAACAGCGGGCGGCACCACGGTGGCGGCAGGTGCCGCGCTGGCCATCGCTGGCGGCATCACGGTCGGCGCGGAGGCGCTGACACTGAACGGCACAGGCATCGCCGATGGTGGCGCGCTGCGTCACATCTCCGGCTTCAACACCTGGGATGGCACAATAACGCTGGGCTCTGCGGCGCGAATCAATGCAGATTCCGGGACGTTTCATCTCAACGGTACGATCAACAACGGCGGCCACCTGCTGACTGTAGGAGGTGCGGGAGAAACCACTGCGCTCGGCGTCATCTCTGGCGCGGGCGGTCTCACCAAGGATGGCGCTGGCATCTTCGACTTACGAGGCAGCAACACCTACACCGGCACAACAACCATCAACAGTGGCGTTATAATCATTGGTGGCGGCACCGGACTTGCAGATGGTGCACGGGTCACCGTCAATGTGGGGGGAAACTACCAACTTAACTCTGACGACACCATCGGCTCTCTTGAAGGAAGTGGTAGTGTTTTCCTGAATGGCAAGAATCTGACTACGGGCGGGGACAACAGCTCAAGCACCTTTTCGGGCGTGATCGGCGGTACTGGCAACTTCACCACGGCCGGCAGCGGCACACAGACGCTTTCTGGTGCCAACACCTACACCGGCACAACAACCGTCAGCGGCGGCACCTTGCGCATCGAGAACGGGTCAGCACTGGGCACCACGGAGGGCGGCACCACGGTGGAGGCAGGGGCCGCGCTGGCAATCGCCGGCGGCATCGCGGTCGGCGCGGAGGCGCTGACGCTGAACGGCTCTGGCATTGCCGATGGCGGCGCACTGCGCAACATTTCCGGCAACAACATCTGGAATGGCCCAATAACGCTGGGCTCTGCGGCGCGGATCAATTCGGATGCCGGGTTTCTCAATCTCAATGGTGCGATCAACAACGGCGGCCACCTGCTGACTGTCGGAGGTGCGGGAGACATCCGTGCGAACAACGTCATCTCTGGCACAGGCGGCCTCACCAAGGACGGCGCTGGCGCCTTCGACTTACGAGGCAGCAACACATTCACCGGCAGTACAACCGTCAATGGCGGCACTGTGTTAATCGTTGACGGCACCGGACTTGCGGACGGTGCACGGGTCACTGTCAATACGGGAGGATACTATCAACTTAACTTTCACGACACCATCGGCTCTCTTGAAGGAAGTGGCGGGGTTATACTGAATGGCAGACAATTGACTATGGGCGGAGACAACAGCTCAAGCACCTTTTCAGGCGTGATCGACGGCACCGGCGATTTAACGAAATCTGGCACCGGCACGATGACGCTGTCGGGTGCCAACACCTATGCGGGCACGACAACCGTCAGCGGCGGCACCTTGCGCATCGAGAATGCGTCAGCGCTGGGCACCACGGCAGGCAGCACCACGGTGGCAGCAGGTGCCGCGCTGGCCATCGCTGGCGACATCACGGTCGGCGCAGAGGCATTGACACTGAACGGCTCTGGCATCGCCGATGGTGGTGCGCTGCGCAACATCTCCAGCCTCAACACCTGGGGTGGCGCCATCACGCTGGACTCTGCGGCACGGATCAATTCGGATGCCGGTCCCCTTTTTCTGAACGGCACCATCAACAACCAAGGCCACCTGCTGACCATCGGCGGCGCGGGAACCATTGCATCCACCAACGTCATCTCAGGCACCGGCGGCCTCACCAAGGACGGCGCCGGGAACGTGTCGCTTGCTGGCGCCAACACATTCACCGGCGCTGTGAATGTGAACGCCGGCACCCTCCAACTCCTGGGCGGCGCTGCGCTGGCCGATTCTGTTGCCGTGACGGTCGCATCCGGCGCAACGCTCCAGGTCTTCGCCAGCGAAACAATCGGCTCGCTGTCCGGCGCAGGAAGCGTCTCACTCAGTGGCAGTACCACGCTCACCACGGGCGGCAACAACGCATCGACTACCTTCTCTGGCGGGATATCGGAATTTGGCGACACAAGCGGCCTCACCAAAACCGGCACCGGCACGATGACGCTGTCGGGTGCCAACACCTACACCGGCACAACAACCGTGAGCGCTGGCACCTTGCGCATCGAGAACGGTGCTGCACTGGGCACCACAGCGGGCGGCACCACGGTGGAGGCAGGGGCTGCTCTGGCCATTGCAGGCGGCATCGACTTCGGTGCGGAGGCGTTGACGCTGAACGAAGCGGGCATCGCCAACGGCGGCGCGCTGCGCAACATTTCCGGCAACAACATCTGGTTTGGCGCAATCACGCTGGGCTCCGCGGCGCGGATCAATTCAGATGCCGATAAGCTCGATCTCCTCGACACCGTCAACAACGGCGGCCACCTGCTGACCGTCGGCGGCGCGGGAGGTTCACTTTTCGTCGGCGTGATCTCCGGTACTGGTGGCCTCACCAAGGACGGCGCTGGCATAATGGGGCTTATGGGCACCAACACCTTCACCGGTGCTGTGACCGTGAGCGCCGGCACCCTGCAAATCCGGAATGGCGCTGCGCTTGCCGATTCCGTTGCCGTGACGGTCGCATCTGGCGCTGTTCTAGATCTTATCAGTTCAGAGACCATCGGTTCGCTGACAGGCGCTGGCACAGTCAATCTACTCGACGGTGGAACCAAAACACTGACGACAGGCGGCAACAACGCATCAACCACTTTCTCCGGCGTGATATCTGAACAGGCCACTACTGGCAATCTCACCAAGACCGGCACCGGCACGATGACGCTGTCGGGTGCCAACACCTACACCGGCACAACAACCGTCAGCGGCGGCACCTTGCGCATCGAGAACGGGTCAGCGCTGGGCACCACAGCGGGCGGCACCACGGTGGAGGCAGGGGCCGTGCTGGCCATTGCAAGCGGCATCGACATCGACGTCGGCGCGGAGGCTCTGACGCTGAACGGCTCTGGCATCGCCGATGGTGGTGCGCTGCGCAACATCTCCAGCTGGAACACCTGGGCTGGCGCGATTATGCTGGGCTCTGCCGTGCGGATCAATGCGGATGCCGGTAGGCTCGATCTTAACGGCACCATCAACAACGGCGGCCACCTGCTGACCATTGGCGGCGCGGGAATCATCGCAGCAGGAAATGTCATCTCCGGCAGCGGCGGCCTCACCAAGGACGGCGCGGGAGTTTCTGCGTTGTTTGGCGTCAACACCTTCACCGGCGCGGTGAACGTGAATGCCGGGAATCTTCAGCTCACAGGCGGCTCGGCGCTTGCCGACTCGGTATCCGTGACGGTGGCGTCTGGTGCGCTTGTCGTGGCGAACGACTCAGAAACCATCGGCTCGCTGTCAGGCGCTGGTAACTTTGTGCTCGATTCCGCATCGAATACAGCGCTCACCGCCGGCGGTAACAACACATCGACCACCTTCTCCGGCGTGATGTCACAGTCTGGCGGTGGCAGCGGCACGCTCGTCAAGACCGGCACGGGCACGATGACACTGTCGGGTGCCAATACCTACACGGGCGTGACAACCGTGAGCGGCGGCACGCTGGCGCTGGCAGGCGACGGCTCCATTGCCAATTCGAACAGGGTCGAATTCAGTTCAAGCGCGGTAACCACCTTCGATATCAGCGGCGTGACAGGCGCGGGCGCTTCTATCAGGGATCTTGAGTTCGCCGCTGGCTCCAACGGCACGATCAATCTGGTTGGCAAGACGCTGAATGTCACGCATGCGGATGGCAGCTTTGGCACGGGCACCATCAACGGCGGCGTCGGCAATGACAGGCTCAACATCACGATGGCTGGGCCTGCGACAACTGTCTCGCTGGCGGGGCTCAGCTTCAACACCTGGACCGATGGCACGGACGCGGTCCTGATCACCGGCAACGCCCTCGCCAACACCATCACGGGATCGACCAAGGCGGACACCATTGATGGCGGCGCAGGCGACGATACTATCAATGGCGGCGGTGGCAACGATACCTTCAAAGATGGCGCAGGCGCTGACAGCCTCACGGGCGGAGAAGGTTTTGACATTCTCGACGCTTCGGCTGGAACGGGAGCGCTTGGCGTTTATGCGGATCTGGTCAACGGCTTCATGGCTGACCGAACAGGGGCCTATGACGACTTCACGGGCATCGAGATGGTCATTGGCACCAACAACTTCATCTCCGGTGTCCTTTCCGACATCATGCTGGGCGATGCCAACGGCAACTACTTCTATGGGCTTGGCGGGCAGGACTATATCGTTGGCGAAGGTGGCGCTGACTACATTGATGTTGGCACAGGCGCGGACAACATCGGCCTTGGGGGCGAAGGTGATGATACCCTGATCGGCGGCGTCGATGCCGATTTCCTCTTCGGCAACGGCGGATCTGACAGCCTGACCGGCGATGGCGGCGACGACTGGCTGTTCACTGGCGACTTTTCGGGTGCGGCCATCACCGGCGCGGATACGGCGGTTGGCGGTGCGGGCAATGATGTCATCGCCGTTGGAGACCGGGGCGGACGGCTGGCGATGGGCGATGGGGGCATTGGCAACGACACGATCTACGGCGGTGCGAGCGCCAATGATCTGATCCGTGGCGGCACGGGCAGCGACTATGTCTTCGGCGATACGGGCGCTGACACCTACCGCTTCGAGACCGGCGATCTGGTTGCGGGAGATGTGGACACGGTCTTCACCTTCAACGCTGGCGACAGGCTGTCGTTTGCAACAGCGTTTTCCGGTCAGATCGGCGCTGTTGCTGGCACGAATGGCGGCATCAACGGCGTCTACCTCACCCACACCGGCAGCAGCTGGATCGCCTGGCTGCCGTATCAAACCGTCGCGAATGTTCAGGGCGGCATGCTGATCTTTGAGTAGCGCTTGGCTTCAAAGAAAGGCAAACATTCACTTTTTTGCAGTCGCCGCCATTTGCAACTGCCCACATTCTCCCCCAGCCCCTCCACATGAACGCCAGATGAACGCGCATTTCACATCCGCGTCAGCGCAAACGCGGCATTTCTCTCCCAACGCGTAACCCGGTGGCTTGATCTCCACTGAACGCGGGCATCTCGGCGCAGTCTTCACCGGCGCGCCATCAGGGGGAGAGCATCGCGCATGAGCACAGGTCAGGCTGCCTTCAGCGAAGTCGTGACACTTCGGCAGGCCAAAAAACTCATTCAGTGCATGGCGCAGGAACAGAGCTTTCTGCTGCTCTCAGCGCCCGGCATTGGCAAATCCGAGATGGTGTATGAGGCGGCGCGCGAGGTGGGCCTGCCCTGCCGCTCGCTGCTGGGCACGCAGATAGCGCCCGAAGATGTGAGCGGTGTGCCGCGCATCGTCGGCGAGCGGTCTGTCTTCTGTCCGCCGCGCATTTTGCTGCCCGAACAGCCAGAACCATTCTGCCTTTTCCTCGATGAATTGCCAGCCTGCGCACCGGATGTGCAGAAGGCGTTTTACTCTCTGCTGCTTGAGCGCCGACTGGGCGAACACGCGCTGCCGGCGGGCACCTGGGTTGTGGCTGCGGGCAACCGCCTGCAGGACCGGGCACTGGTGCGCGCCATGAGTTCAGCGCTCGTCAACCGTGTCACCATCCTGCAAATCCGCCACGATGTGGATGAGTGGCTTGGCTGGGCGCAGCGCAGCGGTGTGCGGCGCGAAATCCGCAGCTTCATCAGCACAGTGCCGGATGCGCTGATGCGCCCGGTTCCGGCTGATCCTGTGCCGTTCTCCACCCCGCGCTCATGGTCGCATCTCTCGCGTGCTTTGGACATGGCGGAAAAAGCCGGAATGCTCACCAGCGATAACCGTCGGGCGCTGGCCTATGGCCGCCTGTCGCCGGAAGATGCGGCAGTGTTTTGTGCGCTGGCGGATGAAAGCATTGGCCCGGTTCAATCCATCGAGCGCTACATCAAGGAGCCATCGCTGCTGCCCAAAGGTGACGCCGCGCGCTGGTTCATTCTCGATTGCATCCGGCAGTTCGTCCGCGATGGCAAGGCGGATGGTTTTCCGCCCCGCATCATCAACAAGTTCCTGCGCAGCATTTCACAGGAGCACCAGCTCATTCTGATGACCGACATGGTCGAGAAATGGGGAGCAATTGGCGCGGAGCCTGCGATGTATGATCTCATGCGCAAGGTTGCCGCTGGATGAGCGCGGGCCAAAAGACAGCCGCTGACAAGGCGACGATGGAGCGCATCCTGCGCGGGCTGCGCATGGTCACTGTGCCCTTCCCGCATCTCGCTGGATTGGCTGCGGCGGTGCGCGTCAACCTTGATGACAGTGTGCCGACCATGGGCATTTTTGCCTCAGGCCGCCTTGTTGCCAATCCGGGCTTCACAGCGCGGTTGTCGCCCAACGATCTGATCTTTGTGCTGGCGCATGAGTTGCTGCATCTGGCACTCAAAACCCATGACCGTGCCGTTGGCTCCGGTCGCCTCGAGTTCAACTACGCGCACGACTATATTATCAATGATATGCTGCGGCACGCGCTGAACCTCACCGCCATTCCCGCTGGTGGTCTGGATATGCCGGGGGCACGCGATAAATCGGCGGAAGAAATCGTGCTGGAGATGCGCCGCAACGCCAGTTCCACCGCGTCAAAAAGCCAAGTCTGGGAAGGCACTGTTATCAGCCTTGATCAGGTGCTGGGAGGATCCAACCAGTCGTCCAAAGGCAACACCGGGGATGTGCTGGACGCCAAGCGCGAGCAGGAAATGTTCCCCGAAGATGCAGCGCAGCAAGCGGCCAAAGCCAAAGCCATTCGTGACCTTGCGGCCAAAGGCATGGCGATGGCCAAGGCGCTCGGCATCCTCCGCGGCAAGGGTTCACAGGCGGGCTCCTCGCAGCAACAGGTGCGGGCCCTTCGCGGCATTCACCGTGCGCCCTGGCAGGTGGCAATCCAGCGCTGGCTGGAGGGCGTGTCGCCCGGCGAGCGCACCTTCATGCGCGCTTCAAGACGGGGGGCCGAACGCACCGATATCGTGATGCCGGGCCGTCAGCGCCACTCCATGATGCTGAATGTTATCCTCGATACCAGTGGCTCGATGACCGAGGATCTGCCCTTTGCACTGGGCGCGATTGCCGACTTCTGCGAAGCCACCGGCATCGACGATATCCGTGTGGTTCAGTGCGATACAGCAGTCACCTCAGATGAGATGCTGTCCCCCAGCGAATTGGCTGAATATGACATCAAGGGCTACGGCGGCAGTGATCTCACGCCTGCCCTGCTGGCCCTTGCGGATGATCCGCGCGTCAGCGCTACCATCGTCATCACGGATGGCGAGATAACCTACCCCACCGATCCCATGCCCTATGCCGTGCTCTGGGCGGTTCCGGGAGACTCCACCACATTCGCGCCGCCCTACGGCCGCGTCATCACCATGCAGAAAGGAACTGTTTCATGAAAGTTGTTCAGGAACTCGTCGCCTATTTTGATCGCAAGGGAAAACTCTCCAGCCGCGAGCTGAAGAAATTGCTGGATAAAAACTATGTCGCCTCAGATGCGCCCAGCTCCATGCATGGCCTTTGCGATGTAACCGGGGCGATCTTTTATTTCCGCATCACCGGTGTGGCTGAAGGTCAGGTCTGGGGCACGGATACCTATACGAGAGACTCTTCCCTGGGTGCCGCTGCCGTGCATTCCGGCCTGCTAAAGGTAGACCAGAAAGCCGTGCTGCGCGTCACCGTGGTGCCTCCGCTCCCAAGCTATCAAGGCACAGAGCGCAACGGCGTCACGACATCGGACTACGCGGACTTTCCCCATGCCTGGACTCTGTCGAAGATTTGAGGTTTTGCGAAGCGGGGACTGCTTTGCTTTTGTCAAAGTGTTGCGGAAGAAAGCCGGTAGCTGTCGTCGCTTTGCAGCGGAACAAACTTTGCATTCAACGCGCTAACTGTGTGATTGGAATCATGCTGCCGTAATTCCCATTCTCATCCTTCAGCACCATAAAGCGATGACTGACCGGGCTGTTGGCTCCAAGAACAGGAAAGCTCCAGACTTCAATTTTGTATTTGCCGCTCATATTGCATTTTTCCTATTCAGTAGCTCTGATCGATCGAGACCAGTTTGGAGATCACAACCCTGACCTCGGGCTTGAAATTCTGGGTTGAAGAGTTCCATTTGATGGATAAGTTCCAATGCCTTTTAGAGCGTGAGCATTTTCCAAATGCGCAGGAATTGGAGATGTAATTCCTGTCAATGGTGCAGCGATAGGTGACGCCTGAAGTATTGCATTGACCACCTGAATCCGTCATGATTTGCAGAAGCTTGCTGTTCTCGTTGTCGCCAAGCCGTATTATTTTACGTTCAAAAAAATCGGCGATAGATTCAGCTTGATTATAGTTTGCAAACCTCAAGTTGCGGTCAAAATAGTCGTTCTTGAAATTTTCTGTATACGTCGCGTTGGCTGTAAGCGTTGGCGGCACACCGCATCCCGCGAGCAAACCAGCAACAGCAAGCGCCAAAATCCAAAGTGTTTTTTGCATTTTACATCCTGATGCTTTCAAGGCTTTTTTTCATATTTTTCCGCAGCTCAAACGCGTATTGTGTTGTCTGCATGCACTCAGATACCAAGCCGTTGCGCTGCGTAGCAGCGCGG
>JBOFGV010000026.1:0-25377 GCA_051649305.1 Beijerinckiaceae bacterium
GGAGCCTCTTTGAGGAAACGATCTGGCCCGCTTTGGCCGCGCGTGTTCCGGCCTTTGAAAACATCCGGCCTGGCAGAGCCTGGGCGGGGCATTATGATATGTGCCTGCTGGATCATAATGCACTGATCGGACGCGTCCCCGGCATCGACAACGCCTACCTTGCTTCAGGCTTTTCAGGCCACGGCCTGCAGCAATCGCCCGCCGTGGGGCGTGGCATTGCAGAATTGATTGTCTCCGGCCGTTATCAGACGCTGGATCTAACCGATCTTTCCTGCGAGCGTGTAATTTCAGGCAAGGCCCTGCATGAATTGAACGTTATCTGATGCGCAGAGAAATCAAGTCATTGTTTTAAAATCGTATTTCCCTACTTTGGTGCAGCAGAAATAAAATCGATTTAGATATTAATATCTCTTAATCCAGTCAAAATGCTGAGCCGTATAAAGATCCGAGAATAGCATTGCCGTTCTCTTTTCTCCCGGCGGTTGGGCATCCCCCGCTCAAACTGCCTCTTGTCGAAACCGTCCCTCCCCCGGGCGGTTTCGATTTTTTTAGGGCTATGCTGCGCCAAGGCGCGCTTCAAGCTGGTCCGCAAGCGGCGAGTTGGCATGAAAGACATAATTGCTTTCAACAACCGCAACATGATCAGCCCCACCAGCGATCAGCTCTGAAGCGATTGCCGCCGCCTTGCCCTTTGGAGCATCAAACCGCATGGGCACAGCGGTTACTGATGTGCGCAGGACAGCGCCATGTTTGGCCGCAAGAGAGGCAATGCTGTCAGCTTTTGCAGCGTCTGCCATCACCTGAATCTGGCGGGTGGTGCGGGCCTCCTGCTCGGCAGAAATTCTGGCCAGAAACCGCCGCGCCAGAGCGCGGGTTTCAGTTGACCAGTCAGCAGCAAGAGACGCAACAAGGTTGGCCTGCGAGCGCAGCATCACGCCGTTCTCAAGCACCTTCAGCGCGTTGGCTTCCAGCGTGCTGCCCGTAGTGGTGATATCGACAATAAACTCAGCCGTGCCAGACGCCGGTGCGCCTTCCGTTGCGCCCAGGCTTTCGACAATCCTGTAGTCAGAAACACCATGCTCGGCAAAAAACCGACGGGTCAGGTTGATGTACTTGGTTGCCACCCGCATGCGGCGGCCATGGCGGGTGTGAAAGTCCGCCGCAATCTCTTCCAGATCCTCCATCGTGCTGGCGTCAATCCAGCCCTTGGGAACAGCCACCACAACATCGGCATGGCCAAAGCCGAGGGTCGTCATCATTTCAACGCGCGTGTCAGCCTCGGGGATAGCCTCACGAATGAGGTCCTCGCCCGTTACGCCGAAATGCGCCTCGCCAGACGAGAGCCGCGCCACAATTTCAGATGCCGAGAGAAAAAGCACCTCGACACCGGGAAGATCACGCATGACACCACGGTAATCGCGGCTGCCTCCTTCCTGACTGAGCGGCAGGCCAGCGCGGGCGAAAAAGGCATTGGTGTTTTCCTGCAAGCGCCCTTTGGAAGGCACTGCTATGACAAGACGGCCGCTCATATCAGCGCCTCCCCTGCAAGGGCATCAAAGCGCTCAACCCAGACTGCAAAACCAACGGCTGGCACATCCTTTGCCGCACCCAACCTGCGCAGGAGATTGTCATAACGCCCGCCGCCAATCAGCGGTTTGGATGCCTGAGTGTCCCGCGAAACAATCTCGAAGACCATACCGGTGTAGTAATCGAGATTGCGCACGAAACGCGCGGAGGCAGCTATCTGCCCGATATCGATGCCTCTGGCTGCCATGAAACCAATGCGGGCTTCATACCGGTTGATGGCATCGGAGAGATCAAGGTTCGCTTCGCGCGCCAGTCGCTGCATCTGGTCAGCCACATCATCTGGCGTGCCAGAGAGCGACAGGAACCGTGTGAGGATTTCCAGCTGCTTCTCACCCATGGCACCACTGCCCTGTTGCGCCTTGCTCATGAAGCGCTCGGCGATCTCGGCAGCAGAACGCCCGCCCGATGCCTGCAAGCCAGACATCATCAACATGTCGCCCACAAAAGCACTTGCGGCTTTTGGCCCCGCCCCTTCAAGCGCGGCCATGACACCACCAAAGCGATCCAGCCCCGCTGCAGCAGAGGGTTGAGCAATAGCCTCCTCAAGCGACTTGCCAGCAGCAAGACGCCGCTTAAGCCGCCGTGCAAAGGAGGGCGATGCATCAAGGGCCGCAAGCACACCGTTGATCAGCCCAGCGTCCCCCAATCGCACGAGCGCTTGAGGCATTCCAAGCTCCCGCGCCGCATCGATGGCCAGTGCCAGAATATCAGCATCAGCAGCCTCGGAATCCACACGCCCGAGCGATTCCACGCCCGCCTGAATAAACTCGGCGTTCTCCTGTGCGCGGTGCCTGAAAACCGGACCGCAGTAGGACATGCTGGCCGTTTCATACGCACCTGATGAAACAAGCGCCTTGCAAAGCGGAATCGTGAACTCAGGCCGCAGGCACATTTCGCGCCCTTCAGAATCCTGCGTCAGAAACAAGCGGCTGCGAATATCCTCACCCGAGAGATCCAGAAACACATCGGCCGCATGCAGCAGGGGCACATCGCAATGCGGAAACCCTGCTTTCTCAAGCAGCTGCGTCAAAGAACGTGTGCGGGACAACGACGGCATAATCCTGATCCTTTGAGAGGCCGGTTAGCAGATGATGCGCCTAAGTGCGACTGTTTCTGCAAGACAAGATTACCGCCATCATGATGACTGTCTGGCCAAGCCAGTGTCGCATCCGGGCAACGCTTGCAGATTTCCAACCTTGAAAGGCCAGGCAATACACAAGTGAGAGTGGTTGATTAACCATATTTCCTTTAGATAGCTCCCAATAACATCCAAGGAAGTCCTATGCGTTTCACACTCCCCGCCCTCTTCGTTTCAGTCCTCACGCTTGCTGCAGGCCCCGCATTTGCCGCAGACATGCCATCCCGCGTGCTGAAGCCAACCGCACCGGTAGCCTCCAAGGCCTGCAAGGAAACATCGGGCCTCTCATCCGACATCTTTGGCTTTTCTGCCGGTTCCGATGTGGCTGATCTCGGCGCATGGGGCGGCGGCCTTGAGTACAACGGCGCATTCGGCACGCGCTTTGGCACCTTGGGTGGCCACAACATCAAGGCGCAGGTTTCAACCTCGCCATTCCCCTGCCTGGAAGTTGGTCCGTCGCTCAACTACGGCTTCTCTAAAATGACCAACCGCAACGCGCTGACTTCGTTCAACAACAGCGCTTTTGGTGGCCAGATCGAGTTCAAGTACAAGCTTCTTGGTCGTTCTACACACGGCATCGGCCTGACAGTGACGGCTGAACCCGGCTACAGCGCGGTTGAAAGCAAGCTCAGCGATCCGCTGGCTCCTCTGTTTGCATCGGAAGGCTCCCGCCTTGGTTCAAACTCGTTCAAACTGCTTTCGGATTTCGTGCTGATTCCTGATCGTCTGTTCGGTGCCGTCAATGTGGAATACGGCCAGACATGGTCTTCACGCGAAACGCTTGGCCTCAATGGCTGCGCCTCGGTTTCAACCAATGCATGGTGCCGCGGTTCTGCGCTCAACCTGCGTGCCGCTGTATCAGCCAAGATCAACGATGCCTTTTATGTCGGCGTTGAAGCCCAGCATCTGCGTGCCTATTCCGGCACTTTCCTGAACCGGCTAAATGGCAGTGCCAACTACATTGGCCCGACGTTCTTCTGGCAGGCGATTCCGGATAAGCTGAGTGTTTCCGGCACTTTTGCCACACAGGTCTCTGGCCATGCGCGCGGCGTGCGCAATGATCTCGATCTGAACAACTTCAGCCGGCACATTGCCAAGCTGAAGCTCGGCTACAGCTTCTGAAGAATGCAGGCTCATTGCGGGCAGGCTGATTTCAAGCCTTGCCCGCAAGCCATCTGAAATGCGACCATGGGTCAGAAAGATTCTGATCCATGTCCAAATTTCCCCCCGCCTTTGCCCTTGATCCGCAGCTTGAAGCCGATACCTACTGCCTCGGCCAGCTTCCGCTCAGCCGTGTGCTGATGATGAATGATGCCCGTTATCCGTGGATCATTCTGGTCCCGCAAAAGCCTGATCTCGCAGAAATCATCGATCTTGCACCGCAAGAACGTTACCAGCTGATGAGCGAAATCAGCCTTGTATCCGAGGCGCTGCAATCTCTCTTCAATCCGGACAAACTGAACATCGGCGCTCTGGGCAACCGCGTGCGGCAGTTACATATCCATGTCATTGCGCGATTTGTTTCTGATGCGACATGGCCTGGCCCTGTCTGGGGTGTGGGGCAAGCACAGCCCTATCCGCCGCATATGGCAGGCGTAAATCTCGACAGGATGATTGCGGCTTTGAAGCCATTGGGTTTGCAAGAAACGTAACTGCGGGAGATGACCACATGACGCTGTTTGATGGCGTATCGGAAACAGCGGTTGCTGACCTTGGCTTTGCCACAGCAACACTCGATCGTGCTGGTTGGCGGAGGGAAAATGCCGGGTGGCAACAAGAGGCGCTTGAAGATCCTCAAACCCGGTTTGTGCTGATTTGCAACGACACACCGGTGCTCAATTTTGATGCTGGCAAGCTGGATGCGTTGTTTACGAAAGCCGGGGCAGAAGCCGTTTCCGACAGCAAGCAGTATCTCTTTCTGGGCATGGAGCGGGATACACCGCATTTTGGCGTGCATATCGATCCGCTGATGTTTGACGAGCTGAAGGCCCGTACGGATCTCAAGCTGATCGACATGCGCTCGATTGTCATGCAGGGCTTGTTCTCTAACGGCACCGCCAATGCCATCGGCACAGCAAAAGCCATGTTCATGTGGCACAAGCGCCATGCCTTCTGCAGCAACTGCGGACAGCCTTCCGTCAGCGCTTCGGCAGGCTGGAAACGTTTTTGTGCCGCCTGCAAGAGCGAGCACTTTCCCCGCACAGACCCCGTGGTCATCATGCTGGCTGTGGACGGAGATAAATGCCTCATGGGCCGCTCTCCGCATTTTCCCGAAGGACGCTATTCTTGCCTCGCAGGCTTTATGGAGCCGGGCGAAACCATTGAGCAGGCCACCCGCCGCGAGATAATCGAGGAAACCGGCATCAAGACGGGCCGGGTGCGCTACATCACCGCGCAGCCATGGCCGTTCCCCAGCTCCTTGATGATCGGCTGCTTTGCAGAAGCGACATCCAGTGAAATCACCATCGATGCCGCCGAACTGGCTGACGCGCGGTGGTTTACACGCGACGAGATAAAACTCATTCTCAAAGGCGAGCATCCCAAGGGCATTACGGCCCCGCCCAACATGGCGATTGCGCATCATATCATGAGCTTGTTTGCCAATCTGGATTGAAGAGGAGACTGCGATGATGAAACGGTCAGGTCTTTCAAGACGGCACGCACTTCTGGGTGCAGGAGCACTGGGACTGCTGCCATCAGCCGCGAGGGCGCAGAGCTTCCCGGCGCGTCCCATCCGTCTCATCATTCCCTTCGTGCCCGCTGGCGGAACAGACATTGCGGCCCGCCTTCTGGGCGAAAGACTGGCCGAAGTTACGGGACAGCAGATCGTCGCGGACAACCGGCCCGGCGCCAACGGCATCATTGCGGGCGAAGCTTTGCGGGCCAGCCCTGCCGATGGCTACACCCTGCTGGTGGCCACTGCAGCGGGCTTTGCCGGCGCACCGGCCCTTGGACAAAAATTGCCCTATGATGTGGAGAAAGACTTCATCCCGGTCGCTATGCTGGGCCTCTTTCCGCTGGTCCTTAACGCCAGTCCTGATCTGCCGGTCAATAACCTCAAGGGCTTTCTGGAATTGATGAAAGCCAATCCGGGCAAATACAACTTTGCCTCGGCAGGCGTAGGTGGAACCAACCATCTCGTCTTTGAGTTGATTGCCCAAGCAACCGGCATAAAGCTGACCCATGTGCCCTACCGCGGGGCTGCCCTCGCCGCCACCGACGTCATGAGCGGACAGGTGCAGGTGATGATTGACAGTCTGGCTGCAAGTCTTGGCAACATCCGCGCAGGCAAGGTGAAAGCGCTGGCTGTCACAACCGCTACGCGCCAGCCACAGCTTCCATCCCTGCCAAGCCTTAACGAACAGGGCGTGGATGTCACCTATCCCGGCTGGGCCTCGATTGTGGCTCCGGCGGGCACACCACCTGAGATCGTGCAGACACTGAATGCACAGATCAACAAGGCGCTTGGCATGGATGCCCTCAAAAAGCGCTATGAAGATCTCGTCATTGAGCCGGTTCAGTGGTCAACCGCTGATACGGCAACCTTCATGCGGCGGGACAGGGCAGTGCTGACAGAGCTTGTCCAGAAAACCGGCATCAAGGTGGAGTAGCTCTATCGGCTGTTCGCTTTTGCGGCTTCCTCACGGTAGCTGTGCGCCGGATAAACCCCGATAATGCGCAGCTCTTTCGAGAAGAATGCCAATTCTTCAAGCGCCGCTTTCAGCCCTGTGTCATCCGGATGGCCATCCACTTCCGCATAGAACTGCGTCGCGGTGAACTGGCCTTCCACCATGTAGCTTTCCAGCTTGGTCATGTTGACACCGTTGGTGGCAAAACCGCCCAGCGCCTTGTAGAGAGCAGCCGCAACGTTGCGCACACGGAAGACAAAACTGGTGACGAGCGGCGCGCCAGTGCGCTCGGGTGCCGCTGGCTTGCGCGACAGGATGACGAACCGCGTGGTGTTGTTGGATTCGTCCTGCACATTTTCAGCCAGAATATTGAGGCCATAGATGCCTGCAGCGAGGCGTGGCGCGAAAGAGGCCTTGGTTGGGTCGTTCCACTCTGCCACCTGACGGGCCGAGCCCGCAGTATCGCCCGCCACATGCGCCTTGATCTTCATCTTCCGGACGATCTTGCGGCACTGCCCGATGGCGTGGACGTGGCTGTAGACATCGGTGATCGTCTGGAGCGTTGCACCGGGGATCGCCATCATCTGGAAATGGATGGGCAGGAAATGCTCACCAATGATGTGCAGGCCCGAAGTTGGCAGCAGGTGATGGATATCAGCCACGCGGCCAGCAATCGAGTTCTCGATCGGGATCATCGCCAAAGCCGCGCGCTTGTCCTGCACAGCCGCAAATGCGTCCTCGAATGTGGGGCAAGGCATGGGCTCCATCCCGGGGAAGGCTTCATTGCAGGCGATGTGCGAGTTTGCGCCCGGTTCGCCCTGAAATGATATCTTGTTGCTCATGCTACAAACTTTCCGACTATCTCTTGGCCAAACATGGTTTGGCCAACTACCGTTTGGCTTTTAGAATTTCGCGCGCAAGCACGAGATCGCCGGGTGTATCCACCCCGCGCGGCACTTCGTCAACAATGGCGACATCAATCCGCATGCCAGCTTCCAGCGCGCGCAGCTGTTCCAGCTTCTCACGGATTTCCAGCGGCGATGGCGGCAGCGAGACAAACCGCGCCAGCGCCTTGCGGCGATAGGCATAAAGCCCGATGTGATGATAGAGCGGTCCCGGCCCGGTTGGTGCAGTGGCGCGGGTGAAATACAGCGCACGCATGCGGTTTGGGCCATTGGTGCTGCCAATCAGCTTGACGACCGAACTCGCGGTGCGCTCGTCCTCATCCACAATTTCGGCTGCCAGTGTGGCGATATCGACCTGGGGATCAGCCAGCGGCGGCACGGCCATGGCGATTGAGAATGGATTTATAGTCGGAAAATCCCCCTGCAGATTGACGATCACATCGTGATGGCCATCAGGATCAGCCTTCTCCACAGCCTCATGCACCCGGTCTGACCCTGAAGGATGATCCGCCCTTGTCATGATAGCACGCCCGCCAACGGCAGTGACCGCAGCAGCAATATCCACGCTGTCGGTGGCCACAATAACAGGCCCCACGCCTGATTCCATGGCGCGCTCGAACACATGCACGATCATCGGCTTGCCGTTGATATCCGCAAGAGGCTTGTTGGGCAGGCGTGTTGCCGCCATGCGGGAGGGGATGACAATCAGTGGATCAGACATAAAAACACCTGTTTACTGCGTTTTTTGCAACAAAAGCCGGATTGTTAATCTGGCGTCAAAAGGTAGCATGGGATTTACGCTGATACGGGTTGCGCAAATCGTTGCAAAGCGGTTATTGAAGCGCAAATTCAAATAGCTGGTGGTATGACCGGCCTTCGCATCGCTACGGTGCTTTGTTAAACGCTGGAGATGAGGGACATGGATTCCTTCGAATTCAACAAAATCGCAGGCGCGGTACTGGGCACGCTGACATTCGTCATGCTGGTAAGCTTTGGTGGCGAATTGCTTTTCGCCGAAAAGAAAGCTGCCAAGGCTGGATATGAACTGCCGACAGGCATTGCAGCTTCAAGCACAACTGCGGCGGCTGTTGCAGTTGAACCCATCGCGGTTCGTCTGGCTGCTGCTGACAAGGCCAAGGGCGAGAACACCTTCAAGCAGTGCGCCACATGCCACACACCAGACAAGGGCGGTGCCAACAAGGTCGGGCCCAACATGTGGGGTGTTGTTGAGCGAGCCAAGGGCCAGGTTGCTGGCTTTGGTTACTCTGCAGCCCTGAAAGGTGTCGCTGCCAAGGGCGAAAAGTGGAGCTTTGAAGCTCTCGACAAGTTCCTCGAAAGCCCCAAGGGTTATCTGGCAGGCACATCGATGTCCTACGCCGGTATTTCCAACCCGAAGACCCGCGCAGATCTGATCGCCTATCTCAACGGCCTGTCTGACGCTCCAATTGCCATACCAAAATAATCCACGGACGAAGCCGTGCAAAATCTGTGAATGAAAAAGGGCCGGTTATCCGGCCCTTTGCATTTTAAATAGATTTAATCGGGTTTAGATGCCATTCAGGTTGCAATGATAAAAGCCTGAGTATGTTTTCCGTGTGGGCAAGAACTTTTATTGTCTGGCTGGTTCTCTGTCTTGCTCTCACGCCTGACACTGTATCGCCCGCTTTCGCGCAGTCGCCTGAAAAGGGCGTCTGGCGTCACGGCATTTCGCTGACCGGCGCTCCGAAATACCCCGCTGGATTCAGCAAACCAGATTATATAAGCGGCAAAGCCACCCCCGGCGGACGTGTCCGCATCGGCGCTTTGGGCACATTTGATAACTTCAACCCGTTCATCAGCGGCGTCAAAGGCAACCTCGCAGCCTATCTCCTCAACATCTACGAGCCGTTGCTTTGGCCGACACTGGACGAGCCAACGACAGAATATGGCCTGATCGCCGAGTCCGTCGCCTATCCCGATGACTACTCATCCGCGTCATTTCGTCTGCGGCCTGAAGCGCGCTGGCATGATGGCAGGCCCGTTACCGCAGACGATGTAGTCTTCTCCTTCCACACCTGGAAGCGCCTTTCACCCCAGTTCAACCGCCAGTTCCTCAAGGTGACCGGCGTTTCAAAAGTCTCAGACCGGGAAGTGCACTTCACCTTCAGCGAGAAGGGCGACGCCTCGTTGCCGCTTTACATCGGCCAGATGAGCGTCTTGCCCCAGCATTGGTGGGAGGGGAAAGACGCGCAAGGCCGCAAGCGCGATGTGGGCACCACAACACAGGAACCGCCGCTGGGTTCCGGTCCCTACAAACTGAAAGCCTTCGTGCCGGGGCGTTCCGTTTCCTATCAGCGGGTGAAGGACTACTGGGGCAGCAAAGTGCCGGTGCGCGTTGGCACAGAGAACTTTGAGACGCTTGAGGTGGAATATTTCCGCGATGCCGCAGTCATGTTCGAGGCTTTCAAGGCGGATCAGATTGATGTGCGCCGGGAACTCAGCCTCAAGTCGTGGGTTGTGGGCTATGACTTCGCGGGAGCCAACGAGGGTCGCGTGATCAAGGATGCCTATCCAATCAACCGGCTCGGCATCGTGAAGTCGTTCATCTTCAACCAGCGCCGCGACAAGTTCACGGATGTCCGTGTGCGCAAGGCGCTGTCGCTGGCCTACAGCTTTGATGACATGAACCGTAATGTCTTCCACAACATGCTGTCGCGTCCGGCTTCTTACTTTCCGAATACCGATTTCGAGGCAAAAGGTCCATTGAGCGCGCAGGAGCGTGATCTGCTGGCCACACTGCCGGGTGCGCCATCCGAAGCTCAGCTGCGGGCAGCCGTCGATGAGCTTCCACAGCCCTCTCAGCGGGCCAACCTCTATGAAGCGCTCAAACTGCTGAAACAGGCAGGCTACACGCTGAAAGACGGGCAGCTGGTGGATGCACGCGGACAGGTGCTGCACATCGAGTTTGTGCTGGAAGATGTGGCCATGGAGCGTGTCGCCGCGAATTATGCCGATTCTCTGGGCAAACTCGGCATCAGCACAGCCATGCGCGTGGTGGATGATGTGCAATACCAGAACCGCCTGCGCACATTCGATTTTGACATCGTAGTCCATGCCTGGGTGCAGGGGCATGCGCCGGGCAACGAACAACGCGAATACTGGGGCAGCAGCAGTGCCGACAAGCGCGGCACCAACAATCTGGGCGGCTTGCGCAATCCCGTGATTGATGCCCTCGCTGAACGCCTGATTTTGGCAGCTGACAGACCCGAGAAAATCGCCGCCGGGCGGTTGCTGGATCGTGTGCTGCGCGCCAACTATCTCAGCACGCTGGTTGCTGTGGAAGACAAGGAATATGTGGCGCGCTGGAATCGCTTTGGCCGTCCGGACATGATGCCAAGCCATGGCGGGGCAGCATTCCCTTCGCTCTGGTGGTGGGATGCCGAGAAGGCCGCCAAATCTGCCCGCAAATAGAACCATGGCTTTGCGGCAGCGAACGCACTATCTCTGGGGCAGCCGATTTGCACCAAACATATCGATGGAGCGCATGACAATGAAGCAGCACAGGCCTTTGGGGACTTCTCTCTCACGCCGCTCTGTTCTGGCAGGTGCTGCTGTCACCGCCACAGCTTCCATTCTGCCCGCTTATGCCAGCACAGACTGGGAAAAAGCCCGCCACGGAATATCAACCTTCGGCGACCTCAAATATGCGGCTGATTTCAAACATTTTGATTATGTGAACCCTGCAGCACCCAAAGGCGGAACGCTTTCGCTGCAGATTTCCTCTGTCGGCGGCAACCAGAGCTTCAACACCTTCAACTCGCTTAATATCTTCATTCTGAAGGGTGAAGGTGCTGCAGGTGTGGGTGCCATCTTCGACAGCATGATGGCTTCAACCTCGGACGAGCCTGATGCGATGTACGGGCTTGTCGCAGAAAAGGTGATGCGCACCGAAGGCAAGCCGGAATGGCGCTTCAAACTGCGCAAGGAAGCACGGTTTCATGATGGCTCGCCCCTCACGGCGGAGGATGTGGTTTTCTCTCTCGATCTGATGAAGACCAAGGCCCATCCATCCTATCAGCAATTGCTGCGCGATCTCGTGGCCGCAGAGGCGGAAGCCAAGGACATTGTGCGCATTGAGCTGAAGCCTGATCCGCCCCGCGATCTGATCATGACTGTGGCGGCGATGCCGATTTTTTCCAAAGCCTACTACACGCAGAAGAGCTTTGAAGAGACGACGCTGGAACCGCCGCTCGGTTCCGGAGCTTACAAAATCGGGCGCTTTGAGGTTGGCCGCTTTATCGAGATGGACCGCGTGCCGGACTACTGGGGCAAGGATCTCGCGGTGAATGTTGGCCAGAACAATTTTGACAAGCTGCGCTACGAATATTTTCGTGATCGCACAGTGGCCTTCGAAGGCTTCAAGGGGCGCACCTTCACGATGCGGCAGGAACATACATCCCGCAACTGGGCGATTGGTTATGATTTCCCTGCTGCCAAGGATGGCCGTGTCGTGCGCGAGAAGATCAGCTCGGGCGGAGCCACCTCCATTCAGGGCTGGCACATCAACATGCGGCGCGACAAGTTCAAGGACGTGCGCGTGCGCGAAGCCATCATCCTGTGTTTTGACTTCGAATGGGCCAACAAATCCCTGATGTTCGACTCCTACAAGCGCACGCATTCGTTCTTTGAAAACACCCCGATGAAAGCAACCGGGACGCCCTCCCCGGCAGAGATCGCTTTGCTCGAACCCTTCCGCAAGGATCTGCCTGCCGAGGTGTTTGGCGAGCCTTTCGTGCCGCCGGTCACCGATGGATCAGGACAGGATCGCGCTGTTCTGCGTCGTGCAGGACAGCTCCTGCAAGAGGCAGGCTGCAAGCGCGATGGCAATGTGATGAAGCTGCCCAACGGCCAGCCGTTGACGGTTGAGTTGCTGGACTTTGACCCATCCCTGCAGCCCCACGCCGGTGGCTTGGTCAAGAACCTCAAGCTGCTTGGAATCGATGCCACGATGCGCACAGTGGACGCTGTGCAGTATCAAAAGCGCATGGATGACTTCGACTTCGACATCACCATGCGCAATATGGGCGCTTCGCTGACGCCGGGCGATTCCCTGCGCAATGTCTACAGCTCGGAGGGCGTGAACCGCAAAGGCTCACGCAATATCGCTGGCATCAACAGCCCTGCAGCCGATGCCTTGATTGACATCATTGGCCGCGCCAAAACCCGCGAGGAACTCAACACCGCCTGCAAAGCGCTGGACCGCGTGTTACGCGCCACCCGCAGCATGATTCCTGCCTGGCACAACGACAGCGCCTGGCTCGCCTATTGGGACATGTTCGGCAAACCCGAAAAAGCACCGCGCTTTGCCCCCACCTCGAGTTTTCTGACCGTGGTTGCAAGCACATGGTGGATTGATCAAGAGAAAGCTAAGAAGTTGGGGCTTTGATGCCGAATCATGTGCCAACTGATTCGGCACTGACAGATTTGACTCATCCGAACGGAAGCCAATGCTTGCTTACATAGCCAGACGCCTGCTCCTGATGATCCCGACCATTCTGGGCGTCATGCTTGTGTCGTTCGTGATCGTGCAGTTCGCGCCCGGTGGTCCGGTGGAGCGTGTCATCGCGCAATTACAGGGCAACAACACAGATCCTGCATCACGCATTGGCGGTGGCAGCGGTGATCTCACTGGCGGCGGCGGCGGTGATACGGCCTATCGCGGTTCGCAAGGGCTTGATCCGGAATTCATCAAGCAGCTTGAGGCGCAGTTTGGCTTCGACAAACCTGCCCATGAGCGCTTTGGCAAAATGCTGTGGGACTACGCCCGCTTTGACTTCGGCAAGAGCTATTTCCGCGACACCAGCGTGATCCAATTGATCAAGGAGAAGATGCCGGTTTCCATCACGCTGGGGTTATGGATGACGCTGGCGTCCTATCTCATCTCCATTCCGTTGGGCATCCGAAAAGCAGTGAAAGACGGAACCACTTTCGACATCTGGACCAGCGCCATCGTCATCATCGGCTATGCGATCCCCGGATTTCTGTTCGCGATCATCCTCATCGTCTTCTTTGCAGGCGGATCATTCTTCCAGATTTTCCCGCTGCGAGGACTGACATCGGAGAACTTCGCGGAACTGTCGTTGGCAGGGAAGATTCTGGATTATCTCTGGCACATCGCGCTTCCGCTGACTGCCATGGCGCTCTCGGCCTTTGCCACCACAACTCTGCTGACGAAGAACTCGTTTCTGGATGAGATCAAGAAGCAGTACGTGCTGACCGCGCGTATGAAAGGCTTGTCCGAGCGACAGGTGCTTTACGGACATGTTTTCCGCAATGCCATGTTGATCGTGATTGCGGGTTTTCCGGCCGCTTTCGTGCATGCCTTCTTTGCGGGCTCCCTGCTGATCGAGACCATCTTCTCGCTTGATGGCTTGGGGTTGCTGTCCTACGAGGCCACGCTCAACCGCGATTATCCCGTGGTCTTTGCCAACCTCTATATCTTCGCGCTGATTGGCCTTGTCGTTAGCCTGATCTCTGATCTGATCTACACCTGGATCGATCCACGCATCGACTTTGAAGCGCGGGAGGTCTGAGTGATGTCAACCTCCGTTCTGACAGCAGATGACACAGCCCCTCTTGCCCCCAAACAGGAGCAGAAGGGCTGGATTCGATTGACGCCTATCAACCAGCGCCGTCTCTCAAACTTCAAAGCCAACCGGCGCGGCTTCTGGTCGCTCTGGTTATTCCTGTTCCTGTTTTTCACCACGCTCTTTGCCGAGTTCATCGCCAACGATCGCCCGCTTGTGGCGCAGTACAAAGGCGAGTTGCTATTTCCCGTGATGGTCAATTATCCGGAAGAAAAGTTCGGCGGCTTTCTGGCCAGAACCGATTACCGCGATCCCGTGATCTCGGATGAAATCGAGAAGAACGGCTGGATGATCTGGCCGCCCATCCGGTTCTCCTACACCACCATCAATCTCGATTTGCCCAAGCCCGCTCCAAGCCCGCCGACATGGCGCCTGAAGGACAGTGACTGCGCAGCCATGGCTGCCAAGCGCGGCGGTTCCACCTGCCGCGACATCGAGTGGAACTGGCTTGGAACCGATGATCGTGGCCGCGACGTGCTGGCCCGCGTCATTTACGGCTTCCGCATCTCCGTGCTTTTTGGCCTGACTTTGGCTATTGTTTCCTCGATCATCGGCATCGCCGCCGGTGCGGTGCAGGGCTATTTCGGCGGCTGGACGGACCTGATCTTTCAGCGCTTCATCGAGATATGGACCAGCGTGCCCTCGCTCTATCTCCTCATCATCCTGTCGAGCGTCATCACGCCGTCGTTCTTTGTGCTTCTGGGCATTCTGCTGCTCTTCTCATGGGTGCAGCTTGTGCATGTGGTGCGGGCAGAGTTTCTGCGCGCCCGCAATCTGGAATACGTCAAGGCAGCCCGTGCGCTGGGCCTGTCCAATGCCAAGATCATGGTGAAGCATGTGCTGCCCAACGCCATGGTCGCCACACTCACCATGATGCCATTTATTCTGAATGGCTCGATCTCGACATTGACCAGCCTTGATTTCCTCGGCTTCGGCCTGCCGCCCGGCTCGCCATCCCTCGGCGAGATGCTGCAGCAGGGCAAATCCAACCTGCAGGCACCCTGGCTTGGCCTGACCGCTTTCTTTGTGATTGCCTTCATGCTGAGCCTGCTGATCTTCATTGGCGAGGCCGTGCGCGATGCCTTTGATCCACGAAAGACTTTTGCGTGAGTGATACCCTCCTCTCCGTTCGTGATCTCTCCATTGTCTTCCGTCAGGGCGGCAAGGAGACGCTGGCTGTCGACCGCATTTCCTTTGAGTTGAAAAAGGGCGAGACGCTCGCCATTGTTGGCGAGTCTGGCTCAGGCAAGTCCGTTTCGGCCCTCTCCGTCGTCAAGCTTCTGGCCTATCCGGCGGCGTCTCATCCTTCAGGCGAAATCCTGTTCAAGGGGCAGGATGTGCTGAAGGCATCCGAAGACCAGCTCCGGGCCATCCGCGGCAATGACATCACCATGGTGTTTCAGGAGCCGATGACATCGCTCAATCCGCTCCAGACCATCGAGACGCAGATTGGTGAAATTCTTGAACTCCACGGCAGAGCATCGGGCGATGCTGTCCGCCCCCGCATCATCGAGCTTCTCAAAGAGGTTGGCATCCCGAATGTCGAGGAGCGCCTGACCGCCTATCCGCATCAGTTGTCCGGCGGCCAGCGTCAGCGCGTGATGATTGCCATGGCGCTGGCCAATGAGCCGGACCTGCTGATTGCCGACGAGCCGACCACCGCACTTGACGTCACGGTTCAGGCGCAGATTCTTGTGCTGCTGAAGAAGTTGCAGGCCGAGCATGGCATGGCGATCCTGTTCATCACCCATGATCTCGGCATTGTCCGCAAGCTCGCCCACAATGTCTGCGTCATGCGCAAGGGCAAAATTGTGGAAGCTGGCCCGGTGAAAGAAGTCTTCAGCAAGCCGCAGCATCCCTATACGCAGGCGCTGCTGGCATCGGAGCCAAAGGGCAGGCCCGCCCGCCCCGACACCAGCCGCAAGGTTATTGTCGAAACCGACAAGCTGAAGATCTGGTTCCCGATCAAGAAAGGTTTCCTGCGCAAAACAGTTGGCCATGTGAAAGCCGTGGACGAGATTTCTCTGGTTGTGCGTGAGGGTGAAACCGTCGGCGTTGTCGGTGAATCTGGCTCTGGCAAAACCACGCTTGGGCAGGCCATCCTGCGGCTCATCCGTTCCGATGGTCCGATCGTCTTCATGGGACAGCGCATTGATGGCCATGTGTTCAAAGACATGCGCCCGCTGCGCAAGGATTTGCAGATCGTCTTTCAGGACCCCTTCGGCTCGCTCTCGCCGCGCCTGTCCGTGGCCGAGATCGTTGAAGAAGGCCTGATGGTGCAGGACAAGGGCCTGACATACGATCAGCGCCGCGAGATCGTGGCCAAGGCTCTGCATGATGTAGGCCTGGACCCAGCGGCGATGGACCGTTACCCGCATGAGTTCTCCGGCGGCCAGCGCCAGCGCATCGCCATTGCGCGCGCCATGGCGCTCAACCCCAAATTTGTTGTGCTGGACGAGCCAACATCAGCGCTGGACAAGACTGTGCAGGTGCAGATCGTCGATCTCCTGCGCAAGTTTCAGGCAGAACGCGGCCTTGCCTATCTCTTCATCAGCCATGATCTGCAGGTGGTGCGGGCGCTGGCCAATGAATTGATCGTGATGAAAAACGGCAAGGTGGTAGAGGCTGGCCCTGCGGCGGATATCTTCGCCAATCCGCAAACGGATTACACAAAGGCGCTGCTGGCTGCTGCTTTCAGCCACGAGGCTGTTCCCACAGCCGCCGTCTCGCAGTAAGCTCAAGTCATGTCTCGCGCCATCATCATTGTTCTCGATAGTTTTGGCATTGGCGGTGCGCCGGATGCAGAAACCTACGGCGATCTTGGCAGCGATACCTTTGGCCACATCGCGAAGGCCTGCGCGGATGGAAAAGGCAACCAGAGCGGTTTGCGCTCAGGCCTGCTGAACCTGCCGCATATGGATGCGCTGGGCCTTGGCGCTGCAGGAAAACTGGCAACAGGCACACTGGCACTGGGCTTTAAGGCAGAGCCCAGCCGCGGCCTTGCCGCCGCCGCCATCGAGATTTCCAAAGGCAAGGATACGCCGTCCGGCCATTGGGAAATCGCAGGCTGCCCGGTTCCGTTCGAGTGGGGCTATTTTCCTGATACGGTCCCCTCGTTTCCAGCATCGCTGGTGGAAGCGATCATCGCGAAGGGCGAGTTGCCCGGAATCCTGGGCAACCGGCATGCCTCCGGCACCGGCGTGATCGAGGATTTTGGCGAGGAAAGCATCCGCAGCGGCAAGCCAATTTTCTATACCTCGGTCGATTCCGTGCTCCAGATCGCAGCACATGAAGAGCATTTCGGCCTTGAGCGGCTTTACGCGCTTTGCAAGATCTGCCGCAAGCTGGTGGACCCGCTGTCCATCGGGCGGGTGATTGCACGTCCATTTCTGGGCAGCACAAAAGCGGATTTCAAGCGCACGCCCAACCGCAAGGATTTTGCCATGCCACCACCGGCAAACAACATTCTTGATCTAGCAGCCGATGCAGGGCGCATTATCGTCACTGTCGGCAAGATCGGCGATATCTTTGCCCACCGCAACGTGGGTGAGGTGCGCAAGGGCAAGTCGAATGACGAGCACATCACCATGGCGATTGATGCGCTAAAGACATTGCCCGATGGCGGCTTCATGTTTGTCAATCTCGTAGATTTCGACACGGACTACGGCCACCGCCGCGATGTTGCGGGCTATGCTGCAGCGCTGGAAGCCTTTGATCGCCGCCTGCCGGAAATTGAGCGCGCCATGCAACCGGGCGATCTTCTGATCCTGACCGCCGATCATGGCAATGACCCCACATGGCGCGGCACGGACCACACGCGCGAATGTGTGCCGGTTTTGATGGCAGGGGCCATAAGCCGCATTGGAACCGCTGGACGGCGCGCGACCCTGTCTGATATCGGCGCGACAGTGGCCAACCATCTTGGCTTGCCGCCAACACCAACCGGCACGCCAATCCTCTGATACGAACGAAATACAGCAGGGCTCTCATGTCAAAATCCCCCAAACTTCTGCTGATCGGTGCCGGCAAAATGGGCGGAGCCATGCTGGAAGGCTGGCTTGGCAACGGCATGAAGCCATCGCAGATCACGGTCATGGACCCTGCCCCGTCCGCCCGGATGCTGGAGCTTGCAGGGCCGGGATTGCGCCTCTCCCCACCGGTGGATAGCATTGGCGCAATGGATGTGATCGTGCTGGCGATCAAACCACAAACACTGGATGCCGCAGCTGATGTTCTGAAGGCAACCGCGAACGCAGACACCCTGTTGATTTCGGTGCTGGCTGGAAAGACCATTTCAGACATCAAGGCGCGCGCTCCCGCCTTGCAGGCTGTCATCCGTGCCATGCCCAACACACCAGCAGCAGTTGGCCGTGGCATTACCGGCTGTGCAGCTTCACCGGAAGTTTCTGCCAAACAGAAGACCTTCGCCAGCCAGTTGCTCTCGGCCATCGGCCGGGTGGAATGGGTGGACTCGGAAGATCTGATTGACGCCGTCACAGCGCTGTCCGGCTCTGGCCCCGCCTATGTCTTTCACCTCGTGGAATGCATGGCAGAAGCAGGCGCAAAGGCTGGCCTGCCGCCTGATCTCGCGATGCGCCTTGCCCGCGCCACGGTCGAGGGTGCTGGCGAATTGATGTTCCGCGACGCCGCCACAACAGCCGCCAAGCTCCGCCAGAACGTGACATCCCCCGGTGGCACAACCGCCGCTGCCCTCGAAGTGCTGATGGCCAGGGATGGCCTGATGCCCCTAATGGAAAGGGCTGTGGCTGCTGCAAAACAGCGCGCTGAAGCGCTTTCCGGCTGATTTTTACCGCACAGTGCGCACCAGAACAGAGCCTCAGGGTTGACCTTGCGCGCCAGCCGTGAGAACGGGCGCAACCTTCTTTTTACCCAGAGAACCCCATGTCCCAGTCCCGCTACGATGTTCTTTGCATCGGCAACGCCATTGTTGATCTGATTGCCACTGCTGATGAAGCTTTTCTGGTGAAGGAAGGCATCCAGAAAGGCGGCATGACCCTCATCGATGAGCCACGTGCTGAGCATCTCTATGCCGCCATGGGACCAGCAACTGTTACATCCGGCGGATCGGCAGGCAACACAGTTGCAGGCGTATCATCCTTCGGTGGCCGCACAGCTTATTTTGGCAAGGTTCGCAACGACGAACTGGGCCGCCTGTTCAGCCACGACATCAAATCCATCGGCGTTGACTTTGCTACTGCTGCCTCGACCTCTGGCCCTGCAACAGCCCGTTCTATGATCTTGGTAACGGCTGATGGCGAGCGCTCCATGAACACCTATCTTGGTGCCTGCACACAGCTCGGCCCGGATGATGTGGACAGGGCAACCGTTGAAGCCGCCAAGGTGACATATCTCGAAGGCTACCTTTGGGACCCCCCCGCTGCCAAGGATGCTTTCCGCAAGGCATCCCAAATTGCGCACGCCGCTGGTCGTCAGGTTGCACTCACATTGTCGGACAGCTTCTGCGTCGACCGCTACCGTGCAGAGTTTCTGGAACTCATGCGTTCGGGCGTTGTAGACATCGTCTTCGCCAATGAATCAGAGCTGAAGTCGCTTTACACCACCTCGGATTTTGACTCCGCTGTTGCTGCAGTCCGCAACGATGTTGGTCTGGCTGTTGTCACCCGTTCGGAACTGGGCGCCATTGCCGTCTCGCGGTCAGAAACCATTGCCGCACCGGCATACCCTGTTGCCAAGCTGGTGGACACGACTGGTGCCGGTGATCTCTTCGCCGCTGGCTATCTCTTCGGTCATACGTCCGGACGCGACACAGTCACATCCCTGCGTCTCGGAGCCTTGGCGGCTGCGGAAGTCATTTCCCATGTCGGCCCGCGCCCGCTCGTCTCGCTCAAGCAGTTGGCAACTGACAACGGCCTGATCTGAGCCTCGGGTCAGGATCTATTTGGCCTGAAACACGAACCATGCTCCGGCACAGATCAGGCTGAAGCCGATCAGGTGGTTCAGGGTCAGCGGTTCTTTCAGATAGAACACGGAAAATCCGGCGAAGACGACGAGGGTGATCACCTCCTGAATCGTCTTCAGCTCTGCGGCTGAATAGTAGCCGTGACCGATGCGGTTGGCCGGCACCGCAAGACAATATTCAATAAAAGCGATGCTCCAGCTGGCCAGAATGACGGCTATGAGCGGCGCTGACTTGTATTTTAGATGGCCATACCAGGCGATCGTCATGAAGATATTGGAGCCCGCCAGCAGCAGAATGGGCAAGAAGGCGGGCGAAGACAGAAACGCTGGCATTTCAGATGTTCCTCAAACCGGCACTTTTGCGCTTTGCTCGCGCGGATGTGCCGCCTGATAGCTCGCCATCAGGCGATTCATATCAACAGCGGTGTATATCTGCGTGCTGGACAATGACGCGTGGCCCAGCAGCTCCTGAATGGTGCGCAAATCACCCCCACGCGCCAGCAAATGCGTGGCGAATGAATGCCGCAGAGCGTGGGGCGTTGCGCTGTCCGGCAAGCCGAGCGCGCCGCGCAACCGCTCCATCGCCAGCTGGATGATACGCGGACTAAGCGGCCCACCGCGTGCGCCAACGAACAGCGGCCCCTGCGGCGGCAAATCGTACGGGCACTGCTCAACGTAGGTTTCGATCAGGCGTGATACCTGCGGCAAGATCGGCACGCCTCGCGTCTTGTTGCCCTTGCCTGTCACAGTGATGCCATCTCGCGCGCCGGGCCTGTCCTTAGCCCGCAAAGACAGCGCCTCGCTGATGCGCAGGCCTGATCCGTAAAGCAGCGCGAGCACAGCCGCATCGCGTGACAACACCCATTGCGGCCGCTCCTCACCAGCGCGCGTATCAGCATCGGTCAACTGACGCGCAGCCATCGGCGGAACTGGCTTTGGCAGGCCGGGAGAAAGCCTTGGGCTGCGCACTGCCAAAACCGGCGAGGACACAGCCTTGCCTTCCCGTTCGAGATAGCGAAACAGAGACCGCAAGCCTGCGAGCTGGCGCATCAGCGTGCGGCTTTCAATATCGTTGCGGCGGCGCTCTGCCAGAAAGGCGCGGATGTCGGCCGGTTTCAGCGCCGCGAGATCAGCCAGCTTTGGCGCGCCGCCCCAATATCCTGCCAGAAACACCAGAAACTGCTGCGTATCGCTTTGATAAGCCACCAGCGTTTTGGCGGCCAAACGCCGCTCACTGGCGAGGTGCGCCAGCCAGGATTGCACTTCAACCTGCACGTCATGTGAAATCAGCATGGTTTACTATGGCCGAATAGGCTTAAAGCGAGATGAAGCATGGCCGATTCACCTGACATCAATGACCTGTTTGTTCCCGCCGATGCGCGGGGGTCCACAGTCGTGGATATCCTGCTGCCGCTGGCGCTGGACAAGGCGTACAGCTATCGCGCGCCTGCAGGCATGGCGCTGGCACCGGGTGATCTCGTCAAGGTACCGCTTGGCAACCGCGAAACACTGGGCGTTGTCTGGGACCGTGATCCAGATGAACCCGCGGGCAGCGGTGGCAACCTGAAAGCCGTGGCGCACCGCTATGACTGGCCGCCGCTTTCCGCCAACCTGCGCAAACTGATCGACTGGATGGCGGCCTATACCCTTGCACCCAAGGGCATGGTGGCACGCATGGCGATGCGCGACCCGGAACAGGCAAGCGCTGAAAAGCCGCGCTACGGCGTTCGCCTTACCGGCAACACGCCTACCAAACTGACAGACGCCAGAAGCCGTGTGATTTTGGCCGCACAGGGCGGTTTTGCCTTTCCCAAAAGCGAATTGGCGCGCGCCGCCGGTGTATCAACCGGCGTTATCGATGCGCTGGTGGATGCCGAGATTTTCGAGGCCATAGCTCTGCCGATGGAGGCGGTGGCGGCGGTGCCTGATCCGTCGTTAGCATCGCAGGAATTGAGCGAGAGGCAGCAGGCAGCCGCTGACACCTTGCAGGCCTCTGTTGCAGCCGCAAAGTTCTCGGTCAATCTGCTGGAAGGCATCACAGGCTCCGGCAAGACAGAGGTCTATTTCGAGGCTGTCGCCGAAGCCCTGCGGCAGAACCGGCAGACGCTTATCCTGATGCCAGAGATTGCCCTGACAGCACAGTTTCTGGCGCGCTTTGAAAAGCGCTTCGGCGTGCGCCCGGCGGAATGGCATTCCGGTGTTGCAACCACCAAGAAAGACCGGCTCTGGCGCGCCATTGCCAGTGGCGATGCCAAAGTGATTGTCGGCGCGCGCTCGGCCCTGTTTCTGCCGTTCCAGACGCTCGGCCTCATCATCATCGATGAGGAGCACGAGCAGGCCTACAAGCAGGATGACGGCGTGCATTATCACGCGCGGGATATGGCCGTGGTGCGCGGGCGCATCGAGAATTGCCCTGTCATTCTCGCGTCCGCCACGCCCTCCATCGAGAGCAAGGTAAACGCCGAACAGGGCCGCTATGCCCATGTGATGCTGCCGGAGCGCTTTGGCGGCAGGACATTGCCCAAGCTGTCGGCCATTGATCTGCGCGCCAACCCCATGCCGCCGGGCACCTGGATTTCTACGCCCCTGCGTGAGGCGATTACGAAGACACTCGCCGCCGGTGATCAGGCGCTCCTCTTCCTCAACCGGCGCGGCTACGCACCCCTCACGCTCTGCCGTCATTGTGGCCACCGCTGGCAATGCCCAAACTGCAGCAGCTGGCTGGTGGAGCATCGCTTCAGGCGCTCCCTCGTTTGCCACCATTGCGGGCACATCGAGCGCACACCGCAGAAATGCGAGGAATGTGGCACCGAAAACAGCCTGACGGTTTGCGGCCCCGGCGTGGAGCGTCTGGCAGAGGAAGCCGCTGCCGCTTTCCCGGACATCCGCACCATCGTGCTCTCATCGGATTTTCCCGGCGGCACGGAGCGCCTGCGCCGGGAGCTTGAGGCCGTGGCCAAGGGCGAGTTCCAGCTCGTCATCGGCACACAGCTTGTGGCGAAGGGGCATAACTTTCCCGGGCTTGCGCTGGTGGGTGTTGTCGATGCTGACGTCGGCCTTTCGAGCGGTGATCCGCGTGCTGCCGAACGCACCTTCCAGCTGCTGCAACAGGTTACAGGACGCGCCGGGCGCGGCGATGTAGCAGGCCACGGCATGGTGCAGACGCATGATCCTGATCACCCCGTGATGCGCGCCATTCTCTCGGGCGATACGGCGCGGTTCTACCGAGAGGAAATTGCCATGCGGCGCGCAGCCAACATGCCGCCCTTCGGGCGCATGGCGGGCATCGTCGTCTCTGGATCAGACCGCACCGAGACAGAAAACCACGCCCGCGCCTTGGCCCGCACCGGCATGATGCTGCTGCACGGTGAAAGTGCTGCGGCCAACCGCTGGGATGGCCTGTCGTTGCTAGGCCCCGCCGAAGCACCAATTGCGCTGATCCGTGGGCGCTACCGTTTCCGGCTTCTGGCACGCGGCCCGCGCGAAGGTGATTTGCAGGGATACCTGCGTAGTGTGCTGGCCAATGCGCCGAAGATCAAAGGCAACATCCGCGTGGGTGTGGATATCGATCCTGTGAGTTTTGTTTAGCTCTGGTTCTTCCTTCTCCCCTTGCGGGAGAAGGTGGCCTTTGCGCCAGCAAAGGTCGGATGAGGGGTTGTCGCACGTGGCCTGATTGTATTTCTCAAGTGCAGAAGTCAGAGTTTCTGCACCATGGCGGGTAGTGACTTGATTTGTTACAGATCAATATTCACGTCGTTTAATGTGCCGATTTTAACAAATCGCAAAACTGGTGTTTTCATTCATGCGCACTCTCGCTCTAGACCCCACATTCTATATCGAGGCCGATGAGGTAGGCGTTTTCCATAGCGGGTTGATCTATCATATCTTGAGGAATAGCCAGGGTGGGTCGGTGTCTACGCCGATTGGCCGCTATTTCACATCACGTCCTGCCCTTCAAGCCGAGGGTATTCTTCCGCACTGGCGGATCGATTGTTTTGTAATTGAACACAAGCTGGCCCCTCAAGCCGATTGGCTCGGTAAAGCGCTGGCAAATGCTCTCATAAAATCTGCCTCGGTAACTGAGCCCTTATGGGTGAGTTGGCATTCGTCCAAAGAACTCGGAGGCGAACCGATGGGCGATGTGTTCGACTTTGATTGACAATTTGATGCAGAGCCTAAGAAGTTTCCACTAAAGAACAACCAACTACCCCTCATCCGCCCTGCTTTGCAGGGCACCTTCTCCCGCAAGGGGAGAAGGAAAGGTGCAAACCTACGCCGCCTTCGCCATAGCAGCACGATAAACCGTCCGAACCATATCAATCGGCTCCAGCTTGCCTGCTGTCTCGTGATGCCAGAAGGTCCAGCCATTGCAAGCAGGCAGGCCCTGCACCAGAGCGCCTATCTTGTGGATGGAACCCACGATGCCATTGGCTGAAATCGTGCCGTCTGGCCGCACAACCGCCTGATGGCGGCGCTTGGTGTCGGTCAAGACAGTGCCCGGTGCAATCAGCGCGCCTTCAACCACTGAGGCGAAAGCCACGCGCGGCTCTTCACGCTTGGTGGCAGGGGCCATCAGCAAGGCTGCATCGGTCAGTTCAGCACCAGCAATGCGCTTTTCGGCATGCATGATGTAGGTTGGATCACGCTCCAGACCAATGAACCGGCGGCCAAGCTTTTTGGCGACAGCGCCAGTTGTGCCGGTGCCAAAGAACGGGTCCAGCACCACATCACCGGCATGCGATGCCGCCATGATGATCTTGGCCAGCAGCGCTTCCGGCTTCTGGGTGGGATGCGCCTTCGCGCCGTCCTCGCCCTTCAGGCGCTCACCACCGGTGCATAGCGGCATGTACCAGTCTGACCGCACCTGACAATCTTCATTGCCGGCTTTCAGCGCCTCGTAATTGAAAGTGTAGTTGCGCGCCTTGGCATCACGGCTGGCCCAGATCATGGTTTCATGGGCGTTGGTGAAGCGACGGCCACGGAAGTTGGGCATCGGGTTGGCCTTGCGCCAGACGATGTCATTGAGCAACCAGAAACCGATATCCTGCAACGCTGTGCCGACGCGGAAAATATTGTGATAGCTGCCGATGACAAAGAGCGTGCCCTGCGGCTTCAGCACACGGCGGCATTCCACCAGCCAGGCGCGGGTGAAGGCATCGTAATCAGCAAACGAGGCGAACTTGTCCCAGTCGTCATCAACGGCATCAACCACACTGGCATCAGGCCGCGTCAGCATGCCTTCGAGCTGCAGGTTGTAGGGTGGGTCCGCAAAGACGAGATCAACCGAGGCATCAGGAAGACGCTTCAGGTTTTCGACGCAATCACCCTGGGTGATACGGTCGAGAAAGCCCTCCAGAGATGGAGAGGCAGAAGACAAAGGAGCCCTCGCCGAAGTCCCGGTACGCAATACTTCAATCCGGGACTTCGGGCCGATGGCTCCTGCACGCGCTAAACTCATGACGCACACCAGGTTACGCAACAGACGATGCTGTTATGAACGAACAGGGTGAAGGTGAGGTTTAACGCCGAAAATTCAGTGTGTGCCGTTTCTG
>JBOFGV010000027.1:0-24238 GCA_051649305.1 Beijerinckiaceae bacterium
GTGTGCCCCGCATGTTCTATGACTATGCGGATTCCGGCGCATGGACTGAAGGCACCTACCGCGCCAACAGCTCCGATTTTGCGCCTATCAAGCTGCGCCAGCGGGTAGCAGTCAACATCGAGAAACGCTCGGTGCGCTCGACTATGCTGGGCAAGGATGTTGCGATGCCGGTTGGCCTGTCGCCGACGGGTATGACTGGCATGCAGCACGCTGATGGGGAAATTCTGGCCGCACAGGCCGCCGAAGCCTTTGGTGTGCCGTTCTGCCTTTCGACCATGAGCATTTGTTCGATTGAGGATGTCACCGCCAATACGAAAGCGCCGTTCTGGTTTCAGCTCTACGTGATGCGCGACCGGGATTTCATTACGCGCCTGATTGATCGCGCCCAGAAGGCGGGCTGTTCTGCGCTTGTGGTGACGCTTGATCTTCAGGTGCTTGGCCAGCGCCACAAGGATATCAAGAACGGGCTTTCCGCCCCTCCGAAATTGACGATTCCCAACATGATCAATTTGGCCACCAAACTGCGCTGGTGCATGGGCATGCTGGGCACGAAGCGGCATACGTTCGGCAACATTGTCGGCCATGCAAAGGGCGTGAACAACATGAGCTCGCTTTCTGCCTGGACCGCAGAACAGTTTGACCCCCGGCTAAACTGGGAGGATCTAAAATGGATCCGCGAGCAGTGGAAAGGCCCTATCATTCTCAAGGGCATTCTCGACCCGGAGGACGCCAGAATGGCGATTGATGCGGGTGCCGATGCGATCATCGTTTCCAACCACGGCGGGCGGCAACTGGATGGTGCGCCTTCCAGCATTCAGGCCTTGCCCAGCATTGTAAAGGCTGTGAACCGCCAGACGGAAGTGATCCTCGACAGCGGCATTCGCAGCGGTCAGGACGTGCTCAAAGCCATCGCACTGGGGGCGGACAGCGCCATGATCGGGCGCGCCTTCCTTTACGGCCTTGGAGCAGGTGGCAAGGCGGGCGTGACAAGGACGCTTGAGATCATCCACAAAGAGCTCGATATCACCATGGCTTTTTGCGGAAAAACCGACATCCGGGACGTCAACAGCGATATTCTCTACAAGGATTGATGAAACTTTGCGTAAAGTTTGAAGCTTACGCTTTCCGCTGTTGCATCAATGCCTTGGAATGGCCATGAAGAATCGTCAGGCGCATGTGCGTCTGATGTTTTTTGTGAATTTTCCACGCATGAATCTGCTTGAGAGATACATCTTCAAGATTGCGGCCTCAGCCTTTGCCCTGTGTCTGGGAGCATTGACCGGCGTGATCTGGATTTCATCGGCCCTGCGCGAGATGGATCTCGTTTCAGGCAAGGGGCAGACGATTCTTGTTTTTCTGCAGGTGACGCTTCTGACCCTGCCCGCTCTCGTGATGATTATCGCACCAATCGCGCTGTTTGTGGCTGTGCTCTACACCTTGAACCGGTTGAACGGCGACAGCGAATTGATCGTGATGAACGCTGCCGGCATGCCGCCAACCCGCGTTGCCAAACCGCTTGGTATCCTGACCGTTCTGGTAGCGATCATGATAGGCTACATCACCATCGTCGCCATGCCGGCAAGCTTTCGTGATCTTCGGGATATCCTCACCAAAATCAAAGCGGATGTGGTGACGAAATTCCTGCAGGAAGGCCGTTTCACCACACTCGATAAAGGGATTACGTTCCATTACCGGGAAAAGAGCCCCAGTGGAGCGATGCTTGGCATCATGATCCACGATGCCCGCGATATCGCAAAACAGTCGACCTACCTCGCAGAGCGTGGGCAGATCGTCGAATCTGCTGGTGCAACCTATATCATTCTGGAAAAAGGCAGCGTTCATCGCCAGCAGGAAGCCAGCAGGGACAACGCTATCGTAGCCTATGACCGCTATGCCATTGACCTTGATCAGTTTGGCGCGGATGGCGACAAGGTGATTTATAAACCACGTGAGCGCAGCACGTTCGAACTGCTGCAAAGTAACGACAAAGACCTCTACGCTCAGGTCAATGCAGGTCGTTTTAGGGCGGAACTGCATGAGCGATTTGCAAACCCGATTTATGCCCTGGCCTGCATGATGATTGGATTTGCTGCCCTTGGCAGCGCCAAAACCACGCGACAAGGGCGTGGCTCCGCAATCACAGGCGCGGTCATCGCAATGGTCGCCTTGCGTATAGCAGGATTTGGAGCCTCCAGTCTTGCCGGGCGTTCTGCTGTTTTCACACCCCTGATTTATCTTGTCCCTATACTGTCGACCGTCCTTGCTGGCCTGCTCGCCTGGCGCAACATGATGGGCGCAGCTGCAACACCTGCGTTTATCAAAAATCTGTCCCGTTCTGCCGAGGTGCTGGTGGATCGTGGCCGGAAACTGGTTATGCGATGATCGGCATCGGCTACACCCTCGGGCGATACATTTCGCAGCGTTTCATACAGACCATCAGCGCTGTCTTTCTGATGGTGTTTGCGCTCATCTATCTGATTGATCTGGTCGAGTTGATCCGTCGCGCAGGTGATGGTGTGCAAGTCAGTACATTGACTCTGGCGCGCCTGGCGTTTTTACGGGCACCAACCATTGCAGAACAGATACTGCCCTTTGCTGTGCTTTTTGGCAGCCTTGGCGGTTTCCTCACACTCAGCCGCAAACTGGAACTGGTGATTGCACGTGCCAGCGGTGTGTCAGTCTGGCAGTTTGGCTTTCCTGCTGTGGCTGTGGCCTTTATCATCGGGACAACGGCGACGATGGTCTATAACCCGCTTGCAGTCATGTGGAAGCAACGCGCAGAAACCATTGAAACACGTATCTTTTCCCGCCCCAGTGAATCAGCTTCACGCAGCCGTTTCCTGCGCCAGATTTCAATCGACGGCAGTTCCATTATCCGCGCAGCGCAAAGCACGCTTGATGGCTCGCAACTGTTGAAGGTGACGGTTTTCGTGTTCGACAAACCGGGGCTTTTGCTTGAGCGCGTTGAGGCAGAATCCGCAGTTTTGCAGCGCGGTTACTGGAAACTGGAAAACGTGCGTATTTTGTCTGTGGGGGTTGAGCCCCAGCAATCAGAAGTTTATCTTCTTGCCACGAATTTGACACGCGACGAGGTCAGGCAGGCTCTGGGATCATCAGAGAATGTTTCTTTCTGGCGGCTCCCTGCAACGATCCGTCAACTCGAGCTTGCAGGCCTTGATTCGACCCGCTACCAGCTTCGATATCAAAGCCTTATGGCCAAACCCCTGCTTCTGATTGCCATGGTTATTCTAGCTGCTTCCTTTTCATTAAGATTCTTTCGATTTGGTGGGGTCGCAAAACTGGTTTTGGGTGGCGTTATTGCGGGCTTCGTGCTTTATGTTTCCACACAGATAGCGGAAAATCTTGGAACAGCTGGCGTACTAAGCGCGGCAGCTGCGGCTTGGCTTCCGCCTGTTCTGGGAAGTCTATTAGGGGCACTCGTGCTTTTGAAACAAGAGGACGGTTGATGAAGGGCCGCATTTGCAGCTCTAGACCGTCGCGCAACAGCCATCTGCTTGGCGCAGTGGCCGCGATAGCAATGCTGACCGCCCTTGGTCAGGCATCGCCTTTGCACGCCCAGACACTGAATGATCGTTTGGGCCAGAACGCAAGCTCTCAAAAAGGCAGATTGCTGGTTGAAGCCAAAGAAGTTGTCTACGACAATGACAAGGAACGCGTAGAAGCACGCGGGGATGTGCAGCTCTACTATCAGGGCCGCACACTTGAAGCAGACCGTGTCACTTATGATCGCAAGACCAAGCGTGTCTATGCTGAGGGCAATGCCCGTATCATTGAGACCAATGGCCAGATTGTTTACAGCGACCGTTTTGAACTGACAGATGATTTCAAGGATGGTTTTATTGATTCCTTGCGTGTCGTTATGCCGGACAAGCAGAGGATCAGTGCTGCCCGCGGTGAGCGGATTGACGGTGAAACAACTGTTTTTGAACGCGGCATCTACACAGCCTGCGACAGCTGCAAGGACAATCCGGAGAAACCCCCACTGTGGCAAGTGAAGGCCGCCAGGATCATCGCCAAAAACTCCGAGCAAATGATCTATTATGAAGATGCTCGTATTGAATTTTTTGGCCTTCCTCTGGCTTATATTCCGTTCTTCTCTGCGCCAGATCCAACTGTTACGCGCAAATCCGGCATTCTGACACCACGCTATTCGCGCCGGTCAAATCTCGGCTTTGGCTTTTCACTGCCTATCTACTACGCGCCAGCACCCCATTTTGATCTTCTGTGGACGCCGACAGCCTACAGCCAGCAAGGTTTGCATAACGAAATTGAATGGCGTCACCGTCTGGAAACAGGCATTTATAATATTCGGGCATCGGGTATTTTCCAGATGGATTCCGGTGCTTTCCTGTCAGGACCACTTGGTCCCAACAAAACAACGATACCTGCACCAACAGGACCCAATGATCCTGTTTGGAAGTCAGGCATTCCTAATTTGTCGCTTCTCAAGACAGAAAAGCGCGTATTTCGTGGAAACGTTGAAACAACAGGCAAGTTCCTGATCAACAAGAACTGGCATTTCGGCTGGGACGTCAATCTGACGACAGACAAGTTTTATCTTGGTAATTACCGCATAAGATCGGAATCAGCCCAAGTAAACTATTTCAAGGAATCTGTTTCGTCCGTCTATCTCCGCGGCAAGACTGACCGCGCGTTTTTTGACGCGACAAGCATGTATTTCCAAGGATTGACCTATTACGACTGGCAAAAGCAGATACCTGTTGTGCATCCGGTTATTGATTACAACAGGCGCTTTACGCCTGACACCATTGGCGGCGAACTGGCACTGGATGTGAACTTCACCAGCCTGTCGCGCGAACGGCCTGATTTTGGTGCGCTGCCTCCCGCCAATTTGCGTTTTGCCTCGCAGGAAAACGGTCCAAAAGGGGTTGGTAGCCGCTGGTTTGGTGCTGGTTCACTTTTTAACTATTCGCTCGGCAACACGGGTTATGGCCTATATCAAAACTGCGCCGTTTACACACGGGGCAACTGCCTTTTGCGCGGCATTGCCGGCACCACAAACCGCGCGAGCGCCTCTTTGTCATGGCGCCGTAATTTCATCGATCCTATCGGTCAAGTTTGGACTCCGTTTGTCAGTGCACAGGTTGACGTGACGCATTATTCACTGAACCAGAACAACGGGGCAAATACGCCTATAAACAATACGTTCTTTGGCAACAGCCAACAGACGAACTTCATCAAGGACAGTGATACCCAGGTTCGGGCGATGCCGACAATCGGCCTTGAGTACCGCTATCCGTTTGTTGCCTCATATGCTGGCGCAACCCATCTGTTTGAGCCCATTGGACAGATCATTGTGCGTCCCAATGAGCAGAAGATCGGGCGCCTGCCCAACGAAGATGCCCAGAGCCTTGTTTTCAGTGACAGCAATCTGTTCTCGATCAACAAATTCTCTGGATATGATCGCACCGAAGGCGGCGTTCGTGCCAATGTTGGCGCGCAATACACCGCCACATTCAGCAATGGCAGCTATGCGAATGTCCTTATTGGCCAATCCTATCATCTTGCCGGCAGAAATTCATTCAAGGCAGGCACCACCCTTGCCGATACTGATCTGACCAACGTTGGTGCCAATTCCGGTCTCGATAAGGCGCGATCAGACTATGTAACGCGCTTTACATTCGCTCCGTCACGACAGATTTCTTTTGCAGCCCGTGGTCGCTTCGATGATGAATCTCTCAAGCTGAAGCGCCTTGAGCTCAGTTCGACCTTTGTCACTGGTCCGCTGACGACAAACATCCTCTACGCGCGTCAGGATGCACAGCCAGATCTGGGCTTTGTACGTCGGCGTGAGGGTGTAGCCTGGAGTGCGTCGTATGCCCTTCCCAACAATTGGTATGTCAGCGGCAACATCAACTATGACCTTGATCGTTATATTTACGATCGCGATCTTTATGTGACGCAGGCCAACCCTGCCAATTCAGTGAAGTACAAGGATACTCCCTTCCGCCCGAACAGCTTTGGGCTTGGGATCAGCTATATCGATGAATGCACGACCTTCTCGTTCAATTATCAGCGCAGCACGACCGACAATTTCGGTGCAAGATCGACAGCTGCAAGCACATTCCTGCTGAGACTTGAGTTGAGACATCTTGGACAATTAAACTATCGGCAGTCGATCAATTCTACTCCGGCAGCCGACGGAACACGGTGATATTCTATCCATGAGAAAAACATTCGCGGTTGTTTTTGGTCTGGCCATCCTCAGTGCAAGTATCTGCGCCGTCAGCGTCTCGGGCGCAAGTGCGCAGGGAGCAGTTGCACGCGTGAATGGTGAACCGATCACTTCGCGCGAAGTTGACCAGCGCATGCTGGTTTCGCGCCTTGTGTTTCAAAAACCACTCAGCCGCGATGCTGCGATAAGAGAGTTGATCGACGACAAGGTGAAGCTCAATGAAGGTCGTCGGCTTGGCATGCGGGTTACCAGCGCATTTCTTGATGAAACCATGTCCAGAATGGCTGGCAACAACCGCCAGAGCCCAGCTCAGTTCGAGCAGAATCTCGGGCGTGCCGGCATCGATGCAGAGTCTGTAAAAGCCAAGGTTTCTGCCGAGGCTGTGTGGGGCGAACTGCTGCGTGCACGTTCCAGAAATTCCAATGTGTCAAACGCTGAACTCAATGCGGAAGTCGAGCGCCGCGCTGCCAAGGGTGATGCCCGCGTGACAGACTATGTTGTGCGCCAGATTGTGTTTGTTGTGCCTCAGGCCAGCAACCCAGGCCAGCGCGAACGTGATGCCAATGCTGTGCGCGGTCGCTTTACTGACTGTGATACCGGTGTGGAATTCATGCGTACCTTGCGCGATGTGGCCGTCCGCGAGCGCATCAGCCGCTCTTCCTCAGAGATATCAAAAGCACTCAACGATACCTTGCAGAAGACACCGATTGGTCGCCTTTCTCCGCCATACCGCTCAGAGCAAGGCATTGAAATGCTTGCGGTTTGCGAAAAGAAAGACCGCGAAGACCGCATTGCCCTGCGCGGTACCATCGAGCAGGAAATGCAACAAAAGCGCACGCAAGGCGGATCAGACGCCTATCTGAACGAGTTGCGTTCCAAAGTGGAAATCAAACGCTGATGCTGCGGCGTCCATGCGTTTGGCCCATGTGATTTCGTTCAGGCATGGCGCAGATTGATTCACTCCCTCCCCTCAGGGACGTTATTGCCAGTCACGGTCTGTCAGCCCGCAAGGCACTGGGGCAAAACTTTCTGCTTGATCTCAATCTAACATCCCGCATTGCCAGAAGTGCTGGCAGTCTTGAAGGCTATCATATCATCGAGATTGGCCCCGGCCCTGGTGGACTGACACGCGCCATTCTTGCTGCGGGTGCCGTGCAAGTCACAGCCATAGAAATGGACGAGCGGTGCCTGCCTGCACTCGAAGAGATCAGCACACACTATCCCGGACAACTGACAGTCCATCTCGGCGATGCGCTGAAGCATGATATGAGGGAACTGGCGCAAGGCAGAAAAACCAGAATCATCGCTAACCTGCCATACAATGTCGCCAGTCCCCTGATCATCAACTGGTTGCAGGCAGAGCCTTGGCCACCTTGGTATGAATCCATCACCGTTATGGTCCAGAAGGAGTATGCAGAACGGCTGGTTGCAACAACAGACGAGCGCAAGGATTATGGCCGCCTGTCCATTTTGACGGGATGGCGGGCGGAAGCCAAAATCATGTTCCACGTGCCGCCGTCAGCCTTTGTTCCCCAACCCAAAGTGATGTCGAGCGTTGTGCAGCTGATACCAAGAGCAAGCCTCGCACCTTGCCGCATGAAAACACTGGAGCGTATCACGCAGGCGGCTTTCGGGCAGCGCCGCAAGATGTTGCGGCAATCTCTGAAGTCGCTCGGTTGTGATGTCGCTGAACTGTTGCGACTGGCTGACATTGCACCGGAGGCTCGGGCAGAGGAAATTGATATTGCTGGCTTCCTGCGCATGGCCAACACGCTGGATGAGCTTTGATAAACAGTCGCTCGAAGCATTACTGTTTTGAATTCAGGATACGCTCGAGTTCAGCACCAATAGCTTCGGCACTTCGGCCCAACCGATCATTGCGGTTACGTGTGGAGCGGGCGGCTGCCAGAATCGACTTCAGCGTGGCGTAGGCTTCCCCAAGATCCGTATTGACGATCAGATGATCAAACTGATGCCAGTGCTGTAATTCCGTGCGCGCTGTTTGCAACCGGCGTCGGATGACCTCAGGCGTGTCTTCTGCCCGGCGCTCAAGGCGCGACTGAAGGGTTGCTGCATCTGGCGGGAGAATAAAGACGCTGACAATGTGCTCGCGCATGGTTTCGTAAAGCTGCACAGTGCCCTGGTAGTCGATATCGAACAGGACATCCCTGCCCTCGGCAATTGCTTGCTCGACTGGCGCGCGCGGGGTTCCGTAAAGATTGCCATGCACCTCAGCCCATTCCAGCAACTCATTGCCGGAGCGCATGGATTCAAACCTTGTTCGGGAAACGAAATGATAGTGCACACCGTCAACCTCACTGGGACGGCGCGGGCGGGTTGTGGCTGAGACTGACATCTGGATATTGCCATCGTCCTGCAGCAGCAACCGGCTGAGCGTCGATTTGCCTGCACCTGACGGAGATGCGATCACAAGCAGCACTCCCATTCGGTCGGCCTTGTGTTTATCCTTGTCGTTACTCGACATTCTGAACCTGTTCGCGAAATTGCTCGACCAGCGTTTTCAGGTCCAAACCAATGGCCGTCAATCCGCTGTCACTGGATTTAGCACACAAAGTGTTTGCTTCCCGTGAAAGCTCCTGCGCCAGAAAATCCAGTCTGCGGCCAATGGCACCACCACGGGCAAACAGTTGTCGCGCCTGCTCAACATGCGCCTTCAACCGGTCAAGCTCCTCGCGGACATCGCCCTTGACAGCCAGCAACATCGCTTCCTGATGCAGACGCTGCTCGTCCAAGGCATCGCTGTTGCCCAGAAGATCATTGATCTGCCTTCTGATCCTGCTTTTGACACTGTCAGCACTGCGGGAGGGATGAGCATCCGCTGCAAGCACCAGCGTTTCTATAGCCGACAATTTTTCTTCCAGAATGACAGCAAGTGCCGCGCCTTCAGACTGGCGTGCTGCTACCAATCCGACGATGACTTCTTCAAGTGAGGTTGTTACGGCTTCAGCCAGAGCAGCGCGCTGCTCATCCGTGTCCTGCTGTTCCGTGACTTCGACAACACCGCGCACGCCCAGAATGGCATCAAACGATGGTGGTTGCAGGCCAACTGTTTTTGCAACCGAAAGCAGTTTTTGCGCGAGCTCTGCAGCCAAAGTTTCGTTGATCTTGATTTCAGCGGATCTGGTACCGCGGATAAAGTCAAGAGACGCGTGGATTGTTCCGCGTGCAACAACTGTGCCGATCATGCGGCGGGCTTCAGTTTCCACGCCATCAAGACCGCCGGGCAAGCGAAGCCGAAGGTCAAAACCTTTCGCGTTTACAGACTTCATTTCCCATGACCACGAGACATTTCCGGCATGCCCCGCTGAGCGGGCAAAACCTGTCATACTGCTCAGTGCCATGAAGAAGCCAATGCAATCAGCGGAGGGATGGGACAGTCTTGGGAGAGTTCAGATCAAAAGATTTGTTACGCAAAGGATCCCGGCTTGTGCCCTCAACAGCGTCAAAGCCACGTTGAGGACCACGCCGTGGTGCAGGCTGTGGCGCAACATCTGCATCTGATTGCTGAGGCAAATCCGCAAAGGTGTTCTGTACCAAAGGTCCGGGAGCACTGCCCGCCTGATTGGCATTGCGCTGCATGGTCTGACGGCGTCCGGGAGCGACGGGATAGCTCTCAACGCCACCCGGCTGTGGGGCAAGACCAGCCTCATCAACACGCGACGGGTTGAATTGCTGCAGGGGCGGCGGAGCAAAAACATCCAGCGGAACCTCGGGAATGGCATAAGCCGACGTGCTTCCCGGCAATTGATTTGCAGGAGCATCTCGCCTTGCTGGTTGCTGCTGGGCGGCCTGCTGCGGGCGGTTCAAAACCTGTGCAGGCACTTCAAAAGCTGGCGGAACAATATCCGAGCGCTGCTGTCCCGGCCTTGGCTGGGCTGCTGGCGCAGGCGCGGCGGGGGCTGGTGCAGCAGCAGGCGGCGGAGCATTGCCGCTTTCAATCTGACGCCAACGGGCAACATTGCGCTGATGTTGTTCATAGGTCTCGGCAAAAGCATGGCCGCCAGTGCCGTCCGCGACGAAGAAGATATCGCGCGTTCTGGAAGGGTTGGCTGTTGCTTCCATCGAAGCGCGACCGGGATTTGCTATAGGACCTGGCGGCAAGCCATTGATAACATAGGTGTTATAAGGCGTAGGCTGCCTGATTTCAGTGGCCAAAATTCCGCGCCCCAATGAGCCTTTGCCTCCAACGAGGCCGTAAATGATCGTGGGGTCAGATTCAAGACGCATGCCGCGGTTCAGGCGGTTCACGAAGACTGACGCAACACGGGTGCGCTCGTCGGAGCGGCCAGTTTCTTTCTCAACAATGGAGGCCAGAATCACGAGGTCGTTAGGCGTCTTCACCGGGATATCTCCGCTGCGGCGCGCCCAAATCTCGGTCAGTGCACGTTTCTGGGCGTTTTCCATGCGGGCAATGATTTGCTCACGGCTTGTTCCGCGCTCAAAGCGGTAGGTATCCGGGAGAAGGACGCCTTCACGCGGTATGGTGCGTATTTCACCAACAAGGATTTCGTTTTCTTTGAGGCGATTGACTATCTGCTCGCTGGTCAAGCCTTCTGGAACTGTCACGGAATGCTGAATGGATTTTCCTTCCATCAGAACTTCGCGAATGTCCTTCAAGGTAGCGGCTTCCTTGAACTGATACTCTCCGAATTTCAGCGTTGGGCGCCCTGCCATCAGGTGCGAAATCTCGAACATCAGAGCCTGATTGATGACTCCTTCCTGTTCCAGAATTTCGGCAATGGCTGAGGGTCCGTTACCGCGGGGAATGAACACAACCTTGTCCTGCTTCAGCGGACCCGGTGCGTTCAAAAGACTTTGGCCGTAGATGACAGCAATTGCGCCTGCGGCGGCAACGAACACAAGCAAAGTGAAAAAAGCACTGAGTTTACCCAGAAAACCACCACCGTTACGCCGCCGTCTTGGCGGTTGGGGCGGTTCGGGCGGCGTAGCAGGCTGCAATGATTCACGCGCGCCACGCGGTGCCCAGCGACGGCCGCTGGAGGGAGGCGCAGGCTCGCTCATCACGACAGGTGGTACTGCGACCGTGGAGAACCGCTCCCCTGACATCAGCTAACTCTTCCCATACAGCCAGACTTCATAACTTACCCTGATAAACACTGTGATACTCGGCAGGTGATTGTGGCAAATACGCGATGCTTTGCAACCATCCAACCAAAAAATCCTGACCCTTGAATGACGTTAGACACGGGAATCTGCAGATTAAGCAGCAAATTCTCATATCCAAGTCCTCATATCATCGCCATACCACCATTCACATGGATTGTCTGCCCCGTGATGTAGGCAGCTTCCGACGAAGCCAAAAACACGGTCGCGGCAGCAATTTCATGGGCTGCACCGAGGCGACCCATGGGAACACTGCCCAGAATGCCTTCTTTCTGCTTGTCGTTCAGTTCAGACGTCATCGCGGTTTCGATGAAGCCCGGTGCAATGCAGTTGACTGTGATGTTACGGCTGGCCACCTCTGCTGCGAGAGACTTGGACATGCCGATCATGCCTGCTTTGGACGCGGCATAATTGCCTTGTCCCGGGTTTCCGGTAACGCCAACAACGGATGTGATGCCAATGATGCGCCCATGGCGGCGCTTCATCATGCCGCGCAAAGCGGCACGCGACAGCACAAAACCAGCTGTAAGGTTCACGGCCAGAACCTTGTCCCAGTCATCGTCTTTCATGCGCATAAACAGGCCGTCGCGGGTCAGGCCCGCGTTGTTCACCAGAATATCGAGGCTGCCCATAGCGGCTTCTGCGGCAGGAACCAAGGTTTCAACTGAAGCACGGTCGGAAAGATCAGCTGTTGCCACATGCACTCGCAAACCCAGTTCTGTGGCAAGAGCGTCCAGCGCCTCACGCCTTGTGCCAGAAAGGGTGACCACAGCACCCTGTGCATGCAGCGCACGGGCGATAGCGGCTCCAATGCCGCCTGATGCGCCAGTTACAAGCGCTGTCTTGCCTGAGAGATCAAACATAGTTGCACTCCGTCAGTTCAGGGAAAAGGCCGCGACATCGGCTGGGGTGCCAACAGCGCCAAGGATTGCACCATCCGCAATCCGCTTGATCAGACCATTGAGAACCTTGCCTGAGCCAAGCTCGATAAAGCGTGAAACACCCTCGCCTGCCATGAACTGCACACTCTCGCGCCAGCGCACAGTCCCTGTCACCTGCTTCACGAGAAGATCAGCAATTTCAGCGGGATCAGAGACAAAACCGGCTTTTACGTTGGCGACAACCGGCACAATCGGCTTGTTGATGGTGACTTTGGAAAGCGCTTCTGCCATGGCAACTGCGGCTGGCTGCATCAGGCTGCAATGGAATGGAGCTGATACCGGCAACAGCATGGCGCGTTTTGCACCTTTGGCCTGTGCCAGTTCAATGGCACGCTCAACCGCAGCCTTATGCCCGGAAACAACCACCTGTCCGCCACCGTTATCATTGGCAGCATCACAGACATCACCCTGAGCTGCTTCCTTCGCGATGGCTGCTACGGCGTCAAACTCAAGGCCAAGCATTGCGGCCATGGCACCGACGCCGACTGGAACAGCCTGCTGCATGGCATTGCCACGAATGCGCAGAAGGCGCGCGGCATCAGCTATAGACAGCGAGCCAACAGCTGCGAGGGCAGAATATTCTCCCAAGGAGTGTCCGGCGACGCAGGAAGCTGCCTTGGCGATATCAAGGCCAGATTCCGCCTCAAGCACACGCACCACAGCCATGCTGACTGCCATCAAGGCTGGCTGGGCGTTGGCTGTGAGCGTGAGCGTTTCCAATGGCCCTTCAAACATCGTATCTGAAAGTTTTTCTCCCAGAGCCGCATCGACCTCGGCAAAAACCGCGCGCGCCTGAGGAAATGCTTCTGCCAAGGCCTTTCCCATACCCACGGACTGACTGCCCTGCCCCGGAAATACGAATGCTGTTCTCGTCATTGTGATCTCGTTTGACGTTTAATCTGCAACCGCACGACACCGGCTTGCGTCCAATGTCAAGCCAAGCGAGGTTTGAGCTGGGGTCAGATTGTCTTTTGAAGCCTGAAACACCGGCATTTTGACCAAAAAGGCTATCTGTCAGGTATGAACGGTTGCCCCAGCGACCCTGCAGCCCCCTGCCCGCGTCGGTCCCGAATGGCCAGCACAACAAGCGCCAGAATCGTTGCTATGTAAGGCAATGACGAGAGCAATTGCGAAGGCAGGCCAATGGCTCCCGCCTGAGCATGCAATTGCAACACGCTCATGAGACCAAAGAGATAGGCCCCGAAAATCAGGCGACCAATTCTGCCGCCTGCAAAAACCACAATGGCCAGGGCAATCCAGCCCCGGCCTGCTGTCATACCGGGAGACCAGAACGGTGTGTAGATCAGCGAGAGATACGCCCCTGACAACCCGGCGCAGGCCCCTCCAAACAGAATTGCCAATGTGCGGATTTTGCGCACATCATGGCCTATGGCGTGAGCTGAAGCATGGTTCTCGCCTACACCGCGCAGCACAAGGCCAGCACGGGCATTTTTCAGCCACAAGGCCACACCAATCGCGAGAGCAAAGGCTGCGTAGACAAACGGGTCCTGCCCAAAGAACAGCTTTCCGACAATCGGCAGTTCTGACAATCCCGGTATCCAGAGCGAGGGAATGGTGTCGCGCTTCATGCCAATGAAACCAGCTCCAATCAGATTGGCAGCTCCAACACCCAGAATGGTAAGCGCCAGGCCAGCCGCCACCTGATTGGCTGCGAGCCACACGGCAAACAATGCAAAGACGCCTGAAAGCAGTGTGCCTGCGCCAATGCCGGACAGAATGGCAAGAACCGATGAGCCAGTGAGAATCGCAACCGCAAAGGCGACACTTGCACCAATGATCATCATGCCTTCGACACCAAGGTTCAACACCCCGGCGCGCTCCACCACGTGTTCGCCGAGGGCTGCAATCATCAATGGGGTTGCGGCGGTGATGACAGTGAGGAGAACAAGCAGCCAGAAGGGCATGGGTTACTTCCCCCAACTCAGGCGATAGCGTGTCAGTGCCTCGCCGCCCAGTAGGCAAAACAGCAAAAGGCCCTGAAACACACGCGCCAGATCCAAGGGCAGTTTCAGCGCTATCTGGGCGTTCTCTGCGCCAATCAGAATCATGGACATGACGAAGGCTGCAAGAACAATCGCAGGCGGCGACAACCGGCCGAGGAATGCCACGATGATCGCCGTAAAACCGTAGCCCGGTGAGATGGATGGCTGCAATTGCCCGATCTGGCCAGCCACCTCCGATACACCGGCCAAACCTGCCAACCCGCCAGAAATGAGGAAGCAAACGAGCGTCACGCGCCGCTCATCAAAGCCACCAAACCGCGCTGCTTTCGGCGCTTCGCCCGTGGCACGCACAGCAAAGCCAAAGAGCGTTCTGGATAGGACAAACCAGGCGATGAGCGCCGCCAACAGGCCGAAGATTAATCCCCAGTGGACGCGCCCACCAGTGAAGAGCGCTGGCAATGTGGCTGCCGGATCAAAGTTCACGGTTTGGGGCAGATTGAAGGCCTTGGGATCACGCCATGGCCCGCGCACGAGATAGTCCAGCAGCAACTGCGCGATATAGACAAGCATCAGGCTGGTGAGAATTTCACTGACGCCAAGGCGGTTGCGAAGCGAAGCAGGTATCGCCGCATAAAGCATACCGCCAGCTGTCCCGGCCATCAGCATCAATGGCAAAATCCACCATGCTCCCATGCCGTGGGTGGCAATCGCAACACCGCCGCCGCACAATCCGCCGATCACAAACTGGCCCTCCGCGCCAATGTTCCAGCGATCAGCGCGGTAGCAAAAACACAGGCCAATCGCGATCAGCAACAGAGGCGTGGCCTTGAGCAGAATTTCTTGAATGGCCCAACCCTGCGTCAGGGGTTGGGTCACGTAAACATCAAACGCCTTCACCGGAGATTTGCCCATCAGCCAGACAACAATGCCGCCAATCGCCAATGCGACAGCAAATGCAAAAACGGGCGTGATCATTTCACGAAAGGTGGAAACATGCTCGCGCGGGGTGAGTTCAAGCCGCATGCTGCGCGCTCCCCTGCCCCGTGGTCATCAAGAGGCCAATGCTTTCGCGCGTCACATCCGCAATGGGTCGCACCTCGCTCAAAGCGCCGTCGTGCATCGCGCCTATGCGATCCGCAATCTGGAACACTTCATCGAGGTCCTGACTGATCACAAGGACTGCTGCGCCCTCAGCTGCCATGTCCATCAACGCCTTGCGGATGTGCTGGGTTGCGGCCGCATCCACGCCCCATGTTGGCTGGTTGACCACGAGCAGGCGAGGCTTGCGCAGGATTTCGCGGCCGATGACATATTTCTGCAGGTTGCCACCGGACAAACGCCGTGCTTCCGGATTTTCAGCGCTGGCTCGCACATCAAATGTCTGCACGATTGTTTTTAGCCGTGAGAGCAGATTGCGCCCGTTCAGCACGCCACGACGGGGGGCAGATTCAGCATGCGGCAGGCTGAGCACGAGATTGTCGGACAGCGCGGCACGGGGCAATGTGGCATGCCCCAGTCGTTCTTCCGGCACCAGCGCCATACCCCGTTTGCGCCGCTCTTCAACCGAGGAGCTGGTGATATCCTGACTGAGCAACGTGATGCTGCCAGCCGTCACCTGCCCCTCTTCACCTGACAGCGCTGCAAACAATTCTTTCTGTCCAGCGCCAGCAACGCCAGCAATTGCGACAACCTCTCCAGCATGAAGTTGCAGTTGAATATTTTTGAGGGTAATACCATGCACATCCGCCGGTTTGACTGTGAGATTGGCGATATCCAGCACCAGTTGTGAGGAAGCATTGGCGCGTGCGCTGCGGCGCACTTCGTCGACATCACTGCCGACCATCAACCCGGCAAGAGACTGCGCAGATTCACTGCGAGGATCAGCCATCGCAACATTTTTGCCGCCACGCAAAATAGTGGCGGCTGAGCACAGTCGCCGGACTTCATCGAGTTTATGACTAATGAAAAGCACGCTGGCACCGTCTTCTACCAACCGTTCCAGTGTCTGGAAAAGCCCTTCAGCCTCTTGCGGTGTCAACACGGATGTTGGTTCATCCAGAACAAGCAGTTTTGGCTTCTGTAACAGGCAGCGGATAATCTCAATGCGCTGGCGCTCTCCGGCTGAGAGGTTCCAGACAGGGGCATCAAGCGAAATCGCCAGACCATAACGCTCTGCCAATGTTGTCGCCTCTTTTGCGAGAGCCGTATCAGCTTTCGCACCGGGAATACCCAGAGCGATGTTCTCCAGCACGGTCATATTCTCGAACAGTGAGAAGTGCTGAAACACCATGGCAATGCCCAGCTTGCGGGCGGCATCCGGATTGGGCATGCGCACGGATTTCCCCAGCCAGCGGATTTCACCTGCATCAGGCTGCATCAGGCCAAACAGGATTTTGACAAGCGTGGATTTTCCCGCGCCATTCTCACCAAGCAGCGCATGGATTTCTTGCGGGCGGATGGTCAGTGAGACATGATCATTGGCCATGAATGAGCCAAAACGCTTGACGATGCCGTCAAGGGCAACAAGCGGGGTTTCGGGCAAGTGAGTGGTCACAAGTCTATGCGTAAGGACGGATGCTGTTTTGCGCAAGCACCCACACCTTACGCTCTCAACTTGTGAGCGGTTTGATCCACACCTTGTTGTCGTGGAAAGGCGCGCCGCCAAACGGTGCGACCTGTGCGGCATCCGTCAATGTGTTGATGCCCTTGCCGCCCTTGTGCGTGCCGTTGGGGTGAATGCCTTCTGCGATCACCACGCCCTGCTGCACACCGGGGAACAGGCGCACAGCCAGCACTGTATCACCGCGTGGTGAGCCAACCATTACCTCATCGCCATCGGCCAGCTTTAACCGCTGCGCATCATCGGGATGCATCATCATGGATGGCATGCCCTCGCGCTTTTGCGATCCCGGAGTCTCGGTGAATGTTGAGTTCAGATAACTGCGCGACGGTGATGTCGCCAGACGGAACGGATGGCCCTTGTCCGGCATCTCGTTGACAGCCCAGTGGTCCGGCAATGTCGGCATGTCCTGCCATGGTCCCATCATGCCATCCTTGGCGTAAGGCACCTTTTGCCAGTCTGGCTTGAAGCGGAACTTGCCATCGCGGTAGGCAAAGCCGTTGATGTAATGCGCTGTGTCAAACGACGGCTGGCACTCGATCCATTTCTTCGCTTCGATTTCAGCCAAAGTGCCCCAGCCGGACTTCTGCAATGTCTCGTCGATGATGGCCTTTGGCGTCATGGCAAAGCCACGGTGCTCAGCGCCAACACGGCTCGCAATCGCTGCAATCACATCATGGTTGTTGCGGCACTCACCGGGCGGCTCCATCATCTTGCCACCCATCATGATGTGCATGTGACCGCCGCCAGTGTAGAAGTCGTCATGCTCCGTGAACATGGTGGCGGGCATGAGGATGTCAGCGTATTTCGCAGTTTCGGTCATGAACTGCTCGTGCACAGCTACGAACAGATCGTTCCGCGCAAAGCCCTGCTTCACCAGATCCTGCTCAGGGCACACACTCACCGGATTGGTGTTCTGGATCAGGATGGCCTTGATTGGTGGGCCGTTTCTGAGCGCAAACGCATCGCCTGTGAGGATGCGCCCGATGGCGGATTGCTCCAGTTTGCGGACCGTTGGATCAATCACATCAAGACCTTCAATCAGGCCTGTATGCAGATGATAAATCCCGCCGTTGTTGTGGAATGCACCACCACCCTCGTGTTGCCAGCAGCCGGTAACGGCTGAAATGCAAAGCGCAGCATGCATGTTGCTCGCCCCATTGCGCTGGCGGGAAAAGCCGTAGCCAAGGCGGAAGTAGGTCTTTTTCGTCTTGCCAACGAGATGCGCAAAAGCCTCTATTTCAGCAACTGTAAGCCCCGTGATTTCTGCCGCCCACTTAGGCGTGCGCGAGGCGAGATGCGCTTCGAGCTCTTCGGGGCAATCGGTGTATTTCGCCATATACTCCCGGTCTGCCAGACCATCACGAAACAGCACATGCATGACAGCGCAGGCCAGAGCGCCATCCGATCCCGGCTTCAACAACAGCGCCATATCGGCCTGTTTCATCGTGTCGTTCATGTAGATATCGATGGCGACAATCTTGGCTCCGCGCTCCTTGCGGGCGCGGATTGCGTGGGTCATCACATTGACCTGTGTAGCCACAGCATTGGTGCCCCAGATAACGACGCAATCGCTCTTGGCCATCTCGCGCGGATCAACACCGGCGAGCTTGCCCGTGCCCGCCATGAACCCACCCCAGGCGGTGTTGATGCAGATCGTCTGGTAAAAACCGGAATACTTCTTGGCATGGCGAAGGCGGTTGATGCCGTCGCGCATTACGCGGCCCATCGTGCCTGCATAGTAGTATGGCCAGACGCTTTGCGTGCCGAACTCGGCTTCCGCTTTCAGCATGGCAGCTGCCACTGTGTCCAATGCCTCATCCCACGAGATGCGCGTGAACGCGCCTGATCCCTTGGGACCTGTTCGCTTCATGGGATACATCAACCGATCAGGATGATGCGCTCGCTCGGAATAGCGCGCCACCTTGGCGCAGATCACGCCTGCTGTGTAGCTGTTGTCCTCGGCACCGCGCACACGGCCAAGTGTCTTTTCACCGGTCGCCAAATCTTCCCGCACCTCGACATCAAGTGCGCAGGCAGACGGGCAATCATGCGGGCAAACCGAGGCGTGGGTGGTGGTGCGGAAGGTTTGAGGTTTGATTGGCGCGTTCATGCACTCTTTATGGCGTCACTTTTGGCGAAAGCAAAGCCCTCATCGGCCCAGCCGGTCATCCCACCGATCATGACTTTCACAGGGCGATTGAGGAGGGCAAGACGCAGCGCTGCCTTGTCAGTGCCATTGCAGTGTGGCCCGGCGCAGTAAACCACGAACAATGTGCCTTCAGGCCATTCTGCCATTTTGCGCTCGGTCATCTTGCCGTGCGGCAGGTTGATTGCTCCGGGCACGTGTGAGGTGGCATAGAGGGCAGGACCGCGCACATCGAGCAACACGAAGTCAGCCGCTCCCCTGCTCATGGTGTCGTGCACATCCCAGCAATCTGTCTCGAATGACAGGCGCTTGGCGTAATGCGCAGCAACGTCGCTGGAGGCCGCAAACGGCGTCGATGAAATATGGCTGGTCATGGTGCGTCTCCTGATGATGGGCGCAGGATGCCACGCAGGGCATTGACTTGAAATTGGCATGAATGACATATATCATTCAAATAATGCCAAATACTGCTTCCAGAACGATAGAGAAGACAAACGGCCCGCTGGTAGTAGCCCTTGCCTATGACCAGCTCTGCACCTTCGAGTTCGGCGTTGCCTATGAGATTTTTGGCATGCCACGCCCGGAAATGGGGACGAATTGGTATCGCTTTCAGGTGGCCTGCGTGGAATCAGGGCCGTTGACAGCGGCAGGCGGATTGATGGTCGCTGGCCATGGTGGGCTGGAATTGCTGCAACAGGCCGATCTGATCATCGTGCCCGGCTGGCGCGCGGCTCATGCGGAAGTACCCGCCCCATTGCAGGAAGCGCTGAAACGGGCCCATGCGCGCGACGCGCGCGTTGCATCGCTGTGTTTGGGTGTTTTTGTGCTGGCGGCCAGCGGTCTGCTCACGGGCAAGCGTGCCACGACGCACTGGCGTTACTCAAAGGCCTTGGCAGAACGTTATCCAACCATAACGGTTGAGCCAGATGTGCTTTACATTGACAACGGACAAACGCTGACGGCGGCGGGCAGTGCAGCGGGCATTGATCTCTGCCTTCATATCGTGCGCAAGGACTTTGGAACTGAAGCCGCCAACTCCGTGGCGCGGCGACTGGTTGTGCCACCACACAGAGACGGCGGGCAAGCCCAGGTCATTCCAAGGCCTGTGCCTAAACCTCACGAAGGTGCAAGACTTGGCGCATTGCTCGACTGGATGCAGCAAAACGTGACGGCAGAACTCTCAGTGACCGCACTTGCGAAGCGCGCTGGCATGAGCGCACGCACCTTTCAGCGGCGGTTTGAGGAGACCACAGGCCATACGCCAGGGGAGTATGTGATTCAGATGCGGATCACGAAGGCGCAATCCCTCATGGAAGCAAATCAGGCGCTTTCACTCGATGAGGCAGCTGCGCGATCCGGCTTTGGTTCCATAGAAGTGATGCGCCATCATTTTCGCAAGCGGGCGAAAATCAGCCCAAGTGTCTGGCGTGAGCGGTTTGGGGGCATTTCTCCATTTCGTTAAACGATAGAGTTTTTAACGCCGATATGTATAATTCGCGAAATGATAACCTGCTATTTTTTAAAATTCAAGATTAAGTAAAATTGTACCCTACAGCTCGTAGTGAGCGCTTCTGATCTGAAGACAGTTGCTGTGTGAAAGGATCAGGCAAAAGTTTGAATCCAAACCCATTCACGCGCCCAGCGCTCTTTGAAAATTTTGGAGCAAGCGCTTCTATAAATTGAGGCTTTACGCTTCCAAAATTATCTTCATCAATGCTCTTGTAGATCATGCTTGCAACACAGTCAGCCAACTGCAGACCTAATTCATTCTTTGGTTTCAAGCTCTCAACCATATTGTAATTTACAACTCTCCAATCAATTTTATGCCTACTATTAAAATAACCTCTATCTCGCGGTTGCATTTTCAATTTATAAAGGTACGCGCGTGTTTGAGAATAAGACATAGTTTTTCGTTCGGCAAAAACTATACGCATTGGCCGATTGAAGCCATATAAACGCGAAGTCCAACTTGCGCACTCAGCACTTGCTGATTCTAAAAGGTAGCGAAAAGTATGATTATAAACCAACTTGAATTTTTTGGCGTTATTTTATTACGTTTAATTTCATATTCAATTTTTTCAATTCTACGATTCCTATAACCCTTCATATTTCTTTTATTAGAAACAACTGCAACTATCAAAAATTTAAATTCTTTAATTTTTTTGACAAGAAATTCAATCTGAGTATCATCTAAATCTCGAAAATGAATAGGCGTATTATTTTCAATCTTAAATTCAACACGAATTTCTTTCATAAAATTTTTAAGCTCATTATATCTCGAAGCTCTTATTATAACTCCTGCCATAATAAAATACTCACTGGAGCCATCTTTATCATCAGGACGAACGCGTTGTAATCCTTCTTCACCAGCCTCATCAATGAATAATAAAAATCCAGCACTCATTCACTAACGATAACTACTGTCAGATTTAATTCAACGATATTTTATGAATTTCACGCCTCAAAAACGACCTTGCCACCCACAATTGTTGTGTGCACGCGGCCAGAAAGCTTGGCCCCGTCAAAGGGCGTGTTCTTACAACGGCCTTTGAGAAGTGCCGGATCGCAGACCCAAGGCTCCTCCGGATCAAACACAATGATATCAGCAGGCGCGCCCACGGCCAGTGTTCCGGCGTTCAATCCCAAAACCTTGGCTGGTTTTGTCGACATCGCTTCTATCATGCGGTTCAGCGACATCTGTCCGGCTTCAACCATGCGCATGCCTGCGGCCAGCAGTGTTTCGAGGCCGGAAGCGCCATTGGCTGATTCCGAGAAGTTCAGTCGCTTGGTTTCCACATCCTGCGGGTTGTGATCTGACACGATCACATCAACCAGGCCTTCCGCCACAGCAGCCACAAGTGCCAGACGCTGCTCCTCGCTGCGCAAGGGCGGCGCGAGCTTGAAGAATGTGCGGTATGGCCCGATGTCATGCTCATTAAACGTGAGATTGTTGATCGAGACACCAGCGGTTACGTTCAGACCCAAGTCTTTGGCGCGGCGCAGGATGTCGAGCGAATCCGTGCAGGACACCAGTGCAGCATGGTAGCGGCCGCCGCACATCGCGAGAAGACGCATGTCACGCTCCAGAATGACCGCTTCTGCCGCATGGGGCACACCGGGAAGGCCAAGACGCGCGGCAAACTCGCCGTCGTTCATCACGCCCTCACCCACCAGATCAGGATCCTCGCAGTGCTGCACCACCAGCGCATTGAACATCTTGCCATAGCTGAGCGCACGGCGAATAACCTGTGCATTGGTGACAGTCCGCGCTCCATCGGTGTAGGCGACAGCACCCACCTCCTGCAGCAGGCCAAACTCGGTCATTTCCTTGCCTTCACAGCCTTTTGTAAGGGCTGCCATCGGGTAAACCCGCACAACAGAGCGATCCCGCGCGCGGCGTTTGACGAAGTCGATGGAAGCGACGTCATCAAGTGGCGGCTGCGTGTCTGGCATGCAGATCATGGTGGTGATGCCACCGGCAGCAGCGGCAGCGCCTGCTGTACGGAAGGTTTCGCGATGTTCTTCGCCGGGTTCGCCTACGAAAACGCGCATGTCGACGAGACCAGGCGCAATAACCTGGCCACCGCAATCACGCACACTAACGCCGTTAACAGGCTTTAATTGATCAAGATGCGGGCCAATATCGCGGACAACGCCATTCTCGATAAGCAATCCGCCCCGCTCGTCCCTGCCGCTTGCGGGATCAATGATGCGGGCGTTGGTCAACAGCAAGGCAGCAGGTGTGTCAGTGGTCATGGCATCCAGAGCAGGTGATTTCACTGGCTCTAGACGAAGTTTGCCCGCGATAGAAGCGGTGCCGCCTCAGCTTTTTGACGAAGCGGCAGTTATCAACCGGCTTCCGCCTGTTTCGCCTCTTTGGCCTTGTTTGGATCATAGGGCATCACGTCTGCCCACATCGCGGCCTTGCGCTCGGATTTGAAGCGCCGGCGGCGTTCTGCCGTGACGACCAGAAGCATGAATGCAGCAGAAATGGCGCAAACCAGCAAGGTCAAGCCCATGCCAACAAGCCAGAAGTCAAAAGCTCCTGAACCACTGCGGCCAAAAAATACAAAACCTGTCAGCAGAAGCGGGTTTGTGATTGCAATGACGCCCACAAAGCCTGCGCGCGTTTTGAACTCTTTCCAGAAGCTCATACCTGCAAAATTCTGCTCAGCCATCAATCACCCGATTTCAACAACTTTGAAGTGTACTATGGAGTGGATTGGTTAAAAGCTGGTTGCGTTGTTGCAAACAATTTAGCGCATCAGGCGTTGGGCAGGCGCCGCGCCAGTGCCTCAAGCACAGCCATGCGGACGGCCACGCCCATTTCCACCTGTTCGCGGATCAGGGATTGCGCACCATCAGCCACATCGGTGGAAATCTCCACACCGCGATTCATCGGGCCGGGGTGCATCACCAGCGCATCAGGCTTGGCGAGGGCCAATTTTTCCTCATCAAGGCCGAAATAGCGGAAATATTCTTTGGTGGACGGAATAAACGAGCCATGCATGCGCTCTCGCTGCAGGCGCAGCATCATGACGATATCAGCGTCCTTAAGGCCCTTGCGCATGTCGTGATAAATTTCAAAGCCAAAGCGCTCGATTCCTGCTGGCATCAGCGTTGTCGGGCCAATCAGACGCACGCGCGCGCCCAGAGCCGCAAGGCAGATCATGTTGGAGCGCGCCACACGGCTATGCATGATGTCGCCGCAAATCGCGACAATCAGCCCCTCAATCTGCCCTTTGGCGCGCTTGATAGTGAGGGCATCAAGCAAGGCCTGCGTGGGGTGCTCGTGAGCACCGTCGCCTGCGTTGATCACGGAGCAGTCAACTTTGCGCGCCAGCAGTTGCACAGCGCCCGCTGCATGATGGCGCACAACAATGAGATCCGGCCGCATGGCGTTCAGTGTCATTGCGGTATCAATCAGTGTTTCGCCTTTCTTGGTCGAAGAATTGGAAACCGACATGTTCATAACGTCAGCACCAAGCCGCTTTCCGGCGAGTTCAAACGAGGATTGCGTGCGGGTTGAAGGCTCGAAAAACAGATTGATCTGTGTTCTGCCGCGCAAAACAGACTTTTTCTTCTCGATCTGTCGTGAAACTGACACCTCTTCATCGGCCAAAGCGAGAAGAGCTTCGATATCAATGCGCGTCAAACCCTCGATGCCCAGCAAATGGCGATGGGGAAATGTGTATGCGGCGC
>JBOFGV010000028.1:0-4731 GCA_051649305.1 Beijerinckiaceae bacterium
TTCCTGATGTTTGTTGGCAACCCCCGAAAAGGGAAATTGCCGAGAAGCCTAGGATTGAATCAGTAAATGAAAAAACGCACTCAAATATTGCTTCGTGAAATCAGACGCGGCGACGCTTGCGTGGACGGCAACCGTTGTGGGCGATCGGTGTCACGTCACGGATGGATGTCACGGTGAAACCGGCAGCCTGCAGGGCGCGAAGGGCTGACTCACGGCCCGAACCTGGACCGGTCACTTCCACTTCAATGGTGCGCATGCCGTGCTCGGAGGCCTTCTTCGCTGCATCTTCAGCAGCAACCTGTGCGGCGTAAGGTGTCGACTTGCGCGAACCCTTGAAGCCCATCATGCCAGCTGACGACCATGAGATGGTGTTGCCCTGTGCATCCGTGATGGTGATCATAGTGTTGTTGAACGATGCGTTGACGTGTGCGACGCCAGACGAGATGTTTTTTCTTTCGCGACGGCGGACGCGTTGGGCTTCTTTTGCCATGTGTATTCTCCTTCAGACGCGCCCGTAATGCCAGGCGCTGGGGATGTTGAAACGATAGCCCTCCCCGGAAATCCGGAAAGGGCTGTAACGCAGATGATTATTTCTTCTTGCCGGCGATGGCTTTAGGCTTGCCCTTGCGTGTGCGCGCATTGGTATGTGTGCGCTGGCCACGAACTGGCAGGCCACGACGATGGCGCAGGCCACGATAGGCACCAAGGTCCATCAGACGCTTGATGTTCATGGATGTCTCGCGGCGCAGGTCACCTTCCACAAGGTAGTCCTTGTCGATGGCTTCGCGGATGGCGAGGATTTCAGCATCGGTCAGCTGGTTGACGCGCTTGGCATGATCGATGCCAACCTTGTCGCAGATTTCAACTGCGTTCACCGGACCAATACCGTGGATATAACGAAGAGAGATCACGACCCTCTTGTTGGTCGGAATGTTTACACCGGCGATACGTGCCATATCTGTCTCTGCTCCATCTGGGTCTGTACACTAAGGAACAGACGTTTTGTCCTGACCCGGCGCCGGTGGAGTCCGGCCTATGCCTGGCGACAAAGGTTTTGAAGGCTCAAAAGAGCACAACACACCCGATGTCCGGAAGATCGATGGTCGTTAGCGGACGAAAGGCATTTCGTCAACCATGGAGTCATCATGAAAACGACAATAACTGGCTCAAAAGCAACGGAAAAACCGGTGCTTCTACAGTTTCTGGCTCACTTCGCCAGCAGCGCGTTGATTGCCTTCGTCACAGCATCAATCGGCTGCATGCCATCAACGGACTGCACCATGCCCTTGCCCGCGTAATACGGACGCACGGCTGATGTATCGCGGTGATAGGCGGCCAGACGTGTCTTGAACACTTCGGGATCATCATCCTTGCGGATCGGCTGGCCTGCAGCTTTGGCTTCTGCGGCACGGTTGATGATGCGGTCAACCAGCTTTGTCTCGTCAACGATGAGATCAATCACGGCATCGAGCTTCAGGCCCTTGCCCTTCATCATGCTGTCGAGAGATTCTGCCTGCGCAACAGTGCGCGGGAAGCCATCGAGAATGAAGCCTGTCTTCGCATCAGGCTCGGCAATGCGGTCAGCAATGATTCCAACGACAATCTCGTCAGACACAAGCCCGCCTGAATCCATCACGCTTTTGGCTTTCAATCCCACAGGCGTACCGGCTGCAACGGCTGCACGCAGCATGTCTCCGGTGGAGAGCTGCGGAATACCGAATTTTTCAACCAGCCTCTGCGCCTGTGTCCCCTTCCCCGCACCTGGCGGGCCCAGCAGGATCAGTCTCATCAGCGTTTGCTCCCCCTTAACTTGGACTTCTTGATCAGCCCTTCATACTGGTGCGCAAGCAGATAGCCCTGCACCTGGCTGACAGTATCCATTGTCACCGACACCACAATCAGAATCGAGGTGCCACCGAGATAGAACGGCAAGGCAGCGTAGCTTATGAGAAACTCGGGCAGCAAGCAGACAAAAGTCAAATAGGCAGCACCAACCGCAGTAATGCGTGTCAGCACATAGTCTATGTGCGAGGCTGTGCGCTCACCGGGGCGAATGCCGGGGATGAAACCGCCCTGCTTCTTCAGGTTGTCCGCAGTCTCGGTCGGGTTGAAGACGATCGCGGTGTAGAAGAAGGCGAAGAAGATGATCATCGCGCCGTAAAGCAGCATGAACAGCGGGCGGCCATGGCCAAGATAGGCGTTCATGGTCTGCAGCCAGCCAGGACCACCCTGTGCGGCAAAGCTGGCCGCCGTTGTGGGCAGCAGCAGCAGAGATGACGCAAAGATGGGCGGAATGACGCCTGCAGTGTTGAGCTTCAACGGCAGGAACGACGTTTGGCCTTCATAGACCTTGTTGCCCACCTGACGGCGTGGATAGTTGATCAGCAACCGGCGCTGGGCGCGTTCACAGAAGACGATGAAGGCAATAACTGCGACGGTCATAACCATAATGAAGAGGATCAGCGCAGTTGACACCGCACCCTGACGACCGAGTTCAAGCGTGCCAAAAATGGCTGCTGGCAGTTCCGCCACGATACCGGCGAAGATGATGAGCGATGTGCCGTTGCCAATGCCGCGGCTGGTAATCTGCTCACCCAGCCACATCAGGAACAGGGTGCCGCCTGTGAGCGTAACAACTGTGGACAAAATGAAGAACGGGCCGGGATCACGCACGATGCTGCCCGAACCCTGCAAGCCAACCGCAATGCCCCAGGCCTGGAACAGCGCCAGCACCACCGTGAGATAGCGCGTATACTGGTTGATCTGGCGACGGCCGCTCTCCCCCTCTTTCTTCAGGGCTTCAAGCTTGGGCGAAACCGTGGTCAGAAGCTGCAGGATAATCGATGCCGAGATATAGGGCATGATGTTGAGGGCGAAGATCGCCATACGGCTGACAGCACCACCCGAGAACATGTTGAACAGGCCAAGAATACCCTGCTGCGAGTTTTGGAAAGACTGACGCAAGGCTTCGGGATCGATGCCGGGCAGCGGAATGTATGTGCCCAGACGATAGACCAGCAGGGCACCCAGCGTGAACCAGATGCGCTTCTTGAGTTCTTCTGCCTTGCCGAGCGCACCAAAATTGAGGTTTGCCGCAAGCTGTTCTGCTGCCGATGCCATTGCTTCCCCGCAACCCTTGAGGGTCACGACCCTGTTTTGACCGCCACCCCGGGAATCCGGAACGGCGAATAAGCCCTAAACACACAAACGCCCGGGTCAAGCCCGGGCGCGTGGCCGGAGGCGATACTCCGGTAATTAATCATGGTACCGGCTTTGCGCCAGACCAAAATGCATCAAGCCGATGCGGCTTCCTCGACCGGACGGAGGATCTTGATCGATCCACCAGCCTTCTCGATAGCAGCAACAGCCGAGGCAGAAGCAGCCCAGACTTCGAAGGAAAGCTTGGTCTTGAGTTCACCAACGCCGAGCACCTTCACACCGTCGCGAACACGCGACAGGACGCCGGCAGCCACGAGGCTGGCAACAGTCACTGTCGCCTTCTTGTCGAGCTTGCCTGATTCGATGGCCTGCTCGATACGACCGAGATTGACCTCGTTCAGATCATACGCGTGAATGTTGTTGAAGCCACGCTTTGGCAAGCGACGATGCAGAGGCATCTGACCACCTTCAAAGCCCTTGATGGCCACACCGGTACGGGCCTTCTGACCCTTGACGCCGCGTCCACCTGTCTTGCCCTTGCCTGAACCAATACCGCGGCCAATACGCATGCGGTTCTTGGTAGCACCTGGGTTATCGTGCAGTTCTGTGAGTTTCATGGTTGTGTCCTCACTTGCCTTCAACGATGCGCACCATGTGCGCAACGGCGGCGATCATGCCGCGGGTTTCAGGCGTATCCTTGAGTGTACGACGAGCGCCGATCCGGCCGAGGCCGAGACCTTTCAGAGTCTGCGCCTGGCTGGCAGGACGACGGATCTGGCTGGCGTACTGTTCAACAGTCACTGTCTTTGGAGCATTTGCCATTGGTCAATCTCCTCAGGAATCAGCGCCGACGTCAGCATCAATGCCCTGACGACGAGACTGGAGCTGAGACACCTTGAGGCCACGGCGCGATGCGACTGAACGCGGCGAGTCCTCATTGACGAGTGCATCAAATGTTGCACGGACCATGTTGTAGGGGTTGGATGAGCCAAGAGACTTGGCCACAACGTCCTGCATGCCGAGAGATTCGAAAACTGCACGCATTGGGCCACCTGCGATAACGCCGGTACCAGCGGGTGCCGCACGCAGGATCACCTTGCCAGCGCCGTGGCGGCCAGCAACGTCATGATGCAGTGTACGGCCTTCACGCAGCGGAACGCGGATCAGCGCACGCTTGGCGGAATCCGTTGCCTTGCGGATAGCTTCCGGAACTTCGCGGGCCTTGCCGTGGCCGAAGCCAACGCGACCCTTCTGGTCACCAACGATGACGAGGGCAGCAAACGCCATGCGACGTCCGCCTTTAACTGTCTTGGCAACGCGGTTGATGTGGACCAGACGGTCTACAAACTCGTTGTCGCGCTCTTCGCGCTCTTCGCGGTTACGGCCGCGACCACCTTCACGGGGCTCTTTTGCCATTCCGTTTCTCCTAACTTACGCGGGACGGAAACCCGCTCGCTGAATGAAGAAACGCCGGATAATCCGGCGGTTCATTGTAGATCAGAAATCGAGGCCACCTTCACGTGCGCCTTCGGCCAAAGCCTTGACACGACCGTGATAGATGTATGGTCCGCG
>JBOFGV010000029.1:0-2522 GCA_051649305.1 Beijerinckiaceae bacterium
TGCCGTATCCAGTTGCGCGATCTGGCCAATAAGGGCCTGATCCCCGGCGTGACCAAATCGAGCTGGTAAGGAATAGAAGATGGCATTGACCGATCCATTGGGTGATATGCTCACCCGCATCCGCAACGGCCAGCGTGCGAAGAAGGACTCTGTAGTCTCTCCCGCATCAAAGCTGCGTGCGCGCGTTCTCGATGTGTTGCAGCGCGAAGGCTATATCCGTGGGTATAGCGAAGAAGTGCTTGCTGGCCACAAAGGCCTACGCATTGAACTGAAATATTTCGAAGGGCAGCCTGCTATTCAGCATGTCGCTCGTGTGTCGAAGCCTGGCCGCCGTGTCTATTCGGGAAGCACTGAGCTGCCCGTCATTCGCAACGGCCTTGGCATCACCATCGTTTCAACGCCAAAGGGCGTGCTTTCGGATGCCGAAGCCCGCACGCAAAATGTTGGCGGCGAAATTCTGGCGGAGGTGTTCTGATGAGCCGCATTGGTAAGAAACCGGTTGCCATTCCTGCAGGCGTCACCGCCAGCATGGAAGCTGGCACCCTGTCGGTAAAGGGGCCCAAGGGCGTACTGACCATGCCGATGAGCGAACTCATTTCCTATGAAATGAAGGAAGACGGCCTGTCAGTGATGCCCGCAAACAAATCCAAGGAAGCACGTGCTTTCTGGGGCATGCAGCGCACATTGGTTCAGAATTTGGTCACCGGCGTGACTGAAGGCTTTACCAAGGTATTGGAAATCACCGGCGTTGGCTATCGTGCCAACAGCCAAGGGAAAAACCTGAAGCTGCAGCTGGGCTACAGCCATGACGTGGATTTCGCGATCCCGGAAGGCATTGAGATTAAAACGCCTGACAACACGACTGTTGAAATTTCAGGTATCGACAAGCAGAAGGTAGGGCAGGTTGCTGCCGAAATCCGCCGCTGGAGAAAGCCAGAGCCTTATAAGGGCAAAGGCATCAAGTACCGCGGCGAATATATCTTCCGTAAGGAAGGGAAGAAGAAGTAATGCCAAAGCTCTCTCTCTTTGAAAAGCGCCGCCAGCGCGTCCGGTCCAAACTGCGTGCGCAGGTTGCGGGTCGTCCACGTCTTTCGGTACACCGCACCGGCAAGCATATTTATGCTCAGATCATTGATGATGCGAAGGGCGTAACTGTTGCTTCTGCCTCCACCAATGACAAGGGTGTGAAGACCAAGAATGGCGGCAACGCTGCTGCTGCAACTGAAGTTGGTAAGCGCGTTGCTGAAGCGGCTCAGAAAGCTGGCGTCAAAGCTGTTGTTTTCGACCGTGGTGGTTTCCTGTTTCATGGCCGCGTAAAGGCGTTGGCCGATGCTGCCCGTGAAGGTGGTTTGGAGTTCTGATGATGGCTGACGAAAATACAGTAACAGACGTCGTCGTTGACGCAGCTGCCGTTGAAGGTGGTGAAACCGAAGGCCGTCGTGGCCGTGGTCGCGGACGTGGTGAAGGCGGTGGCCGTGGTCGTCGTGACGATCGCAAGCCGCGCGAAGAAAAAGAAGATGATGGCACGATCGAAAAGCTCGTCCACATCAACCGCGTATCGAAAACGGTGAAGGGTGGTAAGCGCTTCGGCTTTGCAGCTCTCGTCGTTGTCGGTGACGGTCAGGGCCGCGTGGGCTTTGGTCATGGCAAGGCGCGTGAAGTGCCTGAGGCGATCAACAAGGCAACGGCTGCTGCGAAAAAGGCAATGATCCGCGTTCCGTTGAAAGACGGTCGCACGCTGCATCATGACGGCACCGGTCGTTTCGGCGCTGGCAATGTGTATGTCCGTTCGGCACCTGCCGGTACTGGCATCATCGCTGGTGGTCCGATGCGCGCTGTCTTCGAATCCTTGGGCGTTGCAGACGTTGTGACCAAGTCGATTGGCACATCGAACCCCTATAACATGATCCGCGCTACCTTTGCGGCTCTGTCTGACCAGACATCGCCCAAGTCAGTAGCGCAGCGTCGCGGCAAGAAAATCGCGGACCTTCTGGGTCGCGGTGGCAGCAAGTCTGCTGAAGCCGACGCCGAAGCGATTGCGGAGTAATTGATAATGGCTAAAATCAAAATCAAGCAGACCGGTTCGCCGATCCGCCGTCCCGCCGTTCAGCGTCAAACGCTGAAGGGTCTGGGCCTCGACAAAATGCACCGGGTTGTTGAATTGGAAGACACCCCCGAAGTGCGCGGCATGATCCGTGCCGTGCGGCATATGGTTGAGGTTGTTGGGTAATTTCCCCTCGCCCCTTTAGGGGAGAGGGCAACGAGACTTGGTGCTGCGCAGCAGTGCCTAGTCGCAGTGGGAGAGGGGCAAGCCCCTCTCTAAGTCCGACTAAGCACCTACGCCTGCGGCTACGGCGCTAAGTCTTCCTATTCTCTCCCCTGAAGGGGAGAGAGTTCAGCGCGATTAAAAGCGAAAGCGAGTGCAAGACATGAAACTGAATGAAATCAAAGACAACGAAGGCGCACGTCACCGCAAAATGCGGGTTGGTCGTGGCATCGGCTCTGGCAAAGGCAAAACTGCT
>JBOFGV010000030.1:0-22998 GCA_051649305.1 Beijerinckiaceae bacterium
GCGATCAGGCCCAGACTGCGGGACAATGCCGCAGCAACAAGCATCAGCACAGCGGCTGTGAAGGCGCTGTCAGCTTCAACCAGATTGGTGAGTGCTACCACCCGTAGGCCAATGCCCAGAATCAGCGCTGCCCCGCCAAAGGAGCCGATGCGGCTGTCTTTCATGATGTCGAGCCGCCGCTCCGGCGTTGTGCCGCCGCCAAGGCCGTCAAAGGTGTCAGCCAGGCCATCCTCGTGGAAAGCACCGGACACCAGCACTGAAACAGCCACGGCAAAGCCAGCGGCCATGGCGGCTGGCAGGTTGATGCTTGCCAAAAGCAACAGCATCAATGCGCCTGGCAGGCCGATGATCAGACCTGCGAAGGGCAGCATGCGTGGAGCAGTGCGGAAATCCGGCAGAGCATGGGCATCTGTTTCAAACGGCAGCTTGGGCACCGGCAAGCGGGAGTAAAACCGCACCATCTGCGCCAGATCACGGCACAGCGCGCGCCAGCCGGTGAGGCTTTGCGTCGCTGCGGTCTCGTCAAGGCTTGCCATCATGATGCGCACCCCTTAGCAGCCACTGCTCAGTCTCGCGAGTCCCGCAGCGCTTCCATCAAGGTTTATCCCATGTCTGCTACCGGTCTTCCCTTTGATGATGTGCGCGCCCTGGTGGGTATGATGCGCGGGCCGGATGAAGACGCAATTTCTGCTGTTAAGGAGCGGGATGCGCAGCTTACCAAGCCAGCAGGCGCTCTGGGGCGACTGGAGGATATCGCAGCATTCGTGGCTGGCTGGCAGGGCAAGAACACGCCTGCCATAACGCGGCCACTGGTCGCCATCTTTGCTGCCAACCACGGTGTTGTGAAACAGGGTGTTTCGCCTTTCCCGCAGGAGGTGACGCGCCAGATGATGGAGAACTTCACCGCTGGAGGTGCGGCCATCAACCAGATCTGCGCCACATTCGATATTGGCCTCAAGGTGTTTGATCTCGCACTCGATATGCCGACCGGCGACATCACGGAAGAAGCTGCCCTTGACGAGCGTGCCTGCGCGGCGACCATCGCTTTCGGTATGGAGGCGATTGCGGGTGGAAGTGATCTGCTTTGCCTTGGCGAAATGGGCATCGGCAACACGACGATTGCCGCCGCGATCTATCACGCGCTTTACGGTGGCAAAGCGGCTGACTGGGTGGGGCGCGGCACCGGCGTTGATGATGCCGGGTTGGCGCGCAAGATAGCTGCTGTCGAAAAAGCTGTTGCTCTCCACAAGGCGCATCTCTCTGATCCGCTGGAGGTGTTGCGCCGTCTGGGTGGACGCGAGATCGCCGCGATGGCGGGCGCTATTTTGGCGGCACGCCTGCAGAGGGTGCCGGTTATCCTCGATGGCTATGTGGTGACGGCGGCTGCCGCTATCCTGCATGCCATGGACCCGACTGCGCTTGATCATTGCCTCGCCGGGCATGTTTCAGCCGAAGGTGCGCACGGCGAGGTGTTGAAGCGGTTGGGCCTGAAGCCGGTGCTGGATCTTGGGCTTAGGCTGGGCGAAGGCAGCGGTGCTGCGCTCGCTGTCTCCATCGTGAAGGCAGCGGTTGCCTGCCACACAGGCATGGCAACATTTGGCCAGGCGAAGGTGAGCGGGAAGGGCGTGGCGTAAATAATTCAGCTTCTGCGAAACACCGCATCTCCTCATCCTGAGGTGCGAGCGCCAGCGAGCCTCGAAGGACGCAAGGTGTGTGCGCGACTCAATCAGCTGCCAATGTGTTTTGCAGGAACTTTGTGCGTCCTTCGAGGCTTTGCTGCGCAAAGCACCTCAGGATGAGGAAGTCTGTGACTGGCACGAGACTGTTTCGCGACACCCACCGCCAAACCCGTTGTGCCTTATAACCTCTGACCTATGGACACTGTCATCACACCTCACGCATCACACCTCGACCCATATTTTTAGAACATTCTTTACGGCCTTTACCGGTCCTGCTTCTTCATTGCCGACTTCGGATATATGTGAACCATCTCGGGTAAAATCTGGGACTGGGGCAAATGGATTATAATATCGGCACCAATGGCAGCGATAACAACGCTGGCACAAGGGAGAGCCCTTTTGCCTCGGTTGCCGCTGTAGCCGACCAGCTGAATCCCGGCGACACAGTGTATTTTCTGGCAGGCACTTACCGGAACACCACCTACGGGGATGGCAATATCTGGAAGGATTCAAGCGACACCATCATCAAGCTAAACAACCTTCACGGAACCGCAGAGGCCCCCATCACTTTTGCTGCTGCACCCGGCGAAGCTGTGAAATTGCAGTATGATGGCTATGGCGCGATTGTGATGCGTGAATCCAGCCACATCATCATCAAGGATTTTGAAATCGAGGGGCCTGCAGCCGTTGTTACACAGCAGCAAATCCTGGATTCACAATGGATCTACCGTGTGCAGACCGGAACGGACGCTGCGGGCGAGCCGGTCTACGATTACCGCGAGCGTGATCCTGATGCGACGCTGATCAGGACAGTTTCTCAGGAGGGGGGTCAAAAGCCCAACATGTTCAATGCTTCGGCCATCGCCATGCCGAGCGGAACGCATCATATCACCATCACCGGCAACAACATCCACCATGCGGCAGCGCACGCTGTGTCGGGTCATGGCGGCAATGATTATGTCACCGTTACGGACAACTTCATCTCCAACTGCACGCAGATCACCTCCAACGGAACGCATGCGATCTCGTTCAAGTCGCCTGACAGCATGGATACAAACGATGGCGTCAAGATCCGGATTGAAGGCAACACGCTTGTCGACAACTACAACCTGCTGATTTCCTGGTCGCCGATCAAGAAAGCACCGGTGGCGATGGCGATCGACGAGGGCGAGTCGATCCATATCCAGAATGCTCTTGCAACCGTTGATCCTGAAACGGGCAATGCCTGGGATCATGGCCAGATACTGATTGCCAACAATCTGATCCTGCGCGGGGGCAATGCGGCGGTTACAGTCAACGAAGGTCGCGGTATATCCATCATCAACAACACGATCATCGATGCAGGCTATGTCAATCAGTTGATTGATCAGGATACTGTTGTGGGCTCACAGTATGAGGTTTTTTCAGCGGACAGGGTCTCGAGGAAGGCTTTGTTGTGTCAGCAGGCGGTTTGCGCCTGTCCGGAACGGATGAGGTCATTGTCGCCAACAATCTGATTTCCATGTCAGATTCACGGGTGTTTGCGGTTGATGCGGCTGCCGATGTCACTTCTGAAACAGCGACCTTTGACTCCAACATCTACACCGGCGGATCCGGGCTTCGCCTGCGTGTCGTTGACAAGACGGCCCTTCTGCAGGGTTTTACAGAAGTTGAGACACTTGGTTTCAAGGATGCTGCAAAGGATGACTTCAGTCTTTTGAGCACATCGGTCGCGGTCAACGCTGGATCAGAGGCCTACACCGCAGTGGTGTCAAATGACAAAACAGGCCTGTCCCGCACAGATGGCAACATCGATGTTGGTGCATTTGAATTTGTGGCTGAGGTTGTCCCGCCACCTGTGATACATTCGCCCTGCAAGTTTTTCCCAAAACTCAAGCCGCGCGCGGAGCAGGGGCAAGGCACAAAACCTGATGGGAACGGGGATGCTTTTGTTAAAAGCTCCCCTTTCGTTGCCCTTGCTGAGCCTGTAGCAAATGACGTCCTGAGTGCATTGTTTGTGACATCAGGATTTGCGGATGAAGCTCTTATCTGAGCTGATGTCCTATCTTGCTGAGCAAAAATGAGCGGCTGCTGCGGGTGCCATAAGCGAGTTGGAATGGGCGACACCGGGCACGGTTTTGAGTGTCCAGTTGAACGGTGTGGCCATTGAACCGGCCATTGCTTGCACCTTGCTGAAGTAGTTCTGCCCGCGTGCAAACCGATGAGGCCCCTGCAGGTTTGCTTCCGGCGATTTGCGCAGATTGGGATCGTTCGTATCAACGTCTGCATCACCCAGCAGCACAAGCACAGGCTTCGCCGCCATGCGTTTCAGGGCATCATTTGAAACCTCTGCGCCTTTCAGGCCGTAGGGATAGGCCTGATCGCGGTCTGGCAAGGTGTACCAGCCAGAGTTGGCGATGATCGCGACATCCAGCTTCGATGAATCTGCAAAGGTCACATAACGATGCAGGAACTGGGCACCGGCGGAATGGCCATAAATACCAAAGGTATCGCGTTTCGTTGCACCCAGAGCCTTCACGCGCTCGAAAACACGGTCGATGATGAAGAAATTCCATTCTGCACGCGGCTTTGGCTGGCGGTTTGCGCCAAACATGCCGCCCTGCTGATAGCCTGCCCCTTGCGAGAACACTTCTGCCGTGAATTCGGGAACCAGCAGGATAAAGTTGCAACGCTCGGCATGCGCTATCCAGGCCTGACGGTATTCATCCGCATTGCGTCCAACACCGTGCAGAACGAAGACAACGGGGCTTTGAGGGCTGGCAGCGGAGGGTTTGTGATAAAGGACATTCAGGCTGCCAGTGCCGTCAACAAAGGCAGGCATCTGGAAGGAGCCTGTGCCTGCGATGTCTGCAAAAGCTGCTGAGCAAAGGAGCGGCGCTGTCGAGAGTGCAAGCGTTGCTTTGCGGAACCACGAGTGGAAATGCGTTTGCAAGGGATGGCCTCCTCTGTAGCTGACCAGAGCTACAACACTCACTGCCAATCACCAATTTCACAATGGCTTCGGCCTCTATTCAACCAAACAGTTACCATGTTTCTATCAATAGGGGCTGATCAATCGACAAACTCTCTCAAAACAGCTTGTTCAGCAAATCGGGCTCATTGGTTTTAAGCCGTTCCAACATGCTGTTGACATAGAACATATCTGGCGCAGCATTCACCGGCAACACAACTACACTATAGTCTGGCTGCTCCTTATTCAGAGCGAAAGTCACCAAGCCAACACCGTGGATACTGCATAGTGATTTCAATCGGTTAATATCATCGCTGCTTGTGGAATCTGGCACTACGACGTAGCTTTTGTGAGAGAACAATCGATAGGCCACAGCCTGCCCAAACGCGACAACTGGCTGGCTCGGCACAGCCTTTATCTCTGCTGTTACGATCTGTGGCTCAAATTTGAAAATGTCTTGAGCGCGAGGCTTGAGAACACCAATAACATCTGGTGTTCCCCATTTCCCGCCAAGACTTGCTCCACCCAGTGCCGACGCTGTTGTGGCCTCGTCATTTTCTTCCAGCCATTCGGCAAAACTCTTGTAGAAATCCTGTTCAGTGAGCGACTCCGATCCGGATGTTTCTGCCTGTACCGGTGTTGCAACTTCTGCTGCTTCTTGCGCTTTTGCAGCTGCGTCGTCTGCTTCGATGAACTTTGCCAGCTGGTAAGAGCCGCGCGCAACTTTCACGATTTCTGTCTGTCGTTTGGATAGTAGATTACGGATTCCCCCAAAAACACTGTTATGCGGCGTGCCTGGTGCATCCGCTTCTACAGCCCGCAGTAGATCTACCCACCGTATCCCCTTAGGATTGGATTCAAGTACTTGCATCGCTCTTTGATGAATCTGAGCACGATTTAATTTTTCCATAGTTGCCCCACCACCAATCCCACAATCGCTTCCGGCGTCTGATCCACTGACACCGTCATCACCTTCTCATCCACAGCAGGCAATTCCAGCGTGGCCAACTGGCTGTCGAGCAAGCTTGATGGCATGAAGTGATGCTGCCGTGCCGCAATGCGTGCCGCCAGCACCTCGCGGCTGCCTGAAAGATGCACGAAGCGCACATCAGCTTTGGTCTGGCGCAGACGGTCGCGGTAGGCGCGTTTGAGGGCGGAGCAGGTGGCAATGCCGTTTTCGCCAGCAGCATGGCGTGCATCCATCCATGTCACAATCGCATCAAGCCAGGGCCAGCGGTCCTCGTCCTGCAGGGGCGTGCCCGCGCTCATCTTGGCGATGTTGGCAGCGGGATGAAAGCTGTCCGCATCGCGAAACGGCCAGTCCAGTGCTTTGGACAATCCTTCGGCAACCGTGGTCTTGCCAGCAGACGCTACACCCATGACGATGACGATCATTTCTTCTTGCTTTCCACATGACCGCCAAAGCCCTTGCGCATGGCGCTCAGCACTTTTTCGGCATAGGTGTGGTCCTTGCGGGAGCGGAAGCGGGTGTAGAGCGCGCTGGTTAGCACCTCGGCAGGCGTAGCGGTTTCAACGGCGGCCTGCACGGTCCAGCGGCCTTCGCCGGAATCATCCACATGGCCGGAGTAGCCCGTGAGATCAGGGTCCGCCGCCATGGCCGTGGCGGTCAGGTCCAGCAGCCATGATGTCACCACGCTGCCGCGCCGCCACGTCTCGGCGATATCCGCCACGTTGAGCGCCAGACGGTGCTCTTCCGGCATGGAGTCCGATCCCACATTGCGCATGATGTCGAAGCCTTCCGCGAAAGCCTGCATCATGCCGTACTCAATGCCGTTGTGGATCATCTTGACGAAGTGCCCGGAGCCGACCGGCCCGGCGTGAATGTAGCCTTCTTCGGGGCGGGGATCGCTGCCCGCATCACGGTTTGTGCGCTCGATTGTGCCAAGGCCGGGAGCCAGCGCCTTGAAGATAGGATCGAGCCGGTCAACCGAGGCCTTGTCGCCGCCGATCATCAGGCAGTAGCCGCGTTCCAGACCCCAGACGCCACCGCTGGTGCCGATATCGAGATAGGTAATGCCTTTGGTGGCAAGCTCCTTCGCGCGACGGATATCGTCCTTCCAGAAGGTGTTGCCACCATCGATGATCGTATCTCCGGGTGAGAGCAGGGCAGAGAGTTCTGTAATTGCGCCTTCGGTGATGGCTCCAGCTGGCAGCATGATCCAGACCGTGCGCGGGGCGGCCAGTTTCGATACCATGTCAGCGAGCGAGCTTGCAGCAACCGCGCCCTCAGCAGCCAGTTCAGCGCCCGGCTTGGGGTTGGCATCAAACACCACGCTGCTGTGGCCGTTCTTCAGCAGCCGCCGCACCAGATTGGCCCCCATGCGGCCAAGTCCAACCATTCCGATCTGCATGTTCAACCTGTACTGTCTTGCTTGTTGGGGAGAGCAGAAAGTCAGAACGTCACAACCGAGCGGATCGACTTGCCTTCGTGCATAAGGTCGAACGCCGTGTTGATGTCGTTCAGAGGCATGGTATGGGTGATCAGATCATCGATGTTGATCTTGCCCTCCATGTACCAGTCGACGATCTTTGGCACATCAGTGCGGCCGCGCGCGCCACCAAAAGCAGAGCCTTTCCACACCCGACCAGTGACCAGCTGGAAGGGGCGGGTGGATATTTCCGTGCCTGAGGGTGCGACGCCGATGATGATGCTTTCGCCCCAACCGCGGTGGCAGCACTCAAGCGACTGGCGCATGGTAGTTGTGTTGCCGATGCATTCGAAGGAAAAATCCGCGCCGCCGCCGGTCAGGTCCACAATGGCCTGCACGACCTTGTCTCCTCCCACTTCTTTCGGATTGACGAAATGCGTCATGCCGAATTTCTTCGCCATTTCAACTTTGGCAGGGTTGATGTCGACACCGATGATCTTGTCAGCGCCCACCATGCGTGCGCCCTGAATGACATTGAGGCCGATGCCGCCAAGCCCGAACACTACGACATTCGCGCCCGGCCAGACCTTGGCCGTGTAAATGACAGCGCCAATGCCCGTTGTGACGCCGCAGCCAATGTAGCAAATCTTGTCAAACGGTGCGTCCTCACGCACCTTGGCCAATGCAATCTCTGGCAGCACAGTGAAGTTCGAGAAGGTCGAGCAACCCATGTAGTGGAAGACCTCATCACGCTTGCCGCTGACCTTCTCGCAGGAAAAGCGCGATGTGCCATCCGGCATGATGCCCTGGCCCTGCGTGGTGCGGATCGAAGTGCAAAGGTTCGAGCGCTGCGACAGGCAGGTTTTGCAGGAGCGGCATTCCGGTGTGTACAGCGGGATGACATGGTCACCGACTTTCAGCGATGTGACGCCTTTGCCAACCTCGCGCACGATGCCGGCACCTTCATGTCCCAGAATGGCGGGAAACTTGCCTTCGGAATCAAGGCCCGAAAGTGTGTAGGCATCGGTGTGGCAGACGCCAGTGGCCATGATTTCCACCAGCACCTCTCCCGGCTTTGGCCCGGAGATATCGATGGTTTCGATGGTCAGAGGCTTGTTCGCCTCCCAGGCGACGGCAGCACGCGTTTTCATGAGGATTCCCGTTCTCTACTGAAGCCAGACGGTTGCCGAGCGGATCGGCAATGTCAACGGGAGTCTTCTATAAGTCTGAGAGCAAGTCTCTGTGACAACTCAGGCTGCTTGCTGATCCGGCATCTGGGCAATGGTTTGCATGACGCGCTCAGGAGGGAAGATCACAATAACCTCTGTGCCTTCGCGCAGCTTGGAGCGCAGCAGGAACTGGCCGCCATGCAGATCGACAAGGCCTTTCACGATCGGAAGTCCAAGGCCGGTGCCCTGTTCGGCTGTCTTGATGGCCATGGAGCCACGGCCAAAGGTTTCAAGAACGGTGGAGAGTTCTTCTTCCGGAATGCCCGGGCCAGTGTCTTTGATTGAAAGATACTGACCACCGGCGGCTGTCCAGCCCACCTTGATCATCACCTCGCCGCCCTGTGGCGTAAACTTGATGGCGTTGGCCAGCAGGTTGATGGTGACCTGACGTACGGCACGCTCATCAGCCCACAATTTCGGGAGGCCAGTTTCGAGAGCCGTATGGAGCGTGATCGATTTTCCACGCGCCCGCATCTCGAGCATATGGCGTGAATCATCAACTGCTGCCCGGAAATCGACGGCTTCCTCCTGCAGTTCGTAACGGCCCGCTTCAATGCGGGAGAGATCGAGAATTTCGTTGATGATATTCAGAAGATGCTCGCCGGAGGAGTGAACGTCCGACGCATACTCCTTATACTGGGGCACGGAGTGCGGGCCGAACAACTCGCTTTTCATCACTTCCGAGAAGCCCAAAATGGCGTTCAGCGGCGTGCGCAATTCATGGCTCATGGTGGCTAGAAAGCGGGATTTCGCAAGGTTGGCTTCCTCCGCGCGGCGTCTCGCCTCGTCGTGCTTTGCATTGGCCTCTTCAAGCGCGCCGAAAAGCGTGTCTTTCTCAGCCCGGAAGCCCATGGTCTGCAGGGTCATGTCATGGGCACGCTGGGCCAAAAGCAGGTGGAAAAGACAGGAGCCAAGGGCCAGCATCGCCAAAACGATGTTTGGCATTTCGCTGGCCATAATGGGCAGTATTGCAATAGCGCCAATGACTGGAATGATGGCCGCATATATGGCCTTGCGAATGCTTGCTGCCAGCATGCTGGCAGCACTGGCATAGACCAGAAGAGCAACAGTGACAAAGATGCCGAGAAAACTGTCTGGCGCTATGATTGCCAGACTGATGATTGAGGACCAGACAAGGCTTTGCAATGTCTCGATAGCCACAAACCAACGTTGCCACGTGTTGATGGATTCCTCGGTATTGGCTGAATTCAGAAAACGGCGTCCGACAATGGCGCCGAGCACAAGGCAACTCGTGGTTGTTGTGCACCAGATCACGGCCATCACCGGCGGCAGCCACATGGCGAGGCTCACAGCAATCAAAACAGTGTAGATGCCCAGTATGAGACAACCGGATGATTTCGCCTCAGCATAGAGGCGAAGGGTTTCATGCTCGAAAGCGCGGTCAAGCCCGGTCGTTGATGTCAGCTTCTCGCGTGCAGTCTGGATCGTCGAACGTGTAACGACACGCTCCGTCTTGCGACGGTCATCAACGGCCTTGCGGCGATCGACAATATCGGCGGTCAGTTGTGTCATGGACGGATACGCAGCCCTTGTTGCGCAGCCGAAACACAACTGCGTTGGAGACACTCTGCCACGAGATCGTTAAAGCGTTACTGACATGTTGAAAGAATCTTTGACCCATTTTGGTCATTTTCTCTTTTTCGAGAGTGGGAGCCAGGGTTGAGCCGCCGCAGATCAGTCTTTCTGTCTTCTGTCCTTGTGCTGGCCGTGTCTGCCGGCTTGCTCTACGTCTTCAAAGGCGTGCCCCAAAAGGAGCTGACGGGTGTTGCTACAGCTATTGATGGCGACTCATTGCGATTGGGCAGCGAGGAGATGCGTCTCAAAGGCATTGATGCCCCTGAATTTACGCAGACCTGTGAGGTCAGTGGCCGAGAGGTTTCCTGCGGACGGGAATCGCGCGCTGCATTGCGCCGGTTTCTGCAAAGCGGCCTTGTCACGTGCATAGGGGATGAGCGGGACCGTTACGGGCGCTTGCTGGTCATCTGCCGTGTCAGAGGCATGGATATCAATGCATCCATGGTGCGTGAGGGGCATGCCGTGTCTTTTGGAGCCTACGAGCAGGAGGAGGAGCAGGCGAAACGAAGTTACGCCGGCCTTTGGGCGGGACAGTTTGAACGCCCGCGCGCCTGGCGCGCCAGAAAGGGTCTTTCACAACCATAGGGTGTTATTTTCGGGCTTTCTTCAATAAAAATTAGACTTTCTTCAGCATAATCATGGCGTTGTAACCACAATTAGCCCCAAAAAGCCATGGTCCGCAGTGCATTGTTGACAAAGTTCTTCCGCCGTCCGTCAGATCTGACGGGACGGGATATCAAGGTTTACGCCAGTCTCGTCGATTATCTGCACGCGGATGTTGGTTCGATTGCCGGGAGTACCGTTGGCATTCTGGTGCTGACCTGGATCAGCCAACAATATGACGACGGTCATTATTTTGGCACGACGATGCTGCTTCTTGCACTCGTTGGCTTCCTCAGGCTTGCAGGAGTTCTTCACTACAGAAAGTCCATCGTCTCGCAACCAAAGACCCTTGCAGTGTTGCGTCGCTGGGAATTGCTATACGGGTTAGGCGCTGTGGCATTTGCCCTTCTCCTTGGCATCTTTGCCGCAATGGTCTTTTTGGATAGGGCAGCAGCTGATCTGCGCATTATCACTGCAGCAGCCGTTGTAGGATACTGCGGTGGCTTTGCTGGTCGCAACGCCGGTCGTCCCAGCCTTGCTGTCGCTCAGATTTTCAGTGCCGTACTGCCGCTGGTGGCTGCGCTTGTCTGGAGCATGGAGCCACTCAGCCTCGGTCTTGCCGTTTTACTGATTATTTATTCTTCCAATCTTGTAAAAATTGTGAAGTCGCTGAGAAACATTTTGATCAAGGCTTTCCAGACTGAACGTGACGTCGGCGAGGTCAATGTGCGGCTTGATACAGCCATTACGCACATGATGAGTGGTCTGTGCATGATTGACGCCGATAGCCGGATACAGATCCTGAACGAGCGGTTTTGCACGCTGCTTGATCTGCCTCAAATCCAGTATCAGAGCCTGCACGAACTGCTTGTGGCCGCTTTGCCACGAGGAAGTCTTCGCCACAGCGAAATCAGCCAAATCCAGAAATCTCTGAACTCCGGCGATGATCTTGTTCTTAAATTTGCTACAGATTCCGGAAATGTGTTGGTCCTCAAGACATCGCCCACACCTGCTGGTGGGCAAGTGTTGACGATTGATGATGTCACAGAGCAGACAAAAGCGGCTGCGGATGTTGAGCGCCTTGCCAAGTTTGATCCACTGACGGGCCTCGCAAACAGAGCGACAATCATGACACGCCTGTCTGAAGCGCTTTCAGAAACAACAAAAGCCACTTGCAAGGTGTCTGAGATGACACGTTGTACGGCTTTGATGATGATCGATCTCGACAAATTTAAGGAAGTGAATGACAGCCTTGGTCATGATGCTGGGGACCAACTTCTGGTCAAGGTAGCAGAGCGCATCTGCGCTGTTGTGCCGGAGTCGGCCATGGTTGGTCGGCTGGGAGGCGATGAGTTTGTCGTCGTTGTCGATGACATCAGTATCAAGGAAACGGAAGCGCTTGCAGGGCGCCTGGTGAAAGCGCTGTCTAAAACAGTGCGTGTGGACGCGCACCTGTGTCAGGTCACTGCTTCTGTTGGTATCGCCATGGGACCTTGTCAGGCAGGTGATGTTGCCAGCCTGATGAAGGCAGCTGACATTGCGCTTTATGCACGCAAGGGCAAAGGCAAGAACGGTTTTGACCTTTTTGACACCAAAATGGCTGAAGCGCTGCACAAGCGTCGCAAACTGGAGCTTGATCTGGCGCAGGCTATCAAGAACGAAACCATTGATCTGGCTTACCAGCCAATTGTCTCATCCAAGGACCGCAGCATTGTCTCTTTTGAAGCACTGGCTCGCTGGAACCATCCTGAGTTTGGCCCCGTACCGCCTGATGTGTTCATTCCGATTGCCGAGAGCACAGGTATGATTGTGGATCTTGGCCGTCTTGTTCTCACCGCAGCCTGCCGTCAGGCCATGGAGTGGCCGGATCATATCAAGGTCAGTGTCAATGTCTCGCCCATCCAGTTCAAGAACAGGGATGCCCTGTTTACCGATATCTGGCTGGCGCTTTCTGTCAGTGGTTTGCCCGCGCGTCGTCTGGACCTTGAGGTGACCGAGTCCGTACTGATCGATGATGCCACAGGTATGCTGCTTCTGATCGAGATGCTGCGCAACATGGATATCTCTGTCAGCCTTGACGACTTTGGAACAGGGTATTCCTCACTCGCCTATGTGCAGAATTACCAGTTTGACAAGATCAAGCTCGACAAGGCATTCGCGCGCTCAATCGAGACGGACCGCACATCGCGCGCCACCATTTCTGCCCTTGCCAATATAGCGCAGGCGACTGGCAGCACGCTTCTTCTGGAAGGTGTTGAAACCGAGGAGCAGGCTAAAATTGCTGCCGCTCACGGGGTTCACGAGATGCAGGGATATCTGTTCAGCCGCCCTGTCCCAGCGGCAGAAACCTTGATTAAAATTGCAGAGAAGATTGAGAAAAAACGTGTTGCCTAGTTTGTTTTCATTCCGTTGCCTTGATCCTGCCTGAAACAATTCTAAATTAGAAAACGTCGGCGCAAATGGCTGCGCTGGCTTCGTCTTCGCTGGATGCACCGGAGGCGCTTCCTGATTCCTGTTGAGGTTTCCCATGATCCGCTTTTCCCTGAACGGACAAGCCAGAGAGCTGAATGTCGAGTCAGACATTCCGCTGCTCTGGGCGCTGCGTGATGTCGCCGGTTTGACCGGCACCAAGTATGGTTGCGGGCAAGCTTTGTGCGGTGCCTGCACAGTCTGGATTGACGGTCAGCCGACACGCTCCTGCCAGACTTTGATGTCCGATGTGGCGGGCAAGAACGTCACCACAATCGAAGGTGCATCAGGCCGTGTAGCCGATGCCGTGCAGAAGGCATGGGTGAGCCTTGATGTTCCCCAGTGCGGCTACTGCCAGTCCGGGCAGGTGATGTCTGCCATTGCCCTGCTCGAAACCAACAAGAAGCCCAGCGATGCCGACATTGATGCTGCCATGAATGGCAATATCTGCCGCTGTGCCACATACGCCCGCATTCGCAGCGCCATACACGCCGCTGCCCAGTCCTTGGCTTGAGGGAGAACCGATCATGTTTGCCCAGAAAATCTCTTCCGCTGCACTGACTGCTGAAAGCGCCATCAAGGCTGACCGCCGCAGTTTCCTGTTGGGATCAGCTGCCGTAGCAGGTGGTTTGATGGTGGGTTTTGGACCATCTTCCGCCCGCGCCAAGGCCGCTGCTGCAGCCAAGACGCTGGCTGGTTATGTCAAGATTGCTGCTGACAACCGCATTACGATTTACTCTGCCCATATGGATATGGGGCAGGGTATCTATCACGGCATTGCCACCCTCGTGAACGAGGAGCTGCGGGCTGACTGGTCGCAGATTGATGTTGAGGGCGGTGCAGGAAATCCCAAGCTCTTTGGCAATATCCTCTGGGGTGGTGCTATTCAGGGCACAGGCGGTTCCACCGGTGTCGCTTCTTCCTTTGACCGCTACCGTCAGGCCGGTGCTGCCGCCCGCATGATGCTGGTGAATGCCGCTGCCGCCGAATGGAAAGTACCCGCTGGCGAAATCACGGTTGAGCGCGGTGTGGTCAAGCATGGCAACATGCAGGCGACCTTTGGCGCGCTGGCCGAGAAAGCCGCTGCACAGGCTGTGCCTGCCAGTGTGAAGTTGCGTGAGCCAAAGGACTGGACCTACATTGGCAAAGACAAGGACGTTCTTGTCAAATATGACAGTCTGGCGAAGTCCACCGGCAAGCAGGATTTCACGATAGATGTGAAACTTCCCGGCCTGCTGACCGCTGTGATGATCCATCCGCCGATGTTTGGTGCTGTTGTGAAGTCCTTTGATGCTGCCAAGGCCAAAACTATGGCTGGCGTGGTGGATGTGGTGCAGGTTCCCCGTGGTGTGGCCGTTGTTGCTGACAACATGTGGCGCGCCCTGAAAGCCCGCGAGGCTGTCACTGTTGTCTGGGATGACAGCAAGGCCGAGAAGCGCTCAACCAAAGACCTGATGGCCAGCTATCGCGCCACATCGAAGACGGCAGGCAAGGCGGTTGCCACCAAGACCGGCGATGTGGATGCTGCTTTCAAGGGTGCTGCCACAACTCTGGAAGCCACCTTCGAGTTCCCTTATCTTGCGCATGCTGCGCTGGAGCCACTGAACGCAGTGGCCCGCATCGAGAATGGCCGCGTGGATGTCTGGGGCGGCCACCAGATGCCTGATATCTATCAGGCGATTGCAGCGCAGGTGGCAGGCGTTACGCCAGACCGCGTGACCATGCATGTGATGAAAACCGGCGGCGGCTTTGGTCGCCGTGCCGTGGTGGATGGGGACATCATTCAGGAAGCCGTCTCGGTCTCGAAAGCGGTTGGCGGCAAGCCGGTGAAAGTGCAGTGGGACCGCGAGAATGACACGCGCGGCGGGCGCTATCGTCCGGCCTATGTGCATTATCTCAAAGCTGGTCTCGACAAGGACGGCAATGTCACGGCCTGGTACAACCACATTGTCGGCCAGTCCATCGTTGGCGGTACGCCGTTTGAATCCGGCATGGTGACCAACGGTGTTGATGTCACTTCTGTCGAAGGCGCGCAGAAATTGCCCTATGCCTTCCCCAACATGAAAGTGGACCTTACAACTACGGAAGTGGGTGTGCCGGTTCTGTGGTGGCGTGCCGTTGGTTCCACCCACACGGCCTATGCGGTGGAGGCCTTCATCGATGAACTGGCGGAAGCCGCAGGCAAGGACCCTGTGCAGTATCGCCTTGGCATGATGAAGGGACACCCGCGCCAGGAAGCCGTGCTGCGTCTGGCTGCAGATAAGGCTGACTGGGGCAAGCCGCTGCCGGCAGGGCGGTTCCGTGGCGTGGCGCTGGCTGAAAGCTTCAGCACCTTCGTGGCGCAGATTGCCGAGGTGTCAGTCGTCAACGGCCAGCCGAAGGTACACCGCGTGGTTTGCGCGCTGGATTGCGGTGTTGCGGTCAATCCCGATAACATCCGGGCGCAAATCGAGGGCGGCATCGGCTTTGGCCTTGGCGCTGTGCTGAAATCACAACTGACGCTGGATGGCGGCAAGGTGGTGGAAGGCAACTTCGATGCCTATGAGGTGCTGCGCATGGAAGACATGCCACAGGTGGACGTGCATATCGTTGCATCAACCGCCAGCCCGACGGGCGTGGGTGAACCCGGCGTGCCACCCATTGGCCCGGCGGTTGCCAATGCCTTCTATCAGGCCAGCAAGCGGCGTGTGCGCGTGCTGCCGTTCAACCGACCTGAGAATGCTTGAGTTGCACTGTCATCCCGGACAGCATTCAGCGTAGCTGAATTGCTTGATCCGGGATCTAGCGGAGTGGTTCGCCGAAGGCGACAAAAGTCTTTTGCAAAAGACTTTTTAGAGCTGGATTCCCGCCCGCCTGCGGCGTCGGGAATGATATGGTCACCTCACCTTGATCTCGCTTGCCAATGTGAACTCATCGGTGCGCGGTGAGACAACCAGTCCCGCGCGTGCTGCCCATGTGTTCAGCGGAAAATAGAGCGGAATAACGCCAGCATCCTTGATGGCTATTTCTGTCGCTGCCGCCAGCAGACTTGCGCGCTTTGCGTCGTCAACCGTTGAGAGCGCTGTGGCCAGCGCCTCATCAAAGGCCTTGTTGGAATAGCGCCCACGGTTGGAGGAGCCTAACCCCTTGTTGCGATCAAAAGTCGCCACGAGATTCTTCAGCGGATCGGAATTTTCGCCGCCCGCTGCGCCCCAGCCTGCCATGATCATGGAAAACTCCGGCGTCTGGTTTGGTCCACCGGTAGAGCCGCGGCTGAAGAAATTCGCGGGTGGCAGGGTTTCCACCGTTGTCTCGATGCCCACCCGCGTCAGCATCTGCGCGATGGCTTCAACAATCTTTGTGTCGTTGGGATAGCGCCCGTTGGGGCCGTGGATCGTCAGCTTGAACCCCTCGGGATAGCCAGCCTCGCGTAGCAGCGCGCGCGCGCCATTCACATCCTGCACCTCCGGTTTCAATGTCTTGCTTGTGCCGTAGAAAGCCTCGTTCATATACTGGCCAGCGCTTTCACCCTCACCATCGGCAATGCGATCAACAATCGCCTGCCGGTTGATGGCTTTGGAAATGGCGAGCCGCACGCGCCTGTCGAGCAGCGGGTTTTTGATCTTCTCGCCATTCTTGCCGGTGATGTACGGGCTGTCCTCGCGGAACTGGTCCATCGCCAGATAGAATACACGGTTGGAATAAGTGCTGGTGACAGCGACGCGGGCATCGGCTTTCAGCCGCTTGATGTCGGTGGTGGGCGGTTGCTCGATGACATCGACATCACCAGCCAGCAGGCTGGCAACACGGGCGGGGTCCGACTTGATCGGGCGGAGCGTCACGGTCTTCCAGTGCGGCTTCTCGCGCCAGTGTCCGTCGAACCGCTCCAGCTGAATACGCTCGCCGGATGTGAAAGACACGAAGCGATAGGGGCCGGTGCCAAAGGTGGCCTTGCCGGTGTTGTAGTCCTGCGTGGTCGCGTCTTTGTATTTGGCTGAGACGATGCCAAAGGTGGAGAGGTCCACCGGTGTCAGCGGGGCGGGCGCTGCCGTGCGGATCAGGATGGTGTGACTGTCCATCTTCTCAACCGTCTTGCCTGCGATGAAGCCGCCGAAGGAGGATGGCGAGCGCGGACCATTGGGCGCGCGCTCGAAGGTGAACACCACATCATCAGCCGTGAAGGGCGAACCATCGTGAAAGGTCACACCCCGGCGCAGCTTGAATTCCCAGGTACGGTCATCAATCGCACGCCAGCTTTCCGCCAGACCGGGCGTCAGCTGCTGTTTCTCATCCTGAAAGACCAGTGCCTCAAAGATGTAGCGCGCCACCCCTTTGTTGGGTGTCGTGTTGTGGAAGTGCGGGTCCATGGCGCTGGGTTCAGAGGATGTGCCGATGCGCAATTCCTGTGCGGTGGCGGGCGATGCAGAGAGGATGGCCGCAACCAGGAGAGTGGGTTTGAAGGATCGGAACATTGGTGGCGTTTCCCTGTTGTCTTTTGATCAGCAGAGTTGCGCGCCTGTTGCCCTTCGTCAACTGTCCTGCAGGGCAACAAAAAACCCCGGTGTTGCCACCGGGGTTTCTGTTGGTTTCAGCCAATCTGAAAAATCAGATCAGGCCGCCGGCTTTCGCGCGAACCATGAAGTTGTCGTAGTTGAATTCAGCAACCTGCCACCAGAGATACTGGTCACCGCGGAAGGCCATGTGGTTGTCATGGATCTTCTTGAAGGTTGGGTTGGCAGCTGCTGTTTCTGCGTAGAGTTCCTGCGCGGCCTTGAAGCAGGCCTGCATGATTTCTGGCGAGAACGGACGCAGCTGTGCGCCGCCGGCCACAACGCGCTTGAGAGCGGCTGGGTTACGGGCATCGTACTTCGCCTGCATGTCGTTGTGCGCGAGCATGGCAGCGGACTGCATGGCTGCCTGGTATGTCTTCGGCAGGCTGTTCCACTTGTCCGAGTTGATGAAGAAGTGCAGCATCGCGCCACCTTCCCACCAGCCTGGATAGTAGTAGAACGGAGCAACCTTGTTGAAGCCGAGCTTTTCGTCGTCGTAAGGACCGACCCACTCAGCACCGTCGATTGTGCCCTTTTCGAGCGCTGGATAGATGTCACCACCAGCGATCTGCTGTGGAACTGCACCAAGCTTCTGCAGCACGCGGCCGGCAAAGCCACCGATGCGCATCTTGACGCCGTTCAGATCAGCAGGAGTCTTCATTTCCTTGCGGAACCAGCCACCCATCTGGCAACCGGTGTTACCACCGAGAAGCGCATGGATCTTCTGTGTGGCGTAGAACTCGTTCATGACCTTCTCGCCGTCGCCATGCATCCACCAGGCTGTCTGCTGGCGTGAGTTCAGGCCGAAAGGAACGGCAGTACCGAAGGCGTAGGAAGGATCCTTGCCGATGTAGTAGTAAGAGGCGGTGTGGCCGATTTCCACTGTGCCGTTGGTGACGGCGTCAGCGACCTGCAGGCCTGGAACGATTTCGCCAGCGGCGAAAACCGACAGCTTGAACTTGCCGTCTGTGATATCCGAAACAGCCTTGGCGAAAACTTCCGATGCACCGAAGATGGTGTCGAGAGATTTCGGGAAGCTGGATGTCAAGCGCCAGGAAATTTCTGGCGATGATTGTGCGATCGCGGGCTTCGCGATGGCTGCTGCTGCGCCACCAACGGCGGCCGCAGTGAGAAACTGACGACGCTTCATGCGTTTCCTCCAACAAAAGGGCCGTGTTAGACGGCTCCCAGAAAGCCAGATTTGGCTGGAAAACATACCTACGGTAATTTGCGTGTTGTGCAAGTGCTCTTTGAGGCGGAACAAAGGCGGGATATCAGATATTCATGGCATGCATGGCTCCTATCAATTATTTCTTTGGATTGTGCTGCTTTGCAAAAGCCACGGATTGCTGCACTACAATGCTGTAAGCTGCAGAAACCGAGGGTGTTTTTGCGAAAATTCACATCGTTCTGGAGAAAAACAATGGCAAAAGTCGCATTCCTAGGGCTTGGTGTCATGGGCTACCCCATGGCCCGTCACCTCAAGTCCAAAGGCCACGAGGTCACTGTCTACAACCGCACCTTTGCAAAAGCAGAGAAGTGGGCTTCGGAGAACGGTGGAAAAGCCGCCAGAACACCTGCCGAGGCGGCAAAAGGACAGGATATTGTCTTCGCTTGCGTGGGCAATGACGACGACCTGCGGTCCGTGACTGTTGGCAAGGACGGTGCTTTTGCCAGCATGGGCAAGGGCAGCGTGTTTGTGGATCACACCACTGCCTCGGCCAATGTGGCGCGCGAGTTGTATGCCGCCGCAAAGGCGCATGGTTTTGGCTTCATCGATGCGCCGGTTTCCGGCGGTCAGGCCGGTGCAGAAAACGGCGTGCTGACAGTGATGTGCGGCGGTGACGCGGAGGCCTATGCCAAGGCAGAACCTGTGATCATGAGCTTTGCCCGCGCCTGCCGTCTGCTGGGTGAATCGGGCGCAGGCCAGATCGCCAAGATGATGAACCAGATCGCGATTGCCGGCCTTGTGCAGGGGCTTTCCGAGGCGGTGCATTTTGGCAAGAAAGCCGGCATGGATGTGGACGCTGTGATCGAGGTCATTTCCAAGGGTGCTGCCGGTTCCTGGCAGATGGAAAACCGTGGCAAGACCATGAACGAAGGCAAGTTCGAGTTTGGCTTTGCGGTGGACTGGATGCGCAAGGATCTGAGCATCTGCCTTGATGAAGCGCGCCGCAACGGAGCCAACCTGCCTGTGACTGCGCTGGTCGATCAGTTCTATTCCGAAGTGCAGAAGATGGGTGGCAACCGCTGGGATACATCCAGCCTTGTGGCGCGTCTGAACCGCTGAACTTGCCGCATTTGCGCTGACTCTTTCCCCTCTCCGTTTACGGGGAGGGGAAAAATCTGGACTCAGCGAGCAGCGTGTCGAGACCCTTTGTCACGGGGCGTTTTCTTCTCTGATGAGAGCGGCTCACAGGTCCATGGCTTGCCGTTGTCCGAGTGCCCGTGCGGGTTGCCGGACTGGCGCAGGCCAATGATCTCTGTGGTGGACGGAGGTGAAACGAGGGTAGCGCGCACGCCGGCTTCGCCCACCTTGAAAAACTGCCAGCAGAAGGTGCGGGTAGGCTGGTCTTTGACCGGATAGTAATAGCAAACCATGCTGTCTCGGATATCCCAGCAGGAGTTCTGGTTTATGATACGGCGGTTGTGCCCGAGCACGCGGCCATCAGGAGCGTGGTACTCGCTGTAGGGCTGCCCGCCGTTATAGCGCCCGGTGATCGTGGCATCCTCGACAAGGGCGCGAGGATCCGTGATCAGTGTTTCGGTGGCGTGAGGCATGGTCATGCTGGCCAGAAGGCAGGTGAGAATGATTGGCGCACGAAGAAACAAATGCAAGCTTCTCACCGTGCGGCTGCTGGTGTGCTGAGCCTCGCATATCGCGGGCTTCTCGCTTGGGAAGACAACGGCTCACAGGTCCATGGCTTGCCGTTGTCATTGTGATCATAGGGGTTGCCTGCCTGCAAAATACCACTGGCACCCATTCCGGATTCAAGCGAGCGAAGGCGAAAGCCGCTTTCTCCGATGCGACGGAAACTCCAGCAGAAAGTGCCAGGTGCATTACCACCTGCGTAGTAATAACAGACTGCATCGTTCCTGATGTCCCAGCAGCCCTTCTCGACAATCTCGTGGTTGTTGTGGCCGAAAACCCTGCCGTCAGGCGCGTGCCATTCGCTGTAGGGCATGCCGCTGTCGTGGCGGCCTGTGACAGTGTTGCCTGATATGATTTCGCGCATCACTTCGCCTGCAATGACAGACTGATCATTGTTGGCTTCTGCCGGGATCGATACAGCAGCGGCAAACAGTAGGCATGACAGCAGTTTTCGGATCATCAGGCTTTGGCACTCGCGCGGGCGGAAACAAGAGCATGCCACCGCAGGATGTTGGTGCAATCATCAGGAATGCTGAGCTTGGGCAGTTTCATGAAGTCGATCGCAATCTGTGCAGTGATGTCTGCAATAGTGTATGTCTCGCCTGTGACGAATGTGTGGCTGGCAAGCTGGTCATCCAGAATGCGCAGAAAACCTGCCAGTTTTGTCCGGTTGGATTCAGCCCAGTCCGGCACTTGCGGCACCTCGCGCTCGGCCATCGCGGGGTGTGAGTGGCGGAAGATGGCTGCCACGCTGTTATAAAGGCCAAGGTCCAGCCGCCGGTTCCACATCTCGACCATCGCGCGCTCAAGCGCGCCTGTGCCAAACAGGGGAGGGGTTGGATGCAACTCCTCGAAATAGCGGCAAATGGCGACAGATTCTGAAATCATGGTGCCGTCGTCCAGTTCCAGAACAGGAATGCCCTGCATGGGATTTTTGGCGGTGAAATCCGGCGTCCTGTGCTCAAACTGCGCAAGATCAACCTGCACAAGCGGCACGGTGATGCCTTTCTCGGCGAGGAAAATGCGCACACGGCGCGGGTTGGGCGCGCGGCCACCGTCGTAGAGTTTCATAGCTGCCTCCTGAGCCTTTGATAGACCGGAGACGAACAAAGAAAAAGGCGGGATTTCTCCCGCCTTTGTTCTTTCCCAGATTTACTGGATCTTGATCGGTGGTGGCTCCAGTCCGGGCAATCCGGGCAGGCCACCGGGGCCGGGAGGCGCTCCAAGACCGGGCACCATGATGTTCTTCAGGGCATCATCCACCTGCTGCTGGTTGAGCACTGAGCCCTTTTCAAGCCAGTAGGTAACGCTTTCCGGCCATACAATCAGGATGCAAACGAGTGCCAGCTGCAGGAACAGCCAAGGGATCGCGCCCATGTAGATGTCTGTGCTCTTGATCGACGGCGGAGCGATGCCACGCAGGTAGAACAGGGCAAAGCCGAAGGGCGGGTGCATGAAGCTGGTCTGCATGTTGGCGCAAAGCAGCACGCCGAGCCAGATCAGATCAATGCCCAGCTTGGTTGCCACCGGCACCAGCAGCGGGATGACGATGAAGGCGATCTCGAAGAAGTCGAGGAAGAAGGCCAGCACGAAGACGAAGATGTTGACGACAATCAGGAAGCCCATCTGGCCGCCTGGAAGGTTCGACAGCATGCCTTCAATCCAGTGACCACCACCCACACCCTGGAACACCAGGCTGAAGAGACGTGCACCAATCAGGATAAATGCCACCATGGCTGTGAGGCGCATGGTGGAGTCCATGCCCTGCCAGGTCAGGTCCCATGTCAGGCGCTTGTTGATGGCAGCCAGAACAAAGGCGCCGACAACGCCCATGGCACCGGCTTCCGTTGGTGTGGCCAGACCCATGAAGATGGTTCCAAGCACGAGGAAGATCAGCACGAGTGAAGGGATCATGCCCTTGGCGCATTTCCACAGGAGAGGAGCACCACGCAGCACGCGCGCTTCAGGTGGCAGTGCAGGCACTTCCTTGGGTTTAAAGACGCTGAGGGCAAAAACATAGAGGATGAACAGGGCGATCTGGATCAGCGAAGGGCCAATCGCGCCCTTGTACATGTCCCCCACCGACTTGCCCATGACGTCTGCCAGAACAACGAGAACCAGTGATGGCGGCACAAGCTGCGTGATCGTACCCGAAGCTGCAATAACACCTGTGGTGTGGCGCACGGAGTAGCCGTACTTCAGCATGACAGGCAGCGAGATGACGCCCATGGCGATGACCGATGCTGCAACTGTGCCGGTGATCGCACCCAGAACCGCACCCACCACGATGACCGCGTAGGAAAGGCCGCCGCGCACGGAACCAAAGAGCTGACCGAAGCCTTCGAGCAGGTCTTCCGCCAGTCCGCAGCGCTCAAGGATTGCGCCCATCAGCGTGAAGAACGGAATGGCCAGCAGCAGGTCATTCGAGATGATCGAATAAAGCTGATAGGTCATGTTGCCGAAGAAGTCGGGCTGGAACAGGCCAAGCTGGATGGCCAGATAACCAAAGATCATGCCGACAGCAGCCAGCGAGAACGCTGCCGGATAGCCAATCAGCATGAACATGATGAGGCCCACGAACATGATCGGGGCCATATTGTGCTTGATAATGTCGATCATTGCAGTGGCTTCTCGTAAGCGAATTCACGCACGTAATTGGATGTCAGCGCTGCGACGCATTT
>JBOFGV010000031.1:0-5895 GCA_051649305.1 Beijerinckiaceae bacterium
CCAAGAACCAGTACCAGCAGGCTGGTGACATAAAATGCGCCGACGACTTCCGCAAAGTTCATATGGGTCAGGGCTGGCCCTATCAGCACGGTGCCGGGAATAGTCCAGAACAGGCAGAGTGGTTGGCGATAGAGCCAGACCATGATGAGGGTCAGCGCACCGTTGATGGCAAATACGCCGAATACGAATGATGCCAGCTCTTCCTGTGAGAGGCCCCCGCCCCTGCCAACCGCCAGGATAATGGCAAGAGCGCCGGTCGCACCAAACAGGAAGGCCACGAGGCCGGTCGCCAGTTGAACCAGTCCAATATCGCGACGGAGATCAGCGAGACCGGGGCGGTTCGGATGGAAAGGTTCGAGATGCTTCACAAGAGCACGATCGTCAGGCTGTGCGGAGACCGAGCTTACACCGCGCTTCAGCTGGTGTCGCGGGCCTCGCTCCGTGTCGTGCCAAATTCTCGACAGCGACCTGCACCAGTTCGGCATTGCCGCTGGCAAGGCGATCCTTGCTGATGCGGATGTTGTCCTCCATGCCAGTGCGCACGGCGTCAGCGCCACGGGCCAGCGCCCAGCCCATGACCTCGTTCTGCACGCGGCCAATGCCTGCGGCGGTCCAGGTCGCGCCGGGAATGACGCGACACATTTCATCCAGCAGGATGTCGAGAAGTCGCTCGTCAGCTGGCATCGCGTTCTGCACGCCCATGACAAACTGGACATGGGGTTTCGCTGACATCAATCCGGCATCGATCAGGCGTTTTGCGCCATGGATATGCGAAAGGTCAAAGATCTCGATCTCGGGCGCGATGGCGAATTCTTTCATCTTGGTCGCCAGGTCAACAACGAGCGTGGCATGATTTTCGTAGATGATCGTCGGGAAATTGACAGAGCCCGTTGAGAGCGAAGCCATATCCGGGCGATGCACAAGGCTGAGACCGCGTGCTGACGGATCACGTCCGCGTCCGCCGGTCGAAAACTGGATGATCATGCCTGGGCAGTGCTTGCGCACACCTTCCTGAACCTGACGAAAGCGCTCCGGATCAGAGGATGATGACTCATCATCGTTACGTACATGGATGTGGACGAGTGTGGCCCCTGCCTCAAAAGCGGCATGCGTGGATTCAATCTGTTCCTGCGGCAGGACCGGCAGGGCTGGATTGTCCTTTTTGCGTGGCACGGAACCGGTTATGGCAACTGCAATGACGACTGGACGCATGCTACTTCTCCGCCCTGCCCTTAGCCCATACCCTGATCACCGCCGCCAACGGGCAGGACAGTGCCGGTGATATAAGACGACTGGTCGGAGGCAAGGAAGAGAATGGCTGATGCCATTTCCCGGAGCAGGCCGTAACGCTTCATGTGGCTGGACTGGGTCGTCTGGTCAACAACCTCCTGAATCCACACCTTGTCCTGTGCAGTCAGGGGATCAGTGCCACGCGGCACCTTGCGCGGTGGCGCAGTTGTACCGCCGGGGGCGACTGCGTTCACGCGGATATTCTGTGTGCCAACCTCGTAGGCCAGCGCGGCTGTCAATGCGTTGACTGCCCCTTTGGCTGCTGAGTAAGGCACACGGTTGATGCCTTTGGTAGCAATCGACGAAACGTTGACGATGACGCCACGGCCCTGCTCCTGCATATAGGGCAGCACAGCGCGGCAGCCCCAAAGAGTTGGGAACAACGAGCGCGAGATTTCAGCCTCGATCTGCCTTGGCGTAAAGTGCTGGTAGGGCTTCATCCAGATCGCGCCACCGATGTTCGTGATCAGGACATCGATGGCGCCATAGGTTTTCTGCGCCAATTCCATCGCCTTGGTGTTGCCCAACCATGTTTCCAGATCAGCGGTCATGGCGACAGCCTCGCCGCCCTTCGCAACAATCTCGCTCGCGACATCGTTGACCAACGGTGACTTGTCGACCAGCGTCAGTCGCGCGCCTTCTGCTGCCGCCATCAGGGCCACTTCCTTGCCAATGCCCTGCGCAGCGCCGGTGATGACAACGCTTTTCTTTTCAAAACGGGCAGCACTCACTTGGTGTTCTCCGAGGGTGAGAACTTCTCGAAGTAGAAGTTCGCGGGCTTGATGCCCTTGTCATTCAGATATGTACGGACGGCATCCACCATAGGTGGCGGACCGCAAAGGTAAAGATCAACATCGCCGCCATGCAATGCGGTGTCTGGCATATGGTGCGTGACATAGCCCTTGAGCGGGTGGCTGCTCGCCTGATCGGCTACAACGGTTGCAAATGTAAAGCCGGGAATGGACTTGGCGAAAGCCTCCAGCTTTTGGACCTCGACAAGATCAGCATCGTTGGTGACGCCGTAGATCATGTGCACGGGCTGCTGTGATCCAGACGTTTGCAGGACTTCAAGCATTGCCAGAAATGGCGCGAGACCTGTGCCGCCTGCGAGGAATAGCACCGGACGCTTCACGTCACGCAGATAGAATGAACCAATGGGCCCGGTGATAGTAAGGGCGTCGCCGCGAGCTGCCTTGTCTGCGAGGTAGGAGGACATCAAGCCACCCGGAATATTGCGGACAAGGAACTCCACCGCGCCATCCCTTGGCATCGAGGAGAAGGAATACGAACGTGTCTGCGTCGTGCCCGGTACAGAGACATTGACGTATTGCCCGGGCAGGAAGGCGAGCGCATTGGCGTCTGCGAGCTTGACCGAAAAGCCGATGGTGCTTGGCGACAGCTTCTTCAATTCTACCATGGTCGCTGCCATGGCTCCTGCCTTCACCTTGCAGGAGGCAGACGAAGCCGGGATGCGGATGACACAATCGGTCTGCGCTTTCATCTGGCAGGTCAGAACAAAGCCTTGCGCAGCTTCCTCCTCGCTCATCGCATCTTCGATGTAGCTGCCAAGCGTGTAATCGCCTTGCTCGCACTGGCACTTGCAGGTTCCGCATGCGCCATCACGGCAATCCATGGGGATATTGACGCCCTCACGGTAGGCAGCATCAGCCACGAGTTCACCGACCTTCGCCTCGATGAAGCGTGTCACACCATCCTCAAAGTTGAGTGCGATCCTGTGAGTCATGGCGTGTTCCCACCTTTCCGGTTTTTTGCGCGGGTATAGTCGCGGTCAGATGTTGTAGATGTCAACGACGTGGTGGATGTAGTCGTTCTTGAGCACCACCTTCTTGGCCGTGATGAGCCACCGCTCTCCCGTTGTGTCGATGGTGTAGTACGACGTGCCGAAGTAACTGTCCGATGTCTTGTAACGGTAGCTCAGGTTGAACCAGTTGAAGCGCAGTTTCAGCATGCCGTTCTGGTTCTCTACGATCTCGACATTCGAAATGTTGTGGGAGGTGCGTGGCTCAGGCAGTGATGTCGCTGACGAACGCTCTGTGCGGATACGAAAGACACGGTCTTCCAATCCCTGCTTGGTACCGTAGTAGATCAGCGAGATCTCGGTCTGTGGGTTCTCGGTCAGCGTGTCATCATCATCCCAGGCTGGCATATGAAACGTGGCGTGCTGCGCATAGCAGGCCAGCCATGAGTCCCAATCACGATCATCAAGCGCGCGGGCTTCCGCATAGAGAAATTGCTGTACCGCTTCGATGGTTACGGAGCGTGACTGTGGAACGGATTGAAGTGCTGCGGACATGATCGTCCTCCTCTTCAGAGAATGCTGCGAAATGGATGTGTGGTTGGGTCGCTCCGCGCATGCACGGAGCGACAGGGTTTTATTCCGCTGCCTGCTTGTAGCTTTCAGCGGCTTCCTTCTTCAGGCCCTCAATCAAGGCATCGCGCCAGTAGGCATGCTGCACCACGAAAAGGCCTTCATCCTCGGTCTTCGCTCCTGAAAGCAGTGGCTTCATGTCAATCGCCTTGGCGTCGTCATCAGCCCCTTCGATCCAGTGCGTTGCACCACGCGAAAGGTCATTCCATGCGGCGTGCTTTGCACCGTAGCCGATCTGGCAGGAGCGGAACTCCTCAAGGTCGTCTGGCGTTGCCATACCGGACGCATTGAAGAAGTCCTCGTACTGGCGGATGCGGTGGGCACGCGCCTCGGCGCTCTCGCCTTTGGGGGCGATGCAGTAGATCGTCACTTCCGTCTTATCGACGGAGATCGGACGGTACATGCGGATCTGCGACGAGAACTGATCCATCAGGAAAACGTTTGGATAGAGGCAAAGGTTGCGGCTCTTCTCAATCATCCAGTCCGCACGGGCCTTGCCGAATTCAGCTGTCAGCTCGTCACGGCGGTCGAAGTTCGGGCGGTCTTCCGGGTTGGTCCAGTTGGTCCAGAGCAGCAGGTGGCCATGCTCGAAGGAATAGAACCCGCCGCCCTTCTTGGCCCAGCCCGCGGCATCCATGGCGCGGATGTCATCCGTGCCAGAGGCAGCCGCTGTTGCGGCTTTGCGCGCATTGGTGGTGGCAGCATAGTTCCAGTGTACTGATGAGACATGGTAGCCATCAGCGCCGTTCTCGGCCTGCAGTTTCCAGTTGCCGTCATAGATGTACTGCGAGTTGCCACGCAGCACCTCGAGCCCATCAGGCGATTGATCAACGATCAGGTCGATGATCTTGCGTGACTCGCCAAGATGCTCCTCAATGGACTTAACGTCCTCATTCAAGGAGGCGAAAAGGAACCCGCGGTAGTTGGCGAACTTTGCAACCTTCTTGAGGTCATGCGAGCCATTCTTGTTGAAACTATCTGGATAGCCTGCGCCGTCCGGATCCTTGGCCTTCAGCAGCTTCCCGGTATTGTTGAATGTCCAGCCGTGGAAGGGGCAGGTATAGGTCGTCTTGTTGCCGCGCTTGTGGCGGCAGATCATCGCGCCGCGGTGCGAACAGGCATTGAGGAAGCAATGCAGCTGACCGGTACGATCACGGCTGATCACGATTGGCTGGCGGCCAATGAAGCCGGTGATATAGTCGTTGTTGTTCGGGATCTGGCTCTCATGGGCGAGGTAAACCCAGTTGCCTTCCCAGATGTGGCGCATCTCGACCTCGAAGAACTCGGGATCAGTGAAGATATCACGGCGGCAGCGGAAGTTGCCTGTGGCTGGATCTTCCTGAACCGAGTCCTGCAGGCGCTGGATCATGGCTTCATTCATGGCGTCTCTCCCATCAATTCTTATGGATAGTTTGGGACCGCGGGGCTTGCCGCACGGTCCGTTTCAGACATCAGGCAGCGACGGCGTGCTCGCGCTTGACGACAGTGCCAGGCGCTCCGACCTTTTCGCGTGTCATGTTAAAATCAAACTTGATGCGGGCGAAGGTCTTGTTGAGGCCAGCCTTGTGAATTTCTGCGGCATTGGTCACGCGCTCAACCGGCGGGATCAGGTCATCACGGGTGCCGAAGGCGAAATCGTCATGCAGGTACTTGTCGCCGTCGATATTGATCTGCGTTGTGAGCTGACGGAATCCGTTCGCAGTCACGAAGAAGTGGATATGCGCCGGGCGCTGTGCATGGCGACCCATCAGTGTCAGCAGATCTTCTGTCTTGGAGCCGGGTGGGCAGCCGTAACCTGATGGCATGATAGAGCGGAAACGATAACGGCCTTCGCTGTCTGTCTCGATGCGGCGGCGCAGGTTGTAAGGCGACTGCGGCGGGCCAAAGAACGAGTAGAAGCCGAAGGAATTGGCATGCCACACATCAACCATCGCGCCGGGGACCGGACGGCCCTTGGTGTCAAGCACTTGACCTTCCATGAACAGCGTTTCGCCATCATCGGTGCCGTCATCAAGGCGAGCTTCATGCTTGGCGAGGGGAGCGCCTGCTATCCAAAGTGGACCTTCGATGGTGCGGGCGGTGCCGCCATTGAGGCCAGCCAGACGCTCGGCTTCATCCAGACGCAGATCAAGGAAATGCTCGATGGCAACACCGGGGACAAGCAAGCCAAGTTCGTTGGCTTTCGCGGACTCACCGATGTAAGCCACACCGGCCCA
>JBOFGV010000032.1:0-2090 GCA_051649305.1 Beijerinckiaceae bacterium
CTGTAAACCAAAAATAACACGAGTGTTTGTACTGCGGCTTTTGGCTTTTTGTCGATGGCTATTTGGCTATAGACGGACATGTCGATACCCATTGATAATAAGTGGCGGACAGCGAGGAACTTTTTCGCCATCCGCCATAACACTCACATCTTCTTCAAATCGGTGTAGGCACCTTCGACCTTGAGTGTGAGCGTAACATTTTGCGTGCCACGATTGCGCCAGAACCAGCCATGTCCACCGTCAAACTTGGCTTCTAGGACCCCGGCATCTTCTGCAACATCGCGGCCCTTTTTGTAGCTCGTCTCAATCTTGGTCCACGGTGTGCCGTGCATGTCATAGTTCACTGCGCCACCCATCACCTTCCAGCTGAAGTTGACCTTGGCGCCTTTGACCATGGTCATCTTGTATTCGGCGCCTTCGGTGGGTTTCAGTGTGATCGTCAATTCCTCCTTCTTGGCAGCTGCCTGAGCCACCACAATGCGATCCTGAGCAGCAGCTGGCGAGATGACCAGACCTGCAAGCCTGTCCATCAGGCCTGAGCGCTTCTCAGGTTGCGGTGTCGGCTGTTGCTGCTTATCCTTGAGGCGGTCTGCTGCAGCTTCCGCCGCAAGTTGCTGCCTGATCTCGCCCATCTGGGTGAGCTTCAGCATGCGGCCAATGCCGGTTGGATCAACGGCATGCTCGGCCGGCAACACGATGGTGACCAGGATGATGGCGGCGGCTATCAAGGCGAGAGCGGTCGACTTGATGAGCTGCGAGGTGCTCGGCAGTTCAGCGCGGGTGGGGATGTCGGTGTTGTACATGGATATTCTCCTTCAGAGTGCGTTTTTGAAGTAACCGACCAGATGCATGCCAGTGAGCACGAAGCCCGCAGTCATCATCCAGACGTTGGCGGTGTAGGCATGTTTCCAGAAGCTGTCTGAGCGGCGCCAGAAACTCATGGCGATCAGGATCATTGTGAGCGCGAGCAACTGCCCGATCTCAACGCCGACGTTGAACGCCATCAGGTTAACGAGCAGACCGTCCGGCGCGATCTGGTATTCCTGCACCTTGGTGGCGAGGCCAAAGCCATGGAACAGGCCGAATATCAGCGTTGCTGCCTTTGTATTGGGCTGGAAGCCCAGCCAGCGCTGGAATGCCCCCATGTTGTCGAGCGCCTTGTAGACGACCGACAGGCCGATGATCGCATCGATGAGAAACGAACTCATTGTGATGTTGTAATAGACGCCAAGGATCATCGTTGTCGAATGGCCTATGGCAAACAGCGTCACGTAGAGACCGATATCCTTCATCCGGTAAAGGAAGAATATGACACCGGCAAGGAACAGCAGATGATCGTAACCAGTCATCATGTGCTTCGCGCCCAAATAGATGAATGGCATGAAGTGGACGCCGGTGATCTCCTGGATGTAGCCCTTGTCGCCCTGTGCTACAGCATGGGCGAAGGCGGGCGATGCGCTGAAGATCAGAAGCGCGGTGAAGAGGGCGAGTGCGGCGAATGCCGGTTGCCATCGTGCGATGGCCATCGGCTTCGGGCCGCCCCTTTGGAGAGGTCGGTGCATGGATAATCCTGTCGTTGAGAGATAAAGAAGATGCGCTGGCCTGTTGGCAAGCATGCGGGCTCACGACCGCAGGCGTGGGGGACGGTCGAGCCGGAATGTCGGACTTGGGTCCGGGAGAGGCTCGGGCGTCAGGCCGAACTGGCGCGGCAGAGGCATTCGCCCGGACGAGCGCAAGCGCACGAGCGTTCCTGTGTCGTGGGTATGGTCTGACTTATCATGGCCATGCACATGGCCTGGGCTCTTGTGTCCGGTTGTTTGATTGTCATTGTGGGCATGGTCGGCGGCGGTCTCGCCAGAAGCCAGCCCGTCATGACGACCCTCTTCTGTCTGAAGGCCTACCGAGCTATGCGCAAGCACGTTCAATGGCGGCGCAAGCATCAACATCACGACCAGACACACGGCGGCAAAAGAATGAATTGTTCTGGCGATGCTAAGCATGGATATCATCATCAGATAGCAACGACTTTCTTAACGCTGGTTATACAACGCGAGAGAATCAAAGAAGGTAGATGCCTACTTGACTATATC
>JBOFGV010000033.1:0-13968 GCA_051649305.1 Beijerinckiaceae bacterium
TTTGCTCTGGATCCTCGCCGGGGTCTTGTGAGACCGGCGGGGTTCCTTTGTCAAAAACCGCGCCGTTTATTCTGCTGCCGCTTGCACCGGCACTACCGCTACGTATGCTCGTTTGCCTTTATTGACGAACGAAACGCGGCCATCTGTGAGTGCAAAAAGCGTATGATCGACGCCAATGCCCACATTGGTGCCGGGATGCCACTTGGTGCCGCGCTGACGCACGAGGATGTTGCCGGCGAGAACGGCTTCGCTGCCGAACTTCTTCACACCGAGGCGCTTGCTCTCGGAGTCACGACCGTTGCGGGATGAACCACCAGCTTTTTTGTGAGCCATAATGCGCTCCTGTTTTCCTGTAAGCGGCAACCCAAAAGGGTCAGCACCACTGTCATGAAAGTGTTATGCCGCATAAGCGGCGGTTTGGAAACCCCTTTCGGCGCTGTCGTTTTCCAGCAGCGCCGCCAAGGTAGAATTTGATCAGAGATCCTTGCCGGATTCCCATTCCTTGCGGTCAACTTCCGCACGAGGCGGCTTGCCATCCAGCAATTCCTGGGCCTGCACTGGCCACTCTTCGCGGGTAATACGACCCTTGAGCTTGAACTCTTCGTCCATCTTGGCGATGTCCGCTTCGGTCCAGGCCGCGATGTCCTTCAGCGTTGTGCCATAGGCGGCGCGCAGCTTCTTCTCAAAAGCGGTTGAAAGACCGTCGATCAGCGAGATGTTGTCGTTCAGGTTGAACGCGGCTTTTGCAGCCTTGGGCGCTTTTTCTGCTTTTGGAGCAGGCGCAGCCTTGGCAGCAGTATCAACCTTTTCACCTTGTGTGAAAATGTCTGTGATGCGAACCACTGTCAGGTCCTGACGATGGCCCTTCTTGCGCTTCGAGTTCTGGCGGCGGCGCTTGAAGAACGAGATTGTCTTGGGGCCACGGGCCTGCTCGACAACCGCGCCTGCAACCGTTGCACCGGCAACTGTTGGCGCACCCACGACAGTGGTATCACCACCGATCATGAGAACTGTTTCAAAAGCCACGGTGTCACCTGGCTCTGCGTGGAGCTTTTCCACGGTAATAACGTCGTTGCGGGAAACCTTGTACTGCTTCCCGCCTGTTTTGATCACTGCGAACATCGTGTTTCTCTCGTGTTCGGCCGTATCTCGCTTCATCCATAAAGGACTTGCCGGACCGGCTTCTTGACAGAGTCCCAAAGGACTGGCGGATTAAAAATAACAAACGCGGAAAGCTTTCGCTCCCGCGCAGTTGGTGGTCCTATGATGCATGGGCATGATCATGTCAAGCTGATGACAGAAAATGTCTCGCCAAAAAGCCCGTTTCGGCATGCAAAAACCAGGCAGCAGTGCAAAGGCACATGCGTATAACATGCTTTTGGCTCTTCCCTGCAAGGGCAACGCTCTGCTAAACGCGCGCCATGTCAGTGAAATCACACCAATCTGAACCTGCCATCACCACTGAGCTTGTCAAATCTCACGGCCTGAAACCGGATGAGTATGACCGCTTCCTGAAGCTTGTAGGGCGCACGCCGACCTTCACGGAGCTGGGCATTGTTTCCGCCATGTGGAACGAGCACTGCTCCTACAAGTCGTCCAAAATCCATCTGAAGACCCTGCCGACCAAAGGCCCGCGCGTGGTTTATGGTCCGGGCGAAAACGCCGGTGTTGTCGATATCGGCGATGGCGATGTCGTGGTCTTCAAGATGGAGAGCCACAATCACCCGTCCTACATCGAGCCCTATCAAGGCGCGACCACCGGCGTTGGCGGCATCCTGCGCGATGTCTTCACCATGGGCGCACGCCCCATCGCAGCGCTGAATTTCCTGCGCTTTGGCGAACCATCGCACCCGCGCACAAAAACGCTGGTGTCCGGTGTGGTCGCGGGCATCGGCGGCTACGGCAACAGCTTCGGTGTGCCAACCGTTGGCGGTTCCGTTGGTTTCCACCCCCGCTACAACGGCAACTGCCTTGTCAACGCGATGGCGGTCGGCCTTGCCAAGCGCGACGGCATCTTCACCTCTCAGGCCACAGGCGTTGGCCTGCCGATCGTTTATCTTGGTTCCAAAACTGGTCGCGATGGCATCCATGGTGCCACCATGGCGTCAGCAGAATTCGATGACGCATCGGAAGAAAAGCGCCCAACCGTTCAGGTCGGCGACCCGTTCGCGGAAAAGCTGCTGCTGGAAGCCTGCCTCGAAATCATGGCCAAGGGCTGCGTTGTGGCCATTCAGGACATGGGTGCTGCTGGCCTCACCTGCTCTGCGGTTGAAATGGGCGCAAAGGGTGATCTCGGCGTCGAGATGAACCTCGATGCCCTGCCCTGCCGCGAAACCGGCATGACCGCCTATGAGATGATGCTGTCTGAAAGCCAGGAGCGCATGCTCATGGTGCTGAAGCCTGAAAAAGAGGCAGAAGCCCGCGCCATCTTCACCAAGTGGGGCCTGGATTTCGCAGTCGTTGGCCACACCACCGATACGCTGCGCTTTGTCATCAAGCATGGTGGCGAGGTGAAGGCTGATCTGCCGATCAAGGATCTGGGCGATCAGGCACCTGAGTATGACCGGCCATGGGTGAAGCCCGTGGCAAGGCCCGTGTTGAAGAGCGCAGATATCAAGCCCCCAATGGACAACCGTGCGGCTCTCCTCAAGCTCATCGGCTCGCCGGATTTCTGCTCGAAGCGCTGGGTATGGGAGCAGTATGATTCCATCATCGGCGGCAACACATTGCAGCGCCCCGGTGGCGATGCGGCTGTTGTGCGCATCAATGATGGCCCGAAGGGACTGGCGCTCACGGTTGATGTCACGCCGCGCTATGTGGAAGCCGATCCGTTCGAGGGCGGCAAGCAGTGCGTTGCCGAGACATACCGCAACATCACCGCCTCAGGTGGCGTGCCGATTGCGATCACCGACAACCTCAACTTCGGCAATCCCGAGCGGCCAGAAATCATGGGGCAACTCGTGTTTGCGCTCCGCGGCATTGGCGAGGCCTGCAAGGCGCTCGATTATCCCGTCGTCTCCGGCAATGTCTCGCTTTACAACGAGACCAACGGCAAGGCGATTTTGCCCACACCGTCTATTGGTGGTGTTGGCCTGCTGGATGATGTGAGCAAACATATGACCGTCGGTTTCAAGGCTGAAGGTGAGACTGTTTTGCTGATTGGCAAGACAGATGGCTGGCTTGGTGCATCCGCCTATCTCGAAACAATCATGGGACGTGAGGAAGGCGCACCACCGCCGGTCGATCTAGCGGCTGAAAAGCGCAACGGCGATTTCGTGCGCGCGTTGATACTCGAAGGGCGCGTGACAGCCGTGCACGACTGCTCGGACGGTGGCCTGGCAGTGGCGCTGGCTGAAATGGCGATGGCAGGCAAGGCGGGCTGCATGGTGCAGGAGATGGCACAGGATGTACCGGCCCATGCTTTCCTGTTTGGTGAAGATCAGGCCCGTTATGTCATTACGACCAAGGCTGCAGAAGCGGACAAGATCATGGCCGAAGCGGCAAAATCCGGCGTGCCTACGATGTTTATTGGCGTTACCTCCGGCCAGTCGTTGACGCTGCCGGGTGAAGCCCCCATATCTGTTGAAGATCTGCGCACCGCCCATGAGGGCTGGTTGCCGCAGTATATGGGTTGAGTTGCACAGGCAGAGTGCGTCCTTCGAGGCTCGCTTTGCTCGCACCTCAGGATGAGGTAGATTGTAGTCTTGCACCAATGCTGGTTCTTTTGTGACCCAGTATTTCTGCAAATCTCTATTTTCCTCATCCTGAGGTGCGAGCAAAGCGAGCCTCGAAGGACGCACGAAGCCGATGCAGGACCGCACAGGAATCTGAAGGAATTACCCAATGCCCATGGCAGCTGCCGATATTGAGCGCATGATCAAGGAAGGCATTCCCGGCGCAGTTGTCGAGATCAAGGATCTGGCGGGCGATGGCGACCACTATGCCGCCACTGTCGTTTCATCCGCCTTCAAAGGCCTTCCAAAAGTGCGCCAGCATCAAATGGTCTATGCGGCACTTCAGGGCAACATGGGCGGCGTGCTGCATGCGCTGGCTTTGACGACATCAGTGCCTTCAGAGTAAGATCAGGAATTCGCAGGCCTTGACCCTGCCGAGGAGAAACCAAATGACCGATATCAACAGCTGGATCGCCAACGAAGTATCGTCCAATGACGTGGTGCTTTTCATGAAAGGCACACCGCAGTTCCCCATGTGCGGGTTCTCGGGCCAGGTCGTGCAGATGCTGGATCATCTCGGCGTGACCTACAAGGGCCACAACGTGCTGGAGAACGCGGAACTGCGCGATGGCATCAAGACCTTCACCAACTGGCCAACCATTCCGCAGCTCTACGTGAAGGGCGAGTTTGTTGGCGGCTGCGATATCGTGCGCGAGATGTTCCAGTCCGGCGAATTGCAGAGCCATCTCGCTGACAATGGCGTGAAGCTGTCTGCAAAGATGGGCTAAGGTATTGTGGCGTCCCGGACAGGACTCGAACCTGTTGCCTCAGGTTTAGGAAACCTGCGCTCTATCCTGATGAGCTACCGAGACGAACCACGGACGCTGGATAGCACAGGGTTCGGCATTGGCAAACTGCTGCCAGTGCTTCTGATCGCCACTTTTTGCATATCCGAAGCTTTGGCTTCCGAAATCTGTGGCCCAGACAACCTCTCCTCCGGCATCATCAAAAGCCTCTCGCCTGAAGGGGACTTGACCCTTGAAGAAGGGCCTGTGCTGCGGCTGGCGGGCTTGCATCTGCCCGAAAACATCGATCTTACGCCGCTGAAAACCGGGCAGACCATTGCCTATGGTTTGCTGACGGACACCAAGGATCGCTGGTCACGCCATGCCGCTGTGGTGTTCGCTATGCCGACGGACGGCCAACCAGTCTGGGTGCAGCAAAAGCTGGTGAGCGAAGGCAAGGCGCTGATCAAGCCGGAGGCTAATCTCGGCGCATGTTGGGGTTTGCTGAAAACCGCTGAAGCCTTAGCCCGCCCGCGCATTCTGCCCTCGCCCGTTGAAGCCGGACGCTTTGCCCGCATCGAGGGGCGCGTCAGCCGCCTTGGGGAAGGCCGCAGCGTCTGGTTCGTCAATGTGTTTGACCGCAGCGGTCAGCGCATCACCGGCGTGGTGCAAAAGCGGCATTTGCGCAGAATGAAAGACGGCGGCGTTGACGTGAACGCGCTTCAAGGCCAAACAGTGCGATTGAGGGGCGTGCGAAGCATCCGCAACACAGGCGTGATTCAACTCACATCTGCGGATCAGATAGAGATTGTACGTTGAAAAAGAGCGGCTTCATCGTGAAACGATACAAAACAGCATTGGCAAGCATCTCCGCTGCCATGCTGCTGGCGGCCTGTGTCACCGATCCGCTGACATCCGAAGCACCCAAGCCTGTTGCGGCTGCTCAGGTGACCTTGCCGCCTGCCCCGCCACGCACAACAGCACTGGATGCGCTGTCAGCCCGTGAGCACCAGCGGCTGGTGGCAGCGTTCGGCGGCGAATACCGTGCACCGCAGGCGCAAGCCTTGCTGGCCGAACTTGTGGAGCGATTGGGCCGTGCCACAGAGCGCCCTTCCGAGAGATACCGTGTCACATTGCTCAATTCGCCAGTGGTCAACGCCTTCGCCCTGCCCAACGGCAATGTTTATCTGACCCGTGGCCTGCTGGTTCTTGCCAATGACACGGCTGAAATCGCGTCTGTCATCGCCCATGAAATGGCCCATGTCATCACGCGCCATGCGGTTGACCGGCAGGAGCTGGAGCGCACCGCTGATCTGGTCAACCGTGTCCGCTCAGATGTGCTTCAGGATGCCAACGCAGCCCGCACCCTTGGCGCACAGGGCCGTGTAGCGATTGCCAGCTTCTCGCGCCAGCAAGAGCTGGAAGCCGATGCACTCAGCGTGCGCATCATCGCGCGGGCGGGATTTGATCCCTACGGAGCCACCCGCTTTCTGGATTCGCTGGGCCGCAGCACAGCCATCCGCGCCTCCATGCTGGGCGTGAACCCGAATGCGCAGGGCATGGATATTACGGCTACACATCCCTCCGCTCCAGAGCGCATTCAACTGGCTACACTCGCAGCAAGGCAGATCGGCGCACCGGGCATGGGCGAGGCCGACCGCAACCGCTATCTCCTCGCCATTCAGGGAATGACCGTGGCGGATGACGCTGGACAAGGCTTTTTGCGCAAAGGCGTCTTCAGCCATCCCAAACTGGGTCTTACCTTTACAGCGCCTGATGGCTTCGTGCTCGAAAACAGCAAGGATGCGGTGGTCGGCGTATCGCCTGAAGGCGGACGCGCCATGCGGTTTGATCAGGTGAAGGTCGATGCCTCAAGCTCACTGGAAAGCTATGTCGGCAGTGGCTTGATTGACGGCGCAGCCGCCAGTGCCGTCGAAAGCCTCAGCATCAACGGCTTGCCCGCCGCTACCTCCACCTCACGCAGCGATGGCTGGAGCTACCGCATTTACGCAATCCGGAATGGTGCGCAAACCTATCGGTTGACCTTTGCAGCACGCGACATGTCCCCTGCCCTTGAGGCCAGTTTCAAAGCTTCAGCCGAGAGTTTCAGAAGGCTCACATCTGCCGAGATCGCCAAGCTGAGGCCCCTGCGCGTGACTCTTGTCACTGCCGGTGCATCAGACACATCAGAAAGCCTTGCCGAACGCATGGCGCTGGATGAACCAAGACTGGACCGCTTCCGCGTGCTCAATGGCTTGCAGTTGAGTGACAGGATTTTCGCTGGCCAACGCTACAAACTCGTCAGCGACTGAGGGAAGCCCTACTTCCCGCGATAGACCTGCACAACCTGGCTGTCGTCCTCCCGGCCGAGCCCTTGACCAGAGGCTTGCAGGAACAATTGCCTTGTGAGGGCCGACAGTGGCAGACCAACCTTGGCCTGCTCGCCCGCAGCCAAAACAATGCCCATATCCTTGACGAAGATATCCACTGCAGATGTCACAGGCGGATTGGCCATCACCATGCGCGGACCGCGATTGGCCAGCATCCACGATCCAGCGGCAGATTGGCTGAGGATATCAATGACCGTCTGGCCATCGAGACCCAATTTTTCAGCCAGCGCAATGCATTCAGCCGCCGCCGCAATGTGGATGCCGCAGAGCAACTGATTGACTGTTTTCATTGCGGCACCATCACCGAGGTTCTCACCCACATGGCGCAGCTTGTCACCCAGTGCATCAAGCAGAGGCTTGGCGCGATTGAAGGTGGCTTTCGGCCCACCGGCCATGATTGTAAGCGTGGCTTTTTCAGCACCGACGACACCGCCGGAAACCGGCGCATCGAGAAGATCGATGCCGACAGCCGCGAGCTTTTCGCCAATGGCTTTGACTTTGTCCGGCGGGCAGGTCGCCATCAGGATCACGAGCTTTCCGTGGCCCAGCGCCAGCGCTGCACCATCGGCAAACAGCACCTGTTCGGCCTGCTCTGCATTGACCACCATCAACAGCAGCGCGTCAGACCCTTCCGCCGCAATAGCAGCTGTCTGGCAAGGGATACCGCCATGATTGGCCAGATCTGCTAGCGAAGCCGGGGTGAGATCAAACCCGCGCACCTTGTTACCTTTGGCCATCAGGTTGCGGGCCATGGGTCGACCCATGGCACCAAGGCCGATGAATGCGAGCGTGCTCACTCCTTCACCGCTCCAGTCATCGCCGCCACATAGTGCTCAACGAAGAACGAGTAGAGTATGACCAGCGGCAATGATCCCACCAGCGCGCCTGCCATCAGCGAGCCCCAGCGATACTGGTCACCGTCTGTGAAGGCCGTGACGATGGCTACCGGCACCGTTTTCTTCGAATGCGTGTTGATGAAGGTCAGCGCATAGATGAACTCGTTCCAGCAGAGCGTGAGGCAGAAGATGCCCGCCGAGATCAGGCCCGGAATAGCCAGCGGCAGGATGATCTTGATCAGGATATCCCAGCGCGAAGCCCCGTCCATCAGAGCACATTCCTCAAGCTCATAGGGGATGGTTTTGAAATACCCCATCAGAAGCCATGTCGAGAACGGAATAAGGATGGTGGGATAGGTCAGGATCAGCGCGAAAGGCGTGTCGAACAGACCATACTGATAGATCACGGTTGCCAGCGGAATGAACAGGATCGATGGCGGCACGAGATAGGCCAGAAAGATGATGCCGCCGAGCGCCTGCGCACCTTTGAAGCGGATGCGCGTGATGGCATAGGCCGCGAAGGTGGAGGCGACCAACGACAGGATGGTGGCTGAAACAGCCACAAACATGGTGTTCCACAGCCAGCGCGGATATTCCGTCTGGAAGAGCAGCGCGTTGATATGCTCCAGCGTTGGCGACAGAGTGAAATAAGGGCTGTAGGTGTTAAGGTCGAGCAGCTGCTCCTTCGGCTTCACGGCGGTCACGGCCATCCAGTAGAACGGGAAAAGCAGGACAAGCAGAATGAGCAGCAGCGGGATATAGACCGTCACGATCTGCCGTGGAAACGTGTTCAGATAGCTCATGCCATCAGACGCATCCGTGCTGTGGCTGGCTGTTTTGAGGGTGGCGTCAGTCATGACAAATTCCTGTTGTAAACTCACGCATCAGAACCACCCTGCTGCCATTTCTTCGATTGCAGGCCAAACCATGAAATCATGATGGCAGCGAGCAGGAACGGGATCATCGCTGTCGAGATCGCTGCCCCCTCACCGATTTTACCACCAAGGATCGCCGTATTGTAGCTCATGGTAGCCATAAGCTCCGTAGCACCTGCCGGGCCGCCGTTTGTCAGCACCTTGATCAGCTGAAAGTCCGTGAAGGTGAAGAGCACCGAGAAGGTCATGACCACCGCGATGATCGGCGTCAGCAGTGGATAGGTAACATAGCGGAAGCGCTGCCAGCCGGACGCACCATCCAGTGTTGCCGCCTCATAAAGCGATGGCGAAACAGTTTGGAGGCCAGCCAGCAGAGTGATGGCAATGAAGGGCACACCACGCCAAACATTGGCGAAAATCACGCTCCAGCGCGAATTCCAGGCATCGCCCAGAAAGTTGATATTGCCGGTAATCAGCCCCCATTGCCTCAACTGCCAGGAAATGACCGAGAACTGCGGATCGAAAATCCACCAGAAGGCGATGGCTGAAAGCACGGTTGGTACAATGAATGGGATCAGCACAAAGGCGCGGATCAGCGCGCGAAACGGCAGGTTGTTGTTGAGCAGAATGGCGAGATAAAGCCCCACTGCAAATTTGATGACACTGGCCACAAAAGTATAGAACAGCGTGTTGAACACCGCGCCCTGAAACTTCGCATCGCCAAGAACCCACTCATAATTCTCAAGACCCACAAACACTCCAGGGCGGCCAATGCGCGTGTCGGTGAAGGACAGCCAGACACCAAGCCCCAGCGGGTAGGCCAGAAACAAAATCAGAAACGCCATGGCAGGCAGCATGAACCACATGCCAAGCCAGTTACGGTTGACCTTCAGTTGCTGCCATTTTGTTGGCTCACGGGGGGCAGTGCGCAATGTGGTTGTGGTCATCAAGTCTTTTCCTTCGGCAAGCCTGCCGGTTCCCTCTCCCCGCAAGCGGGGAGAGGGTTAGGGTGAGGGGCTTGGAGAGTTCACTCAGTGCATAGACACCAAGCCCCTCATCCGGCCCTTCGGGCCACCTTCTCCCCGCCTGCGGGGAGAAGAAATCAGCGATAAATCCGCTGCAGCTGGCGTTCTGCAATGCGGATAGCGCCACGGGTATCCTCACGGCCTGTGCAAACAGCAGCAAACATATCAAGCACAACGAAGTCAGCCAGTGCACCGGCCGCACGTTCACCAACCGAGCCAAGGCCGCCCGCTGTCAACGTATCCCATGCCGATGTCTTGGCAACGGCGAGCTTGGGATCCGATGTCCAGACAGGGTTGGCATCATAGGCCTTGAGCGGGTGCGAGATATAGGCAACCGCAGAGCCTAGCCACTTGTTGTAGTTCTCGGCTTCCATCATGAACGCCATCAGCGCTTTGCAGGCCATTGGGAACTTGGTGTATGTCATGGCGAGCAGCGGATAGGCGATGTGGAATTCGGTCGGCTTGCCACCGGGGCCTACTGGCCAAACCGAGTGGTTCATGTCGTCCATGACTTCCTTCATCTTCGGATCAGCAGCCGCACCAGATTTCGCAGCGGCATAGATCGAGACACCATTGTTGGTGACTGACACTTCGCCAGTGAGGAATGCCTTGTTGTTGAAGGCATCGTTCCAGGACGCTGTGCCCGGCACGAAGTGCTGGTACATTTCCTTGGCATATTCCAGCGCCTTGGCTGTTTCAGCGGAGTTGATGATGACCTTGTCATCCTTGTCCACGGTGTTGCCGCCGTTGGCCCAAAGTGCCCAGTGAACCCAGGCGTTACCATCACCCGAAGCGCGGCCGAGAGCGAAACCACCGCCAACAGACTTCGCTTTCAGTGCCTTCATCATTTCCATGAAGCCTGGCAGATCCTTAGGGATTGACTTGAAGCCGGCCTTCTCGATCATGCTCTGGCGATAGTTGATGACGTTTGCGTTGTAGCCGACAGGAATAGCGATCCACTTGCCGCCGCTCTTGCCGTAGGTTTCAGCAGTTGGTGCCCAGCCGCCGTACTTGCCGCCAAGATAAGTCGCGACATCAGACACATCCATGCACTTCTGCGGGAAGAGATGTGGCAGCGAATAGAGGCCCCAGAACAGGTCTGGCCCCTGATTGGTGTTGGCAGCAACGGATGCCTTGGGCTGCACGTCATCAAGCGATTCGTTGATCACGGTCACCTTGACGCCGGTTGCCTTGGTGAAGGCATCGATCAGCGCGTTGAAACCATCCTCTTCCGACTGGATGAAGCGCTTCCAGCGCAGCAGCTGCAGCGTGGCACCGGCCTCTGGTTTCCAGGTGTTGGCCTGTGCCCAGGCGCTGGCCCAGTTGCCTACGCCCGTTGCGCCAAGGGCTGTGAGGGCAGCAGTGCCCTTCAGCATGGAGCGTCTGTCAAAATTCATCATTTGGTCTTCCTCCTGTTTAAGTCCGGTAGGGATTTTTCTCCCGATCCCCATCCGGCTGTTTCTGGTTTTAAACGGAAATGCGGTTTCCCGTCGCTTCATCGAAGAGATGGGTTACACTCTGGTCCGACGAGATCATGATGGTCTCGCCCGGTTTGGCAGTGATGCGGTCGCGGAAAACGCAGGTGAGCATCTGCCCGCCCACATCTGCCACAACCTGTGTTTCTGAGCCCGTCGGCTCGATGACCACAATCTTCGCAGCCACGCCCTTGGCATCTAGCATGATGTGCTCTGGCCGGATACCCATGGTGACAGGCTTGCCTACGTGCGAGGCAGGCGTCTTGCCGACCTTCCACACCGTGCCATCGGCAGATTTCACGCCACCCTGCTGCAAGGTGCCCTTGACGAAATTCATCGCTGGAGAGCCGATGAAGCCCGCCACAAACAGATTGTTCGGGTTGTCATAAAGCGCCAGTGGCGCGCCCATCTGCTCCACAATGCCGTCATGCATTACCACAATCTTGTCAGCCATGGTCATGGCCTCGATCTGGTCATGCGTGACGTAGATGGTGGTTGTTTTGAGACGCTGGTGCAGTTCCTTGATCTCGGTGCGCATCTGCACACGCAACTTGGCATCCAGGTTGGACAGCGGCTCATCGAACAGAAACACCTGCGGATCACGCACAATGGCGCGACCCATGGCGACACGCTGGCGCTGGCCACCCGAGAGCTGGCGTGGATAACGGTCGAGCAATTTCTCAAGGCCCAGAATCTTGGCGGCTTTCGATACGCGTTCGTCAATTTCTGACTGTGGCGCTTTCCTGAGCTTCATCGAAAAGGCCATGTTATCCGCCACGGACATGTGCGGATAAAGCGCATAGTTCTGGAAAACCATGGCAATATCCCGCTCTTTTGGCGGAACATTGTTGACGACCCTGTCACCGATCAGCACTTCGCCACCGGTAATGTTCTCCAGCCCCGCTATCATGCGCAGCAGGGTTGATTTTCCACATCCCGACGGGCCGACCAGAATGACAAACTCGCCATCCTGAATATCGATATCAACGCCGTGAATAACTTTTGTGGCCCCGTAGGCCTTGTGCACACCACGCACTTCAACTGATGCCATAATCCCAGACTTCCTCCGCGACGGTCCGTTTATGCCGCCGCATCGCATTTGTTCTCGTTACACGGCACAACACCGCGGGGAGTCACAATGGACGATGGAAACCCATGGAAATCAAGAGGGATTATTTAGCGAAGCTGATAAATGGTCCAGATGGTTACATTTAGACCATTTCAGTATGTTATGGACCGGTTTTCAGGCGCGGACAGCGCTGTTTGACTAGGCCCAGTTGATGCGCGATGCAAACTGCGTGAACGATTCCGGCTTCACTCCAAGAAATGCTGCAGCCGCTCCATCAACAGCCATAGCATCCGGTTCCTGCTCCAGCCGCGCGTAGAGTGACGCAATCCGCTCTCCTGCCGGTGCGCCGAAGGCCTGATCAAGCCCAGCTGCAAAACCATCCAGTGGAATGCGGTGATACTGAATAGTCCGGCCAAGGCGTGCGCCAAGCAGTGCACAGAGTTCTGTGCTTGTCAGCACATCAGGCCCGCCGATTCGCAGGTCACGACCGGGGGCCTCTGCATGCGTCGCCGCTGCATACACAAAGTCCGCCAGCGAGCGATGTGACAGCCAGGAGATGCCAATGGCTTCAGGTGCGGGATAGGCAAGCACTCCCTGCTGAGCGATGGCGGGCAGGCTCCAGGGGGCAAGGAGATTGTCCATGAACACCGTTGGCTGTAACACAACAGCCGGAATGCCGCTGGAGAGTACGGTTTCGCGCGCCACCCTCATATCGGCAAAAAGCGATCCGGCGCTCTTTTCATCAATAGTCCCGGCAGTGTTGAGCACCAAACGGCCAATGCCAGCCTCTTTGGCGGCAGCAACAACATTGGCCGCAACGCGCGTCATGGCTCCGGCACGGTGATCCTGTGGCAAGGTTAAAACCACAACGTCCGAACCGCTCATCGCAGATGCCAATCCAAGGCCACTATCAGGATCCGCCATATAGATCGCGCCAACACCACCTCTGGTTTGTGTCCGGCTGGTGCCGCGCACGCCCCATCCAGCCGCGTTAAACCTGCTGGCAACAGCACCTTGCTGGGCGCCGGTTGCTCCGATAACCGTGACGACGCTTGACATTGGCTGGCTCCTCTTGGGGTAGACAGCTGATGTAGCTTTGCATACATAATCACAAGTACGCAGTTTTTGGTGGTATACACTCAAAAAAGATACTGTTGAGAGAATATTGAAGACAATGGCAAGCCGACACCACACCCCTGATGCCTGCCCGGTAGAGCACACACTTGCTGTCATTGGTGGGCGCTGGAAGCCTGTGATCCTGTTTCACCTGAGAAGCGGGAAACGTCGCTTCAATGAGTTTCGCAGACTGATACCAGATGTAACCCAGCGCATGCTGACCCAGCATTTGCGGGAGCTGGAGAGCGATGGCATCATCTCCCGCCATGTGCACCCCGTCGTGCCGCCGCATGTTGATTATGAGATTACGGACGTTGGGGCGTCACTGATGCCTATTCTGGAGGCGATGGCAGAGTGGGGGATGCAGCGCAGGGCCGTGGAGCCTGCGGCAAGCGCGTCGCAATGAGGTTTGGTGATAACTGACCGAGCAGCGTGCAAATTCCGGATTTCCTCATCCTGAGGAGGCGCAACGCGCCGTCTCGAAGGACGCACAAGCTATCTGCAACGTCTAAAATCGGAAAAGTAGCTGCACAAACACTGTGCGTCCTTCGAGACGCGCCTCTGGCGCTCCTCAGGATGAGGAGATCCGGTGGGGCAAGAGCACTACTAACTTAGTGCTTTTTTGTAAGGAAATTTCGCAGCAAATTCAGCACAATGGAAGTTGTCTTTTGTAACTTCAAACTCATACTTATCGTGATCTTCCCAAGATGTTGGAAATTTGAC
>JBOFGV010000034.1:0-43447 GCA_051649305.1 Beijerinckiaceae bacterium
ATGCCGATACCAAAAGCTGCGCCAATCAAGCCGCCGACAATCCAGCGCTGGCCGGGCCAGGCCCAGAAATAAGGGCCGGTTTGCTTGAGAAGCGGAACAAGCACACCGCCACCGAGCAGAAATGGGCCAATCAGACCGAAGATCGCACCGCGCAGGATATTGTGGGCAACGGGAATCAAATGAGAAACTGCAGCGAAGGCGACGCCCCACAACCCACCCCAGAACATTTGGTTCACGAGGACTGGCAGGCCCATGCCGGTTTTCATCGCGGCGAAATTCCATGGCGCATTGGGTGTCTGCTTCATCATATGCAGCAGAAACACCATGCCCTGATGGAAGACGAGGACTGACAGTGCGCCGGCAACAAAGCCGAGAATCAACGTTCTGGGTGACAGGTTCATGGTGCTCTCCCGCGTTATGGTTATTTCACACCAGAAAACGCGGGAAAATGCGTGACGTCAAGAGGAGCGTTAAGGCGTCACTGTTGCATCAACCGTCACCAGTGTTTTGGCGCGAAAGGCTATGACGCCGCTGTTGCTGTTCAGGCCACCACCGCGCACTTCAACAACAAAGGTATCTTTTCCGGAAAAACCAGCCTTGGGTGTGTAGGCAAAAGTGTTTCTCGCTGAAATTTGCACTGTTCCGTTGCGGGGTGCCGTAACAACGGAAATGCCCTCAAATGCATATCCGGCAACATTGAAAGACACACCACACCGCGTACCACGCTTAAGCGCCATGGTCGCTGTCGAGTTGTACCCAAAATCGAAATTCGACTGTATTTTGCAGGCAGCAGCACTTCCGGTTTGAATAACAAGACAAGCAGCAGCCAATATTACAAAGCGAACCATAAAAATCTCCCTTTTGGGAAATTTTGCAGTTAAAAATCCAAAGCGCAACAACAATTAAGTGCCTGCAGTGCGGATTTAGCAGGGGAAGTGTCTATTGTACTACCGCAACCGCCAGAAAGGCTGATAGTGCGGCGAAACATCAATCGGCGCATAGGCAGGCACAACCATCTGTGGCTGCACCTTCGTCCTTGCGCGCGCAACCTGCGTGGCAGTGTTCTTCTTTTTCTTCGCTGCATAGAGCGTCTTGCCCTGATCCGGCACATTGCCGTTGATGGCAATGCGGGTGGAGCGCTGGCCATGCTTCTTCACCAGAGCGAACAGCTCGCGGGCGTTGCCGGGGGCAAGACGGATGCAGCCGTGCGAAGCCGGTGCACCAAGACGACCAACAGCGCTGGTGCCGTGGATGGCGTAGCCGCCCTTGAAGAAAATGGCATGGGGCATCGCGCCGCCGTATTTGCGTGAAACATGGTGGGTTTTCAGCATGTAAGGGCGGTAAGTCCCGCGAATGGTGCGGTATCCCTCACGTCCTGATGAAATTTTCCAGTGGCGCACCGCACCATCTGGTGTGGTGGCCGTCATGGTCTGGGCGTTGAGATTAACCTTGATATCAACGCCAGCCGAGGCGGGAGCTGCTATCAACATCAGCATGAGCGCCGAACACAAAGCAGCGGTTTTTGCCAGCCAATTGCGGATCATAGGACATACTCCTGTCACTGAACGGGGAGTATATCCTTTCCGGAAGGTTCCAAAAAGCCGTGCCTTTCAGTAGGATTAAATTCGCGTTACGTATTTCGCCATGTGTTTCATTATGAATCAGCTGTCGCTACTGCGGTGCTGCTTCCTCCGGCGTCACAGCATAATGCGTCGAGCAAAACTCACAGGTGATGGAGATGCGGCCATCATCACCGCGCATATCGAGCCGCTCCTGATCGGAAAAGCGCCGGAGCATCATCAGGATCCGGTCGCGCGAACAGCGGCAGGCCTCGACAACAGCCTGACCGGCAAAAACCCGTACGCCGCGCTCGTGGAAGAGGCGGTAGAGCAGGCTTTCCGACGACAGGGTCGGATCAAGCAGTTCGTGGTCTTCCACGGTGTCAGCCAGCAGTTTTGCCTCGGTCCACAGGTCATCCTCGCCACTTTCCGCGAGAACCGCGCCCTCAGGAGCATCACCCGGAGGCAAATCACCAAGACGCATGCGCTCGGGCGCTTCGGGCAGGAATTGCAGAAAAAGCCCGCCTGCGCGCCATTCTGCGCCGCCGGGAACGGCAATTTCGCCGACTGCGAGGCGAATACGTGTTGGGATCTGCTCGGACTGGCGGAAATACTGGTGTGCGGCCGCCTCAAGCCCGTGGCCATCCAGAGGCACAACACCCTGATAGCGGCTCATATCCCCGCCCTGATCAATCGTCAGTGCCAGATGACCCTTGCCTAGTAGGGAAGCTGTTGTGGCCTCCTCTGTGAGGCCATCAGCCTCAAACTGTGCATAGGCGCGCATCTTGTTGGGGGCATCAAAATCAACAACCAGCATGGAGATTGGGCCATCGCTTTTGGTCTGCAACTGAAAGCGGCCCTCCAGCTTCAGGGCGCTGCCGAGAAGAACCGTCAGTGTGACGGCTTCGGCCACAGCCTTTGAGACAGCGCGCGGATAGGCATGGCGCTTGAGAAGTGTATTGATCTCAGGGCCAAGCTTGAGCAAGCGACCGCGCACATCAAGGCCATCCGCCTGAAAGGGCAGTAGAAAATCATCCCGGCCAGCGGTTTCGCCAACAAGGAGCGAAAGGTTCTCATTCTCCTGCATCAGGTGTTGGCCTCGAAAACCCAGGCGAGAATGCCTTTTTGCGCATGCAGACGGTTCTCAGCCTCGTCAAACACCACGGACTGTGGACCGTCTATGACATCAGCCGTCACCTCTTCGCCCCGGTGCGCTGGCAGGCAATGCATGAAGATCGCGTCCTTGCGGGCGGCATCCATCAGGCGCTGGTTGATCTGATAGGGTTTCAAGAGGTTGTGGCGGCGACCTTCATCCTTGTCACCCATCGAGACCCAGGAGTCTGAAACGATGCAAGCCGCATCTTTCACGGCCTCGAACGGATCGGTGGTCAGGTGCACGTTCGCCTTGTTGGCGCGGGCCCAGTCCATAAGGCTGTCGGCTGGCTTCAACTCTGGCGGGGCGGCAATGTTGAGGCGGAAATCAAAGCGCTGGGCTGCATGCACCATCGAGGCCAGCACATTGTTGCTGTCGCCACTCCAGGCAATAGTCTGCCCCTTGATCTCGCCGCGATGCTCTTCAAATGTCAGGATATCGGCCATCACCTGGCAGGGATGCGAGCGCTTGGTGAGACCGTTTATGACAGGCACGGTGGCGTGCTTTGCCAACTCCACCACGAGATCGTGCTTGAGGCTGCGGATCATGATGGCATCAACGTAGCGCGACAGGACTTTCGCCTGATCCGAGATCGCCTCACGCTCACCAAGCTCGATTTCCTTGCCTGTGATCATCAGAGGATCACCGCCCAGTTCGCGAATGCCCACTTCAAAAGAGATGCGGGTGCGCAGGGAGGGTTGTTCAAACACCATCGCAACCTTACGGCCCTGCAAAATCTGATCCTTGCTGGCTGTTTCGGTGCTGCGGCGCGCTTTCATGGCCCGGCTGTTGTCGAGAATGCGGCGCAGTTCCTTTGCAGGAATGTCCGAAAGATCGAGAAAATGACGGGTTTTGCTGGTGTTCACGGGCATGGCAGAACTCGAACTGTACTACTCGGCAGCAGTCTGGGCCGCAGCACGCAGGCGCTGCTCAATAACAGTACAGGCTTTATCAATGCGGGCAATCGCTTCCGCCACATCATTTTCATCAATGATCAGCGGAGGCAGAAGGCGCACGACGTTGTCACCTGCGCCAATGGTGAGCAGTTTCTGCTCGCGCAGTTCAGCCACAAGATCCGTGTTGGTGATGACTGTGCGGATGCCCATCAACAGGCCCTTGCCGCGAATTTCGGCAATAACAGCCGGGTGGCGATCCTTGAGCTCTGCCAGACGCTGCTTCATCAGCAGGCTCATGGCTTCGACATGCTGCAAAAGTTTCGGATCTGACACGAGATCAAGCACAGCGTTGCCAACAGCCATGGCGAGCGGATTGCCGCCATAGGTTGAGCCATGGGTTCCTGCGGTCATGCCCTTTGCGGCTTCCCGCGTGGCCATGAAGGCCCCCATGGGAAATCCACCGCCGATACCCTTGGCAACAGCCATGATATCGGGCGTGATGCCAGACCACTCATGCGCAAACAATTTGCCGGTGCGGCCAACACCAGATTGCACTTCGTCGAAAATCAGTAACAGGCCATGCTTGTCGCACATCTCGCGCAAGCCGCGCAGGCACTGTGTCGGCAACACGCGGATGCCACCCTCGCCCTGAATGGGTTCAACCAGAATGGCGGCCGTTTCAGGGGTAATGGCGGCTTCAAGCGCCTTGTGATCGCCGAACGGCACCTGATCAAAGCCGGGTGAGGCAGGTCCAAAGCCTTCCAGATATTTCTTCTGGCCACCGGCAGCGATGGTGGCAAGCGTGCGGCCGTGGAATGCGCCTTCAAAGGTGATAATGCGAAACCGCTCCGGGTTGCCGTTGACGGCATGATACTTCCGGGCCGTCTTGATCGAGCCCTCGAGTGCCTCCGCACCGGAGTTTGTGAAGAAGGTCACATCAGCAAAGGTGAGCGCTGCCAATCGGTCGGCCAGCTTCTCGCCTTCCGGAATCGTGTAGACATTGGATGTGTGCCAAAGCTTCTTGGCCTGCTCGGTCAGCGCTTCCACCAGATGCGGATGCGAATGTCCGACCGATGAAACCGCGATACCGCCACCGAAGTCGAGATATCGTTCCCCATCCGCCGTATAAAGCCAGACGCCTTCTCCACGCTCAAACGACAGTTTGGCGCGCGCGTAGGTTGGCATAACAGCGGAGGTCACGGGCTGGTATCCTTTCATCAGGCAAGACTGCAGAAATGAAAATGGCCGCCCAAAACGGACGGCACAGTCACATTATCGTTTCCAAGGCGAAATCTGTCAAATAAACTCAGCGAATTCCGATAATTCCCTGATGTGATGGTTTGAGAGAAAGCTTCCCCATGCATACGCAATTGGTTCTGCACGATGCTTTTCCCCATCACAGGTTGAAATTGGTCAATATCCAGTGCGCCTTGAGCGTTATTGATCCGGTTTTTCTGAATTCCCCGCAGTATAACTGCGAGGCTTTGAGCGATGTTCTGGGTTGCGCGCTGACGCTCAAATTGGAAACGGCCAATCCAATCCGCAGTTTCAAGGGCCGTGGGGCTTCTTTTCTCATCCGTGATCGGCATGCCAAAGGCGCGCTTGCCAACCGGGCCATTGTCGGTGCCAGTGCGGGCAATTGGGGGCAGGCGCTTGCCTATGCCTGCCGTTCTGCTGGTTTGCCCATTCTTCTGCATGCAGCAACGGTGGCCAATCCGATGAAAGTGGAACGAATGAAGGCGTTTGGTGCCGAAATGCGCCTCTTCGGTGCTGATTTTGATGCGGCCAAGACAGAAGCAGAGCGCTTTGCCCGGGAAACCGGCGGCTTGATGCTGGCCGATGGTCTGGACCCTGAGGCGTCCGAAGGGGCTGGCACGATTGCGGTTGAGTTGATGAATGCTGTCTCGCCGCCCGATGTGATTGTTGTGCCTCTCGGCAATGGCGCAATGCTTACAGGCATTGCCCGCTGGGCCAAGGCAGTGAAACCGGATGTCCGGATTATCGGGGTACAAGCCTCGGGTGCAGACGCCATGGAGAAGTCCTGGCGGCATGGAGCGCTGGTCTTTCCGCCATCTGTCAGCACGATTGCTGATGGTATAGGCGTGCGTGTGCCAATTGCCGAAGCTGTCGACGATATGCAGGGCATTGTCGATGATGTGCTTCTGGTGGAAGACAGCGCGATCATCGCCAGCATGCGCCTGTTGTTCAGCAAGGCAGGACTTGTGGTTGAGCCGTCAGGAGCTGCGGGCGTTGCCGCTATTCTGTCTCAACCTGAGATGTTTCGAGGTCAAAAAGTAGCAACCATTCTGTGTGGTGGTAACCTGACAGACCAGCAGGTTAAGGACTGGCTTTTGTGAAGGCGACGCTGCCCTGAAAGCGTTCTAAACGATTGACCGCCATTTTTCTGTCGCAATAGGCTGATTCGAAGGCGCTCAGTTTTCCCCAGGGAACTTGGTGAAAACCGACGTGCAGCGCGTTCAGGCGTTGCGCGCGAATCACTTGATATTGTAGGAAACCTTTGTCTGCACACGATATCTCGTGCGGGAATTCCCAGGCCTAGCGCTTCTGGCGCCGCCGTTGCTTTTGCGGGCAACGGGGAAGGGTCTTGGATTCAAACCGTGTGTCAGGCGGGTTTTGGAGGCGAAATGTCCTGGAATGACGAACGCGTTGAACTGCTGAAGAAGCTTTGGTCTGATGGCCTGAGTGCCAGCCAGATTGCGGCTGAGCTCGGTGGTGTCACGCGCAATGCCGTGATTGGCAAGGTGCATCGCCTTGGTTTGTCCGGTCGTGCCAAGGCACCTTCTGTCTCTGCCCCGCGTGTTCGCAAGGCTGTTCCCCGTCCGGCGCCGCGTCCGGTGTCCATGCCTCAGATGCGTGGCAACACGGCGCTGGCCGCCATGCCAGTGGCTGAAACCTATATTGTCGCCGAAATGCGCCCTATGGCCGAAGTGGTTGTGCCGATGTCACGCCGTGTCCAGATCATGGAACTGCGTGAAGCCATGTGCAAATGGCCGATGGGTGATCCCACGCAGGCAGATTTCGTTTATTGCGGCGCTGACTGCAATTTCGGCACGCCTTATTGCACGCACCACTCCGCCATTGCCTATCAACCTGCCACAGAGCGTCGCCGGGTTCGTTAATCAGGCTGTTTTCTGAACGGCAGTCTGATCTGCGAAAGATCAGCTGCTTTCAGGATATGGATGAAGGCGAGATGGCAGACGACAGTCATGCTGCAGATCAAGCCAAGACTGCCGACCCTGATAATGGTGGGTTGGCCTGTTTTCATGTAAGGCCGCAGGAACTCCTGCAATAGCCAGATCAGCAATCCCGTCATAACCGATGCCAGCAGCACGCGCGGCAAGCGTTTCCGCGCCAGCCTGTCAGGCCTGAACCGCCCATTGCGCAGGAGCAGGATATAAAGTGCTGTTGCATTTGTCAGTGCCGAGGCGCTGACGCCGATGGCTGCCGCTACAGGCCCGAGGTGGGGAAACAGCGTTAGGGCAACGGCAATATTGGCAAAAATACCCAGCGATGCAGCAATAAGCGGGCCTTTCATATCCTCGCGCGCCAGAAAGGCCGGCAGGAAGACTTTGACAAGAACAAAAGCAGGCAGGCCGTAGGCCAGCGCCCGCAGGCTGGCTGCCACAGCATTGGAATCTGTCGGCAGAAATGCACCGCGCTCGTAAAGAATGCTGACGATCGGTTTGGCGAGAAGCGCCAGGGCAATGGCTGCCGGCAAGGTGATCAGCAGGCCAAACTCCAGCGCCCGGCTTTCCGCTTCTCTGGCTGCACCCACATCTCCATTGGCGAGATGGCGCGCAACGGCAGGCAACAGTACCACGCCAATGGCGGCAGCCACAAAGCCCAGAGGTAACTGGAAGATGCGCTCGGCAAAGTAGAGCCAGGATACAGCAGATGGCACGCTGGAGGAAAGCTGCGCTGCAACGACCACATTGATGTGTCCGGCACCGGCAACAGCAATTCCAGGCAAGGCAATCAGCATCAGGCGGCGCAAATCCGCATCAAATCGCGGGACATGCGGCAGCAATTTGTAGCCGTTGCGCCAGACAGCGACGGCCACAATCACGAGATTGACGAGGCCAGCGACAACCACCGTCCAGACGAGAACGAACCCTGCATCGCGGGTTCCGCGCATACTGGCATAAATGGCAAAGCCAAGGGCGATGATGACGAATACATTCAATAGGACGGGAGCCCAGGACGCTATGGCGTAGCGACCAAGCGCGTTTAATGTGCCGGTAAAAACCGCAACCAGCAGAATAATGGCGACAAACGGGAAGAGTATGCGGCCGAATTCAACCGCATCGCGGAATTTTTCAGGATTATTGATAAAGCCGGGTGCAACCATGCTGATGACAAGGGGCATCTGGAATTCAGCAACCAGCAGGATCAGAATTCCAAAGCCCAGAAGCAACGAAAGGGCGGCTTCTGCAAAAGCCTCAGCTGATTTTGCACCACCTTCCGCTTCACGCCGCGCAAACATCGGCACATAGGCCGCGTTGAATGCGCCTTCTCCCACAAGGCGGCGAAACAGGTTGGGAATCAGAAAAGCCGCCACATAGGCATCAGCAATCGCAGAAGCACCAAGGGTTGCAGCCACAAGCATATCGCGGACAAAGCCCGTGATGCGAGAGGCGAGTGTGGCTCCGCCGACAATGGTGAAGTTCTGCGCGAGTGACATTCAATCCTTTTCTCGGTGGTCTGCCTTTTCTCAAGCCTGCGTTTCCCTGCAGGCTTCATGCCAATGATTGCCGCAATCAATGGAACAAAGCAAAGGTCGTCAACCCAAAGGCTGGGTGTGTTCAAAAGATGGCAAAGCCGACGTTGCTTTTTGTTCTGTCAAACGACGCCAACCGGGCAGCTGACGCCCGTCCCGCCCAGACCACAGTAACCACCCGGATTTTTGGACAGATATTGCTGGTGGTAGTCTTCGGCAAAAAAGAACTCCGGCGCATCCAGAATTTCTGTCGTGATTGCACCATAGCCGGAAGCTGATAATCCGCGCTGATAGGCCTCTTTTGAAGCCTTGGCTTCTGCCAGCTGCTCCGCATTTGTTGCATAGATACCCGAGCGATACTGCGTTCCCACATCATTGCCCTGCCGCATGCCCTGTGTCGGATCATGGCTCTCCCAGAAGGTTTTCAGGAGCGTTCCAAGGGAAACACGGGCCGGATCATAGACCACAAGCACAACCTCGTTGTGGCCCGTGCGGCCGGAGCACACTTCCTCATAGGTTGGATTGGGCGTGAAACCGGCGCTGTAGCCGACAGCAGTTATCACAATGCCCTCACCAAGCTGCCAGAATTTGCGCTCTGCCCCCCAAAAACAGCCCATTCCAAAGACGATCTGCTGAGATCCTTCTGGATAAGGCCCTTTCAGCGGAGTTTTTAGCACATGATGCGTTGCCGCCGTAGGCAAAGCAGCGCCGCGCCCTGGCAGGGACTCGGAAGGGGCAATCATTTCGGCTTTTTTGCGAAACAGGAACATGGGTCAGGCCTCTCGTTCTATTGAGCAAAGGTAGTGCCGATGCTTGCCAAACGGAAGATGTGCATCAGCTTTATCTGGAAATGATCTTGAATCAGCAAAAGCGGACTTTGCAGCGGTGCCGTGGCATGCCATGGTTGTTGAAACGTGGGTTATCCCCGTTTTTTGTCAGGGAGACTTAAGATGAAGAAAACTGTTCTGGCGACATTGATGGTCGCAATGCTCGGTGGCACCGCTATCGCACAGGAACTCAAGCCCGCCATCGTGTTTGACCGCGGTGGCAAGTTCGACAAGTCCTTCAATGAAGCCGCCTATAACGGCATGGAGCGCTTCAAGAAGGAAACCGGTATTGAATACCGTGATTTCGAAATCACCAACGATGCGCAGCGCGAGCAGGCGATCCAGCGGTTTGCCCGTGATGGGCATAACCCCGTGCTGGTTGTTGGCTTTTCGTTCGGCACATCGCTCGAGAAAGTGGCCAAGGAATTCCCCAACACCCGCTTCACCATCATCGACAGCAAGATAGATGCGCCAAACGTGCGCTCCTCGCTCTTCACCGAGCATGAAGGCAGCTATCTCGTGGGCATGATGGCGGCTCTCGCGTCCAAGACCAACAAGGTCGGCTTCATCGGCGGCATGGATATTCCGCTCATCCGCAAATTCGCCTGCGGCTACGTACAGGGCGTCAAGGCTGCCAAGCCTGCGGCTGAAGTGATCCAGAACATGACCGGCACAACCGGTGCAGCGTTCAACGACCCAGCCAAGGGTGCTGAACTCGCGAAATCCCAGCTCGATCGTGGTGCAGACGTGATCTATCATGCTGCCGGTGGCACAGGCATCGGCGTGCTGCGCACAGTGGCTGACGCTGGCAAGCTCGGCATCGGTGTCGACAGCAACCAGAACGGCATGCACCCCGGCAAGGTTCTCACCTCCATGCTGAAGCGCGTGGATGTGGCGGTCTATTCCAACTTCATGGATGCCAAGAACGGCAAGTGGGCGCCCGGCGTCAGCGTTTATGGCCTGGCACAGGATGGTGTCGGCTACGCCATGGATGACAACAACAAGGCGCTTGTGACAGCCGAAATGAAGGCTGCCGTCGACAAGGCTGCGAACGATATCAAGGCAGGCACCGTGAAGGTGCATGACTACATGAGCAACTCCACCTGCCCAGTGCAGTAATGCGTCAGGACGGTCGGCAATTCTAGAAGAGTTGCCGACCTTTCAACTGGAGAGGATCAGGCATGGCTGATGGTGATAAGGTCAAGGGACCTGCATCCTATTTTCCATCCATTGAAAAAGCATACGGTCGTTCGATCCCTGAATGGCAGGCTCTTGTTCGTGCAGAAAAAGGCAAAAAGCACATGGAGCTTGTGACATGGTTGAAAGAAAACCATGGAATGGGGCACGGACATGCAAACGCGCTGGTTGCAGCAACACTCGCAAGCGACAAGAAATGAGACTCTCATGAGGTCGCTGCATTTCTCGCGAAACCGGTTGGCCAAATGAGTCTTCTGCCCGCCATCGAACTCATCGATATCGACAAGCGCTTCGGAACCGTGCAGGCCAACCGCAAGGTCAACCTGCGCGTAGCTCCAGCCTCGGTTCATGGCATTGTGGGTGAAAATGGAGCCGGCAAATCGACACTGATGTCGATTGTCTACGGCTTCTATGAGGCTGATTCCGGCACCATCAACATCAAGGGCAAGCCTGTCCGCATCCGCTCTTCGCAGGATGCGATCAGCCACGGCATTGGCATGGTGCACCAACATTTCATGCTGGTTGAAACCATGACCGTGCTGGAAAATGTCATCCTCGGCGCAGAAGGCGGTGCCTTGCTGGCCAAGGGCGAAGACAAGGCGCGCGCCGCACTGAAAGAATTGGGCGAGCGCTACGGCCTCAGCGTTGATCCCGATGCCATCGTCGGTGATCTGACGGTGGGCCTGCAGCAGCGTGTCGAGATCATCAAGGCACTCTACCGGGGCGCTGAAATCCTCATTCTGGATGAGCCGACAGCTGTTCTCACGCCTGCCGAGGCGGACCAGTTGTTCGAATTGACGAAGGCGCTGAAAGCGCAGGGCAAGACGGTTATCCTGATCACCCACAAACTGCGCGAGATCATGCATGCCACCGACGAAGTGTCCGTGATGCGGCGCGGCGAGATGGTGACAACGCTCGAAACCGCGAAAACCACACCTGCCGATATTGCGGAAGCCATGGTGGGGCGGCGCGTGCTTCTGAAAGTCACCAAGGGCGAGGCGCATCCTGGCCGTGTGCTGCTCGATGTCAAGGATCTGACGGTGAAGGACGGCAAGGGCGTGACGCGCCTTGACCACGCAACTTTCCAGATCAAGGCAGGCGAAATTCTCGGCATTGCCGCTGTCTCAGGCAATGGTCAGAGCGAATTGCTGGAGGCGCTGTCGGGCATGCGTGTCGCAAGCGGCAGCATCGCGGTCGATGGCCAGTCGGTTGATCCAGCCCGGCCTGATCCGCGCCTGATGCGCGAACTCAAACTGCTGCATGTGCCTGAGGACCGCCATCGTTGCGGCTTGGTTCTGCCTTTCGATGCGGCAGAAAGCGGCATTTTGGGCCATCATGATGATGGTCGTTTCCAGCGCGGATTTCTCATCGACCACGCTGTGGTGACAAAGGACCAGCTTTCCAAGATGGAAGCCTATGATGTGCGCCCGCCGCTGCCGGATTTGCGCACGGCCAAGTTCTCTGGCGGCAACCAGCAGAAGATCGTGCTGGCGCGCGAGATGGAGCGGAATCCGGCTGTGCTGCTGATTGGTCAACCGACGCGCGGTGTCGATATCGGTGCTATCGAATTTATCCACAAGCGCATCATCGCCATGCGGGATGCTGGCTGTGCAGTCCTGCTGGTGTCGGTGGAGCTTGAAGAAATCATGAGCCTGTCCGATCGCATCATCACAATGTGCGGTGGCAAGATTACAGGTGAGCGTGTCGCGGGACAAACGGATGAGCGCGAGCTTGGCCTGCTCATGGGCGGCGGTCTGGCGGAGGCTGCGTGATGGACCTTTGTTTCGAGATGGCTGTGTGCGTTCCTTCTCCCCGCGTGCGGGGAGAAGGCCAGGATGAGGGGCTTAGTGGGTTAGTGCGGTGCTTAATCACCTCGCCCCTCACCCCAGCCCTCTCCCCGCAGGCGGGGAGAGGGAGTGAACTGCCATGAATACCCCTGTCGAACTCCCGCGCTGGGCGGATGTCGCGCTCGTGCCATTGCTCACCGTGGCTACGGCTTTTGCCGTCTCGGGCCTTGTGGTGCTGGCCATTGGTGAGAACCCTTTTCAGGCCATGGCCATCATGTTCAAGGGCGCGCTCGGAACCAAGGCAGGCTGGGGCTATACGCTTTATTACACCACCAGTTTCATCTTCACCGGCCTTGCAGTGGCCATCGCCTTTCAGGCCGGGTTGTTCAACATCGGTGGCGAGGGGCAAGCGACACTGGGTGGGCTTGGTGCTGTGCTGTTCTGCTTTGCCTTTGAGGGCCTGCCTGCCATTTTGCTTGTGCCCTTAGGCGTGCTGGGTGCAGCACTTGCTGGTGCGCTCTGGGCTTTCATTCCAGGCTATCTGCAGGCGAAACGCGGCAGCCATGTTGTCATCACGACCATCATGTTCAACTTCATTGCCGCGACGCTGATGGTCTATCTGCTGGTCAATGTCATGGGCAGGCCCGGCTCCATGGCGCCTGAAACTCGCAACATTGCGGCCCATGCCGTGATGGCGCCTATGAACGTGGTGCTGGGCGGGTTGGGCATCAGTTTTCCCCGTACGCCGTGGAATCTGTCTTTTGTGCTGGCCATCCTTTGCGCCGTCGGCGTCTGGCTGCTGATCTGGCATACCCGCCTTGGCTATGAAATCCGCGTGGTTGGTGCATCGGCTCCTGCAGCTGTCTATGCAGGCATTTCACCGCTTAAAATCACTGTTGTCAGCATGGCCATCTCAGGTGCGCTGGCGGGCATGCTGGCCGTCAACGAGATCATGGGTGTGCAGTATCGTCTTCTGCTGGAATTCTCGGCTGGCGCAGGTTTTGTCGGCATTGCAGTCGCCCTTATGGGTCGGGCGCATCCACTGGGTGTCGTGCTGGCGGCTTTTCTCTTCGGCATTCTTTATCAAGGCGGCACAGAGCTTTCCTTTGAAAAGCCCTCGATCACGCGGGATATGATTGTGGTCATTCAGGGCTTTGTCATCCTGTTTGCGGGCGCGCTGGAGTATGGCTTCAAGCGGCCAGTGGCGCGGTTTCTGGCCTCGCGCTTTTTCACCAAAGCCGAAGCGAAGGGGGTGTGATGGAGATCATTGAAACCCTGTTGCAGGTTCTGGCTTCATCCATCCGGCTTGCTGTGCCCTTGATCTGCGCCTGTCTGGCTGGTCTCTGGTCAGAGCGCGCAGGCGTTGTTGATATCGGCCTTGAAGGCAAGATGCTGGCAGCGGCTTTTGCAGCGGCTGTTGTGGCCATCACCACAGGCAGCGCCTTTGCGGGTTTGCTGGCGGGCATCATGGCCTCGATCATGCTGTCTCTCGTGCACGGCTATGCCGCCATCACGCAGCGCGGCAACCAGATTGTGTCGGGTGTTGCCATCAATATGTTAGCGGCTGGTCTTGCAGCAGTGCTTGGCAATGCCTGGTATAGCCAGGGCGGGCGCACGCCGCCGGTGGAACAGGTGCAGCGCTTTCTGCCGATCAACCTGCCTGGCGTGGATACCATCGGCTCCATTCCGTTGCTGGGCGGCATCTACAGGCAATTGCTGTCTGGCCACAGCCTGCTGGCCTGGCTGGCGTTTTTGGCTGTGCCGGTCACATGGTGGGTGCTGCAAAAAACGCGCTTTGGCCTGCGCCTGCGCGCTGTGGGGGAAAACCCCGCTGCGGTTGATACAGCAGGTATTTCTGTCACGGGCCTGCGCTATGCGTCGGTCATCATTTGCGGCGTGCTGTGCGGGCTTGGCGGAGCGTATCTCTCCATTGCGCAAGGCGCAGGCTACTTGAACCACATGACGGCGGGCAAAGGCTTCATCGCTTTGGCAGCGCTCATTTTTGCCAAATGGAAACCGGGGCCAGCGCTTGGGGCCTGCCTGCTTTTTGGCTTTCTTGATGCTATGGCGATACGACTGCAGGGCGTGGCCATTCCCGGTATCGGGCAGGTGCCGGTGCAGGCCATTCAGGCCCTGCCCTATGTTTTGACCGTGGTGTTGTTGGCTGGCTTCATCGGCAAGGCTGTGCCGCCCAAGGCGTCTGGCCTGCCCTATGTGAAAGAGCGCTGATATGCTGGATCGACTGTTTGATGCAGCCAATGCGGCGAAAGCCAAGGCCTATGTGCCTTACTCGCGCTTTCATGTCGGTGCGGCGATTTTGGCTGATGACGGCAAAGTCTATGCGGGCTGCAATGTTGAGAATGCCGCCTATCCATCAGGCACATGTGCCGAGACAGGGGCAGTGGCCGCGATGATCCTTGGTGGCGGCAAGCGCATCGTTGAAATCGTTGTCACCGGCGACGGCGACCTGCTCTGCACGCCTTGCGGTAACTGTCGCCAGCGCATCCGCGAATTTTCGTCAGCGGATACCAAGGTGCATGTTGCTGACAGCAAACGAATCCGTCAGACGTTCACGCTCAACGAACTTCTTCCCGCCTCATTCGGACCAGAGAACCTTGCGCCATGAACGCTGAAGACAGACAGGCTCAGGCACGGCTTGAATCAGCTGAAACGGTCAAGGCTTTGGCAGCTCTTGGCGTGTCCGGCCCGTTTGATCTGGGCATGGTGCTGGGCACGGGTCTTGGGCCCTTGGCTGACGAAATCGAGAATGCGGTGCGCGTGCCTTACAGTGCCATTCCCGGTTTTCCGGCTGGCAATGTCTCGGGCCATGCCAAGCAACTGGTAGCAGGCACGCTCGCGGGCAAGCGCGTGGTGGCCTACAACGGCCGTTCGCACTACTACGAAAAAGGCGACAGCGGCGTGATGCGCCTGCCTGTGGCAACGCTGGCCGGACTTCAATGCAAGGCGGTGCTTCTCACCAACGCGGCAGGCTCTCTGGATGAGAAGCTCGGACCGGGCAGCATTTCGCTGATCACGGATCACATCAATTATTCCGGGCGCGATCCCCTGATTGGCGATCCTGATGATGCGCGCTTTGTCTCGCTAACAGATGCCTATGATCCTGCATTGTGCAAACTGATGAAAGCCGCTGCCAAGGCAGAAAAGGTCAAGCTTGGCAAAGGCGTCTATGTCTGGTTTTCCGGCCCCAGTTTTGAAACCCCGGCGGAAATCCGCATGGCCAGAATCATCGGTGGCAGCATTGTTGGCATGTCGACTGTGCCTGAAGTCATTCTGGCGAAACGCTTTGGGTTGACGGTGGTGGCCATGTCTATGCTGACCAATCTTGCGGCGGGCATTCAGGGATCGTCCCCCACGCATGACGAAACCAAGGCGGTTGCTGCCATCGGTGGTGCGGATATGCGCCGGGTTGTCCGCAACTTCGTCGGGAGACTGTGATGTCCGATATCGAATTCGCCCATCGGGCCTTGAAGCTGCTCGACCTGACGGATCTGTCTGATGGTTGCCGTGAGGACCATATCGAGGCTCTGGTGCAGAAAGCCATCACACCGCACGGGCCTGTGGCGGCCGTGTGCATCTGGCCGCAGTTTGTCACGCTGGCCAAGAGCCGGTTGAAGGGCAAGGGCGTCAAGGTGGCGACTGTCATCAACTTCCCCAAGGGCGGTGATGATGTGGAGCGCGCTATCGAAGACGCGATAGAAGCGCTGGATGACGGCGCTGACGAGATTGATCTGGTGATGCCGTACCGTGCGTTTCTGGAAGGTGACGAGACGACCGTCCGTTCTATGATTGGCGAAATCAAGGACGAAACCGAGGAGCGCGCGCAACTCAAGGTTATTCTCGAAACCGGGATGCTGCCGGATCAGGCAACCATCCGCCGGGCTGCTGATCTGGCGATTGAATCAGGTGCAGACTTCATCAAGACCTCGACAGGCAAGACACCGGTTTCCGCCACGCTTGAAACCGTCAAGACCATGTTGCAGGCTATCAAAGCTTCCGAGGAAACAATCGGTATCAAACCATCGGGCGGCATTCGCACATTGGCTGATGCCAAGGCGTATCTTGCGCTGGTGGATGCTGAAATGGGTCCGGTCTGGGCCTCGGCTGGCACCTTTCGCTTTGGAGCCAGTGGGCTTTACGATGTGTTGATCGACACCATTGAAGGGCGCGCTGCCGTGCAGGCAGCCAAAGCGCCTTACTAGGATATCGCCATGCTTCCTCAGGAAATCATACGCCGCAAGCGCGACGGACAGACACTGAAGGCGGAGGAAATCGCTTTCATGGTTGAAGGCCTGACATCCGGTTCAGTGACGGAAGGACAGGTCGCTGCCTTTGCCATGGCCGTGTTCTTCAAGGGAATGGTGATGGAGGAGCGCGTGGCCCTGACCTGCGCCATGCGCGATTCAGGCCGTGTGCTCGACTGGCGGGATATGCCGGGGCCAGTGCTGGACAAGCATTCCACCGGTGGTGTGGGCGATACAGTATCGCTGATGCTTGCCCCGGCAGTGGCGGCCTGCGGTGGTTATGTGCCGATGATCTCCGGACGTGGTCTTGGCCATACCGGCGGCACGCTGGATAAACTCGATTCCATACCAGGCTATGTATCGCAACCTGATGAAGCGCTGTTTCGCAAGGTAACGAAGGAGATCGGCTGCGCCATCATCGGCCAAACGGCGGATCTCGCCCCTGCTGACAAGTGCTTTTATGGCATCCGGGATGTCACCGCGACAGTGGAAAGCATCCCGCTGATCACCGCCTCCATTCTCTCCAAGAAACTCGCGGCAGGTCTGCAGGGTCTGGTGATGGATGTGAAGTTCGGCAACGGGGCCTTTATGGCCACCTTTGACCTCGCCAAGGAGCTTGCAGCCAGCCTTGCAACCGTTGCCACAGGCGCTGGCTTGCCGACAACAGCCTTGCTGACCGATATGAACGAACCTTTGGCGTCTGCAGCAGGCAATGCTGTCGAGGTGCGCTACGCCGTCGACTATCTCACCGGCCACAACCGCGAATCCCGCATGCATGATGTCACGGTGGCGCTGGGGGCGGAAATGCTGCTGTCCGGCAAGCTTGTTGCCAGTGTGGACGAAGGCAAGACCAAGATGGACAAGGCTATCACCAGCGGCAAGGCAGCGGAGATTTTTGCGCGTATGGTTGTGGCGCTGGGTGGCCCCAAAGACCTCATGGAGCGGCCTGACAAGCATCTGGCGGCAGCTCCTATCATCCGCCCTGTTCTGGCAAAAACGGCTGGCTTTGTGTCTGCCATCGATAACCGCGGCGTTGGCGTTGGCGTTGTGGCGCTGGGTGGCGGACGTACACGGGCAGCTGACCCTATCGACCATGCGGTTGGCCTGACAGCGCTGGCCACCTTGGGACAGAAGGTTGCTGCGGGGGAGACATTGGCGATGATCCATGCCCGCACAGAAGCAGGCGCAGTTGCTGCCGAGAAGGCTGTGTTGGCGGCCTACTCGATTGGTAGCAAAGCTGTGGCGCGCGGTCCGCTGATAGCAGAAAGAATAGTGGGATGACGGTGCTTCTCGCCATCCGTGGCTGGGACCAGAACGCCTGGCGCGAGCGGTTTCAGCGTCTGCTGCCGGACCGCAAGGTGGTGCTGGCAGGAGAGGCGTTTGATCCTGCGTCCGTTGATTACGTTGCCTGCTGGAAGCACGAGCCGGGATCGCTGGCCAGCTTGCCCAATGTAAAAGTCCTGTTTTCGCTCGGCGCTGGTGTTGATCATCTGGTCTCGGACAAGAACCTGCCCAACGCGCCCATTGTGCGCATGGTCGATACGGACCTGACCCACCGAATGACCGAATGGGTGGTCTGGCAATGCCTCGACTGGTTGCGGCAGGGCAAGCTGTATCGCGCTCAACAGAACGCATCAGAATGGATCGATGACAGGAACCAGCCCTCTGCAAAAAACATCCGCGTCGGCGTCATGGGTCTTGGCGTGTTGGGTTGCGATGCCATCGACAAGTTGAGGGGCCTTCGGTTTGATGTTGCGGGCTGGAGCCGTTCAGCAAAATCTATAGCGGATGTGCCTACATTCTCTGGCAACGACGGATTGCAGGCCTTTCTGGCCCGCACCGATATCCTCGTTGTGCTGATGCCGCTCACGGATGATACGCGCGGTATCATCAACAAGGCGCTGCTGGTTGGCTTGGCGCAGGATGGTCGTCTGGGTGGGCCGGTGCTGATCAATGCCGGTCGTGGCGGCTTGCAGGTGGAAGCCGATATTCTCGCCATGCTGGAAAGCGGCGCGCTCAGGGGCGCATCTCTCGATGTGTTTGAGACAGAGCCGCTGCCTGCTTCTTCAGCTTTCTGGAAGCACCCACAAGTCATTGTCACGCCGCATAACTCAGCGATGAGCGCGCCAGATGCGATTGCTGGCGCGATTGTCAGTCAGATCCATGCTTTTGAACAGGGTCAATCGCTGATCAACACTGTTGATCCAAAGCGGGGGTATTAGCGGGTTTTTGTATCCGTGCAGACATTGGCAAAGCCCCATGTCGGGACGTCACATTTGCTGCATCCCGACAGGCCTGTCAGCAGGACAACCGCTGTCAATGTCAGTGCAAACCGTCTCATGGAATTATCCTTTTCATCAGATGAGAAACACTACCACAGGCTTGCACCAGCTGAACATCCTGTTTCACGCTGCAACAGGCGGCAAAGGCACAATGGCAGGGCGCTGGTTGAGCGTGGTTGGTTCCATGCCTGCGAGTTTCTTGTAGCGCAGCGCAATATCCGAGAGTTCACCTTCGGCAACGACGTCAGACAATTGGGCAAAGCCTTGAGGCGCACGGGTCTCAACCACCTCCAGCGCTTCATCCGGTCCATTGCCACGGTTGGCGAGAACAATTTTGCCGGTTACCGGGCGGCGCTCTGCATCAAAAGCTTCGAGCGCGGCGGCTGTCACACCATTCTGCATCATCTCCCGCGTCAGATAACGCGCATCAAGGATGGCCTGACTCGCGCCATTGGAGCCGATGGGATACATGGGGTGAGCGGCATCTCCCATCAGGGTCATGCGACCGTGTGTCCATTGCGGTAGTGGATCGCGGTCCACCATGGGATATTCATAGATGCCGCTGCTGGCCTTGACGAAGGACTGGATGTCTAGCCAGTCAAACCGCCAGTCAGCGAATTGATCGAGAAAATCTTCTGTTGCGCCCCGGCGGTTCCAGTCTTCCCGGTTCCAGAGGGCCGTCTTGTCAAAAACAATCTCGGCAATCCAGTTCGTCAGCATGTTGCCATTGGGCAGTCTGGCGATGGGATAGACCACGAATTTCTGGCGAGAGTGGCCAGCCACCACCATGGTTGCGGCATCAAAATAGGCAGGCCATTCGGATGTGCCACGCCAGAGCACGGCACCACCCCATGCAGGTGGACCTTCCTGCGGAAAGAACTGCTTGCGCAAGGCAGAGTGAATGCCATCGCAACCAATCAGCACATCGCCTTCAACAGCGATGGTCTGTTGGTCTTCGGCACGCAGAAAATGCGCGACAACGCCGTCAGCTTTGTTTTCTGCCCGGACAAGGCTGTGGCCGTTGATGACAGCATCTGCACCCAAACGCTCTTTCACAGTTCTAAGCAGAAGCATCTGCAGATGCCCCCGATGGATCGAGAATTGTGGCCAGAGATATCCGGCTGCCTTACCGCGGGGCTCGCGCCAGATCTCCTGTCCATGCCGGGTGAAATAGGCGAATCCAGCGGTGGCGATGCCGGTTTCATAGAGCTTTGGCAGTAGTCCAAGTTCTGCCAGTTCCCGCACGGCATGGGGTTGGATGTTGATGCCCACGCCCAGTGGCCGCATCTCTGCCGTTGTTTCAAAGACTTTGCAGGGGATGCCAGCCTGATGCAGGCTCAGCGCCAGCGTCAGACCACCAATTCCTCCGCCTGCAATGATCACACCCATACGAAACTCTGTTTTCTAGCCCGCGAGGGCATCAATTTCAGCATCATCAAGATCGCCGGGCACAATCGTCACGGGAACAGGCAGCCCAAGACCGCCTTTGCCTGCCAGCGATGACACCAGAGGGCCGGGGCCTTCTGTGCCCACGCCAGCGGCAAGCACGAGGCTGGAAATATCCTCGTCGCGCTCGACAAGCTTGTTGATTTCCGCCGACGTTACGCCTTCCAGCATCACACGTTCCGTTGCAATGGCGGCAATGGTTGTGGCGCGTTCCGCTGCGGCATCAAGCAGCCGCATGCCTTTTTCCTCGGCATCGGCCTTCATGATGTCGCCCACGCCAAGCCACACCTGTGTTTCGCCCTGGGGCATGACGTATAGCGTCACCAGACCAGCACCAATGCGGGCCGCACGGCGGGCAGCATAATAAAGGGCACGGTCAGCCTCGGGGGATTCATCCACCACTACCAGCAGTTTGGGGCGGTGGCCCGCTTCATAAGATCGCCGCTTGCGCATCGCTCAAATGTTCCTGTTGCGATACAAGGCTAGACGCTCCTGACGAAACCGACAATATCCTTCACGGCATCCATGTTGGGGCGCGCAATGGCGCGGGCGCGGTTTGCGCCATCGGCCAGCACAGAGTCGACATAGGTGAGGTCTGCAAGCAGGCGACGCATTTCTCCAGCAATAGGAGCAAGCCTAGCCACGGAAACATCAGCGAGCGCCTGCTTGAAGCGCGAGAACTGCCCTCCGCCAAACTCTGCAAGCGTTGTTTCACGCGAAACATTGGCCAGGGCAGCATAGATCGTCACAAGGTTTTCCGCTTCCGGACGACCCTCGAGGCCTTTGATCTCAGACGGTAGATCATGCGGATCGGTCTTGGCCTTGCGGATCTTGCCGGCGATGGTCTCGGCATCGTCTGTCAGATTGATGCGCGAATTATCGGATGCATCGGATTTCGACATCTTCTTGGTGCCATCACGCAGGCTCATCACACGCGGCGCTGGCCCTTGCGTCAGGGGTTCTGGCAATGGAAAGAAGCCTTCACCATGGCCAAGCTCGGCAATGCGTTCGGCAAAATCGACGTTGAATTTCTGGGCGATATCGCGAGTCAATTCCAGATGCTGTTTCTGGTCCTCGCCCACTGGCACATGGGTGGCGCGGTAAACCAGAATGTCAGCGGCCATCAAGGCAGGATAGGCATAGAGACCCACGGAAGCGTTCTCGCGGTCCTTGCCGGCCTTGTCCTTGAACTGGGTCATACGGTTTAACCATCCAAGCCGCGCGATGCAGTTGAACACCCAGGCGAGTTCGGCATGCTCTGCCACCTGGCTCTGGTTGAAAATGATCGAGCGTTTGGGGTCCACACCGGCAGCGATATAGGCGGCAACGCCTTCGCGGATGGCCTTTTGCAGGTCCTTGGGGTCCTGCGGCATGGTGATCGCGTGCATATCCACGCTGCAATAGATGCATTCATGCGTGTCCTGCATCTCGACCCAGCGGGTGAGCGCGCCGAGATAGTTGCCGATATGCAGCGTGTGGGTCGGCTGCATGCCGGAGAAGACGAGCGGTTTGAAGGTGGCCATGGTGGAAGTGGCTCCAGAACTTGAAAGGAGGCGCGTTATGGCAACCGCAGGCAGGGATGGCAAGCCTGATGCAGAAATCAGATTGCCTCGGGTTTCTTGATCTCGATTTCGACAAAAGCGATGGGATGATCCGAGCCATTCATCACATCATGGGTGACGCCTGAGGCGCGCCGGTAGGATTGCCCTGCCATGAGTGGAACATCTGTAACCGTTTTGCCGTCGTGGATGCGCAAGGTTCCAGCTGTCAGCATAACCACGAAGTAAGGCCAGCCATGGCTGTGCCAGCCTGTCACAGCGCCGGGAGCAAAGTCCCATTGCGTGATACGCACAGCATCATCATCAAGCTGCACTGTTGGAACTGCGGGGACGTCGCATTGAAAGGCCATGATTGTATTCCGGAAAAAAGATGTTTCGAGAGTGGTATGCTGACATTGACGTAAGACACCAGTCCAATGAGAAGGTCAGATCAGGGAATCAAGAATTGCAGATTACCTTTGTTTGAGAAGGGCAGAACCATGCGGGCCATCGGTGTCATCAGCGGAACATCCATGGATGGCATTGATGTGGCGATTGTTGATACGGATGGCCATGCCAAGGTGACTGCCGGTCCGGGCAGAACCTACAGCTATGATCCGGCCCTTCGCCAGACACTGCTCGATCTCATCGCTGCGCCAGAGCGCGCCGAGCATGATCCGCTGGAGGCGATTGAACAGGCAGTAACTCTGGCGCATGCCGGGGCGGTTCAGCGTTTCATGCAGGATTTTGGCATCGACAAAGCCTCTGTTGATCTCATTGGCCTGCATGGCCAGACGGTGTTTCACCGGCCTGAACGCCGCTTCACCCGGCAGCTTGGCTTTGGTCATGAGGTGGCGCGGATCACGGGAATCAACACGGTTTATCGCTTTCGCCATGCTGATATCGCTGCAGGCGGGCAGGGCGCGCCTCTGGCCCCGCTTTATCATCGCGCTTTGGCAGCTGATCTCGGCGGTCCGCTGATGGTGCTGAACCTCGGCGGTGTGGCCAATGTCACCTATATTGATGGCGAGACGATCATCGCCTTTGATTGTGGCCCGGCCAGTGCTCCGCTGGATGACTTTGTGCTCCGCCGCACAGGGCAGGCCTTTGACGCAGATGGACGCCTGTCTGGATCAGGCAAGCCTGATGCAGCGATGGTGCGCGTCTTCATGGAAAACCCGTTTTTTGATCTGAAACCGCCAAAATCCCTGGATCGGCAGGATTTTCACCGGCGTGCAAAGGTGGTTGATACACTGTCTGATGCCGATGGTGCCGCCACGCTGGCAGCTTTTACGGTTGAAGGCATTCTTGCATCTCTGCGCCACGTGCCGCGCCTGCCTGTGCGTTGGCTTGTCTGCGGTGGTGGACGGCTAAACAAGCATTTCATGCACACGCTCAACCAGAGATTGGGTGTTCCCGTTGTGCCCGTGGACGATGTGGGCTGGGATGGCGATTTTCTCGAAGCCCAGTGCTTTGGCTATCTCGCCGTGCGATCCGTGCTCGGTTTGTCGCTCAGCCTGCCCGGAACCACAGGCGTTGCCGCGCCCTTGACCGGCGGGGAATTGGCCAAGGCTCCTTAACCCCAAAGCTTAACCACATCTTAAGGTGATGCACCCGCGACGCCTCATTCTGTCGCATAGTGGCACAAATCCGAATTCCGCCAGGGGTTTGCGCCATGCAGGTCAACCATTCTCAAGAGCATCAAGCCCCGTTCGACGGGCGCTTTCGCATTCTTGACAGCTACCGCTTTATCGCTGCGAGCCTGATCTGCGTCTATCACTTCAACAAGGCGAATATTCTGGGTCTGGCAACACTCTCGCCTCTGTTTGAAAACATGCGCCTGATGGTGGATTTCTTTTTCATCCTGTCGGGCTTTGTCATTGCCAGAACCTATATGCAGAAAATCCACAACAGTGCCGACTATCGCCAGTTCATCTGGCGAAGGTTTGCGCGGTTGTATCCCCTGCATTTGCTCACTCTGATGGTGGGTATTATTGGTGGTGCCATGATAGGCACGCAGCATTTGCAGGCTGGCACAAACCCCGATGTGTTTTCGACCAAAGCCATCATCGCCAATCTGACGCTCACCCACAGCCTTGGTGTGACAAGCTATGGTTCATTTAACATTCCGTCCTGGTCGATCAGCGCGGAAATGTTTGTCTATCTGCTTTTTCCGCTGTTTGCCTTGATGGCAACACGGTTGTCACCGCTGCTGAACATCGCTCTGATCGGGCTTTATGTGCTCTCGATGGTGCTGATCCGTGACGCTCTTGGCCTCAGGGATTGGACACTGACATGGCATGACATGGGTGCGCTGCGCGCCGTTCCCACCTTTTTTGCGGGCGTGCTGACTGCGCAGTTGTTGGCAACACGGCTGCGCCATTTCTCGCCTTCCATCGGCTGGGCGCATGGGGCGTTTCTTCTATCGCTTCTCATGATGCATCTCAACGTCCGGGATGAATGGACATTGCTGAGCTTTGTGGCTGTGGTTCTGCTCGCAGCCGCTGCCGAGAAGAACGGTGCCAGAAGCACAATGCAGCGACCAGCCTTCGTGCATCTCGGCGATGCGTCCTACTCGCTCTACATGTGGCATATGCCGATCAAGGCAGGGGTTTTCGCGGTTTTCGGCAAGCTTTTCGGCACTGCATTGTTGCCTATGTGGGGCGCAGCAATCCTCTCCTTTGCGCTTTCGTTGACAACGGCACTTCTGTGCTATCGTCTGTTTGAAATGCCGATGCGCAACTGGATCACCGGCCTCTGGGGCAAGGGGGCCGGACGACTGGAGCGCCGCTCGGTTCCAAGAATGACGTGACAGTCCTGCCCGGTCTGTCGCGCAGACAGGGATGAGATTCATGCAGTTCTACGGTTACTTCCGCTCATCAGCGGCCTATCGCTGCCGCATCGCCTTCAATCTCAAGGGCGTTGCGCCGGAAACCGTCTTTGTGCACCTGCGCAAGGGGGAGCAGCTGCAGGCTGACTTTCTCGCAAAGAACCCGCATGGTCTTGTGCCTGCGCTGGAGGCGGATGGTCACCTGCTGACCCAGTCTCTCGCCATCATCGAATGGCTGGATGAAACACAAGCTGGCCCTCGCTTTCTGCCGGACAACGCATTCGACCGTGCTTATGTTCGTTCGCTGGCGCTCTCCATAGCCTGCGATATCCACCCCTTGCAAAACCTGCGCGTGCTCAACCATGTGCGCGATGCCTACGGTCAGGATCAGGCAGGCATGTTTGCCTGGGGGCGCCATTTCGTCTCGCTCGGCCTGAATGGCCTTGAGGCGCAGATCAACGCGTCAGGCAAGGCAGGCAAGTTCTGCTTTGGCGATACGCCAACGCTGGCGGACATCTGCCTTGTGCCGCAGATGTTTTCAGCCAGACGGTTCAGTGTGGATACGTCTCAGCTTACCACGCTCAACCGCATTCATGCCCATTGTGAAACCCTGCCAGCCTTTCAAGCTGCCCATCCAGAGCGCCAGCCTGACTTTGAGGCATAAGCTTCTGGACTATGTGTAAACAGACTTTGGCTTCGCCGTGAAGGATGATAGCGGTATCGGGTTTGACGAAGACCGAGGGGCAGAATGGCCGAAGTTGAATTGCCGGTGGAAGTCGGAGGCGCGCAGGATCGTCCTGAAACCGCACCGATGCGGATAACGGGGTATGTCGCTACTTTTGGCGGCGTGCTTGCACTGGGCGTCGCTGCTCTCGCGACAACAAGCGTGCTCGGCCGCTGGCTGTTCAACGCGCCGATTGAAGGCGATTTCGAGTTTGTCAAAATGGCGACAGCCATCGCTGTGTTCGCCTATCTGCCCTACACGCAAGCGCGGCGCGGCAACATCATGGTCGATACTTTCACCACGCGTTTCAGCGAGAAAACCCGCCGCATCATCGATGCCTTCTGGGATATCGCCTATGCACTGTTCATGGCGTTTCTCGCCTATGCCCTGCTGCAGGGCACATTGGATGCGCTGAAAAGCGGTGAAACCACCATGCAGCGCCAGATCCTGATCTGGCCAAGCATTGGCCTTTCCATGCTGCTGTGTGTTCTGCTCGCTGTCACATCAGTGCTGACCGCCGTTGCGCTGCTCAAAACGCGCAGCACCGGAGAGCCGTCATGACCGGTACCATGGCGGCCCTTCTGGGCTTTGGAATCATGCTGGTGCTGATTGCGCTTCGTGCACCCATCGGCTTTGCCATGCTGCTGGTGGGGGCTGGTGGCTACACCTACCTGTCCAGTGGTCAGGCGTTCTTTGGCTACATGAAAACCAATTCCTACCACCAGTTTGCCAACTACACGCTGTCTGTCATTCCACTGTTCATTTTGATGGGTGCGCTGGCGGAACGTGCAGGCATCGCAGCCTCGTTGTTCAAGGCGGCGGAACGTGGGTTTGGACGCTTCAGGGGCGGTCTCGCTATGGCAGTCATCGGGGCTTGCACGGCCTTTGGCGCGATCTGCGGATCATCTGTTGCCACAACGGCCACCTTTGGCCGCGCGGCCCTGCCGGAGCTTCTAAGGGCGCGCTATGATGGCGGCCTTGCCACCGGCACCATCGCGGTTGGTGGCACGCTTGGTATCCTCATTCCACCGTCCGTTATTCTTGTGGTCTATGCCATCACGACAGAGCAGAACATCGCGAAACTATTTCAGGCCGCGCTCATTCCCGGCCTGCTGGCGGCGCTCTTCTATTGCATCACCATCGCCATCGTGGTGCGTCGCAACCCTGCGCTTGCGCCACAATCCGAAGCTGTTGTGATCGAGAAGATCAAGCAGCCGCTCTGGCCCAAGGTTCTGGCGGGCATCGCTTTTGCCGCCATCGCGGTTCAGGTCGCGCGAGGCCAATTGGCATGGGACAATGCCGCTGTCTTTGCGGGCCTCGCCCTGCTGGTTGCGCTGATTGATGTCAGCGTTATGCCTGCCATTCTCATCGCGGTTGTCGTGGTCGGCGGCATCTACGGTGGTGTTTTCACGCCAACGGAAGGGGCCGCTGTCGGGGCCATCGCCATGCTGCTGGTGGGTGTCGCCACGCGCAGTCTGGGCTGGCGCGATATCGGTCAGGCCATCCGGCAGACGGCGGAAACCTCCGGCATGATCTTCATCATCCTGCTGGGTGCAGAAGTCTTCGGCGCGTTTCTCGCCCTGTCGCGCCTGCCAACCATGGCGGCAGAGATGATAGGCGGTTCGGGCCTCTCGCCCTATCTCGTGTTGATCGCGATGCTGGCGTTTTACATCCTGCTCGGCGCCGTGATGGATGAGCTCGCCATGATCCTGCTCACATTGCCGGTGTTCTTCCCTGTGATTCAGGCGCTGGATTTCGGCATGTCGCCGGATGATGTGGCGATATGGTTCGGCATTCTGGTGTTGATTGTCGTGGGCATCGGCCTCACCGCGCCACCCATCGGCCTCAATGTCTTTGTGATTTCGTCACTGGCACGCGGCATCCCGATTTCAGACACCTATCGCGGTGTCCTGCCGTTCGTTCTGGCGGATATCATCCGCCTTGCACTGGTGGTGGCCATGCCCGGACTGGCGCTGTGGATGGTGCGGGCGCTGGGGTAGATCCTCAACTATCCATCTTCAGCGCGGCAATGAAGGCTTCCTGCGGGATTTCCACGCGGCCGAACTGGCGCATGCGCTTCTTGCCCTCTTTCTGCTTGTCCAGGAGCTTGCGCTTGCGGGAGGCATCGCCGCCGTAGCATTTTGCCGTTACATCTTTGCGCATGGCGCGCACGGTTTCACGCGCGATGATCTTGCCGCCAATCGCTGCCTGAATGGGAATGACGAAGAGATGCGGCGGGATGAGGTCTTTCATTTTCTCGCACATGCCGCGCCCGCGTGATTCCGCCCGTGTGCGGTGCACCAGCATCGACAGCGCATCCACCGCCTCGCCATTGACCAGCATGTTGAGCTTTACAAGGTCACCCTCGCGGTAGCCGGTGATGTTGTAGTCGAAGGAGGCATAGCCTTTGGAAACGGATTTCAGACGGTCGTAGAAATCGAAGACCACCTCGTTGAGCGGCAGATCATAGACCACCTTGGCGCGTGAGCCGATGTAACCGAGGTCCACTTGCTCGCCGCGACGGTCCTGACAGAGCTTGATGACCGAACCCAGATGTTCATCGGGCGTGAGGATGGTGGCGCGAATCCATGGCTCCTCGATGGTGAGGATCTGCATCACATCGGGCATATCCGCCGGGTTATGCATATCGATGTTTGTACCATCGCGCAGGGCCAGTTTGTAGACAACCGATGGCGCCGTCGCGATCAGATCGAGATCGAACTCGCGGCTCAGGCGCTCCTGAATGATTTCGAGATGCAGCAGGCCGAGGAAGCCGCAACGGAAACCAAAGCCCAGCGCGGCTGAGGATTCCATTTCATAACTGAACGACGCATCGTTGAGGCGCAACTTGCCGACTGCCGCGCGCAGGTCTTCAAAGTCCGCTGCATCCACCGGGAAGATGCCGCAGAACACCACGGGCTGCGCCGGTTTGAAGCCGGGCAGGGCTTCAGCGGTCGGCTTGCGCTCATCGGTGATCGTGTCACCCACGCGGGTGTCCGCCACCTCTTTGATCGAGGCTGTAATAACACCGACTTCGCCGGGGCCGAGATGATCGGTGGGCACGAGCTTGGGTGTGAGATAGCCAACACGCTCGATGTCATACGTCGCCTTGGCGCTCATCATGCGGACGCGCTGGCCCTTTTTCAATGTACCGTCGATGACGCGCACAAGAACCACGACGCCGAGATAATTGTCGTACCAGCTGTCGACCAGCATGGCTTTCAGCGGCGCATCGGGATCACCCGACGGCGCAGGAAGCCGCGTGACGATGGCCTCCAGAACAGCCTCGATGTTGAGGCCGGTTTTGGCGGAGATTGGCACGGCATCCGAGGCATCCAGACCAATCACGTCCTCGATCTGCTGCTTGATGCGCTCAGGTTCGGCGGCGGGCAGATCAACCTTGTTCAGAACAGGCACGATCTCGTGGTTGGCATCGAGCGCATGGTAGACATTGGCCAGTGTCTGCGCTTCCACGCCCTGCGAGGCATCCACCACCAGCAGCGAACCTTCGCAGGCGGCAAGGCTGCGCGACACTTCATAGGCAAAGTCGACGTGGCCGGGCGTGTCCATCAGATTCAGGATGTAGGTCTTGCCATCTTTTGCCTTGTAATCAAGCCGCACGGTCTGCGCCTTGATGGTGATGCCGCGCTCGCGCTCGATATCCATATTGTCGAGCACCTGCTCGGTCATTTCACGCGCGGTGAGGCCGCCGGTCACCTGAATCAGGCGGTCAGCGAGCGTCGATTTCCCGTGGTCGATATGGGCCACGATGGAAAAGTTGCGAATGTTGTCAATCGTCTGCTTCGTCATGAGGCGCAAATAGCAGTGCCGGGTTGATCCGTCGAGGGCGGCTATTGTCGCGGTTCACGGCTATTCTGGCAAAAACAGGCTCTTTTTGCTGGAAACAGCACCAGCAATAAAATCAGCCACGGCGCGGATACGCAGGCTGTTGCGGTTATCAAGATGCGTCACCAGCCAGTAGCTGCGCTGAAAGCCGAGTTCCGGCAGCACGCGCTGCAGGGCGTTGTCACTGGCTGCATGGTAATCATGCAGGATGCCAATGCCTGCTCCCGCCCGCACAGCCTCGTTCTGGCCAACGGCACTGGCGCATTCCAGGCGGCGGTATTGCGGCCCAAAGAGTTCCGGCATGAAATTGAGGGCGGGCGAAAACAGGATGTCCTGCACATAGGTCACGGTTGTGTGGGCGGTCAGGTCTGCCGCTGTTGCCGGTTGGCCATAGGTCTCGATGTAGGCGTTCGAGGCATAGAGATGCAGCGAGTAATCGGTCAGCTTCCGCACCGCCAGACGACCAATTTCCGGCCTGTCGATGGTGATGGCGATATCGGCCTCGCGTTTGGTGAGGGAGAAGGCGCGGGGAACCGGCACCAACTGGATGGTGAGGGCGGGGTGCAGGCGAGAAAGTTCGCCAAGAACGCCGGAGAGAAACAATGTGCCAAAGCCATCCGGCGCGCCAATACGCACTGTGCCAGCCACTTCAAGATCATTGGCCGTGACATCCGACTGCGCCTGCAGCATTTCCGCTTCAATGCGTTCGGCTGCTGCCAGGAACCGCTCGCCCCCGGCCGTGACTGTGCAACCACTGGTGCGCCGGTCAAACAGCTTTGTGCCCAGCGCAGTTTCCAGCACTGTGATGCGGCGGGCCACCGTGGCATGATCGATTGACAGCTGTCTCGCCGCTGCCAGAAACTGACCGGTGCGGGCAACAGCCAGAAAGATGCGTACATTGTCCCAGTCCACACGCGCTGCCTTATGCCTGTTTTTGCATCATCATTGCGCTTTTCTGCCTCTTGTTACGCATAAATTCAAGCAGTAGGGTTCGCTCATGTTTCTGGATACGCTCTCCATTCCCATCATTCAGGGTCCCATGCTCGGAGCCAGCACCGAGGCGATGGTTCTGGCTGTTTCCAACAGCGGTGGCCTTGGCTCTCTGGCAGCATCTGGTCTTTCGCCTGATGGGCTGGTGCAAGCCGCAGCGCGCTTGCGGGCGGGTACTGACAGGCCATTCCAGCTCAATCTGTTTGTGCAGGCTCCTGCCCAGCCGGGTTCTGATGAGGTGAAATCAGCCATGGAGCGGATTGCGCCATGGCGGGAGAAATATGGGCTTCCGGCGCAGTCCATCCCCAACACATGGGCAGAGGCTTTCCTGCCGCAGTTCAAGGCTTTGGTTGATATTGCACCGCCAGCCGCGTCTTTCACTTTCGGCTGTCTCTCGCGCGAGCAGGTTTCTGCCCTCAAAGCGCAAGGCACCTTCGTCATCGGCACAGCCACAACAGTAGCCGAAGCCCGTGCTTGGGCGGATGTTGGCGCTGATGCGATCTGCGCCCAAGGCTTTGAGGCCGGTGGTCATCGCGGCACGTTTTTGAAGGATGTCAGCGAAAGCCTCGTCGGCACATTGTCGCTGGTCAGCACTATTCGCGCCGCCGTTGATCTGCCCGTTATTGCAGCTGGCGGCATCACGGACGGCGCGGCGATTGCAGCCGCCCTAACCCTTGGTGCCTCAGCGGTTCAGGTGGGCAGCGCCTATCTTCTGGCGGATGAATGCGGCATCAGCGCGCCCTGGCGCAAGGCGATTGAAACCGTCGGCGATGACGCAACGGCGTTGACCCGCGTTTTCTCCGGGCGTCATGCGCGTGGCATCGAGAATACATTCATGCGCGAGATGCGCGCTGTTGAAGCCGATATCCCGGCCTATCCCATCCAGAACGCGCTGACACAGGAACTGCGCGCCGCCGCTGCCAAGGCAGGCGATGCCGAGGTGCTGTCGCTCTGGGCAGGGCAAAGCATTGCGCTTGCAAGGCGCGGCAGTGCAGCCGAAATCACAGCCCGCCTCTGGCAGGAAGCGCAGGACGCGCTATCTGCCACCACACAACGCTGGGTCAAGAACCAGACCTGAGACAACGCTTTCAAACAGAACACGAGGAGGAGACGACCATGATTCATTACGGTCACTTTATCGGCGGCAAGCATGTGCCGGGCACATCTGGACGCACTGCTGATGTCTATCAGCCCATGGACGGCACTGTGCGCGGCAAGGTTGCGCTGGCCTCCAAAGCTGAAATGACAGCGGCTGTTGCCAACGCCAAAGCCGCGCAGCCAGCATGGGCGGCCACCAATCCGCAGCGCCGCGCCCGCGTGCTGATGAAGTTCCTCGATCTCATCGCCAAGCACAACGATGAACTTGCAGACATCCTCGCCCGCGAGCATGGCAAAACCATTCCTGATGCCAAGGGCGATATCCAGCGCGGTGTCGAGGTGATCGAAGTCTGCCTTGGCGCACCCCAGATGCTCAAAGGTGAGTTCACGGATGGCGCAGGCCCCGGCATCGATATCTATTCCATGCGCCAGCCGCTGGGCGTTGTGGCAGGCATCACGCCGTTCAACTTCCCGGCCATGATCCCGCTGTGGAAAATGGGTCCAGCGATTGCCTGCGGCAACGCCTTCATCCTGAAGCCATCCGAGCGTGATCCCGGTGTGCCGATGCGCCTCGCGGAACTGATGATGGAAGCAGGTCTGCCTGCCGGTATCCTCAATGTCGTCAATGGCGACAAGGAAAGCGTCGATGCGATCATCGATGATCCCGATATCATGGCGATCGGCTTTGTCGGTTCCACGCCAATCGGCGAGTATATTTATGGCCGTGGCTGCGCCAACGGCAAGCGCGTGCAGGCCTTTGGTGGTGCGAAGAACCACATGATCATCATGCCGGATGCCGATATGGATCAGGCAGTGGATGCGCTGATCGGTGCCGGTTATGGTGCGGCTGGCGAGCGTTGCATGGCGATTTCGGTGGCTGTGCCTGTTGGCAAGGCGACAGCGGATGAACTGGTGAAGCGTCTCATCCCGCGTGTTGAAAGCCTGAAGGTTGGCCCATCAACCGATGGTGCCGCCGATTTCGGCCCACTCGTGACTAAAGCGCATCTTGAGAAGGTGAAGGGCTATGTGGACATCGGTGTTGCTGAAGGCGCGACACTGGCGGTTGATGGCCGTGGCTTCAAAATGCAGGGCTATGAGAACGGCTTTTACATGGGCGGTTGCCTGTTCGATAACGTGACAACCGACATGCGCATCTACACGGAAGAGATCTTCGGACCTGTGCTTTCAGTGGTCCGTGCGCCGGACTATACCGCCGCCCTCAAGATGACCAACGACCATGAGTACGGCAACGGCACGGCGATCTTCACCCGCGATGGTGATGCAGCACGCCACTTCGCGTCCAATGTCAACGTCGGCATGGTGGGCGTCAACGTGCCGATTCCTGTTCCATTGGCTTACTACACGTTCGGTGGCTGGAAGCGCTCTGGCTTTGGTGATCTCAACCAGCACGGGCCGGATGCTTTCCGGTTCTACACCAAGACCAAGACGGTCACATCGCGTTGGCCATCGGGCATCAAGGATGGCGCAAGCTTCGTCATTCCAACGATGTAAGCGGTGATAACTGGCTGCGCGCAGCAGCTATGTGAAGGCAATTGTTGCAGTGCAGCATGATTTCGGTCATGCTGCATTTCTGCTTTTTGGAGTCTTATATGACAAAAACTGCGCCTGATCTCAGTGGTTTGCTGCTGTCGCCTTTCGTGGTTGCGTCGCGGATGCCTATCCTCTGGTATGAATCTTTCAATCCTGATCCCAGCCGTCGCACAGAGACCAACCGGATGGTGATGGAGAAACTGTCAGCAGCACAGGAAGGTCTTCTGGGTGCGCAGGTAGCCCTTGGTCAGGCCATGGCTGAAAACATGGCGGCGTTTGTCTTTGGTCGCGTGCCGGATTCAACCCCTCGCAAGACAGCCAATGCCATGATGCACGCAAGCCTCGCGCCTGCGGCCCGCAAGGTGAAGGCCAATGCGAAGCGCCTGAGCAAGCGCAACTAATCCCGCACAGCCGGTCGCAAGCGCAACAGGGTCGTTGGCAAGCGGCTCTCTAACCACCCGTTGATCGTTCCTGCCCTGCGGTAGTAAAACAGGCCTGCCCCGATGACAGCAAGCCCAAGGAATGACAGGGCAAACGGAAACATAAGAGAATCCTTGAAGACCTTGTAGGCGAGGTGGCCAAGGTACATCATCAATCCAAGTCCACCGAAAACAGCGTAGACACGCCTCGACAAGAAGACTGCAAAGCCGATCAGCGCGAGATTGATCAGGCAGTAGATGAACTTTGACAGTTCGCTGTCGGAGGATTGCATGCTCAGACCGCCCCAGAATGTCATGATCCCGACCATATGCAGCCAGAAGCCGTAATCCTTGTCTTTTCGGGCAAGGTCTACTGCCCAGGCTAGGGGGATAAGGATGAGCCCAAACACCATCGAAACATTCTGCCGCAAGGAGAACGACGCATAGGCCTCAATTCCCTTCAGCCAGTCTGCCACATCCATCGACATGAACCACAAGGCGACAGCAGCGATCATGAGGATGAAGGGGAACCGGTAAAACCTCAATGCAACCAATGAGGCGACAATTGTTCCGACTTCCATCGGGATGAAGCCGCCTTTGATCCAGACATAGAAATCCCGGTAATTGCCGGGCTTGATCTGCCCCGCCCACCAGCCAAGTATGTCCTGCAGGCTGAAAATTGCCAGAGGTGCCATGCAAACAGCTGCTGCTATCAGCAAACCTCCCGGCGTGCTGAGGCTGCGCTCGTACCAGAGATAATGCCCTGCAAGCACGAAGACCACAGCATAGACAACAGCTGTCATCAACAAGGCGATTGGCCCCATCAGGCTGAAGGCCAGTGTCGAAAAAAGACCCATCGCCCCAATAACAATCAAGGCTCCAAGATACCAAAGCACATTGGCGAGATCGAAACGTGGTGAAGTGTCTTTAATCTCTGCAACTGGCTTATTATCGTTCAGGAATGCTGTGAGTTTTTCTGCCTGATCCTGACTGATGATGCCTGCTTCCACGGCGGTCTGCAGGGTCTGTGTCATTGAATCACTTTCCTTTGTCAAAAAACCAATCACACATTCTAGTCAAATCTGTCTTGCAACAACAGGGCGATTCGCCTTTGGTTCGAAGCAGGATAATATGACCCTGAAAACAGGCAGATCACACCATGACCCAGTACACGCTCAGCGACGACCAGATCACCATCCGCGATATGGCGCGCAGCTTTGCTGCTGAAAAGCTCGCTCCCCACGCGCTGGAATGGGACGAAAAGCGTCATTTCCCGGTGGATGTCATCCGCGAGACGGCAGCACTCGGCATGGCTGGTATTTATGTCAGTGAGGCTTCAGGCGGAACAGGTCTCAGCCGTCTCGATGCAGCCCTGATTTTCGAGGCGCTGGCCGAGGGTTGCCCCGCTGTTTCCGCCTATATCTCCATCCACAACATGGTGGCCTGGATGATCGACAAATATGGCACGGAGGCACAGAAAGAGGCTTTCCTGCCAAAACTCCTGACCATGGAGCATCTCGGCGCCTATTGCCTCACCGAGCCGGGCTCGGGATCAGACGCAGCTGCGCTGAAGACCCGTGCCGTGCGTGATGGGGATCATTATGTGATCAATGGTCAGAAGCAGTTCATTTCAGCAGCTGGCTCTGCTGATCTTTATCTCGTCATGGTCCGCACGGGCGAGGACGGGCCAAAGGGTGTCTCGACAGTTTTGGTGCCCAAGGATACGCCCGGCCTGACATTCGGGGCCAACGAGAAAAAGATGGGCTGGAATGCCCAGCCAACCCGTGCAGTGATGTTTGACAACTGCCGTATTCCTGTTGCCAACCGCTTAGGCGCGGAAGGAACCGGATTCAGCATTGCCATGTCCGGCCTTGATGGCGGGCGGCTGAATATTGGTGCCTGCTCGATTGGCGGTGCGCAGTCCGCGCTTTCCAAGGCCCTGTCCTATGCCGGTGAGCGCAAGGCTTTCGGCAAGAAGCTCAATGAAATGCAGGCGCTGCAGTTCAAATTGGCGGATATGGCAACGGAACTGGAAGCTGCGCGCATCTTCCTTTATTCCGCCGCTTCGGCCTATGACCGGCAAGACCCGGAAACCACCATGCGCTGCGCCATGGCCAAACGCGTTTCTACCGATACTGGTTTCAAGGTGGCCAACGATGCGCTGCAACTGCATGGTGGCTACGGCTACTTGCAGGACTACGGCATCGAGAAGATTGTGCGCGATCTGCGTGTGCACCAAATTCTGGAAGGCACCAACGAGATCATGCGCATGATTGTTGGCCGCCAGATCATCAATGCCAACGGCTTCGGGCGGTAAGTTTCCGCCTTACCTATTTTTGCCTGGCACCCAGAGCACATCCTTCGCGCCCTTGTCGTTGACCCAGCGCGAGGCAACAAACAGGAAGTCCGAAAGGCGGTTGATGTATTTCATCGCTGCCGAGCCGACGCGCTCGCCGGGTTGCGCCACCAGTTCTGTCATCAGGCGCTCTGCGCGGCGGCTGACAGTACGTGCGAGATGCAGATAGGCTGCAGATGGTGATCCGCCGGGGAGCACGAACGAGTTCAACGGTGCGAGATCAGCGTTGAGTGTATCAATCTCACGCTCCAGTCGTTCCACCTGCTCCTGCACAATGCGCAGAGGCTCGTAAGCCAAGGGTTCGCCAATGTCCGGCGTGCAGAGATCAGCGCCGAGATCAAACATATCATTCTGGATACGGGCGAGCATCGCATCGAGCGCCGGAAAGGCAGCCGCCGTGTGCAACCGGGCCATGCCAATGCAGGCGTTAGCCTCATCCACCGTGCCGAAGGATTCGACACGCAGATTGTATTTGGCCACGCGCTTGCCGCTGCCAAGGCCGGTTGTGCCATCGTCGCCCGTGCGCGTGTAGATCTTGTTTAGCTTGACCATGTTTATCGTCCTTTGAACCAGAGTGCCGCCATGATGCAGACAATGGCAACGAATTGCAGACCAACGCGCCAGCGCATCAGTTTTTGCGAGGTGTTGCTGTCACCGCTCCGCAGCATATTGGCCAGGCCAAAGATGAGGACGACGGCTACAGCGCCAACCGCAATTGGCACAAGCCATGTCATGAATGCACTCATTGTACTGTCCTGAATATCCGTGTCGGCAAATCGCTGCCGTTATTCCCTGTGAAGGATACGGTCGACAAGCATATTGGACCAGAAGCCCGGCTTGAAATCACGCTGCAGGGCCTCAGGATCATAGTGATCTCGCACCCAGTCCATAAACGGGATGCCTTTTGCCTCGCCCGTATCGCGGTAGAGCGCAAAAAACTGATCCAGAATGCCGGTTTTCGACCAGCGGAAGTGGCCATATCCGGCGCTCAACTGCTTCATGGCTTCTGATGCTGGTTTCTTCAGATGCACCAAGACATAAAGCGCTGATACAAATCCGGCGCGGTCAGCGCCCGATTTGCAGTGGATCATCGCAGGATAGCTGAGGCTCTCGAAAAACGCCGGAGCGGACAGTAGCATTTCCTTTGAGGGTGCCTCGCGGGAGCGGGCGAGAAATTCTGTCATCACAAGCTCATTCTGCGCTGCTGAATCACGTTCAAGTGGCCATGAACCATGTTCACGCCCGCCGCGCAGATAGACCAGTGTTTTGCCGCCTTCACGGGCAAAGCGCGCAATCTGATGTGGCCATGGCTGTGCCGCACGGTGCAAACGCCCGTCAACACTGTGTTTATTGAGATAAAACAGGCGGAAGATGCCATGATCGACAAAGATCATGCTCATCCAGGCTTTGAACGTGTCCCAGCCGCCTTCCAGCGGGCGGTCCCACCGCGCAATGCGGGCCATACGCGCATTATAGCGCTCAATGTCAGGCTTTCGAAACATGAGCGCGCGCTTAGCAGTGAAGCTGCTCAACCGCAATAAAACTTGGTGCGGAACCATGATGTGCCTGAAGCGTATCCGGATTGTGTCTGGCTGAAACGGAGCAATACAGCTATAAAGAGCCTCATGAATATGCTGCGTTATCTCAAACAGATATGCATCGCAGGGTTGCTGCTTTTGACAGCTGGCCCTGTTGTTGATGCACAGGAGAGTGATGCACTGAATTTTTTCCGTCAGAATCCCTCGTCCACGCGGCCTCTGTTTCGCAATGATCAGAATATCCGAAGGGTCGCCCCTGCACCTCAGCCCCGTGTGGTGAGACCGAGGGCGAGGGAAGACAACTATGTGCAGCCACGCAGGTTTATTGCTCCGCGTGCAGAACCTGATGTTGCCGTGCTGCCCCAGCCCGACAAGCCTGTCGTCCCTGTCACTACGTTTGTCCACGTGCTTGGGGACTCACTGGCAGAATTGCTTGCCCAAGGCCTGAAAGAGCAGCTCGTCGACAAGGGCGAGATTGGCGTTTTGCGCAAGACGCGGTCATCATCGGGTATCGTTCGGGATGACTACTACGACTGGAACAAGGCCCTGCGAGAGCTCTTTGCAGGCACGGAAAAGGTTGATCTTCTGGTCATGATGATCGGTTCGAACGACCGTCAGCCCCTGCGGGATGAAACCGGCAGTCACGAGTTCCGGTCCGATCGCTGGCGCGAGATTTACGTGAAGCGGCTCGATGATCTTCTGGGCATTGTGCAGGAGAAGAGACTGCCGATGATCTGGGTCGGTCAGCCCATCATGCAGAGCCAGCGTCTTTCCATAGACATGTTGTTTCTCAACGATATCCTGCGCGAAAGGGTGGTGCGCGGCGGCTTTACCTATGTTGATGTCTGGGAAGGCTTTGCCAGCGATCAGGGGCAATACTCCGCGATTGGGCCGGATGTGAACGGCGAAATCGTGCGCCTGCGCACGGCTGATGGCATCCACTTCACCAAGGCTGGCCAGAAGAAACTCGGCTTCTTTGCCGCGAAGGATATAGACCGGTTGCTCAGCCGCTCGCCGGGCAGCGGAACTGCTATTGCGGCTTTGCCATCCGATCTCTCGGAGCAAATCCGGCGGGACGCGCCGGGCCTTGCGCCCAGCAATCTGCAAAGCGCTTTGCCGTTGCCGGAAACATTGCCCACCGTGCCGGTTATACGCGAGCGTCCGTTGATCGGCCCGGTCTTTGTTCTCACAGACCCGGCAGTGACATCAGGCGGTGCCTTGATAGCAACGCGCCTTGTACCTCCGTCCACTGAAATGACCATTCTGGTGGAGCAGGCCTTGGGTTATGGCAGGCAGACCCAGCCTAAGCCCGGCAGGGCTGACGACTTCACAGTGCGATAGAGGCGTCAGCGCGGCAGGACGGTTGATCCCATCAGGAACTCGTCCACAGCACGCGCTGCCTGACGGCCTTCACGGATAGCCCAGACCACAAGGCTCTGGCCACGGCGCATATCACCGGCAACAAACACCTTGTCCTGTGATGTTCGGTAATCACGGTCCGTCGCCTTCACATTGCCGCGGGTATCTGTGCTGAGGCCAAGCTCCTGCACCATGCCTTCATGCACGGGCTGCACAAAACCCATGGCGAGCAGCACGAGATCAGCCTGCAGGGTGAAATCTGATCCGGGAACAACCTGCATCTTGTCATCAACCTTGGCGCAGTGGAGCGCCTCAACCTTGTCCTTGCCGGTCAGCTTTTGTGTCAGCACAGCGAAGGCGCGCTCAGCCCCTTCCTCGTGGCTGGAAGATGTGCGCAGCTTCAGCGGCCAGTTTGGCCAGGTCAGAGCCTTGTTCTCCATTTCAGGGGGCTGCGGCATAATTTCGAGCTGCGTGACGGAAAGCGCGCCCTGACGCACGGATGTACCGATGCAGTCCGAACCTGTGTCACCACCGCCAATGACGACAACATGCTTGCCACCAGCCAGAATGGGTTCCACGGTAATGCCTTCGTTGCTGACCCTGCGGTTCTGCTGGGGCAGGAAATCCATGGCAAAATGCACGCCCTTGAGATCGCGGCCCGGAATCGGCAGATCGCGCGGCTTTTCTGAGCCACCGGTCAGGATCACCGCATCGTGCTTGTCAGCGAGTTCCTTGGCAGAGATGGTGACGCCGACATTGACGCCGTAGTGGAAGGTCACGCCTTCAGCTTCCATCTGCTCAACGCGGCGGTCTACGTGCTTCTTTTCCATCTTGAAATCAGGAATGCCGTAGCGCAGCAGGCCACCGGCACGGGCGGCCTTTTCATAGAGGTGCACATCATGGCCGACGCGGGCAAGCTGCTGAGCCGCAGCAAGACCTGCAGGGCCGGAACCGATGATGGCAATTTTCTTGCTGGTTTTGTTCGTGGAAATCTCCGGCTTTACCCAGCCCATTTCCCACCCCTTGTCGATGATGGCGCATTCGATCGACTTGATGCTGACTGGCGTATTCTCAATGTTCAGGGTGCAGGCCGCCTCGCAGGGCGCAGGGCATACACGGCCTGTGAACTCCGGGAAGTTGTTGGTGGAATGGAGATTGGTGAGGGCCGCCTCCCAATCATCCTGATAGACAAGGTCATTCCAGTCCGGGATCTGGTTGTTCACCGGGCAGCCGTTGTGGCAAAACGGGATGCCACAGTTCATGCAGCGCGAGGCCTGATCCTTCGTGGCGGCTTCTGACAGCGGCAGCACGAATTCCTTGTAATGGCGGATACGATCCGACGCAGGCGCATACTTGCGGTCCTGCCGGTCGATTTCGAGAAAGCCTGTTACCTTGCCCATCGTCTTACTCCGCCGCCCAGCGTTGCTGTGCTTCTTCCATTTCCTTCAGCGCCCGGCGATATTCCACCGGCATGACCTTGACGAACTTGCCGCGGAAATCCGCCCAGTTGTCGAGGATATGATTGGCGCGGGTTGAGCCTGTGTACTTCATGTGGTTCTGGATAAGGTTCAGAAGGCGCTCCTCATCCTGTCCGCCCATATTCGACATGATATCGATGCGGCCCTTGGATTCCATGTCGCCACCGTGGTGGTAAAGACGCTGGGACAGATCTTCCTCTTCCTCCACCGGCTCCAGATCAACCATCGAGAGGTTGCAGCGCTTGCGGAAGGAATTGTCTTCATCCAGCACATAGGCGATGCCGCCGCTCATGCCCGCCGCGAAGTTGCGACCGGTATGGCCCAGAACCACGACAACGCCTCCGGTCATGTATTCGCAGCCGTGGTCGCCCGTGCCTTCAACAACTGCAATGGCACCGGAGTTGCGGACCGCGAAGCGCTCGCCCGCCACACCGCGGAAGTAGCATTCTCCGGAGATCGCGCCGTAAAGCACCGTGTTGCCCACGATGATCGAGTTCTCGGCCACGATGCCTGAATCCGGTGATGGACGCACGATCAACTTGCCGCCAGACAGGCCCTTACCGACATAGTCATTGGCTTCGCCGGTCAGATCGAGGGTCACTCCAGCGGCTGTCCAGGCTCCGAAGGACTGGCCGGATGTGCCGGTGAACTTCACGGTGATGGTATCATCCGGCAAACCGGCATGGCCGTGCAGCTTGGCGATTTCACCTGACAGCATCGCGCCGGTTGAGCGGTCAACGTTGGTGATCACGCTGTCAATGACGATGGCCTTGCCGCCCTTGATGGCATCGGCAGACTTCTTGATCAACTTGCGGTCAAGCACAGTGTCAATCGGGTGCTCCTGCCGCTCGGTGTGGCGAATGGCAATGCCCTTGGCTGCCTTTGGAGTGGCGAAGAGACCGGCGAAATCCAGTCCGCGCGCCTTCCAGTGTGTCACGGCGTCCTTCTTGTCGAGGAGGTCCGAACGACCCACGAGATCGTCAAACTTCGTGACGCCGAGTTCGGCCATCAGAGTGCGGATGTCTTCCGCCACAAAGAAGAAGAAATTGACGACATGCTCGGGCAGGCCCTTGAAGCGCTTGCGCAGAACAGGATCCTGTGTCGCCACGCCAACAGGGCAGGTGTTGAGGTGGCACTTGCGCATCATGATGCAGCCAGCGGCAATCAGCGGAGCTGTGGCAAAGCCGAATTCATCGGCTCCGAGCAAAGCGCCCACAATCACGTCCCGGCCAGTGCGCAGGCCACCGTCAACCTGCAAGGCGATGCGACCGCGCAAGCCGTTCATCACCAACGTCTGGTGGGTTTCGGCAAGGCCGACTTCCCATGGGCTGCCGCAATGCTTGATCGAGGTGAGGGGCGAGGCACCTGTGCCGCCTTCAAAGCCGGAGATGGTGATGTGGTCTGCACGCGCCTTGGCAACGCCTGCCGCAACTGTGCCCACGCCAACTTCCGAGACAAGCTTGACTGAAACGTCTGCCGCCGGATTGACGTTCTTCAAGTCAAAGATCAGCTGTGCCAAATCCTCAATCGAGTAGATGTCATGGTGTGGCGGCGGCGAGATGAGGCCAACGCCCTGCGTGGAGTGACGCACCTTGGCGATGACCGCATCCACCTTGTGACCGGGCAACTGGCCGCCTTCGCCGGGCTTTGCACCCTGCGCCATCTTGATCTGCATCATGTCTGAGTTGACGAGATATTCTGTCGTCACACCGAAGCGCCCCGAGGCCACCTGCTTGATGGCAGAGCGCTTGGAGCGGCCATCCGCCATCGGCTTGAAGCGCTGGGCTTCCTCGCCGCCTTCGCCGGTGTTGGACTTTCCGCCAATGGCGTTCATGGCCAGCGCAAGTGTCTCATGCGCCTCGCGGCTGATGGAGCCGAAGGACATCGCACCCGTCGAGAAGCGCTTGACGATGGTGCTGGCTGGCTCAACCGCATCAATGCTGACAGGTTTGCCCACAGGCTTGATCTTGAACAACCCACGAATGGTGGTGAAGCGGTTTTCCTGCTCGTTGATGACGCGGGCGTATTCCTTGTACTTGTCCTGGGAATTGCCACGCACCGCATGCTGCAGGGCTGACACACTTTCCGGACGCCAGACATGGTCCTCGCCACGGATGCGGTAGGCGTAGTCGCCGCCGACATCGAGCACATTGCGGTGTACAGGTGAATCACCGAAGGCGAGACTGTGCGCTCTTGTGGCTTCCTCAGCGAGCTCCTCAAGGCCCACACCTTCAATGGTGGTGTGGGTGCCGAAGAAATACTTGTCAACCAAAGAGCGCTTGAGGCCAAGGGCATCAAAGATCTGCGCGCCGCAATAGGACTGGTAGGTCGAGATGCCCATCTTGGACATGACCTTGAGCAGGCCCTTGCCGACGGACTTGATGAAGCGCTTGACGACTTCCTTCTCGTCCACTTCAGCCGGGAACTCGCCCTTCTCGAACATGCCTAACATAGTGTCGAAGGCGAGATAGGGGTTGATCGCTTCTGCACCATAACCAGCGAGACAGGCGAAGTGATGCACTTCGCGCGGGTCACCGGATTCAACCACAAGACCCACCGAGGTCCGCAATCCCTTGCGGATCAGGTGGTGGTGCACGGCGGCTGTCGCCAGAAGGGAAGGGATTGGCGTGCGGTCTGGCCCCACAAGGCGGTCAGACAGGATGATGATGTTGTAGCGGCCGTGCACGGCGGCTTCTGCACGCTCGCACAGACGGTCCAGCGCATCCTGCATGCCGGCAGCGCCGCGCTCGGCAGGGTAGGTGATGTCGAGGGTCTTGGTGTCGAAGGAATCCTCGAAGTGACCGATGCAACGGATCTTCTCCAGATCCTCATTGGTGAGGATGGGCTGGCGCACTTCCAGACGCTTGCGGCGCGATGTGCCTTCCAGATCGAAGATGTTGGGGCGTGGGCCGATGAACGAGACAAGGCTCATCACCATTTCTTCGCGGATCGGATCAATCGGCGGGTTGGTGACCTGCGCGAAGCTCTGCTGGAAATAGTTGAACAGCGGCTTTGCCTTGTCAGACAGCGCGGCAATCGGCGTGTCCGTGCCCATGGAACCGACGGCTTCCTGTCCGGTGACAGCCATAGGTGCCATCAGGAGCGAAAGGTCTTCCTGTGTGTAGCCAAAGGCCTGCTGCTTATCGAGCAGCGATACATCGGTGCGTGAGGCGCGGGCTTCCACCGGCTTCAGGTCTTCGAGCACCAGCTGTGTGCGCTTCAGCCAGTCTACGTATGGGTTGGCGGCGCAAAGCTCCTGCTTGATTTCCTCGTCAGCCACAATGCGGCCCTTGTCGAGATCGATCAGCAGCATCTTGCCAGGCTGCAGACGCCACTTCTTGACGATGTCCTTTTCAGGGATCGGCAGCACGCCCATTTCAGACGCCATGACCACAAGATCGTCCTTGGTGACGAAATAGCGGGCAGGGCGCAGGCCGTTGCGGTCAAGGGTCGCGCCAATCTGGCGGCCGTCTGTGAAGGCGATGGCAGCAGGGCCATCCCATGGCTCCATCAGAGCGGCGTGGTATTCATAGAAAGCACGGCGGGATTCATCCATCAGCGGATTGCCGGACC
>JBOFGV010000035.1:0-20428 GCA_051649305.1 Beijerinckiaceae bacterium
AATCCGGGACTTCGGGCCGATGGCTCCTGCACGCGCTAAACTCATGACGCACACCAGGTTACGCAACAGACGATGCTGTTATGAACGAACAGGGTGAAGGTGAGGTTTAACGCCGAAAATTCAGTGTGTGCCGTTTCTGCACGGTGCGAAGGAAAGCCGGTGATGCGCGCTGGGGCCATGCAACCGCAGCGCTTCAAGGTGTCTGGCGGTGCCGTAACCCATGTGTTTTTCAAATCCGTAAGCTGGAAATTCCCGCCCCAGTTTGACCATCAGGCGGTCCCGCATCACCTTGGCAACGATTGATGCAGCCGAGATCGCAGGCTCCAGCGCATCGCCACCAACGATGGCGCGGCCAGCACAGGGCAATCCCGGCGGCACATCGCGGCCATCCACCAGCACCTGATCCGGCGCAAGGGAAAGCGCCAGCACAGCACGGCGCATGGCCAGCAATGTCGCGCCACGAATGTTGAGTTGGTCAATCTCTCCCGGAGAGGCAAAGGAAAACGCAACCGCTTTGGCTTGCAGAAGGATGAGCGGAAAAAGCCGTTCCCGTGCCGCCTCGCTCAGTTTCTTTGAATCGTTGAGGCCCTCAGGCATGGCGGCAGGGTCAAGAATGACAGCTGCAGCAGCCACAGGGCCAGCCAATGGCCCCCTGCCCGCTTCATCCACGCCCGCAATCAGAAGCGGCATATACAACGTCCTCTTTGCCATTTCAGGGCCATGTTTCCTGTGCCGTTAACATAACTTCGTCACAGATCGCGCGGAAACAAAAAATTGCTGATAAGACTTTGTTAAGTGTAGAGTGACGTCTGGAGTTTCCTATGGCCACGATAGCCTTGACCGAAATCGTGAAAAGTCTTGGTGAACCAACCGAAAGGCGCCCACGCATGCCTCGTATTGATCATCTCCCGACTGTCGAGCTGGAAGCCAATGTGCCCGAAGAGCATCGCAACCCGATGTTTGAACTGCTTGTGCAGAGCGAAAACGATGTCACGGGCCTCATGGCCTATGCGCTTTACAAGCAGAACAAGCGCGACTGGCTGGTGACATTTCAGGCAACAAACGGACGCGCGCCAACAGACGCCGAGGTGGCTGCCTTTATACTGGGAGAACGTATTCCACGCCGCACCTCCACCTATCGCAACCTTGCCGAAGACATGCTGGCCAAAGGCGGACCCAAGTCCGGGCTGTTGAACGGCCTGATGAGCGCGCCCGCCAATGACACTGACAGAACACGCACCATGCCAGGCGCACCTGCCAAGCCGAAAACACTGAGCTGGCGTTATATCGGCTTCCTGCTGGCCATGCTGGTAGTGATGGCGATCGTCTTCCGTGTGGCGGCTGGCTGGCTGTTTCGCTGAAACCCAATGACTGCAGCACACACTCTGCCTGTTCGTGTCTATTATGAAGACACGGACTTTTCCGGCGTAGTCTATCACGCCTCCTATCTGCGCTTCATGGAACGCGGGCGCACCGAACTCATTCGGTCCTTGGGCATAGAGCAAAGTGAGCTCTTTGATGAAGGCGTCGCCCTCGCCCTTGCTGTCCGCTCCATGCAGATCGATTTCCTCAAACCTGCTAAAATGGATGATCAGCTCACCATCGAAACCACGCCGGTTGAGATGAAAGGCGCGTCCATGGCCGTCAGCCAACGGGTGCTGCGCGATGGGCAGGAACTGGTCACGGCGCTGGTCAAAGTCGTCTGCGTAGGCGATGGCAGAGCCAGACGCATACCTGATACGCTCAGATTAAAGCTCTCAAATCCTCTGCGCTAACCTCCTGTTAAGGTTGATTGCTGCTTAACTGGTGTAACAACCGGAATTCCGTCGTGAATGCCGGGGCTTGGCGCGTGACAGCCCAAGTTTGGACCCATTTTAAGCGGAAGGCCCTCGGTTCGAGTCTCCGGGGCCATCGGCAGACGTGCGGAGAAAACTATGCCGGGTGCAGATACAGTCCATGACCTGTCCCTTTGGGGGTTGTTCTGGCAGGCCCATATGGTCGTCAAACTGGTGATGGTCGGGTTGATCGTTGCCTCTGTATGGACCTGGAGCATCATCATCAACAAGTGGCTGCTGTTTCGCAAACTCAACGGCCAGATGGATAGCTTTGAGGAGACCTTCTGGTCTGGCCAGAGCCTTGAGGAGCTTTACCGCAACCTGCAGAACCGCCCGACAAGTGGCATGGGCTCAGTCTTTGTGGCCGCCATGCGCGAATGGAAGCGCGCGCTGGAAGGATCAGGCCGCGGCTTTGCCTCGCTCAATTCCCGCATAGACAAGGTGCTGGATGTGACCATCCAGCGTGAAGCCGAGCGCTATGAATCGAACCTTCTGGTGCTCGCAACCGTTGGTTCGGCCGGCCCGTTCATCGGCCTCTTTGGCACGGTCTGGGGCATCATGACCTCCTTCACCTCAATTGCTGCTTCCAAGAACACCTCGCTGGCTGTTGTCGCTCCCGGCATTGCGGAAGCGCTGTTTGCTACAGCCATCGGCCTTGCAGCGGCCATTCCGGCGGTTATTGCCTACAACATCTACCAGAAGCAGGCTGCCAAGGCGCAATCCCGCCTTGAGAGCTTTGCCGATGAGTTCTCCGCCATCCTGTCGCGTCAGATCGACGAACGCGTCGCGGCCTGAGGAGAATACGATGGGCAGGAGAATCTAGATGGGCATGACAGCAGGCGGTGCAGCACAGGGTGGAGGCGGACGGCGCAGGCGTGGCCGCAAGTCTGCCCCCATAGCCGACATCAATATGACACCATTCATCGATGTGATGCTGGTGCTGTTGATCATTTTCATGGTGACAGCACCCTTGCTGACAGCCGGTGTGCCGCTTGATCTGCCCAAGACAGCGGCAGGCCAGCTGAATGTGGACCAGAAGCCGATCACGATTTCCATCAACGATAAAGCCCAGATTTTTATTGGTGAGACACAGATTACAGTGGCCGAGATTGCCCAGAAAATTCAGCCCCTCGCCAAACAAGGCTTTGACGAGCGCATCTATGTGCGCGGCGCAAAGCAGGTGGATTATGGCACCGTGGCGCAGGTGATGTCCGCTATCACAGCAGCGGGCTACAAGAAGGTTGCGCTGCTGACCGAACAGGACAGGAAGTGAGGCCATAGGGATGTCGGACGACATGCTCAGGAAGCCGGATGCTGCGAGGAAGATCAACTTCCTTTCGCGCCCCGGTATGCCTGTGTCTCTGGGGCTCCATGCGGCTGTTTTAATAGCCAGCGTCGTCACCTTCAGCCAACCAAAGGTGTTGCCCGATGCGATTGAGGCTGTCTCTGTCGAGGTGATTGACGAAAGCCAGATCCGCGAAGTCACCAAGGGTGAGACCTCCGCCAAACAGGCTGCTCCGACGCCGCGCGTGGACCGTGTGGACGAGAAGAAAGAGCAGAACGCGCCGGGCGAGGCCAAAAAGCAGGTCAACGCTGACAACACGCCCAAAGCGCAGGAAGCGACTGCCAAAGAGGAGCGCAAGGAGGTGGCCGCCGTTGTGCCTCCACCACCACCCCGCCCTGTGATCGTGCCGCCAAAACCCGCCGATCCACCCAAGCCTGCCGAAGCTCCAAAGCCTGTTGCTGTCAAACCCGTGAAGCCTGCTGAATCAACCGATGAGGAAGAGGACGAGGCGGACGAGATTGTAAAACAGGCGAAGAAGAAAACGCCTGAGCCACCCAAGCCTGATCAGGCAGCGCTTGCCAAACTGCTGGAACAGCAGAAGGCTGAAGAGCAGAAAAAGGCGGAGGATGCCAAACGCCGGCAGGAGCAGGCAGCCGAGCAGCGCCGTCAGGAACAGGCGCGCGAGACTGCGCGTGAAGAAGCCCGCAAGGCCGAGCAGCAGAAGAAACTGGCCGAAGCGAAGGTAGCCGAAGACCAGAAAAAGGCCGAGGACGCCAAGAAAGCGCAGGAAGCAGCGAAAAAAGCCGCTGATGAAAAGCGCAAGCGCGACGCTGAACAGCAGGCGCGCAATAAAGCCAACAGCGATGCCGTGAACCGTGCTTTGCTCGCTTCCCGTGAAGCGCCAGCTAACAGTGGTAACACCGGCCAGCAGGTGAGCCGCACACCAGCCGCAGGCGCGCCCACAGCGACCGGGCAAAGGCTCAATCCATCGGATCGCGCGGCCCTAGTTAGTATGATACGAGATCAAATAAACCCTTGCTGGAATAACCCTGTTTCAAGCAGGCCGCCCGTCTTGCCGCTGGTGCGTGTGGCGCTCAACCCGGATGGCTCTCTTGGTGGCACGCCAGTTCTGATCAATTCATCCGGTGACCCGTCCTTCCGCGCTCTTGCTGACAGCGGCATGCGCGCCATCCGCCAGTGCGCGCCTTTCCGTATTCCTGCCCGCTTTGCCGCCACTTATGGCGACTGGCGGTCTATTGTCGTGCAACTCGATCCAGAAAATTGACATGTCTTATCTGCTTCAAAATCGCCGCTTTTGTCTTGCCATTTCCCTGACGACACTCTTGTTCATTCCATCCTGTGCAAGGCCGGTCTTGAGCAGTGAAGACAGGAACCTAATTATCAATCGAGTCCGCGTTCAGGTTCAGGCATGTTTGATTTTACCGGATACACCTAAAAAGCAGCCAATATTGCCGCTCGTACGTATTCAGCTCAATGTTGATGGCTCACTTGATGGCGATCCTGTGATTATGAATGCGAGTGACGATCCTGAATTTCAGAAGATTGCCGCAAGCGGAATAAGAGCCATCCGTCAATGTGCTCCATATCGTATCCCTGCGCGCTTTAAGCCAATGCACCATCAATGGCGCAACATCATCATCCAGCTCACGCCATAAGAATGTCATGACCATGAAGCTCACCAGAGAAATGACAATGTCCACAAAGCTCACCCTCACTCTTGCTTTTGCTGGCGCAATAGCCGCTGCCTCCCCCGCCAGCGCCGAACTCTTCATCGATCTGCGCGGTGGCAACTTCCAGCCCATGCCGATTGCGGTGGCGGATTGTGTGGGTGACACCCAGCAGCAAAGCGTCTCGGGTGTTATCACCAACAACCTGAAGCGCTCTGGCCTGTTCAGCCCTATCGAGAAAACGCGTCATCCCGAGAAGATCGAGAACTTCGATGCGCCACCTAATTTTGCCGCCTGGAAAGGCACAGGCATTCAGGCGCTGGTGACCTGCCGCGTGGTGCGCAACGGTGGGCAAAGTCAGGCGCAATACCGGCTTTGGGAAGTCTCTACCGGCGCACAGCTGGAAGGTCAGCAGCTTTCCACCGACAGCGGCAACTGGCGGCGTGCGGCACACATTATCTCGGATGGTGTCTATGCCAAGATCACCGGTGAAAAAGGGTTCTTTGATACCCGCGTGGTCTTCGTGGATGAGAGTGGCCCCAAGGACAACCGCCGCAAACGCCTCGCCATTATCGATCAGGATGGTGCCAATTTCAAAGCGCTGTCCAGCAACGAAGAGCTGGTGGTGACACCACGCTTTTCGCCTTCCTCGCAGGAAGTGGCCTATATGGGTTTCACGCCCGGCGCTGATCCCAAGGTTTATATTCTGGATGTGGCCGCTGGCCGTCGCGAGGTTGTTGGAAACTTCCCCGGCATGAGCTTCAGCCCGCGCTTTTCGCCCGATGGCTGGAAGATTGTCATGAGCCTGCAACAGGGCGGCAATGCCAACATCTTCTCGATGGACCTGCGCTCCAACGCGCTGACGCGCCTGACGAACTCCCCTTCCATCGACACCTCGCCGTCCTATTCACCCGATGGCGCACAACTGGTGTTCGAGAGTGATCGCGGCGGCGGACAGCAGCTTTACACCATGGCGGCCAGTGGCGGCGGAGCGAAGCGCATCTCCTTCGGACAGGGACGTTATTCCACGCCGGTCTGGTCTCCCAAGGGGGACTATATTGCTTTCACCCGTCAGGGCGGCAGCAGCTTTGCCATCGGCATCATGAAGCCGGATGGTTCGGGCGAGCGCATCCTCACCGAAGGCTTCCACAATGAAGGCCCGACATGGGCACCCAATGGGCGCTACTTGATGTTCTTCCGAGACGCAGGCGGAGCCGGCGGCCCCAAGATGCACATGGTGGATGTAACAGGCCGCGTGGAAGTGAGCGTGCCAACACCCGCCTACGCCAGCGATCCGGCCTGGAGCCCGTTGCTCAGCGAGATGAAGTAGGACCACGTCAGCAAGGTGCCAGCGTTGCCAGCGCGCTACCAACCTGCCTGTCGCTCCTGAGGTCGAAGTTACTCTGCAAGGGAATGAAGGCAGGGCTCTCAGCCGTCCGCAGGTAAGTCGAAATAGGCACGGGCCCGTTGCCAATATCGCCAGCCTTGCAGAACTCTTTGGCTTCAATGCCAAAGCCTAATGATCCTCTGCGACCCTCAGCTTTCGCTGCCAGTATCTCGGCGCGGATGGTGTTCAAGCGGGCAACATCAGCCTCCCGCAATTGAAACACACGGGTTTGATGACCTGTTTTTGCTGGTGGCAGGCGGTCGCTGGGCGAATTGGCCTCTTGCAAATACAGCGTTTCCTGACGCTCGGCCCCGCCGGAGTAACTGACTTTTGCGATCATCCTGACGCCATTTTCGCGTGTCCTGATGGTATCAGGCAATTGAACCCCAACCCTCACCTTTTCAAAGGCTGTTGTCTGGAAGTCGATGCGCCCCAGCGCAATCAGGGATGTCAGCGGCACCGAAGCGCAGGCGGAAACAGAGATCGCAAGGGTAGCGATAAAGGCAGTACGGCGGAACAACATGTCATCCTCATTAATTCACTCTAGACATCAATCAATTATTGTTTTACAGTAATTTTGTCAAACGAAAAAGGAACTAAAAATGCACCCCAGCCTTCCGGCCCAAGCGCCTCCCCACAAAACCGGACGTTATGATTCAATCGCGCGCATCGCCTTTCTGGCAGAATGGACATCCGTGGCAGGCATTGTCATGCTGCTGGGCGCGGCAGTCTATTTGTCACTCGATAGCGGTCGCCTGCTCGAATATCTCGCGCGGGACGCGCCTTCCACCTTCGGAACGCCATCCAAAACGATGGTATGGCTGGCCGGAATGCTGGCACTCGTTCCCACCATTCTGCTTGTGTTTCTGCTCTGGCAGGTCCGTACGCTCTTCCGGCTTTACGCCCTGAAGCAGGTCTTCACGCCTGCCATTCCAGAAATCCTCGTGCGACTGGGCTACCTCGCCTTTGGCGCTGCTGCGGCGGGCATCGTCACGCGGACAATCATCATCCTGCTGCTGACCATCGGAAACCCGGCTGGCCAAAGGCATCTTGCTGTTGGTATCAGTGCAGGCGAAATTATGGGACTTGTCGCGGGTTTTCTGTTCCTGGCGTTTTCTCTTGTTGTGAAAGAGAGCCTGCGTATTGCCGCTGAGAATGAGAGTTTTGTCTGATCATGCCGATCGTTGTTCATCTCGATGTGATGCTGGCAAAGCGCAAGATGCGGTCAAAGGAGCTCGCCGAGCTGATTGACCTGACAGAGCAGAATGTCTCTCTGCTCAAGTCCGGCAAGGTGCGGGGCATGCGCTTTGATACGCTGGAGCGCATCTGCGCAGTGCTGGATTGCCAACCTGGTGATTTGCTTGAGTATATACCGGAGCAAGGAAGCTGAAGAAACAGACAATCTCCGGTGACTTTATTCGGCCCCAGCAAGATAGCGAAGTTTGAGCAAAGCCTTTCTGCGAAGCGAGCCTCGTTACTCAACTTTTGGAATATCGACTGCGACATCGTAGGTTCGTTTTTCAACCATGTAGCGAGGGCCGATCCCAAACATGCAATCTTCCGTGCAGAATTCTATTCGGCTTATGCGGCTGGCCTGATCGAGGTCCAGCTTGATGGGCGCGACCTCTTCGTATTCGCCTGCGTACTCCGCCCCTTCATAGTCCGAGGTCTGCTTGATCATGTAAAGATTGAATTCGATCGCATCTGCACGTGGGCATTTAACGTCTGTCGATAAGTGAAATTCGTTGAACAGAAATCTCTTTACGTAACTTACCGGTTCCGAAAATCTGCTCATCCTGGTGAAGCCCGTTGCCTCATTTCTATGGCCCAACAGGTCATCGCGCGTGATTCCTGAATCGTTGTTCGTCGGCCACCAACTCCGTGGCTGATCGAGCCAGATTGGCCCTTGCCGGCCCGCTTGTACCGCCACGTCATGCCATTTGATCCATAGAACGTTTTCGCTTGTGACCGCTATCAAGGCAGCTGCATCCCCGATACGTCGGGAGAGATAGAAAGCTCCTGTTGGCTGATAGGCTCCCAACAATGAATCGCCTCCATTATGGACCCAGCTGTTGACAGTGAACTGGAAGGGCGCTTCCCAACTGCGGCGCAGCACATCAGCAAGCCTGGCGCGGCATTGTTGATCGGACACCTGAACGGCCCGTTCGTACTTCGCCTTTGATAACTCTCGTCTGCGTTCAGGCTGAAAAACCGGTACTTCTGTCGGGGTTGAAGCGGGCTTGTATCGCGTGATGGATGATATCTGATCCTCGCCAACACGTGTGAGCTCAACTCTTACAGGAAGCCGGGAGTCTTCATCAAGATAAAGGATCTGCCGCTCACTCCAAAGACTGCTATGATAACCTTTGATCGTGCGCTCAAATGCGACAAGCTGCCGTCCTTCCTTTTCAACTTTTTGCGGGCAGGTATAGGCGTTTACCGGAGGATCCTTGGGGAAAAAGCGTAAGTGCATCGGTGGATAGAGAAGTGGCTGGTTTGTGGATGTGCCTGGAGCCGCCCCGGATTTGGGCGCGCGCCAGCCTAATTGATCTCTGGTCCACTCCTGACTATCGCGAAATTGCTGCCTAAATTCGTAGGGGTTCTTGCCCGGACAATTGAATGTGTCTTCAATCTGATTGTGAAAATCGATGCGGCCGCATTTTGATAGCCGCCGATTTGAACCAAATGGATCGTCAGTGACTTCAAATTCAAGAACTGGCGCTTCACGAAACTTCTCAAAAGCCTGCCTGACGTCGTCTGCGCAATCAGCCACTGCCGGTTGCGCAAGCAAGCTAATGCCGATCAGCGCAGCCAGAACCCACAGGCAAAGACTACATTTCGACGCAAACCACCTCAATCCTCGTCGTCCTCGTCCTCATCGCGGGCCTTGCCAGTCTGGTCCTGCCAAAGCTTGAAGTAGAGGCCCTTCTTCTTGAGCAACTCGTCATGCGTGCCGCTTTCGGCAAGCTTGCCCTTTTCGAGCACATAGACCACGTCCATATCGACCACCGAGGTGAGGCGGTGCGTGACCGAGACAACGGTGCGGCCTTTGGCCACCTTGTTGAGCGTGCGGGTGATGGCGCGCTCGGTTGTCTGATCAAGCGCTGAGGTCGCTTCATCGAGCAGCAGGATTGCAGGGTTGCGAACGATAGCACGGGCGATGGCCAGACGCTGGCGCTGACCACCTGATACGGTGCTGCCGCGCTCTCCCACAATGGTCTCGTAGCCATCTGGCAGACCAAGGATGAACTTGTGAATCTCGGCTGCTTTGCAGGCTGCAATCACATCGTCATCACTCGCCTGTTCGTTGCCCAGACGCACGTTGTCCATGATCGACATATTGAACAGCAGGTTGTCCTGAAAGACGACGGCCATCTGCGCCCGCATGCTGTCACGCTTCATGGCGTTGACGTTCTGACCGTCGATCAAAATCTTGCCGCCCTTGACATCATAGAGCTTGAGAAGCGTATTGATGATCGTGCTCTTGCCCGCACCGCTGCGACCAACAATCGCCACGCGCTTTCCGGCCTCGATCTTCAGGCTCAATCCGTTGAGATGGTTCTGCTTGCCGTCGTAGCTGAACATCACCTTGTCGTAGACGATGTCTTTCTGGAACGGGGCCATGTCCTGCGCATCGTCAGCATCGCGGCTGCGGATTGGCTCATGCAGATAATCGTTGATGTGCTTGGCAGCACCCGAGCCTTCAATCAACACCGGGATAAACTGGGTGATGTGGCCGACGTTGTAGGAGAGTTCCCAGAACAGCGTTTCAAAGGCCACGAAGGTGCCGAGCTGGATCGTGTCGTTCCACACGAGATAGGCACCCAGCGCCAGCACGAAGAGATGCAGGGCCAGCACCGAAATGGTGACAGAGCGCTCGACCAGACCATTGATCCAGAGCATGCGGAACATCGATCCACGGATCTGGTCATTGCGGCCACGATACCAACCGACAGCTTTTTTCTGTAGCCCGAACGCCTTGACCACACCAATGGAGGTGATCACCTCCTGCGTCACACCCAGTGCTGCTGCCTCGTTCTTCTTCACCTGATAGCTCGCGTCCACCGCTTTGGGAGCAAGAATGCGCGGGCCAATGATGGCGATGGGGAACAGCAACAGCGCCACTGACGCGAGTTGCCAGTTGAGGAAGAACATCATCGCGATGCCAGCAATCAACTCGAAAGCGGGCAGAACACCCCATTGCATGCCGTGGTTGATCGTCTCTTCAAGCTGGGACATGTCACCTGAAAAGCGCTGCAACACCACGCCTGTCTTGTGCTTGTGGTAATAGTCCACAGGCAGGGCCTGCGAATGGTCAAACAACCGGTTGCGGATATCGCGGATCAGCGAAGAGCCGGTGTTGGCATTCAGCCACTCGAACCAGATCATCACACAGGATGAAACAACACCCAGCGCAAACATGGTGCTGAGAATGATCACCAGCATGCGCGGATCATCGGCATTGATGGCGTCGTCAATCAGGAATTTCAGCAGCAGTGGAAACGAGGTATTGTAGATCGTCTCGATAATGACGGCGATCAGGATGAGCGTGATGCCCTTTTTATGCGCCGGAAAAAACGGGCGCAGGAAGCTGCCCATGATCTTGAAGGCATTGCGGGTCTCGGAGGCACTGACGACGTGAGGAGAAAGCTCCTCATCATCGTCTTCGTCCTCATCATCCTCGTCTTCGTCGTCCTCTTCTTCCTCAGCCTTTTTGGCAGCCTCTTTTTTGGCTTTCAGCTTCGCGTCGGCCTCGGCTTTTGCAATGCGTTTGGCTTCGGCATCCGTGCCGGTCGCTGCTTCAGCAGCAGTTGTTTCTTTAGGCGTTTTGGCCATGGCAACTCAACTCCGGGCACCTTCGTCAAGCGCCAACGATTAACCACCGGCAGTTGCCGTGAATTAACACCTGATTAGCTGTAGAAAGCGACGTTGAACAGGGGTGGAATACGTATGCAGCTGTCTAAACCCGTGAAAACTACAGGAAAAAGACAACAGGGTGAATTCCGCCCCCGCGCGTCTTTCTCATGCGGTCAGCTTGGCGACCAGATCCTTGGTTGCAGCCACGAAGTTGTCGACCTGCTGGCGGTTGTTCCAGAGGCAGGCATTGACGCGCTGCGGATGCGCCATTGGCTTGGGTGCCAATGTCTCCGGGTCACGGTTTGGAATGGAGCCAACCGGGAACATCTTGGTTTCAGGATCAGCGCCGCGGGTAAGACCGTCTTGCCCAACACCCAGACCGGAAATGCGGAAACCATAGTCTTTCAGCATGGCAGCGCGGAAATCGACGTTCAGCTTGCTGTCCATCTGCTGTTCGGCTTTCGGGAAGGGATTGAAGCCGATGATGCCGGACTGCAAGGCAGGGTCTTTCAGCGGGCGCAGCACCGCCGCCTCGCCAAAGGCCTCAGTCAGGCGATCCCGGAAATAACCACCCAGACGCATATGCCAGGTTTCAATCCGCCCACGGCCGATCTTGTCCCACATGGCCACAGCATCGCCCAGCGCACGCCAGTCAGCGGATTCCGGGAAACCATACATCGTCAGTGCCGCACCAATATCAAAGCTGCCACGGCTGCCATCGAATGGCACAATGCGTGACTGTGAGCGCACGATGTGGAACTTGGGAGGTGCCGAACCATTCGCCGCATTTGGCTTGTTGCGGACATAAAGCATGCCTGTTCCGCCGGGTCCGCACTGCCACTTGTGACCGCAGAGACCGAAGAAATCGATGCCGGTTTCATCCAGTTTCGGGTCAATCATGCCGTTGTAATGCGCGCCGTCCACGACCGTGATGGCACCAGCCTTCTGGGCCAGTTCGGCAATGCGCCGCTCGGGCAGGCGCATGCCAGTTGGCCACAGAGGGGAGGAGAAGAAAATGACCTTGGTCTTGCCTGCAACCACGCGCTTTTCAAGCGCTGCCACCACCTCATCCACGGTGACATTGGCGCCAACCGGAATGCCCCACTGCTTGATGACCACGCCGTAACGCGCGGCAATCCGCAGCGCGAGCGTGATACCAGTTGGGTGTTCCAGCGGGGAGATGAGGATTTCATCTCCGGCTTTCCAGTCAATCCCCATCATCGCGAGTGTCAGCGCATCTGTCGTGTTACGCGTGATGGCGATCTGGTCCGTGGTTGTGCCATAGGACTTGGCGATGTTCTCGCGGATTTTGGCTGATGGCTCGACATATACCGGGAAGGGATCAGCGGCGATCTTGTCCAGACCTTCCTTCATGCGGGCGAGCACGGCCTTGGGCATCGAGCCCTTTTGCGCAGCCATGAAGTAGACAACCTTGGGATCAAGCGTGAACTCTTTGGCGAGCTCCATGAAATAAGGCTCCTCTGCCGCGAAGTATGCCGCGGCATCGCCTGCGAGAGTCGTTGTCAGGGCTTTGGCATTCCCGGTCGTGCCTGTGGCTCCAGCCTGCGCCCACGCTGCCCCCGGCAGCAAAGCGCCTGCACCGGCAGCGCCCATGCCAGCCAGCAGACTGCGACGGTTGAGAGAAAGATGGCTTGATGCTGTTTGCTCGATCATGTGTGGCTCCCCTCCGCAAAACTGCGGTCCAAAGCACATGCAAGACCCGTGCAAAGAAAAATGCAAGGGCTAAAAATACGGGGATTTTTGCAGGCTGATCAAAAAGATTGATGAAGGCGATGATGCAAACGGAGTTGCTTTCCAGTTGTAAAAGCGATGAACTGTCGATCTTCCCTCTCTTGAAAGGCCTTCCGATGACACCTGTCCGCTTTGGCAAAACCGGCATGAAGGTCTCGCCCCTCTGCCTTGGCACCATGACCTACGGCGATCCGAAGTGGCGCGAGTGGGTGCTGGATGAGGAGGCCTCGATGCCCTTCTACCGCAAGGCCTATGAGGCGGGCATCACCTTCTGGGATACGGCGGATATGTATTCGCTGGGGGCCTCAGAAAGCGTCACCGGCAAGGCGATGAAGCAATTTGCGGCAAGGCGCGATGAAATCGTGCTGGCAACGAAGGTCTATAACGCTATGGGTCCCGGCGCTAACCAGCGCGGCCTCTCGCGCAAGCATATCATGGAAGCAGTGGATGCCTCGCTGAAGCGATTGGGCACGGATTATATCGATCTCTACATCATTCACCGGTTTGATTACGAAACCGAAATCGAGGAGCAGGTTGAGGCGCTCAACGACGTGGTGCGCGCCGGCAAGGCGCTCTATCTCGGCGCGTCCTCGATGGCGGCATGGCAGTTCATGAAGCTGCTCTCGGTTCAGCGCAAGAATGGCTTTGCTGAATTTGTCTCGATGCAGAACTATTACAACCTGGTTTACCGCGAGGAAGAGCGCGAGATGCTGCCGCTCTGCATGAGCGAAGGCAAGGCGGTGACGCCATGGTCGCCACTGGCGCGCGGTTATCTCGCCGGTTCTGGTCTTGGTGCCAAAGTCAGCAATGAGACAACGGTGCGCGGGCGGACGGACACGGTTGGCGACATGCTGAAAGTTGGATCACCGCAGGATGAAGCCATCCGCCGCCGTGTCATCAAGGAAGCGGCACGCCTTGGTGTGAAGCCCGCTGTGCTGGCGCTTGCATGGGTTCTGGCCAAGCCGGCTGTGACCGCGCCGATCATTGGCGCTTCAAAGCCCCATCATCTGGATGATGCGATTGCAGCACTATCGGTCAAGCTTGACGCTGCGACGATTAAGCGGCTGGAAGAGCCTTACCGCCCCAAATCCGTTGTCGGCTTTGTCTGAGCGTCGATAGCCCATTCCAGCTGCGCTTCGGTTTCAACGGCTCCCGGTCGCACGGCTCGTATCCGCGCGAGCGCAGTGGCTGGGTTTTCTCCACGCTCAACCAGCAGGCGCAGCGCAACCATGCCAGAGCGGCCCTTGCCGCCCATGCAGTGCAAAAGCACCTTCCCGCCAGTGTTAAGCGTGGCTTGCAGCATTGGTGCAAGCCTGATCCATTCCGCTGTAACTTCAGCGTCAGGCACGCCGTAGTCGACTACCGGCAGCTTGTGCCAGCCAGCACCTGCCTTGATCAGCAGGTCGCCAAGCGCTCCAACACCGGCGCTCTCCATTTCCACCAGCGGCGTCATAGTCACAACGTGGTCTGCGCCCCAAGCCTGAATCATCGCGATATCAGCTGCCAGATCGCCTCCCCTGCCTGGCAATGGCGCAATACCAATGCTGCCGCCAGATGGCAGGATGAGGGTTGCAATGGAAAAAGGTTCGCTCATGTCTGTTTCAAATTCTGATCTGCCCGCACATAAAAAAAGGCCCTGATCCGGGCCTTTTTTCAATTCTGTTGATCAACAAGACTTACTTGATGGCCGCTTCATACATCTCGGCAACGTATTCCCAATTCACGAGGCTCTCGATGAAGGCCTTGCAGTAATCAGGACGGCGGTTGCGGTAATCGATGTAATAGCTGTGCTCCCAGACATCGTTGCCCAGAATGGGCTTTGCGCCATGCACCAGCGGGCTTTCACCATTGGGGGTCTTCATGACAACAATCTTGCCATTCTGCACAGCAAGCCAGTGCCAGCCTGAACCAAACTGTGTCACGCCGCCCTGAATGAAGTCTTCTTTCATTTTTTCAACAGAACCAAAGGCGTCAACGATTGCCTTTTCCAGTTTTCCAGGAATCTTGCCGCCGCCATTTGGCTTCATCCATTTCCAGAAATGCATATGGTTGTAATGCTGACCCGCGTTGTTGAAGAGGCCAGCGTTCTTGCCAAAAGAGCCTTTGACGATGTCTTCAAGGCTCTTGCCTTCAAATTCCGAGCCTTTGAGCAGGTTGTTGCCATTGTTCACATAAGCAAGGTGATGCTTGTCATGATGGTACTCAAGCGTTTCCTTGGACATGTAAGGCTGCAAGGCATCGTGGGCATAGGGGAGATCTGGGAGTGTAAATGACATGGCATCCTGCCTTCCTGGGACTGAAACTGTTGCAACTCCGGGAGTTGCTGACGAATGATAGGTAGGCCGTCCAGCCCGCTTCGGCAACTGGACATGCGGCGTTTCCTGACATCGTAATCTGCATGGATTCGCTAAAGGATTGAAATGTTGTTAAATTCAATTCACAAATTCAAATCCGTGATTCCTGAGGATACAGATCTTTGGCCTTGTTCGTCATCATTGTAGGTGCCCTTCTCTCATTGGGCGGCGCAACATCCCTGCTGTTTGGCTTTGATATCGTCATGACTGAACGCGGCAATGCCATGACGATTGCAGGCACGATTGCGCTCTCTGGCGGCATTGTTACCATCGCGATCGGCCTGGCGTTGACCCGTCTGACGCAAATTCTGAAGGCACTGGAAAACGGCCGCCCGCGTCCAAAATGGGCAACGAATGTCGGCGAGCGGCCAGTGGTTCCGGCACCAACTGTTCCTGCAGAAAGCACAAGCGCGCCAGCAGCTGATGCAGTCTCTGTTGTGACAGATGCGAAACCTTCCACATCCTCTCACCTTGCGCTTGGTGCAGGCATTGCGGCAGCTGCAGGTATTGCCGGAGGTATTGCTGTTACCGCAAAGGAACGGAATGCCGATGCCGCCCCGGACATCGAAAGCCAGCCTGCGGCTGAAGCCGAGAGCACACCTGAATTGGCTACGGAAGAACCCGTGCAGACTACAGCTGAAGACGGCGATGTGCGCGATGACGGAGCAAGCTCCGTTACAATGCCAGATCTCGAAGCAGAACTTTCAAAGGCACTGGCAGAAGCTGATCCTCAGCTGCCGGCAGTTGAAACCGTGCCAGAGACTTTCAACAACAGCCTGGCCACACTCCTGAACAAACCAAAGGACAGAAAACGCAAGTCGTCACCTGTGGCAGCCACTGACAGCACTGCGGATTTGCCTGCCATTGAACCTGCTCTCGCAGAGGAGGTTAGCCAGGCACCAGAGGATCAGCGTAATGACGCAGAAGAGCCTGACACCAGCAATGAAAGCGCTTCATTGCAGGATGAACCCCATACTCTTTCTGAGGTCTCACTACCTGAACCTTCAGACAGTGATGAGAATGCGACCGTTGCTCAAACCATAGAAGACACAGAGCCAGAGCCTGTATCCATACAACCTCCAAAGGCCGGGGTAATCGGCAATTACACGATTGGTGACAGCGCCTACACTATGTTCTCTGATGGTTCTGTGGAGGCGGTAACCAATGGCGAAATCGAAAGATATGCATCTATGGATGACTTACGCAAACATCTCTCACGCAAGTGATTTTCCAGCATTCAAGCAACGTGTTTGTGGAAAATTTACTTCTATGGTGCTGTCTTCTAGCCAAAACAAACGTATGGATCAGTGTTTGGCAATTGGGATATAGATAGCTTGCTGGCACCGATCATCCCTACATGAACTTTCTTTCGTCCTACTATTTGCATTTTTGCAATATTTTGGCCTTTTAAGCACTGATTTCATTTAGGTCATGTTCGTCAAAACTTGACCTGTCGCCGGCAAATATCATTGCGCGATGCTTGCATTCCCCGAAATTTCCTGTATTTACTAGAACTGGAATGTGCGAAAGAGTCGCACTTCAAGCTTTCAAAGCTTCGCTAAAATCAATCCGATTGATAATTCGGAACGCAAAACGGGAAAATCCAAGATGTCAGTGAATGACGAACAGAGCGAATTGATCGCACTTACTGCTGATATCGTGTCGGCTTACGTAAGTAATAATACGATACCTGCTGGCGAACTTCCCGGCCTCGTTCGCGAAGTTTACACCGCCATGACGCGCCTTGATGCCCCGGCTGCGCCTGTTGCACTTGAGCCATCCAAGCCTGCCATCAGCCCGAAGAAATCAATCACAGCTGAATATCTGATCTGCCTGGAAGACGGCAAGAAGTTCAAGTCTTTGAAGCGCCATCTGCGCACAATGTATAACCTGTCTCCCGAGCAGTACCGCGAGAAGTGGAACTTGCCAGCTGACTATCCAATGGTTGCCCCTAACTATGCCGAGGCACGTTCTCGCCTTGCCAAGGAAATGGGCCTTGGGCAAAAGCGCAAGCGCGCCGCGCGCCGCTAACACTTTTCTTATACCGACATTAACGCCGCCGCTCAGGCGGCGTTTTTGTTTGTGGCGAAGCACTTAACTTAGCCAGCAAAATATGTTGACTCAGATTGTAAGTACCAAGTCCGGAAGCCGCACGTAACTTGCGCAAGCGGCTTTGGCGGTTGACCAGCAAAGCTGGATGACCCGCGCCTGAAGCAACCTGATCCTGTGCCCGCCATGCGCGAATTCTGCTTAGGCAACCATCCTGCCGGCTGCCAGGAATTCTAGTTTTATCGCACCTTGTTGGTCCCTGTTGCATTCTGCTGATCTCTCTCTTGCTTTCCATTAAAAGGATGTTATTCCTATATTCGGAATTAAAGCCATTTAGTCAAGAGAGAAAAGCCATGCCAAAGAAGACATCGCATCAAGAAGCAAGCCGTCCGTTTTCGCGCGCCCAGGATCAGGCACCTCTTGTACGTACCGGGGCTGACAGCAACCCGCTGCTCTGGCTGTTCAGGCACAGGGACAAAGGCGGAAAGACGCACATCGGGCCAGCGGCTTTTGCTGCAGGCGAGCGCTTGCGAGCTGATATCGCTATCGGGCAGCTGATGCAGAAAACCACCATGGACTGGTCGAGAAGCCAGCATGTTGATCAATCGCGCGGAGCTCCAAGCCTCAATCCTGCAGAGGCGATGACTGCAGCAAGGCAGCGGGTCAATAAAGCGATGACCTTCGTAGGCGCGGAGTTTTCTGGCATCCTGATTGATCTATGTGCCTATGACAAAGGACTGGAAACCATTGAACTGGAGCGCCAGTGGCCAGCACGATCAGCAAAACTTGTTCTGCGACTTGCGCTGGATTGTCTTGCGCGACATTACGGTTTCACAGATCAGGCGCAAGGCCCTACCTCCGGGCGCCTCACCGTCTACAGGGATACGGTGGGACAAGACAAGCACCCAGCTACCCAAAGGCAAGGTCTGTGAGCACTTTCACGTTCAAGGCAATGATTGTGGCGGCGATGAGCGCGGCGACAGCTGTCAGCCAGCGTGGAGCTACCATCTCGCCCATTTTTGCGCGGGAGGATGTCAGCATAACCAGCGGGACAATAGCAAAGGGCAGCTGGAAACTCAGGATGACCTGACTGAGAATAAGCAACTTGCCTGTTTGCCCCTCACCGTAAATAATGGTCACCGCGATGGCAGGAATGATGGCAACAAGCCGCGTGACGAGGCGGCGAAGCCAGGCGGCAAGCCTGATATCAATAAAGCCCTCCATCACAATCTGCCCGGCCATTGTTGCTGTGACAGTGGAGCTGAGGCCACAGCACAGCAGCGCAACCGCAAACAGCGTGGGCGCTATGGAGCTCCCCAACAGAGGGGCCAGCAACTCGTGGGCGCGTGCCAGTTCCGATACATCCGTGCGACCTGTCTTGTAGAATGTTGCTGCTGCCAGAATGAGGATTGAGGCATTGATGCAAAGCGCAAACATCAGCGCAACAGTGGAGTCAAGCGTTGCATATTTCAGCGCCTGACGCTTTTCCGGCAGGCTTTCACCATAGGCGCGCGTCTGCACAATGCCTGAATGCAGGTACAGATTGTGTGGCATAACAGTAGCGCCGATAATGCCCAGCGCGAGATAGAGCATGTTGGGATTGGTCACGATATCAGTGGTAGGTGCAAAGCCGCGGATGACCTGTCCCCAATGCGGATCAGCCATATAGATCTGGACTACGAAGCAGATCGATATCACACCAATGAGCGCTATGATAAAGGCTTCGATCCAGCGAAAGCCCTTGTTTTGTAGCCAGAGAATAACAAAAACATCGGCTGCTGTGATCAGCACACCAATTTCAAGCGGAATGCCGAACAGCAGGTTCAGCGCAATGGCAGTACCAATCACTTCCGCCAGGTCGGTTGCACAGATCGCAAGCTCGGCGAAAAGCCACAATGGCCAGGAAACCCACCTTGGGTAGGCATCACGACAGGCCTGGGCCAGATCGCGGCCAGAAGCAATGGCAAGACGGGCGCACAAGGACTGCAGGATGATGGCCATGATGTTGGACACCAGCGCCACAACCAGCAGCGCGTATCCAAACTGCGCACCACCGGCCAGCGAGGTTGCCCAGTTGCCGGGATCCATATACCCAACAGCCACGAGGTATCCTGGCCCGACAAAAGCCAGAAAACGCCTGAATGAGGTACCATTCTGGTTTATTGCAATCGAGCGAAAGGATTCCAACAGCGATGGTTCGCCTCGGGCTCTTAGCCAACCTGATTGCGCATCAACCTGTTGCATCTGTCGCTCCTTATTGCTAATTATTTGCAATAAGAAACAATACAGTGTAAATCCGTAATTAGTCAACAGTGTTGCGAATGATTCTCAATTGGGAGCGCAGTCATGATGAACTCTGCGAAGGGCGAAACAAAAAACCTGCTTGCAGAATGTCGCAAACAGGGGCGCCGCCTGACGGGTCCCCGCAAGATCATCGCTGAGGTTATTTCCGCAGCGAAGGACCACCCAGATGTCGCTGAAATTCACCGCCGTGTGCTCGTGCGGGATGCCGGCATCTCGCTCTCTACAGTCTACCGCACAATGAAGGTCTTTTCAGAAATCGGCCTGATTGAGCAGCATAGCTTCGATGGTTCGCGCGCTCGGTTTGAGGGAACACCCGAAGCGCACCACGATCATTTGATTGATACAACCAGCGGCAAGGTTATTGAATTTCAGTCAGCCGAAATCGAGCGGTTGCAGGCAGAAATTGCTTACAAGCTTGGTTATGAACTTACTGGCCACAGGCTCGAACTCTACGGTCGTCCGCTGCGCAAGTAGGTTGATAACAAGCGGCTTGCGCAAGGTGTTCTACAGACGCCCAACGCTGCAAACAGGATGTCTTCCCGCATACTGTCGCGCCTGAACAACGCGACGCCCTTCAAAAATTTGCAAAGAAAAAAAGCCCTCTGAGTGGACAGAGGGCTTTTAATATTGGTTGCGGGGGCCAGATTTGAACTGACGACCTTCAGGTTATGAGCCTGACGAGCTACCGGGCTGCTCCACCCCGCGAAAACTGGGCGTTTATAGTCCTAGAAATGACAAAACCGCCCTAGGGGCGGCCTGTCATAATCATTGTAAGATAATCTCATGCATTCGGCTGACTTGGCAGCGACCTACTCTCCCAGGGCTTAAGCCAGAGTACCATCGGCGCTACGACGCTTAACGACCGAGTTCGGAATGGGATCGGGTTTTTTCATCGCGCAAAAGCCACCAAGTCGGCG
>JBOFGV010000036.1:0-1693 GCA_051649305.1 Beijerinckiaceae bacterium
GAAGCCGGAAGAGGTGCGAGCGGTTCGCACACACGGCACTTGCGATGGACCAAGGGCGGGGACCTGATATGCGCGTTCTCCTTGTTGAAGACGACAGCGCCACAGCGCAGTCTATTGAGTTGATGCTGAAGTCGGAGAACTTCAACATTTACACGACTGATCTGGGCGAAGAGGGAATAGACCTCGGCAAGCTGTACGATTACGACATTATTCTTCTCGATCTGAACCTTCCGGATATGTCCGGCTACGAAGTTCTTCGCAGCCTGCGTGTCTCCAAGGTGAAGACACCAATCCTGATCCTCTCCGGCATGGCCGGCATCGAGGACAAGGTGAAGGGTCTCGGCTTCGGCGCCGATGACTATCTCACCAAGCCATTTCACAAGGACGAACTGGTGGCGCGTATCCACGCCATCGTGCGTCGGTCCAAGGGGCATGCACAGTCGGTCATCACCACCGGCGACCTCCTCGTCAACCTCGACCAGAAGACGGTTGAAGTGGACGGCGAGCGTGTGCACCTCACAGGCAAGGAATACCAGATGCTGGAGCTTCTCTCGCTCCGCCGTGGTACAACCCTGACCAAGGAAATGTTCCTCAACCATCTCTACGGTGGCATGGACGAGCCGGAACTCAAGATCATCGACGTGTTTATCTGCAAGCTCCGCAAGAAGCTGGCCAACGCATCCGATGGCAAGAACTACATCGAAACCGTCTGGGGCCGCGGCTACGTGCTGCGCGAGCCACAGGAAGGCGACGAGCGTATTTCGGCCTGATCACTTTCAGGTCTGGAATTCAAAAAACCCCGTGCAGCGATGCGCGGGGTTTTTGTTTTGTCGCAATACTGCTTGAGTTGTTTCTATAAAATCAACCCAAGATGGCTTGGAACAAATGCAGCCGAATGAATGAACCTCCACCTTACTTCACTCAGGAGTAACGCATGTCTGTTTTTGATTGGCACAGTGATCCCGTGACACGTGCAACACCCATCACAACGTCCTACCGCAACACGCAAAATGTCCGGCGTTTCTTCAAAAGTGAGTGCGGTGCCCATTTCAAATTCGACCGGGCGTTTATGGCGTGGATGAAAGAAAATCCTGGAAAAACAATGGGAAATGCGGTCGATGAGTGGTTACGGCGTTTCCAGGAAAAGTCGTAAGTCTTGAGAGATCAAGTTCGCTGTTTAGCCTGAATAAAACCGCTGGCAGCATTCTCAATCATGCCCCCAGCCCATGACCACCAATCGGTTTGTGCTTCTGACAACTCCGCTGCCGCCGCTTTCGCCAAAGCTTCTGTTTCAAGCAAGGCAAAACATGTTGCCCCGCTGCCGGAGAGGTGGGCGTAGCGGCAGTTCGGCAGCCCACGCAAAGCATCAAGAACATCCGAAATCACGGGAGAAACGCTGATGGCCGCCTCAAGCAGATCATTGCCGCGTGGCTGCAAGGCTTCGACAAGCGCATCAAGATTGGCGAAGGGCTGCTCCAGCGAGACAAGCTGGCGCGGTGCGATCACAGGATTGGCCTTTGCAAAAGCCTTGAAGACCTGAGGTGTTGGTGTCTCTACCCGTGGATTGACGAGCAGCACACCGCAGTTTGGCAAAGCAGGCAGCGGTGTCAGCACTTCGCCTATGCCGCGCGCCAGCACAGGCTGGCCTGCCAGACAAGCAGGCACATCAGCGCCCAGCTTTGCTGCCAGAGAC
>JBOFGV010000037.1:0-5979 GCA_051649305.1 Beijerinckiaceae bacterium
CGCCACCACCGTCGTTGACGTTCAGGTTGGTGTTGTAAAGCAGGTGCGTGCCGGGGTGCTTGACCTCCGGTGTGCCCCAGCATGGCCAAGGCAGACCGTAGTAATCGCCCGAAACTTCCGAACCGTCCTTGGGTGCACGAAGCGTGACAAGATCAAATTTGCCCTGGTTCTTCATATGCGCCTTGATACGCTCAGGAGATTGGCCGGAATAGCCGGTTGACCAGCCACCGCGGTTGATTTCCCGCAGGATGGATTCTGGCTCTGGCTCATCGCCGTACTTGCCCTTCACCATCTTGATATTCTTGAACATTTCGGCACCAAAGCCGAGCTTGTTCGCCAGCTTCATCATCACCCAGTAGTCGTTGGCTGAATCGAAGATTGGCTCGACAATCTTTTCACCCCACTGGATGGAGCGGTTCGAGCAGGTGCGCGATCCCGCGCACTCGAACTGTGTCGAGATTGGCAGGATGTACGTGCCGTTCTTGCGGTTGACCATCGAGATGAAGTTGGTTGGATGCGGATCGGCAACCACCAGCAACTCAAGTTCGGCAAGGCCCTTGGCCAGTTCTGGCTGACGGGGAACAGTGTTTCCGCCGTGACCGAAGACAATGGCCGCCTTCACCTTGTCTGGCTGATCAACGTCCTTCTTGTCGTAGGAAACAGCATCAAACCAGCGGGTTGATGGAATGCCCGCCATTTCCATGTGCTTCTTGTCGACAAAGCGTCCGAGCATCGAGTCGTAGGAGACTTCCCAGACACGCGACCAGTGACGCCATGCGCCTTCAACAAGGCCGTAATAGAGCGGCAGTGTCGTGATATCGAGGCCAAGGTCCGTCGCACCCTGCACGTTGCAGTGGCCGCGGAAGATGTTGGCGCCTGTACCCGAAGCACCGACGTTGCCAGTGGCCAGCAGCAGGATGCAGCTTGCGCGAACGTTGGCTGTGCCGACGGTGTGCTGTGTCTGGCCCATGCACCAGATGAGGGTGGCTGGCTTTTCCTTGGCGAATTTCTCGGCAACCTTCTTCAGCTGCTCGCCAGGAACGCCGCTGATGTCCTCAACGGTCTTTGGATCGTACTTTTTCACTTCAGCGCGGATCTGGTCCATGCCGTAAACACGGTTGGCGATGAAAGTCTTGTCCTCCCAGCCATTTTCCAGAATGTGCCAGAGAATGCCCCAGAGCACTGGAATGTCTGTGCCGGGACGAATGCGAACGTACTCGTTGGCATGGGCCGCTGTGCGCGTCATGCGTGGATCGATCACGATCATGTTCGCGCGGTTGGTTTCCTTGCCGGCCAGCACGTGCTGCAGTGATACAGGGTGCGCTTCTGCAGGGTTGCCGCCCATGATGATCATGGTCTTGGCATTGCGGATGTCGTTGTAGGAGTTCGTCTGCGCGCCATAACCCCAGGTGTTGGCAACGCCGGCCACAGTTGTGGAGTGGCAGATGCGGGCCTGATGGTCGACGTTGTTGGTTCCCCAGAACGCTGCGAACTTGCGGAAGAGGTAAGCCCCTTCGTTCGAGAACTTGGCCGAACCAAGATACCAGACCGACTCTGGGCCGTTCTTCTTGCGAATATCGAGCATCTTGTCGCCGATTTCGTTGAAGGCGGTATCCCAGGAAATCTTCTTCCATTCGCCGTTCTCAAGCTTCATTGGATACTTGACGCGGCGGTCACCGTGCACAAGTTCGCGCACTGCTGCACCCTTGGCGCAATGCGTGCCGCGGTTGATTGGGCTTTCCCAGGCTGGTTCCTGACCAACCCAGACGCCGTTCTGCACTTCTGCGATGACTGTGCAGCCAACCGAGCAGTGCGTGCACATGTTCTTGCGCAGTTCGATCGGCACGCCAGCCTTGGCAGGGCCCATGGCAGCGCCAGCCGCTTCGGCGCGCTGAACTGCGCCGATCGAGAGTGACCCCAGGGCCATTGCACCACCTGCAGCAAGGCCAGAGCGACGCAGGAACGAACGACGGTCGACTACGCCACCGGCTGATGCACCGAGAGCCGATGCAAGCGAGGAGCGGCGTGTCGCGTTATCTCTTCTTTTGATGAGCATTGTGCGTCTCCTCAGTAGCGGTTCGTGCGATAATAGGTTTTGACGTGGTCAGTCTCGCGGTAGCGGCTCTTCTTCCGCTCATCCTGCGCTTCTGCTGCAACTGCCGGGGCGACAGCGGCGTCACCGGCAACAGCTGCACCGGCACCAAGACCCAGTGCCTTGAGGAAACTGCGGCGCGGCAGTTCCACTTTTTCCTGCTTCTTTTCAAAGGCCATCACGTCCTCCACTTCTTCGTTTCAATACGCATCCTGTCAGGCAGGAAGCGCAAACCCCTCAGTCTCTATTGCCATGAAGGCTTCGCCCACGCGGGCAGCCGCCTTGTAAAACGGTGTCTTGGCGCAACTTTCCATGTCCGCGAACAGGCGCGAGACCCATGGGTTGATATGCTCCATAAAGAATGTCTTCTGGTCTTTCTCGCCGGTGCCGAACTGGCCGGTGATCAGACCTGCCATGACATCAAACAGGATGCCTGCATGATCTTCTGGCTCAGCGAGGCCCGAAACACGCTCGATGCCGAGCCTGCTCATATCCTCACGCACCTTGGCCAAAGGCCGCTCGTGCAGAAAACCTGTGAGATAGTAGGAGCCGTATGGTAAAAGCTCGCCACGACCAACGCCAACGAAAAGGCGGAAGAACTCGCGCGATTCAGTCTCGGCTGTTGTTTCATCGGCCGCTTCGGCAAGCGACATGTGCAACAGGCCAAGCACAGATGCATCACCCTGCATGCGACTGATGTCCGCCAGCAAAGAGGCCGCTGGTGCCTGACGCAGAAGATGGCCCAGCAGCATATATTCACGGGCACGGGCCTGATCGACCTCATCCAGAACTGGCGCTTCACCGCGGTAAAGATCAGGGCGCAGCAAATCACGTGAGACGCCTGTGAGGCTTTCAACTGTTATGACACGTTCAGCAGGAACACGGGTCCAGTTGGAAACAGAAGGTTGGGCAATGCCAAGCAGGCGCGCGAGGGCAGCGACACCGCCCGCGTTCTCAATAGCCAGCTGTAGGCCTTGATCCTTCATTTCACTCCCGTGCTGCTTCGGTTAGTCCGTCGTCAGCAAGTCTTTTATAAGACCCCATAGCCTTAACCTATATCATTTCTAAACTGGGCATCAAGAGGGAAGTGCACCCCCGTGACGTTTGCGCGCAGTTTCGTAAACAACTGATTCATCTTGTTTATTTTGCACTGCACCATTTTGAATCACATCTGTTGAATCTTGCAATTCCAGCGCTGGTTCCGTGTTTTCATCCAAAGTTGAATGCGTATGCACAGGATCGTCAATTGGATTGCTTTGCTCTGAATCAGAACCATCCATTTCTGCTTTCAAAACAGGTATTTCGGTCTCTACTCGAGCTGGACTATTGAAAATGCGATCCACCATGCCCTTGAGGTCTACGCCTTCCAGTTTGCTGCTCCAGCCGGGAATTGAGTCCGGATTGGCGTAATCCAGCTGGTAATCCGCCATCTCGATGAAGTCCTTGATATCGGGGTCCGTCATCCAGACTTTTCGCAGTGCAGCAGCGCGAAGCGCTTCAGGAACGTGCTTCTGGAAGAAGGCCGAGACATCTCCACCCGGCATAATGTCGTCCAAAGAGGGCAAAGGCAGCGATTCGTCTGTTTCTGCGGGCAGATTTTCGGCAGGTGCTTCAACGGCAGGGGGAAGGGCAGTTTTTTCCTTCTGCACCTCCTGCTTGCGCTTGGCCCAGCGGCCCAAAAAGCCAGAATCGTCAGGAGGGGCCATGGCCATCTTCCTTGTCTCGCTGTTCTCTCAGGATGCGATCCCGCTCAGGTCCCAGACGACCTTTGGCCAATGCTTCAGGATCAGCCTTGTTGCGCTTACGCTTGTAATGCGCCCGCTCGACATGATGCTCCTCGATAAATGCGATCATGGCGGCTTCAACCATCTCTGGCATCGGTACAACATTGACCGTGTTCCAGCCGGTTTCTGTGTACCCTTCGCCTTCGGTCGGGTCACATGTCACCTGCACAATCTCCGGCATGGCGTCATTGTCCTGCGGTTTCAGGATCACCCAGATCTTTGGCGCACCGCTCGAAAGATTATCGCGATACTGTGGCGTTTCATAGGTGTGCGCTTCCAGCGTGTGTTCACCAGCATAGAACAATTCGCTGTTGCCGTGCTTTCCAAGAGAGGTTCCAGCCTCTGCTGCTGCCGGTTCTGGCAAAACACTGGAAGCTTCCCAGATAAAATCAATCCACTGGGAGTTCGCCTTCCGCTTTTCGAGCACGAGGCCCACCTGCATCGTCAGGGTTGGCATCAGTTCGCTTCCACCAGCGGCAGGCCGCCAATCAGGTTCTGCGGTTTCAACCGGATGATCCGGTCTGTCCCCATGGCCATAATCAGATAAACCGGCTTACCCGCCACGTCCGGCAGAATGCGCGCCTTGTCCTTAAATGTCATCTCATAAAGCGCTACGATCCGCGCCTTGTCCGCTTCGGGAATGTCTTTGCCGTTCCAGACAAGGTTGCCCAGCTTTGTCGCTTCCTGATCAAGCCCGATAAACCATTGCCAGTTCTTGTCGTGGATCTGGGGCAGGGCGCGCACCTTCACTTCCAATCCCATGAGATGCATCAGCCATTGCTCGATCACCCGGCCAAGCGCCGAGCGGGCTTCCTTGTCGAAGCTGAAATCAAGCACCATGTCGAAAGCATCGGAGCGCGCCTTGTAGCCCTCGGCGTTGTCGCCCATCAGCACGTCAAGGCTTTTGGCGGCCTGCTCGCCAAACATCGCTACCAGCGGCGAGGCGTGGTGGTCCACCTTGGCGCCGTCCACGGTTTCCTCGTCGGCCAGCATCAGCGCACCGTCATTGACGGTCAGGCGTTGCGGCCGGAAGAACATCTCGGCACAGCGCAGCACAAAGGCGTCGTCCTCCTCGTCCAGCGCATTACGCAAAATGGCGTGCACCAACTGGTTGACGAACATGGGCGGCGTGGAGCCCATGCCCTTCTTGACCAGTTTCAGGTAGGCCTTTTCGAGCGTGCCGGATTCAATCAGCAGGTCTCGAAAGCTGATCAGCAGTTTCCAGTTTTCCCGCGCGTCGGGGTCTGCAATCGCCTTGATGTCATCGGTTGTGACAGGGTCGCCCGGTGCAATCATCAGGCGGGCATGCAGCGCACGTTCGGCATCGCAGGCTTCGGGCGGAGGCAGAACCTCTGGCCGTGCGTAAAAGGCCTTCAGGAATTCATCCGTCACATAAAGCTCACCGCCCTTGCTGCTTTCCAGCAGCAGGTGGCCGGATGAAACCCAGAACTCCTGAAAATGATGGTGCGTGTGTTCAACGTTGCTCATGTCTGGCGTTTTGCTTCTGCAAGGGTTGCAAGGTCAACCCTTTCCTCAATAGCCTGATCTTCCTCGCCCTCAACCTCGTGAAAGGTGAAGACACGGCTCATGTTGTCCTTGTTGAAAGGAAGACCCGCTTTCACAGTGCGGAACTGCTCGCGGATATCACCGCTGTCCGAAAGGCTGCGGTGGATGATCACGAGCGTCTGTTCCGGGTGCTGCGCGCAGCTTTCGGCAAAACGCACCTCTTCATCTGCAGCAGCGAGTGCTGTTCCCATATCAGGCGCGCCGTGCTGGGCAACGAGCAGTTCGGCCAGCTGACGCACGGCATCATCACGCTCTGGCTGCGTTGCCTGCACAACAACAGCTAATGTTGACCAGCCGCCGGTATCAATGCCGAGCCAGCCAGACCGAAACGCGATGCGGCGCTTGCCTTTCACGGCAGCCAGATCTTCATCCCAGAAGGCGAAGGAGCCAGGCACGGCCCATTCTCCGGGTTCAGCCGCTTTTTCAAAGGCAAAGGTGTCAGATGCATCAAGCCGGATGGTGCGAAGGAGTTTTGTCGCTTCGCTCACAGTTTCGGCTCCTGTGACTCCGTGTCATACCAGTCCACCTTGGCGAGAG
>JBOFGV010000038.1:0-13722 GCA_051649305.1 Beijerinckiaceae bacterium
CAGCAGACCATTCTCGCCACCGGCGGCTATGGCCGCGCCTATTTCTCGGCCACATCGGCCCACACCTGCACGGGTGATGGCAACGCTATGGTGCTGCGCGCCGGTCTTCCGCTGGAAGACATGGAGTTTGTGCAGTTCCATCCCACCGGCATCTACGGTGCGGGCTGCCTGATCACCGAGGGCTCACGCGGTGAAGGCGGGTATCTGACCAACTCTGATGGCGAGCGCTTCATGGAGCGTTATGCCCCTTCCGCCAAGGATCTGGCTTCGCGTGACGTTGTTTCCCGCGCCATGACCATGGAAATCCGCGATGGCCGCGGCGTCGGCAAATCGAAGGACCATATCTACCTGCATCTCGATCATCTTGATCCGAAGATTCTGGCCGAGCGTCTGCCCGGCATTTCGGAAAGCGCCAAGATTTTCGCAGGCGTTGATGTGACCCGCGAGCCAATCCCGGTCATCCCCACCGTGCATTACAACATGGGTGGCATCCCCACCAATTATCACGGCGAAGTGCTGACCAAGGTTGGCGGCAACCCTGACCACACCGTGCCGGGCCTGATGGCCATCGGCGAGGCAGCCTGCGTCTCCGTACACGGGGCTAACCGCCTCGGCTCCAACTCGCTGATCGACCTCGTGGTGTTCGGCCGCGCGGCTGGCCTGCGCTGTGGTGAGTTGGTGGAAGCCGGTGCCAAGCAGCAGGCGCTGCCTGCGCATTCGGCTGATCTTTCGCTCACCCGTCTCGATCGTTTCCGCAACGCCAAGGGCGGCACGCCAACCGCCAAATTGCGCGCTGACATGCAGGCGATCATGCAGTCGGATTGTGCGGTCTATCGCACCGGTGAAACACTGCTGCAGGGCAAGCAGAAGATCAACCAGGTGTGGAAGGGGTCGGATGATATCTCGATCACCGACCGTTCACTGATCTGGAATTCGGATCTCATGGAAACCATGGAATTCGACAACCTCATCGTACAGGCTGTTGTCACCATGGAGAGCGCTGAAAACCGCAAGGAATCCCGCGGCGCACACGCCCGCGAGGACTTCCAGGAGCGCGACGATAAGACCTGGATGAAGCACACGCTCGCCTTCATCGACGATGCGAAGAAGACCACCAGCATCGACTACCGCCCCGTGCATACCTACACGATGTCCAACGAGATCGAGTACATCGCGCCCAAGGCGCGTGTGTATTGAGGGGATAGCAATGTTACGGTCTGGGGGATTCAATCGTCTGGCAATTATTGGGATTCTTGCAGTTGTGTTTGCGAGTTGTACCGCCAGAGGACGCCCCTACGAGTTCAAGGCTGGCACACGTGTAGAGCAAGTTCTCTCTGACCAAACGGAGTGCGGCGCCCGGGCGCAATCTGCAAAGCTCAGGGAAGAGGCCAAGCATACGGAACCATTTGCTCAAGGGCTTTTCGGGGCCAGGGCCTTTAGTCTGGAAGCACAGGCCTGTTACAAGCAAAAGGGTTATACCGAAAAAATGATCAGTGATGAAAATGCCGCGTTCTTCGATAGCCTTCCGACTGCGCGTGATCGTTTGAATTTTTTGGCCGTTATTGGATCTGGCGGTACAATCGAGAGCTACAAACAGCGCTTCGGGCAACCCCAGAGCTAAGGAGAACGTTGTTGGCAGGCTTCAGTGAACGTCAGCAATCAGCCTATGCAACTCCTCGGCGCATGCTGGGCCACAACACCCGAAGGATGAGGCCGCCTGTGACTTTTGCCATCTCTTTTGATCTGGACACGCAGATCCTGCAGGATGTCTATCCGGGCTCCTCCTGGAATAATGCCTATGCCGATATCCGGAATTATCTTGAAGCCAACGGATTCACACACCAGCAAGGCTCGGTCTATTTCGGTGGCGACGATATCGATGTCGTGACATGCGTGATGGTGGCCCAGAACCTTGCCAGTGAATTCCCGTGGTTTGAACCATCGGTGCGGGATATTCGCATGCTCCGTATTGAAGACAACAATGACCTGATGCCCGCGTTGAAACAATCAACCCAACGCGCCAAGACACGAAAGAGCTGATGTTCCATGGCTGAATTTACACTCCCCAAGAACTCCCGCGTCACCGAAGGCAAGGTCTGGCCCAAGCCATCGGGCACCAATCTCAAGGAATACCGCATCTATCGCTGGAACCCTGAGGACGGGCAGAACCCGCGTGTCGACACATACTTTGTAGACCGGGATGACTGCGGCCCGATGATCCTTGATGGCATCATCTACATCAAGAACAAGATCGATCCTACGCTCACCTTCCGCCGCTCCTGCCGCGAAGGCATCTGCGGTTCTTGCGCCATGAACATCGATGGCACCAACACTTTGGCCTGCACCAAGGGCATGGATGAGGTGGCTGGCGTCATCAAGATCTACCCCCTGCCGCACATGCCGGTGGTGAAGGACCTTGTGCCGGATCTCACGCGCTTCTACGCGCAGCACGCCTCCATCGAGCCATGGCTGAAGACAGACACGGCGAAACCTGCGGCTGAGTGGAGACAATCAAAGGAAGACCGCGAGAAGCTCGATGGTCTTTATGAGTGCATCCTCTGCGCCTGCTGCTCAACCTCCTGCCCAAGCTACTGGTGGAACGGTGACCGCTATCTCGGCCCGGCTGTTCTACTGCAGGCCTATCGCTGGCTGATCGACAGCCGCGACGAGGCAACCGGTGAGCGTCTCGATAATCTGGAAGATCCGTTCCGGCTCTACCGCTGTCACACCATCATGAACTGCTCCAAGGCCTGCCCCAAGGGCTTGAACCCTGCCAAGGCGATTGCCGAGGTGAAGAAAATGATGGTCGCAAGACAGTACTAAGTTCCAGCACTGAACCTTTCAGCTCTGCATTCAGGCGCCCAACGGGCGCCTTTCTGCTTCCAGCGCCATCAGCCAGTCTTCCGTGCGGATAGGCTCTGCCCAGAGGCCTGCCAGTCTGGCCTGGCAGGCGGCGGCAACCGGCTTGTTGAGGGCCTTTTCGGCGGCGGCTGCCAGTGAGGCCTCGATGACGGGATTGCCTTCATCCGTGCCTGCCACCCACCAGAGATAACCCTTGTCGCGCCCGTTGAGCACGACGGCACCGGCGCGCTTTGCATCCGTGTCCAGCATGGCGACAATGGCTTTGCCTTCCGCCGCAAAACTGCGGATAGCAGCGCGCAGAAAGGCTGAGCGCTGCGGATTGAGCAAGGCTGCCTCGCCCAAAGATATCCGGTTCTGGTTCATCGCATCCATACCCAACATCTGTTCAATGCCGGCACGGACTTCCGTTACGCCGGTCATGATTTGCACCTTGTCTGAAACCAGCATCATGCCAGCCGGTCTGAAATCAAGACCGCGCGTGCTGGAACGGTTCGCACTGCGCTGCAGGGGCCATAGCCGCTCCATGGACTGTGCCGCCAGAATTTCACAAAAGTGCGAGCGTGTATCCAGTGAATGGGCTGCGAAAGATCGGATGCGCGGCCAACGGTCCTGCAGCCAGGAGAAGAACGCCCGCAGCGTCAGGCTGGCCTCCTCGCGGGTTCCTGCCAGCAATGGCAGCGCGAAAGGCTGGAAAGCATGTTTCCACAGGTTGGCCTGCCCGCGCCCAAGCAATCCGCGCGTGTATTTCCAGCGCTGAGCCGCCAAAGGCACAAGGCCCGCAAGCCGGCGTTTGCCATTGGTCGTTTGCCAGATGGCGACCATGGATACTTCGGCATCCATATCGGTGTGCATAGACAGCGGAATGAGGAAGGCCGGCGACATGAATGGGTTGTCGTCAACAGCTGAGCCAAGCAGCGCAAGCCATTCAGCGCGGTGCTCATCGAGAGCCGCCATGGACAGGATTTCAACCTGATAGGACAGGCTGGTGTCCGCCGTCTCCATCGCCAGCGGCGCAACCGCGCCAATGTCGCCAAGATGGATGATTGTGCTGACCTCTGCGCTCATAGTCCTGTGCCCCTTCGGGACGCTGTGCAGAAGAAACACCCTTCTGCATCAAAACGGCACTCAAAAAGGCCATTTGCAGCGTCTGGGCAGAACCCTTTCAAATGTCATGCCGGGTTGATAAAGGGAGGCCATGAGCACCTCCATTCGCCTTTTGACCGTTGAAGATGCTGTTGAATTCAAAGCTTTCCGCCTGAAAAGCCTGCGTGACGCGCCAGACGCTTTTCATTCCCTGCCGGAGGAATGGGACCACCCCATTGCCGAGATTGAAAAGCGCATCGAAAAGAACCGCATCTTCGGGGCCTTTACAGCAGACAACGCGCTGGTGGGCATCGCCATGCTGGCGCTGACCGCACGGCCCATCAAGCAGATGCGGCACAAATGCGAAATCTGGGCCGTGTTTGTGGATGAAACAGCGCGCGGTCAGGGCCTTGCGCGCAGACTGGTGGAGCGCTGCATCGCAGAGGCAAAGGCGCTTGGCTACGAGGCCGCCATCCTCACTGCCTCAACCCATCTCACCCATGTGGTGAAGCTCTACCAGAGCCTTGGTTTTGTGATTTACGGCACCGAGCGTGGCATGGTGAAACTGCTCGATGGCCGCGTGATTGATGACCATTTGATGGAATTGCGGTTGGACTGAACAAATACTTATGGCACTTGCCACACTCCGCATTCCGGAACACACTCCCTGAAAACACGGTCAGGGGAGACGGATATGAAACACATTCTTGCAGCAGCAATGGTTTTTGGCGCAATCAGCGTTAGCAGCGCGCAGGCACAATACACGGTCAAGGAAGTGGGCAGTTTCCACATCGGCGGACAGGAAGCGGTGTTGGAAGGTTTGCCGACAAGGGAAATTGTTTTCACGCCTGGCGCACCGCCCCTCAAGGTTGATCCCAATGGCGAGTTTGAAACCGGGCAGATGTATGTGCAGTTCGTCAAACTGGCGCAGCCCAAGGCGCGCTATCCGCTGCTGATGTGGCATGGGGGTGGCTTGTCCGGCGTGACATGGGAAACCAAGCCAGATGGCAAGCCTGGCTGGCAGCAGTTTTTCCTGAATGCCGGCCATGATGTTTATGTGTCAGACGCGGTTGAGCGTGGCCGCGCAGGCTGGTCGCGCTATCCCGAGGTGTTCAAATCAGAGCCCTTCTTCCGTGCCAAAAAGGAAGGCTGGGACCTCTTCCGCATCGGCCCAGCGGATGGCTGGGCACGGGATCCCAAGGCCCGCAAGGCGCATGAGGGCCAGCAATTCCCGGTGGAAGCCTATGACCAGTTTTCCAAGCAGGGCGTGCCGCGCTGGGCCACCAACGATGCCGCCACACAGGCCGCCTATGACACGCTGGTAAAGAAGGTTTGCCCCTGCGTGGTAATGGTGCACAGCCAGGGCGGCAACTTTGGCTACACGGCAGCGCTCAACAACCCTGACATGGTGAAGGCGCTAATCGTGGTGGAGCCATCGGGTTCGCCCGCGCCTGATAAAACAGACTTCGCCAAGGTAAAGGCCGTGCCACATCTCATCGTCTTTGGTGACAACATCGACAAGCAAGCACTCTGGACCCGCCTGATGGTCAATCAGGTGAAATATGCCGATGGCCTGAAAGCCGCCGGTGTTCCTACCGACTGGTTCGACCTGCCCAAGATGGGCATCAAGGGCAATTCCCACATGCTGATGATGGACAAGAACTCAGACCAGATCGCGGGGTTGATCAATGACTGGCTGGTGGCAAAGGGGTTGGCGGTGAAGTAGACGATCTTCATTTTCACAAGAAGATGTTGCGGGAAGGGGGCCAGGCGGTTTGCAAGGCGCAACATTCGCTGGTCCAGGGTGTGGTGCACATCTCAAGACCTATGCATCACCACCCAGTCAGCGTATGGCTCGATGTAATCAGTGGTACGGCTTGATTTTAACGCCGGGGAGGATTTCGTAGGGATCCGCCCAGCCCGGAATGGAACGGATGCGCTCCAGCCAACGCGCTATGTTCGGATGACTGTCCTTCAGAACATAGCCACTCTCTTCTGAAGGATAGAAAAGATACCCTGCCATTGAGAAGTCGGCTATTGTTGGCCGCTCACCAACAATGAACGATTGCGTTGCAAGGTGTTTGTCGACGATGGCAAAAGCTGCGTCGATTCTGCCCTTCAGCCAAGCCATGACTGCTGGGTCAGGCGGCGCGGGGATGAAGGATTTGAGGAAGCGGTAGCTTACAAAATAGCTGCTGAATTTGTGGTTATCGAAAAGTATCCAGCGCCAGATGTCGCGCGCTTCGCTGTCATTTTGCCCTCCAAACTGTCCGTGCTTCTCCACAAGATAGTGCAGAATAACGCCAGACTGGGTCAGTCTCGTATTGCCATCATCGAAGACAGGGATCTCCCCCATGTCATTGACAGTCTGACGCCAATTGGGGTCACGGGTTGCCCCGCTCATAAAGTCGACAAACACAGGCGTCCATTGTGCTCTGGTGGCATTGAGCATCATCGCCACCTTGAAGCTGTTGCCGGACTGGCAGAAGCAGTGAAGCTGATACAATTGAGCTCTCCCAAATGAGGACTATAAACTGACGCTCCATATGCAGTTTGACAACATAATGATTGTGATGGGACAGATGGCGCAAAATCATGGATTCATGCACCAAACCAAGCTGTGGGTCCCTTGGGATTTCAATGTTAGATTGAGCGCATGACAAAATTCGTGGCCCTGCTTCGCGCCGTCAATGTGGGCGGCACTGGTAAACTGCCAATGGCAGAGTTGCGCACGATGGCCGCGCGGGTGGGGTTGACCAAGGTCAGCACCTACATTGCCAGCGGCAACCTCGTTTTTGAAACCGACATGCTGGAAGCTGATGTAGCGGCCGCACTTGGTACGCAACTTGAAACCTACGCAGGCAAGCCTGTGGACATTCTGCTCCGCACTGCTGCGGAGATGGCTGAGGTGCTGGCGCATAACCCTTTTCCCGAGGCTGCCCCCAATCGTACTGTGGCAATCTTTCTGCCAAGCCCGCCCGCAGCCGACGCCCTTGAAAGGGTGCGGCATCAAACAACTGAAAAAATCGCGCTCGGCGCGCGCGAGATCTACGTCGCCTACTCAGAATCGATGGGCCGCTCACGCCTCATCATTCCAGCCGCTGAAGGTGGTACAGCACGCAATATGAACTCCGTTGCTGAACTCGCCCGCATGGCAGGCAGTCTCTGAAGCATCAAAAAGTGAAACTGCCTTCAGTCGCCCGTTCCTGCACAAGTCAGGAATTTAACCGCGTTTCTCATTTCAGAAATTTGAGCGATTTACCCGTGCAATCTCTGGTTCTGAAAACTGCGCCCCTCAATCCCTCACCAGAATATTCCGGAACTGCCATGGGTCCTTGGTGTCCAGGTCTTCGGTTGCATTCAGCCCCTATTTCAGCTCATCAGGGATGTCGCGCCATGCCGCCCACGGGACGCTCCGACCCGGGTATGCAGCAGCAGTAAACGGCCATTTCGCGGCTATCCAGTCCTTAACTGTGGTGTGGAGTCTTTCCTCAAAACCGCTGGAAAGCTCACTCTGGCGCGCCCAGAGATACACTTCTGCGTCGAACCCGCGTTTCTTTGTTGGCACGATGTAAACGCACCCAAGGACTGCAGACTCATCCAAGCGAACGACTGTGTATGCAAACGAACGGCGTGTCTGAAACTCTTTCTGATGCCAACCCAGATCAATCAGATTTTGTTCAAGGGTCAGGCCTTCAGGCCATTTGCCGCCGGGCCAGATCGTCTTGCAATGCTCAACGCTTGTCATCACAGCGTCGTAGTCCTTCACGACGTCATTGACAGTGAGCATGCGGAGCCGAAACTCTGATGTTTCGAGCTCCTTGGGTATATCGTAATCTCGCGGAATGAACGGCATCACGGTCCCTCAACCTGGAGAAACCACCTATCAATCCCGCACCAGGATATTCCGGAACTGCCAGGGGTCCTTGGCATCGATATCCTCCGGGAAAAATCCCGGGCGGTCTTTCAGCGGGGTCCAGTCGGTGTAGTGGCCCGTGACGGGGCCGAGGTAGGGCATCTGCACTTCCAAACAGCGCTTGTAGTCCATGTCGTCGGCCTCGACGATTCCCATGGCGGGGTTTTCGAGCGAATAGACCATGCCCGCGAGCACAGCGGATGAGACCTGCAGGCCTGTCGCGTTCTGGTAAGGCGCGAGCTGCCTTGTTTCTTCAATCGAGAGCTGCGAGCCATACCAGTAGGCGTTCTTCTTGTGGCCGTAGAGCAGCACGCCAAGCTCATCGATGCCGTCGACAATCTCGTTCTCATCCAAGATGTGGTTAGCCGGCTGTTTCTGGCCTGCCGCACCAAACATTTCGTGCAGGGACAGCACGGCATCGTTAGCCGGGTGATAGGCATAGTGGCAGGTGGGGCGATACTTCACTTCCTTGCCATCCCGCACGGTGAAATAATCCGAAATCGAGATCGCCTCGTTGTGCGTGACAAGGAAGCCGTGCTGCGCGCCCGGCGTTGGGCACCATGAGCGCACCTTGGTGCTGGCACCGGGCTGCAGGATATAGATAGCCGACTTACAACCTGTCTTGTGCTTCTTGGCGTTCTTCGGCATCCACTTTTCATGCGTGCCCCAGCCAAGCTCGGCGGGCTGCAAGCCTTCCGAAACAAAGCCTTCTACAGACCATGTGTTGACGAAAACGTTTGGCGGCTTCGGGTTCTTCGAGCGTTGTGTGTCGCGCTCGGCAATATGGATGCCCTTGACGCCCGCCTTCTTCATCAGGGCGGCCCAGTCTTCCTTCCTCTTCGGGTCCTTGTATTTCAGTCCGAGATCAGCCGCGAGGTTGACCAGAGCCTGCTTCACGAACCAGGACACCATGCCGGGGTTGGCCCCGCAGCAGGAAACCGCCGTGATGCCGCCGGGATTGCGGCGGCGCGCATCCAGCACCACTTCGCGCAGCGCATAGTTGGAGCGCTCGGCAGGACCTTTCTTGGTGTCGAAATAGAAACCCAGCCAAGGCTCGGCCACGGTATCGATGTAGAAGCTGTTGACCGAGCGGCAGAGCTCCATGATCTCGACAGACGAGGTATCAACCGAGAGATTGACGCAGAAGCCCTGCCCGCCGCCCTCGGTGAGCAGGGGCTTCAGAAGTTTCTTGTAATTCGCCTTGGTCACATGCTCCTTGATGAAGCGCACACCGTGCTTTTTCAGAAGCTCGATGTCCTTGTCATCAGGATCAATCACCACCATCCGCGACCGGTCATATTTGAAATGCCGCTCGATCAGGGGCAGCGTTCCCTTGCCGATGGAGCCAAAGCCGATCATCACGATGGGGCCGGTGATTTCGCCGTAGACGGGATAAGCGGACATGCTCTGAATTCTCCAGTAACCTAGCTGCGTAATGTACTGCCTGAAAAAGAAAAAGGCGTGACATGCTTTCGCGTGCCACGCCGGAAGAATCAAGTTTTTTGGTGTTATATGCCTTATTGGTAAATGAGGCTTAGATTTACTGGCACCTCTGGGAACGGCGTCTCTTTGACTTGATTATCTGACGAGTAGGGCTCGAACAGGAAGTTCCTGCCAAAAGCAGCGCCCAAGCCGCGCAGATAGAATCCGAAATGGATTGTTGCCGCGCCTTCTGGAATAGTCATCAAGATTTTCCTTCTCAACCAATCATTGTTGCCAGTCATTGATCCATTGAGTGGCACCCGCTCCAAATTGTTAAACTCCAGAACCTTGTGTTTTGAATCATCCACCCGCAACCAGATTGTAGCCGCGCCGCCAACGTTTTCTGTTTTCAATTCTGCGCTTAACATCATCGTTTGGCCGATGTATTTTTCAGCAGAAATGACTTGCATCAGCGTTGCGAAGCGATTGCCTATAGATGACCCGCTGTCTGGGGTGCGTTTGATGACGAGACAAGCGCTTTCCTTTGAAGGCATTCCCAGATCAAAAAGATGTGGTGCATTGCCACCAACTTTCCATCCATCAGGTATGAATAGACTTCTCGTTACGTCTGACGAAGTGGTTTTCTCAACCATCGCGGCCAGAACATTCCAGTTTTTCAACCCGAACTGCTTCGCCACGATCTCAAGGCTTTCGCTATGCGTGAGCTTGAGGCCGCGCTGGTCACATTCGGTTTTCAGTATTTTCGCCATGGCTTTGGCGTCGTGATGCGTGTGCATGCAGTCTCTCCAGGAAGCGGCAGATCAATCAGGGCTTGCCTTGCTGAACCGGCCGCGTCTGTTGAAAGACTGTGGTACGGATCATGTCATGAAATGTCTTCACCATACCCGTTCAGGCGCAAGCGGCGGGTGACATCGACCTTCACAAAATATGATCTGAAGTATTGAGAGTGTCAAGCGAGCGCGATGCTCTGCTCATGTCAAGCTTTGCCGATGAATTGTGTCAGTTGGATGCGGGTGACTTGCTTTTGCCGTTAACGGCGGGAGCGGCGGTTGGCAACAATGCGCCTTGCCCCAGCACAATGGTGCTGCCTCCTTTGGCAATGGGCGATGCTGCAATGAGGGTGCGCAGGTTCATCAGCTCAGGATTGTTCTTGAGGAGCTGCGCGGCGTTGGCAAGTGTACGCAAGGAGGCCTGCTCGCCGCGCGCCCGTTCCAGAGCGGTCAAGCCTTCAACCCGGGCACGCTCCACTTCCGAGAACATGCGGCGGACTTCAGGAGGCAGAATGAGCGCACCGGCGCGAACCTCTGTAATCTCATAGCCGTTAGCACTCCGCCGGAACGATGCACTCAACAGTTCATTTAATTTCTGACGCTCCGTCAAAGCGGTTTCAAGGCTGTGTCGTGAGGCGAAATCTCCAAGAGCTGCCTCAACATCCAGTCTCATAATGACAAGGGGTTCGGACTCCAGGAACTGCCGGGTATCCTTGATGTCGTAGAGCACTGTTGCGCCCAGACGATAAACCAGCTTGTCCTGGCTGATCACATCAACTGGCAAAAAAACCTGAGCCTGGGCATAATTCCGATGCGTGTGGAGAGTCCGCCCACCAAAGGTCCAGTCAAAATACCGTCCGGGACCGCACAGGGTTTTGAAGCGCCCGTTTTCATAAAGGGCACCAGTCTCCCACTGCTGAACAACAAGCGAGAACTTTTCCTTGATCCAGTAAAGCAGAAACACGGCCAGAGCGGCAACCGCAATGAACAGCCAAAAACTATAATTCATGCGTTCACATCCCCCAATACTGTCCATTCCACCCCACAGCGTCCCTGGAGCCACGGAAGACTGGCGGGGGTCCGAAACCCGCAAAGCCAACCTTCCACTTGCCTCGCGGCAGGCCCCAGAGACGCCTTGTGGCGCGACCAAAGCGGAGTCTTGGATCTTGTTGCTGGCCGGGACTTTGACATCCTCACGCAAACGACCTTCGACTGTTGACAGGATTCGAACCTGCAAGATCAGTATAGGTCTTTCAGCAGGATTTAATCAACAACAGGTGATTGGGAATACCGCAGCACTACTGTTGATCAAGCTGCCTGCTGAACAAACACAGGCTTTGCATTCACGCGTCGTCGTGAAGCACGCACCCCGGTTGTTGCCTTCAGCTCCGGCATTCTCTGGCCAGTCGCTGTCACCATGCCAGCCGCCTCGGCCAACGCACCATCAACCAGCTCCAGCGCCAGAAACCGGGCCCGCTCCACCGGGCCCGGCAATTCAAGCGCTGTTGTCAGATCAGCACGGAAACCAAAGCGGGCGTAGTAGGGCGCGTCACCCACCAGCAGCACGGCTTTGTGGCCGCGCAGTGCTGCGTGGGTCAGCGCATGGCGCATGAGCTTCGAGCCAAGGCCCTGCCCTTCGTGGCTGGCTGCAACCGCCAACGGGCCCAGCAACAGGGCGGGCGCACTACCGGCATTGATGTTCCAGAGTCGGATGGTGCCGATGAGCACGCCATTCTCCTTCAGCGAGAAGGCGAGGCCGTCCGCTGGCATGTAGCCATCGCGAAAGCGCTCGGAGGTTTTCTCAAAGCGCGAGAGGCCAAAGGCTGTATCCAGCAGGCGCTCGCGGGCGACGACATCAAAGCGGGTCTCGGCCTGAAGGGTCAGGGCAGAGACAGGGGTTTGGTCAGCAACGGATGTAACGACAGTTTTCATGGGAGCCTCGCGATATGAGGCCCTCGCACCAGCCTTTTCAGGCCGCCGAACGGGAGGTTGGGAATGGACTCCCTCTCCCCGCAAGCGGGGAGAGGGTTGGGGTGAGGGGCTTGGTGAAGAGGCAGAGCTAATCACCCTGCCCCTCATCCGGCGCTGCGCGCCACCTTCTCCCCGTTCACGGGGAGAAGGACAACATTGCCCTCAGATCACGATCTGGCGGAGGCCCGGCATGCCGTTGAAGTCGCGGCTCGAATACGTCGTCGTATAGGCGCCGGTTCCCTCGATGAGCACCTTGTCGCCGATTTCGAGGCTGAAGGGCAGCATGTAGGGTGACTTCTCGTACATGACATCGACAGAGTCGCAGGTGGGGCCAGCGAGCACGCATGGGCCCATCTCATTTTGATCGTGACGGGTGCGGATCGGGTAACGGATCGCCTCGTCCATGGTCTCGGCGAGACCGTGGAACTTGCCGATGTCGAGGTAGACCCAACGAACGTCGTCAGCGTCCGACTTCTTCGAAACGAGAACAACCTCGCTCTCGATAATGCCGGCGTTGCCAACCATGCCGCGGCCTGGCTCGATGATGGTCTCGGGGATGTTGTTGCCGAAGTGCTTGCGAAGCGACCGGAAGATAGCAGAGCCGTAGCTCTCCACTGCCGGGATCTCCTTGAGGTACTTCGTGGCAAAACCGCCACCCAGGTTGACCATGGACAATGTGATGCCGCGCTCGGCCATCTCACGGAAAATCCATGCGGATGAAGCGAGAGCACCGTCCCACATCTCGACGTTACGCTGCTGCGAACCGACGTGGAAGGACACACCGTAGGCCTTGAGGCCGAGACGATGGGCATGCTCCAGCACGCGGGGCGCCATTTCGACTTCGCAGCCGAACTTGCGCGACAGAGGCCATTCAGCGTCCTTGCCGTCGCAGAGGATGCGGCAGAACACGCGTGAGCCAGGGGCAGCACGGGCGATCTTCTCGACCTCGACTTCGCAATCAACGGCAAAGAGCGAGATGCCCTTTTCGAAAGCCTTGGCGACATCACGCTCTTTCTTGATCGTGTTGCCGAAAGAAATGCGGTCAGCGGTTGCACCGGCGGCCAGCACCATCTCGATTTCGCCAATAGAGGCGCAATCGAAGCAGGAACCGAGCTGCGTCAGCATCTCGAGGATCTGTGGATCAGGGTTGGCCTTCACAGCGTAGAAAACGCGTGTGTCAGGCAGGCTCTTGGCAAAGGCCAGATAGTTGTCGCGCACGACAGACTTGTCGACGACAAGGATAGGGCCGTCTTCACGGCGGGCGCGCAGAAACTCAAGAATACGATCAGTCATGTCAAATCCCCCAAGACGGCAGTGCTGGCCGCGTTAGAGTGAACCCTGTCGGGAGCTTCGCCGTTTGATGCGCATTGTGGAGACGCGCAACATTCAACTCGACTACCCGTGCTGATTTGCATCAGCGCGAATGACGCCGTCGACAAATCTCCCGAAAGGCATATGCCTTTAAAGGAAACCGTCGTCGATTGGGGGGATTATTCCCTCCGCACGGCCGGCAAGATGGACAAGCCTCTTTAGTTCGCCGACCTTTGGAGGGTCGACAAGAGCCTAAAAAAGCCCGCTCCGTCGTTGCTTTGAGCTGCGTCACCTGCTTCGGGCAGGGCCGCCGGTTTTCGCCTCCGGCTGCTGGTCCGCGAAAGTCAATTCGATGGAAGTTTCCAT
>JBOFGV010000039.1:0-2699 GCA_051649305.1 Beijerinckiaceae bacterium
AGAGCCGTAGGCGTAAGCCCTTGCAAGCGGGCGATCCTTGCCGCGCGTTCGAAGAGCTTGTGGTTATCAATCGTCATGAAGGTGTCGTTTCACCTGCTATCTGAGTCTGCCGTCTCCGCTAACCCTCTGAAATCCCGCGATAGGCCTTCCCCCACATCGGAGTCGCATGTGCGATATAACGGAGTCTGCGGCCCGGTTTCGCACCACATAACGGAGTCTGGGGAAAAGGAGTGTCAATCGGCTTGCAAAAGAGACCCTCTATCGGCGTCCAATGTTGACCCCGCTGTCATAGAGTACTGAGGCGAGCTGACGCCCCGACGCAGCTGTTCGGGATAGCGCAGTCGGGGCGGCTGCGGGATTGTTCAGATGCGGTTTTTGAAGCGCCAGCTGTCGTTGCCGGTCTCGATGATATCGCAGTGATGCGTGAGGCGATCGAGCAGTGCCGTGGTCATCTTGGCGTCTCCAAAGACAGAGGGCCCTTCTCCGAAGGTGAGATTGGTGGTGACCACGATGGATGTGCGCTCATAGAGCTTGCTGACCAGATGGAACAGCAACTGACCGCCTGCCTGGGCGAAGGGCAGATAGCCCAGCTCATCGAGCAGTACGAAGTCGAGGCGGCTGAGATAGTCAGCCATACGGCCCTGCTTGCCAGCCCTGGTCTCACTCTCCAGCTTGTTGACGAGATCGACGACATTGAAGAAGCGGCCACGCAATCCAGCCCTGATGCAGGACCGGGCAATGGCAATGGCCAGATGTGTCTTGCCGGTGCCTGTGCCGCCAATCAGCACGGCATTGCGCTGGTTGGCGATGAAGGCACCGTTGGCCAGATCTCTGACCAGCGTCTCGTTGATCGGAGTGCCGTCGAAGCTGAACTCTTCGATATCCTTGGCCAATGGCAACTTGGCGATCTTGAACTGGTAGCGGATGGAGCGTGCCTGCTTCTCAGCAATCTCTGCCTTGAGCAGATCGCCCACAATGCGCGGCGGCTCGTGCTGGCGCTTGATACCTGAGGCCATGACCTCATCATAAGCCTGGCGCATGCCATAGAGCTTCAGTTCTCCCATCAGATCAAAGACGTGGCTGCGTTCCATCAGTTGATACTCCTCAAGCTGTCATAACGGGAACAATCGGCAAGCGGCACATGGCGCAGCTTCAGCGCATCAGGGGTCATGATCGTGACTGCAGGGGCGAGATCACGCTTGCGGGCAAGGATGTTGAGAACCACGTCTGCGGAGTAAACACCCTGTTCGAGCGCCTCGGTACAGGCGGCTTCAACGGTGGCCAGGCCATCAGTCAAGACAGCAGAGAGGATGCTGACCATCTGGCGATCACCATCATCACTGCCGCGCAGCTTGCGACGGATACGTTCAAGACCAGAGGGCAGAACCCAGCCCTTGAAGGGGGCACCATTGCGCCATGCACCGGGTTTGCGGGCAAGCACCGGCACATAATGCCATGGATCGTAGACGGTATGGCTGCGACCAAAGGCACGTTCATGCTCAGCAACGATGATGCCATCCTGCCGGATGATGATCTTGTCAGCATAGGCCTGCACCTCAACAGGGCGGCCAACAGCACGGGATGCGACCGAGTACCGAACATTATCGAAGCGGACCAGACAGGTCTTCGAGACTGAAGCCGTGGTGGCATGGAAGCCATTGAACTTGCCGGGAACGGGTACAAGCCGCGTCCGTTCAGCTTCAAACGCCTGCCAGATTGTCTGATCTGCCAACTCCGGATGTTTGTGGGCTTTGGCATAGGCGACACACTTGTCGAGCAGCATGCCATTCAACTCTTCGAGGCTCTTGGCCCGCAAGGTCGGTGTGAAGAAGCGCTCGCGCACAAGCCCGACCTGGTTCTCCACTTGACCCTTCTCCCAACCGGATGCAGGCGTACAGGCCGTGGGTTCAACCAGATAATGCGAGCACATCTGCAGGAAGCGGCGGTTGAACTGGCGGTCCCTACCGACAAAGATAGCGTCAACCGCAGTCTTCATGTTGTCGTAGATGCCGCGTGTACAGGTGCCCTTGAAGAACCCAAACGCCCGGTCATGGGCATCAAACAGCATCTCCTGCGTCTCGCGCGGATAGGCCCTGATGAAGAACATCCGGCTATGACACAGCCGCACATGCGCCACCTTGATCGTCACTGTTGCGTTGTTGATCCGGACAACCTCATAGCTCCAGTCGAACTGGTAAGCTTCGCCCGGTTCAAACGACAATGGCACATAGGCCTCGGCCGTCAGTGCACCACGCTCACGCGACCAGCCTTTGGCGTAGCGCCGGATGGCATCATAGCCACCCTCGAAGCCAAGGCCGCGCATCTCCTCGAAGATCCGGATCAGCGTCAGCCGCTCACGGGCTGGCTTGCCATCATTGCCCAGCAACAACCGGTCCAGTTCTCCTTGCCAGGGACCGATCTTCGGAAGGGGTTGAACCTCACGTTCGTAGCTGAACTGCGTCTCGCCACTGCGCAGGATCTTGCGCACCGTGTTGCGTGACACATGCAGATCCCGGCTGATCTCCTTGATCGAACGACCGCGAACAAAATGCTCCCGACGAACGCGCGCAATCGTATCCACACCCTTCATCCTCGCCCCGCCTGCTCAAACCAAAAGCAGGCAGTCTCGCAGTAACAGGGGGTCAATTTTGGACGCCGATCCCCCGCATCAGAGGGTCAACTTTGCATGCCGATTCACA
>JBOFGV010000040.1:0-10647 GCA_051649305.1 Beijerinckiaceae bacterium
CTACCGATGATCTCGCTGCTGATCCTCTATAACATCGGAGGTGGACTGTCTTTGATGGGCGTGCTGGAAGAAACACGCGCCATCTGGTTCGTGGTCATTTCGGTCTATATGGCGCTGATGGCCATCATTATCGCCTGCATCTTTTCGGAAGACACCGAGCGAAGGCTTGAGATGATGAAAAGCGGCTATGCGCTGGCGGCGGTTGTTGCTTCCATCTGCGGGATCATGGGCTACTTCAACGTGGCCGGAACCTTCGATATCTTCACCCGCTACGGCCGCGCCATGGGCACCTTCAAGGACCCCAACGTCTTCAGCACATTCCTTGTGCTGCCAGTCGTTTACATCATTCAGGGTTACTTTCTGGGCACGCACAAACGCCCGATTATCTCGGGCGGCATTCTGCTGATTATCATGGCTGGACTGTTCCTCAGCTTCTCACGCGGCGCATGGGGTGTGGCGCTGGCCGCAATCATGATGTGCATCGGCCTCACCTTCATCACCGCGAGCTCCGGCAAAATCCGCATGCGGATTGTCATCATCGCCTTCATCGGAATTTGCCTGTTCATCATCATGCTGGCGATCGCCCTGCAGTTTGAAGCGATCCGCTCCACTTTCGAGGTGCGCGCTTCGCTCAACCAGGATTACGACAAAGGCGAGACTGGCCGCTTCGGCAACCAGAAACGCGCTATCCCGCTGTTGCTGGATCTGCCCAACGGTTTTGGCCCGACAATGTTCCGCGACATCTTCCCGGAAGATCCGCACAATACCTTCCTCAACGCCTTTGCCTCTTATGGCTGGCTTGGGGGCATCAGCTATCTGACGCTGATCTTCATCACCATGGTTGCTGGCTGGACGCTCGTGTTCAAGAAGACACCATGGCAGCGTGATGCCATCGCCATCTGGTCTTCCTTCTTCTTTCTGATGTTGCAGGGCCTGCAGATTGATACCGACCACTGGCGGCATTTCTATGTGCAACTAGGCCTCACCTGGGGATTGCTGGTGGCGAGCCAGCGCTATCTGGCATCGCAGAGAGCCTACCCAATGCCGATAATGGAATGGCCAGTGTCGACAGGGCAAACAGGCCGATAATCATCGTGATCGCAGCATCAAAGCCGTAGCGCGCAGCCACAGTACCACCGACCAGAGCGCCGATGGAACGAACGCCGTAAATCGCCAATTGAATGACCGCCCCCACTCGCCCCAGAAGGCCGGGCGGCGTGACCAATTGGCGAATGGTGTTCTGGCATACGAACCAGAGGATAGGACCAAACCCCAGCAGGAAGTACAGCGCCACTGAAGCCGGAAACCCACCAAGCTTGGGAGCGAACAACAGCAGGCAGGCTGCGACAGTAGAGCTTGCCGGACCAAAGAACAGCAGAAACCGAGGCGGCAGTTTTGTCATCGCCCATCCTGCCGTCAGCGCAGCGAAGACGGAACCAATGCCCATCGCAGATTGTGCCAGACCAATGCTGTCCGCTGTCAACTCCAGCCGCCGAAGGGCAAACGGCACGAAGATGGCGGCAAGCGCAAGGAACGACATGTTCCAGGCAAGGGCGCAGGCGACAATGCCTCTGAGCAGCGGTTGGCTTCTAACAAAGGCAAAGCCCTCTCGGATTTCCTGCATCGGTGCACGCTCACGGGCGGGCGGAAGGTCTTGCGCAGGAAAGCCTTTGGCCAGCCAAAGGCCTGTGACGGCCAATAGCGCACCCATCACAAAGCCAGCAACGGGATAGCCCCGCGCGATGAACAGGCCCATTAGAAATGGGCCAAGCAGCATGGCGACGGACTGGATCATCTGCAGGCGGGCGTTGGCCGCACCAAGTTCTGGTCCTGCCTTCATGCGCTGCACGCTGGCCCCTTCGGCCAGAAATCCGATGACAGCAGCACAGGCCGTGAGGAACGCGCCAAAGGTGAAGAGCATGGCATTGCCAATGGCATATCCCAAAAGCAGCACACCGAAGCCGATGACAGAAACCACCAAGGCCCTCATAAGCCCATTAAGTGGCGCAATCCGGTCAATCATCACACCGGCAGGCAAGGACATGAACAACCAGGCCGAACCTTGCGCGGCGACCATCGCGCCGATCTGGTCCTCCCTCAGGCCAAACACGGCAGCACCAATAAGCGGCACACCGGCGACAACCAGCTGGTCAGCATTGCGGAAACTGGCGGAGACAGCCTGAAGACGGTTGAAAGAGTGGGAGAACATGGGAACTTTCTGAAGGATGAGAAACAGATATTCCGTCTTCACCGCATCAGCACCACCCGAAAGTTGCTGATACACAAGAATCAAGCCTTACAGACCATTGTGCATCGCACACAGAGTGTTATCCTGATTATAGAATATGCTTCACCGAGGCAGATGCATTGAGCCAGATTCCCCGCGACACGCCGCAGTTCTATCTGACGTCGCCGAGCGCTTGCCCCTATCTGCCAGGGCAGACTGAGCGCAAGGTGTTCACGCATCTCGTCGGAAAGCGCTCGCGCGAACTCAACGACATGCTGACGCAAGGGGGCTTCCGCCGCAGCCAGACGATTGCCTATCGCCCCGCCTGTGACACCTGCCGCGCCTGTATCTCGGTCCGCGTTCTGGTCAATGACTTCAAGCCAAGCCGCAACATGCAAAAGGTGCTGAAGGCCAATGCTGATATTGTGGGCGAGATGAAGCCCAACAAGCCCACCTCCGAGCACTACTCCCTGTTTCGCCATTACCTCGATGCCCGCCATGGTGTTGGCGGCATGGCGGATATGACTGTGCTCGATTTTGCCATGATGGTGGAAGACAGCCATGTGGATACAGCGGTTGTGGAATACCGCCGGCGCGGGCCCGACAGTGGATTCACCGGGCGCGGGCAAGGTCCCCTGCTCGGCGTCTGCCTGACGGATGTGCTGAGCGATGGCCTGTCGATGGTCTATTCGTTTTTTGATGCCGATGAGGAAAGCCGCTCCCTTGGCACCCTCATGATCCTTGACCACATCAAGCGGGCGCAGGAGCTTGGCCTTCGGTATCTCTATCTGGGCTACTGGGTGCAGGGCTCTCAGAAGATGAACTACAAGGGTCGCTTCACGCCACAGGAGCGCCTGATGCCTGAGGGGTGGATGAGGGTGGATTGAGCTTGGCAGATAATCAGCGCGAACTCTTTGATCCCCCCAGCGCCCTGCAGATCGGCGTTCTGACCGGCCTTTTTGGCGGCAGTATCTTTGAAGCTGTGCTGATCTTTTTCGTGCTTGCCTGGATCAGGCACCTCAATGGTCGCCCGGCCAACGCGCTGGAAGTGGGTTTGACTTTGGGGCTCATGATGTCACTGTGGCGATTTCATCCATGGTGAGATTACCCTGGAAGCACCTGCCTGATGAAGTCAGATGCGTTAAGCGGCTATTTCAGTTTATCGCGATAAACTTCAATAAGGGGAGATGCCGTTTCAGTTTAAGGCATGTCTCTGGCCTTCCGGCAGATAAATCAGGCCTACCCCACATAACACTCAATCGTTCATCGTGGCTTCGATAAACCCAACTGGATCCAGATAAAACTCCCGTAAAAACCGAAAATGGTCCGTCTGCTCCAGGGAGCATGTATCAATCGAGCCTCGCGACAAACGTAACAACTGTGCGCCGGGATAAGCCATCAAGACAGGGGAATGCGTTGCAATAATCATCTGACACATACCGCTGGCCTCAAGCTTGTGGATCATCTTCAGGAAGTCGATCTGGCGACGGGGTGACAGGGCAGATTCAGGCTCATCAAAGATGAAGAGATGCGGCTTGTGAAATGGCCCAGAGAACCGCGACTCAAAAAAATCCAGAAAGCCTTCAGCATGAGACATTTTGAGATGAAGCGGCATTGCGCCACCACCAAAAACGGCAACCTCATCCATGTATCTTGCAAGACGGTGAAATGTCTCGGCACGGAAGAAAAAGCCACTTGTAACCTTTGGCAGCCAGGCTAGGCGCAACACAGAAGCGAGATTATCTTCCGACCTCGATTCACGTATTCTGCGGGCCGCAATTTCAGGAGAGCGCAGATCTGCGACCTCTGCATCGACATACTTTTCTTCGGTCCAGTCAGCATTGCGGGCATTGCGCGTGCCCCCCATCTTTCCGAAACCGGCAACTTCAGCAATGGCTTCCAGAATGGTCGACTTTCCTGTTCCATTCTCACCAACAATGACTGAAACAGGACCAGAAAAGTCCATTTCAACGCCACCCTTGCGTACAAGCGGAAGATCGAAAGGATAGCCACTGCGCTCGTCAAGAGCAGTCATATCTGTCGACACACGCTTGAGGAAAGGTGCCCGTAAAGTGGAGACTTTTCGCACCATTGAAGACGCTGCCCCTAAGGTGTTCCGGCCACATGCGCAAGCGCGCGCCGTAGGTTGGCCACCACATCATCGGCTTTCATATAGCCATTGCTGATCTGATAGGCCCCCTTCCCTTTCAGCAGCACAAGCGCCGGAAATCCGTTGATCTGGAAGCGCTGCGCAAGCTGGAAATCCGCAAGGGTTGCCTGTTTCATGGCGTCTGATTCAAAGGCTGCCTTGAACTCATCCGGCGAAACCTCAAACTGCCCGGCATAGGCCGCCAGCAGATCCGTATCGCGGATATCCTCGTTGAGGGAAAAATAGGCCCGCTGGATCGCGTGCATATAGGCATAGGCCGAGCCGACACTGAGGGCGCGCATCGTCACAACAGCACGCGAGGCGGGCTCAGTGTCCATCACATAGCCTTCACGCTCGAAGAAGGACCAGTCAAACGGCTGGTTGCTGGCTGCCTGCACCTGCTCGCGGTAGCCGCGAAAACGCGGTTTCATCTCGTCGGTCAGGACTTCGGTATTGAAGGGGCGCAGGCCGCCTGCCTGCAGGATGAGGTCAATCTCCTCGCCCATTTCCAGCAGAACGCTGTTCATCTCCGGTGCAAAACCGTAGCACCAGGAACACATGGTATCAGCGAAATAGATGAGGCGGGGCTTGTCAGTTTCAGACATATCGATTGCAAGCTCCGCCTCGTTTTTTTGACCCTCTATCAGGCCTTCAGCTTCTTGGCCACTGTTGCGACGCGCTCACCCAGCATCGACATCGACAGCTTGTCGCCCGATGGCGGTGTTACGTCTGCGCCAGCATTGTCAGACTGCGCCATGCCGCCGAGCCATGATCCGATGCGGTTATATTCGGTTGGAGCAGAGGTTTCGTTGCCGTTGAACTGCGCCTTCATGTGCGGCATGCCGACCCAGATCATCTGCTGTTGCGCACCGAAGACAGCGAGCGACATGATCGAGTTCAGCTTGTCCCCCGAGAACGACGCGGAGTTTGTGAAAGCCGCACCCACCTTGTCTTTCCATGCGCCAACGAACCACTTCTTCGAAGAGGCATCCATGAACGCTTTCATAGGCGCGGAAACATCGCCCATGTAGGTTGGCGCACCAAAAATGATCGCATCAGCGCCATCCAGCGCATCGAGCATGGCATCAAAATTCTGGGTCAGGCCTTCAATCTTGTGGAGTTCTGCTTTTGCACCAGCCTTGCGCGCGCCTTCGGCAGCGGCTTCAGCCAGAACAGCGGTGTGGCCGTAGCCAGAGTGATAAACGATAGCGACTGTGGTCATAGGAAGAGGCTCCTGAGGATGGTTTCATCACGGCGTGACAGGGGCCATATGGACTTGGCATGGAGTGCATTCAAGACAGGGCTTTGGCAGAATTGATTTGCGAAGATGCAAGCAGAAAGGGCTTGGATGATGGTTATGTCCCGCAAAAAGTGCGGTATCCTTCATCCACTGTTGCAGGCGGCAACCCGAGGTCTGAACCTACTGGGAGATCGTCAAACGGCTTTGCCAATGCTTCATGCAGCGCATCAAACAACGTCAGATCATCGCCCTCAACCGCAGCGGCAAGGGCAGCCTCGACATTGTGGTTGCGTGGAATGATGGCTGGATTGACGCGGCTCATCTGGGCACTGCGCATGGCGGAATCCGGCTCCTGCGCCAGCCGCGCCCGCCAGCCTGCAAGCCAGGCATCAACCGCACCAGTGACTGCAAACTGATCCCGGAACGCAGCATCCTTTCCATCCGCAGCGTCACACAGCAGGCGGAAGCTAAGCGTATAGTCCGCATTGCCGGAAGCCATTGTTTGCAGCAAATCCTGCGCGAGTGCCAGATCGCCTTCCTGCGCGGTGTGGAGCCCCAGCTTGGCGCGCAATCTTGCGGTCATCTCATCGGCGAAAAGGGCCGGAAAACGGTTGATGGCATCAGTCGCCAAGCCCATGGCGGTGTTGGCATCAGCATCGAGCAACGGCAGCAATGCCTCAGCAAAACGCGCTAGATTCCAATGGGCAATTTTGGGCTGGTTGCCGAAGGCATAACGCGCGCCGCGATCAATGGCGCTGAACACGGTTTGTGGATCATAGGCATCCATGAAGGCGCAGGGACCGTAGTCGATTGTCTCACCCGAAACAGTCATGTTGTCAGTGTTCATCACACCGTGGATGAAGCCAACTGCCATCCATTGCGCAATCAGCGCGGCTTGTTTGTCAATCACCGCATCAAGCATCGCAAGCACCGGATTTTGCGCCTCAAGCACAGCGGGATAATGCCGCGCCATAACATGCTGGCTCAACGCAGCAAGCGCTTTTGTATCACCACGCGAGGCAAAGAACTGGAACGTGCCGACACGAATGTGGCTTGCAGCGACGCGCGTCACAATCCCGCCGGGTTGGGGTGTTTCACGCCACATGTGCTCGCCAGTGGCTACTGCTGCAAGCGCCCGCGTCGTGGGAATGCCAAGCGCATGCATCGCCTCGCTGATGAGATATTCCCGAAGCACAGGGCCGAGCGCAGCCCGCCCATCACCACCGCGCGAGAAAGCCGTGCGGCCAGAACCCTTGAGCTGGATATCGCGGCGCTCGCCATCCGGCGTCACAATCTCCCCCACCAGAAGCGCACGCCCGTCTCCCAGTTGCGGCGTGAACTGGCCAAACTGATGTCCCGCATAGACCATCGCCATGGAGGCAGCGCCCTCTGGAAACGCATTGCCCGACAGCATGGCGACACCGGCATCACTCGCCAGCCAGTTCGCATCAAGCCCCAGCGATTCGGCCAGCGTCCGGTTAAGCTTCAGCAGGCGCGGTGCTTTAACCGGCGATGGCAACCGCGGCTCGTAGAAATGCGCAGGCAGGCGCGCGTAGCTGTTGTCAAAAGCGGGTGAAGGCATACGACAGAGATGGGGGTGAGTGAGGAGAAAAGGCAAGAGGCTTTTCAATGGCTATAATTTCAAGAAACGTTTTTTGTCATTCTTATTTTTGCGATTTTCTATTGACATATAATAACTGTATTGATCTTCTTTTTTCAGAATATTTTAGAAGGAAAAGCAAATGTTCCGCCTACTCAAGTCGATTTTTTTCAGCGCCATCTTTGTTTCACTCGCAGCTTGTCAATCAACCGTTTCGATGCAGACGATCTCCAAAATTCAGGCAGCGGGTTATCAGCAGATTAATCAGCCTTCATTGAGTGCTACGGGCAACACAGGATGGACTTATTTTGCTTGTCCAGCTGAAAAGTGTGGCAAACTAAGCATAATTAGTTTTAGCAAAGATTACAACAAACTCGATTTATCTGGTAAAAAATTAGAAGATGTACTCAGAGAAGCAAATACAAATAATGAATTTATAAGAAATAACGTTGAAAAAGGTCTAAAATCTACATATTCACAAGGACGCCTTACAGCTGCTAATATATACAGAGCTACTAAACATGCAGGAATTAATGCAACTGGAACTGGGAAGACAAAGGAAGGCAACATATTCTATTTTAGCACAAGAGTTGCGGTGCGCGGTAACGAAATTGAGTATATTATTGGTGCTGGTGAATCCCCTGTTATCGCGCAAAGAGCATTGAATTTGGCTATAGAGGATTAAGCGGCGATATTCGTTGATTGACTTCTCGCCGCTCTTCCCGCATATCTCGCCTCAGGACACGCCTCCCTAACGAGGCGCAAACATCTGTGAGGATGGAGATTGCTATGACGACACTACCCGCAACAGCGGCTGCTTTGATCAAGCCCCCCGTGCCCAATTTTTCATCCGGCCCCTGCGCCAAGCGCCCCGGATGGTCCCTCAAAGCCCTGTCAGATGCGCCTCTGGGTCGCTCGCACCGAGCCAAGATCGGCAAGGCCAAGCTGAAGCTTGCCATCGATCTCACACGCGAAGTGCTGCAGGTTCCTGCGGATTATCTCATCGGCATCGTACCAGCCTCTGATACCGGCGCCTATGAAATGGCGATGTGGACCATGCTTGGCGCGCGCCCTGTGACCATGGTGGCATGGGAGAGCTTCGGCGAAGGCTGGATCACCGATGCTGTGAAGCAGCTGAAGCTCACCGACTGCGAGACGGTCATCGCGCCCTACGGCGAGCTTCCCAACCTCAACAAGCTCGACACCAAAACCCGCGACATCTGCTTCACATGGAACGGCACCACCTCAGGCGTGCGCGTGCCCAACGCCGACTGGATTGCCGCTGACCGCGAAGGCCTCACCTTCTGCGATGCGACATCCGCTGCCTTTGCGCAGGATCTCGACTGGGCCAAGCTCGATGTCACTACCTTCTCATGGCAGAAGGCACTGGGCGGCGAAGCAGCCCACGGCATGCTGATCCTCAGCCCGCGCGCTGTGGCCCGGCTTGAAAGCTACAAGCCAGTATGGCCGCTGCCGAAAGTCTTCCGCCTCACCTCTGGCGGCAAGTTGATCAAAGGCATCTTTGAAGGTGAAACCATCAACACCCCGTCGATGCTCTGCGTTGAGGATTACATTGATGCGCTGAACTGGGCGAAGAAGGTCGGCGGTCTCAACGGCTTGATCAAGCGGGCTGATGCGAACACCCGCGCGATCGCCGGTTTTGTGAAAGCTAATGGCTGGATCGACTTTCTGGCGGTGAAGCCAAAGACCCGCTCGAACACCTCGGTCTGCCTCAAGTTCACAGACCCTGCAGTCACAAAGCTGTCTGCCGACGAGCAGGCGAACTTCGCCAAAGCAATCGTGGCTTCGCTGGAAAAAGACGGCGTTGGCCTTGATCTCGGCCACTACCGCGATGCGCCTCCCGGACTGCGCATCTGGTGCGGTGCGACAGTCCAGACACGTGATGTGAAAGCGCTGCTGCCGTGGATCGCCAAGGCGTTTGCCGCTGAAAAAGCGAAATTGAAGTGACCTGTCGTCCCGGGCGCGCTGCGGCACGAAGTGACGCGGCGCTGACCCGGGATCTTCTCCCAGTTAAGCATCCCATTCCCCAAAGATCCCGTGTCTGCGGCGCACCTCCAAGCACTGCACCGCGCACAGGATGGCATCGAAAGGCTGAGGCATGTTCAAGCCAGAAAACGATATTGAACGGCAACTCATCGCAGCCGCAGACGGCACTGGCGACCGCATAGCCTTTGCAAAGGCCCTGCTGGATGCAACAGTTTATATTGCTCTGCTCGGTGATTTTTCCAACGCAAGGCAAGATGCAAGCGGCAATTTTGTGTTGGCTGATGACACGCCAGTCAACATCATGACTGCCAGCTACAGTGACGTCGACTGGATTGCTATCTTCACGTCGCCACTGCGCATCCATAACGCCACTTCCAAGCCACATGCGGCCTCTGCGGAAAATGCGAAAGAGCTGTTTTCGCAGTATCCTGGTTTTGGATTTGTCCTGAATCCACGCTCGGATTACGGCAAGGAATTCCTGCCTGACGAAATCTCGCGCATGCTGTCAGGGTCCTTCGAGGTCGATGGGCCGATCGAGCTCAAGGCCGGTGCTACCATGCTCATTGGCACGCCCGACGACTATCCAACTGCGTTCGTCAACAAGGTGCGAACGGTCCTTGAAACAATGGCGGATGTCGATGCAGCATATTTTTCTCTGGTCGTTGTTGAGGGTGCTGAGTCACTCATGATCGAGATGATTTCCCAGACCGATCAGACAACGCTAGCGAAACGTCTCATGGCGCAGGCCGGGGCCGACGTTCCAGCCGGACGACCGCTCGATATCCGTGTTTCGCCTTCGGTTGATCTGGCCATCACTGCCGCGACTATTGAGCCCTTCTTCCAACGCGCAAGCAGCTGACCTGCTGCTTTTCTTCAAAACCTCTCAACAAAGGATCCCGCGATGACCAAACCACGCGTACTCATCTCAGACGCTCTCTCACCCGCAGCCGTGCAGATCTTCAAGGATCGCGGCGTTGACGTGACCTTTGATCCGACGCTGGGCAAGGACAAGGACAAGCTGGCCGCCATGATCGGCGATTACGATGGCCTCGCCATCCGCTCAGCTTCCAAGGCGACAGCCAAATTGCTGGAATCTGCCACGAAGCTGAAGGTCATTGGCCGCGCCGGTATCGGCGTTGACAACGTTGATATCCCGGCTGCCACCGCCAAAGGCATCATCGTGATGAACACGCCGTTTGGCAATTCCATCACCACAGCAGAGCATGCCATTGCCATGATGATGGCGCTCGCCCGCCAGCTGCCGGAGGCTGACGCTTCGACACAGGCCGGCAAGTGGGAGAAGAACCGCTTCATGGGCGTCGAGATCACTGCGAAAACGCTGGGCATCATCGGCTGCGGCAACATCGGTTCCATCGTCGCGGAACGCGGCATTGGCCTCAAGATGCGCGTCATCGCCTTTGACC
>JBOFGV010000041.1:0-9508 GCA_051649305.1 Beijerinckiaceae bacterium
GTCCGGTCCACCCAAAACAACCTTTGGCAAGGCAGGGTTCAGCTTGCGGGCTTCTTCCATCGGAACCCACTGCGGCCACTCGGCCTTGCGGCGCACTTCAGCGTCACCGCGCCATGTGAATTCCTGCGAACCCACAGAAATTTCGTAACGCAGCATCGTGCCGCCTTCCTCAACAAAATAGAGGAACTTGTTGTCTGAATCGATCACGATCGTACCGGGCTCCTTGCCGGTATTGTCCTTCATGCGCTGGCGCATGCGGAAAGGATCCTGGTTGGAACGATCAAACTTTGGCGTCAATGCAAGCAGCTCAACATCGCGCGCTGTCAGGGCAGGATCGGGAAAAGGTGTTGTTTTGCAGGCCCCAAGCAGGACTGCTGCACCCAGAATGACAAGAGCGGCGCTCTTTTTCATGTTATTAATCCAGCGTTAATGATTACGTTTTGTTGCGTATCAATAAATGTGGCAAAAGGCGAGTGCAAATCCGCAACAGCTGCTGGCTTGTTGCACTGCAGCAACAAAACATGCTTAATGGCCACAGCAGAATTTGGATCATGACAACACTTTTGATATCCCACGATGCCTATCAGCATCACGCTGTTCCTGATGGCCATCCCGAACGGCCGGACCGGATCAGAGCTGTGCAAACCGCACTTTCCGCCGACAGATTTAAACCGCTTATGCGTGAAACAGCGCCTGTTGCGGCTTTGTCACTGGCGCGGCTTGTGCACGATGAAGCCTATATCAATGCTTTCGCAGCTATGCAGCCTGAAACAGGGTTCAGAGGCATTGATGCCGATACCTTTGTTTCACCTGGAACAATGGAAGCGGTGGTGCGCGCGCTAGGCAGCGTTGAGCGCGCTGTCGATGCAGTTTTTCAGGCCGAGGCAAAAAACGCCTTTGTTGCCTCGCGGCCACCGGGGCACCATGCAGAGCATGACAAGGCCATGGGCTTTTGCTTTGTCAACAATGCAGCGGTTGCTGCCCGCATTGCCCAGCAAAAACACGGTGCAGAGCGTGTGGCCATCATTGATTGGGATGTGCACCACGGCAACGGCACGCAGGACATCTTCTGGTCTGACAAGACTGTGCTTTATGCCTCAACCCACGAGATGCCGCTTTATCCCGGTACAGGCTCGCCTACTGAAACCGGCGAGCATGGCACCATCGTCAATGCCGCGCTCAGAAGCAATGACGATGGTGAAGCCTTCCGCGAGATATTCACACGCGCCATCCTGCCGCGTGTTGATATGCATGCGCCTGATCTGATCGTCATTTCCGCAGGCTTTGATGCGCACCACCGTGACCCATTGGCCAATCTGCGCCTTGAAGCATCGGATTTCGCATGGGCAACAGAGCAATTGATGGCGATAGCCGCCAAGCGCTGCAAAGGCCGCATCGTGTCCGTTCTGGAAGGCGGCTATGATCTGATCGGTCTTTCGGAAAGTGTGGTAGCGCATGTTGGGGCATTGATGGACGCGTGAATCAGGCCCATACAGGAACATCCATGCGCACGCCTTACACCTCCATCGCTGCCATCCTGATGTCCGTGCTTGCGCTGATTGCCGGCAATGCGCTTCTGAACACGCTCGTACCGCTGCGGGGCAAGCTTGAGGGCTTCTCCAGTGTTTCACTCGGCTTGCTGGGCTCTGTCTTTTTCGCAGGCATGCTGACGGGCACCTTGCTGGGGCCTGCCATCATCCGCCGCGTGGGCCACGTAAAGGCCTATGCCATCTTCTCGGCATTGGCGATGATTGTGGCTGTCGCCTATCCGCTGGTGGTCAGCCCATTATGGTGGATTGGCTTGCGTGCCGTCATTGGTTTTGCCTTTGCCGGACTTTACGGCGTGATTGACGGCTGGGTGCAGGGCAAGGCTGAAAACGAGCATCGCGGGCAGATGGCCTCTGCTTACCAGTTCGTGCATTTCATTGCTGTCGCTGCGGGACAAATGCTGCTGACGACGGCTGATCCCATGCAGTTCTCGCTCTTTGCAGTTGTGGGCATGCTGTTTGCGCTATCAATTATCCCGTTTTCGCTCTCGACAACCGAGCCGCCTCCCCTGCCCGAGACAGCGGCACTGGAACTTGGCTGGCTTTTCAAAAACGCACCGGTGTCTGCCATTGCTGCACTGGGCATTGGCGGCGCGAGCGGTTCGTTCTGGTCGCTCTTTCCGGTGTTTGGCACATCCATCGGCATGCCAACGAAAGAAATCGCCTGGTTCCTGACCGCAACCATTATCGGCTCAGCGGTGGCCATCTGGCCTATAGGACGCATTTCTGACCGTATGGACCGGCGATTGGTTCTGGCAGCCATGATCCTGATTGCCGGCATCATCGAAACTGTGTTGACAATTTTTGGTCGCCTGCCTGGCCTCTTCATGGGCGTGCTTGGTTTTCTGCTTGGCACCGTAGCCATGACGCAATACTCGGTCGCTATTGCCCACGCCAACGACCGTGGCGAAACGTACCAGTCCGTGACAATCGCATCAGGCCTTCTGTTTCTGTACAGTGTTGGCGCGATTTTCGGACCGTTACTGGCGGCCCTACTCATGGAGCGTATTGGCCCGCAGGCACTGTTCCTGTTCATGGCTTTGACACATGCAGCCGTGCTTGCTGTCACCATCTTCCGCATCCGCTCGCGCGCACCGGCACTGGAGCGCAGGGCGACGGATGTGAAGCTGCCCGTTTGACGATCAGTTCTTTGCAAAGAGCGTAATGATCCAGTCGGCGACAGCGCGCACGCTGGGCGTTTCGATGCGGTCGGGATGCATCATCAGGTAAGCCTCACGCTTTACAGGTTGACCGAGAGATGGGTGGCGCTCCAATCCCGCTTCGCTATCACCGATCTGCTCTGGCAACATAAGAGCTGCGCCCGTTGCCAAGGCAGTTGACATCAACACATCAAGACGGCTGGATCGCAGGATAACTGGTGCATCAGGCAAAAGCGTATCAAGCATTTGCATCTCAGGAAGGTGATCCAGACTGGCGTCGTAGCGCACGACCGGCAGGTTGCCAGACTCTGGAGCGTGCTGACTTGCCACTGGCATGTACAAACTGAACTCCAGCGTTCCAAGTTTTCGTATCCGCGCGACATTGTCATCCGGGCGGCCAAGCCTGATGGCGATATCCGCTTCACGCCGCTCGAAGCTGATACTCCTGTCCTCAGCCATCAGAGCCAGTGTCACCTTGGGGTGCGCCTGATGGAACAAACCCAAAGCCGGAGCCAGCCATCGGCTCTGAATAAAGCCAAGAGAAGAGACTCTGACTTGCCCGGAAAGTTCTGCCTGTGTGTGCAACAAAGCAGCCGCCGCACTTTCAGCGGCCTCGCGCATGGCGACAATGGACGGCAAAGCCGCCTGAGCAATCGGCGTTGGCTGCAGCCGGCCATCTACGCGCTCGAAAACTGCTGTACCAAGCCGGCGCTCCATGCGTTCAACACGGCGGGCAATTGTTGTGGCATCAACGCTGCTCTGATGTGCGACAGCGTGATAGGAACCAGCAGCAGCCAAAGCCTCCAGCAGTTTCAGATCATCCCATGACAATGCTGCATTCATGCAGTTTAATCTGCATTATCTCGATCTATTCTGCAAGATTGCAGCATGCGAAATATTGAGATGTCGCAAGCACCTCAACCGGAGATGATCATGAAACAGACAAAGACATTGCTTGCCCTCTCGGGGCGAACTTTTAGCAAGCCGGATTTCGCCAATGCCACTTTGGTGCTGATTGATTATCAGAACGAGTACCTGGAGGGGCCGATTACACTGCCTGAAACGGAAGGAGCCATAACCGCTGCGGCCCGTTTGCTGGCTCATGCCCGCCGAAATAGCACTCAAATCATCCATGTCGCGCACAAAGGTGCTGCGGGAGGTATGTTTGATCGCGCCAGCAAGCGTGGTGATTTCATCGCCGCGCTGGCACCTCTTGAAGGCGAAATCATTGTTGAGAAGCCGCGGCCCAACTCCTTTTCGGGCACAACCCTTGCTGAGCATCTGCGTGATAAGGATCGTACACTGATCGTTGCAGGGTTCATGACACACATGTGTGTGTCATCCACGGTGCGCGCAGCACTTGATGAAGGCCTCTTCTCTGTTGTGGCTGCGGATGCCTGCGCTACCCGCGACCTGCCACATCCCTCGGGCGACGGAGTGATCCCGGCCAGGACGTTGCACGACGCTGCCTTGGCGGCGTTGTCAGACCGCTTCGCCCATGTCGTGTCCGTCAATCAAATGATCTGATGTCAGCGACTATTCAGCAGCGAGGGCTGGTCCCTTGTTGCCTTGCAGGTAGCTCATGGCCACCTGAACGCCACCCGCTTTGTGGGGAACACCGGCAGCGGCCAGTCCCATCTCGACGCCAGACAGGGTGCCCGTGACCATGAGATCGTGGAAATCACCGAGATGTCCAATGCGGAACACCTTGTCGGCCAGAATGCCAAGGCCATTGCCAAGGGACATGTTCGACGCTTCAAGGATTGTCTTGCGCAAGCCATCTGCAGAGTGACCTGTCGGCAGGAAGACGGCTGTCAGCGAACTCGAATAGTCCGAGGACTTCTGGCAGACTGTTTCAAAGCCCCAGTGCTTGACGGCACGGCGTGTGGCTTCTGCTGCGCGGTCATGACGGGCAAAAACGTTCTGCATGCCTTCATCGTTCAGCATGTCCAGCGCCACCTTCAGGCCCTGCAGCAGATTGGTAGACGGCGTGTAGGGGAAGAAGCCGTTGGCATTGATGGCAATCATCTCATGCCAATCCCAGAATGAGCGCGTGAACTTGTTGGTTTTCGCAGCCGCAAGCGCCTTGTCAGACACGGCATTGAAGGACAAGCCCGGCGGCAGCATGAGGCCCTTCTGCGAGCCGGACACGGTGACATCGACGCCCCATTCATCGTGCTTATATTCAATCGACGCAAGCGACGAGATTGTATCCACCATCAGCAGGGCGGGATGGCGCGCGGCATCCATCGCCTTGCGGACAGCGGCCACATTGGTAACGCAGCCTGTCGAGGTTTCGTTGTGCACGACGCAAACGGCCTTGATGCTGTGGGATTTATCCGCCTTGAGATGCGCCTCGATCTGGGCAGCGTCAGCGCCTGCCCGCCAGTCGCTATCGATAATGACAGCATCCAGCCCGAGCTTTTCCGCCATCTTGTGCCAGAGCGTGGCAAACCAACCGGTGCGGAACATCAGCACCTTGTCACCGGGTGACAGTGTGTTCACGAGTGCTGCTTCCCATGCGCCCGTGCCGGTTGCCGGATAGATGATGACAGGATTTTTGGTGCCAAAGATCGGCTTGATATTGGCCAGCACTTCCTTGCCGAGTTTCTGGAAATCCGGCCCGCGGTGGTCGATGGTCGGCTTCGCCATAGCAGCAAGAACAGCGAGCGGGGTGTTCGTTGGTCCGGGAATTTGCAAAAAGTGACGACCGGCATGGGCCATGGCGATTCTCCTGAAAGCCTTGCAGCAGCGTCATCACCGCTTGCATCTCATTTTTGTATTTTGTATTATAAATGACCAAGACGCAAGAGGACATGATGCAGACCGCACGGGATATCGACCTTGAACGGCGGTTGAAGCAGGCCATGACAGGCGATGTGCGCTTTGATGCCTTCACGCGCGGTCGTTACGCCACCGATGCGTCGATTTATCAGATGATCCCGCAAGGCGTGGTTTTTCCCAAGTGCGCCGAGGATGTAGCCGCAGCGATGGATGTTGCCAAGGCGCGGGATGTCCCGGTCATCATGCGCGGTGGCGGCACATCGCAGAACGGTCAGCCCATTGGCAACGGCCTTGTGATGGATTGCAGCCGCGCCTTCAACACGGTGTTGAACTACGATCCCGAAGGCCAGACTGTGACCGTCCAGCCCGGAGTGGTGCTGGAGCACCTCAATGCACGATTGAAAGCCGATGGCCTGTTCTTCCCGGTTGAGCCATCAACTGCCAGCCGCTGCACTATTGGCGGCATGACCGGCAACAATTCCAGCGGTGCGCGGTCCATCCACTACGGCAAGATGGTAGACAACGTGCTGGGCGTTGACGCGCTGCTTGTGACGGGAGAAACGGCGCATTTTGCTGCCGTCGCCGCTACCAGCAACCAACCCCTCGCGAAAGCCATGCTGGGAATCGCAAAGCGCGAGCGGGCGGAAATTCTGGCACGCTATCCCAAGGTGCAGCGGCGTGTCGGCGGCTACAACCTTGATGCGCTGATTGAGCCTGATCCCAACCTAGCGCATTTGCTGGTGGGATCTGAAGGCACATTGGCGGCCTTTACCGCGATCAATCTGAAGCTCTCTCGCTTGCCCGTCCACCGCGTCATGGGCGTGTGCCATTTCCCCAGCTTCACGGCAGCCATGGAAACCACGCAGCATATCGTGGCGCTTGGCCCGGTAGCTGTAGAACTGGTTGACAACAATGTGCTGGTGCTCGGCGCCGACATTCCGCTCTTCCGCCGCACGCTGGCAGATATCACACGCGGGCAGCCGGATTGTCTTTTGCTCGTGGAGTTTGCGGGCGAAACCCTTGATGCACTGAAGCATCAGCTCAAGCGCCTTGATCAGTGCATGGCGGATTATGGCTTCAGCAATGCTGTCGTTGAAGTGGTGGAGCCGCCCCGCCAACGGCAGGTGTGGGAGGTGCGTGAAGCCTGCCTCAACATCATGATGTCCATGAAAGGCAACGGAAAGCCGGTGTCCTTCATCGAGGATTGCGCAGTGCCGCTGGATCGTCTGGCGGAATACACCTCTGCCGTCACCGATGTCTTTGCCCGCCATGGCACGCGCGGCACATGGTATGCTCATGCCTCAGTTGGTTGCCTGCATGTGCGGCCTATCCTCAACATGAAGACCGAGGCAGGCGTGAAAGCCATGCGCAGCATTGCGGAAGAAACCGCTGCCCTCGTCAAGAAATTTGAAGGCTCCTATTCTGGCGAACACGGCGATGGCATTTCCCGCTCGGAGTTTATCGAGCCGTTGTTTGGTGCAAGGCTCACACGGGCCTTTGGCGAGGTGAAGCAGGCGTTTGATCCTGACAACCGCCTGAACCCCGGCAAGATTGTGCAGCCTCTGCGGTTTGATGATCGCGCGCTGATGCGCTTTGGCCCGGCGTATCAAACCGCCCTCCCCGGCCCTGATGCGCTGGACTGGTCCGCCGACGGCAGCTTTGGGCAAGCTGTCGAGATGTGCAACAACAACGGCACCTGTCGCAAGCTTTCGGGCGGGGCGATGTGCCCCTCCTACCGCGCCACCAAAGACGAGACCCATGTGACGCGCGGGCGTGCCAACACGCTGCGCCTCGCGATCAGCGGACAACTGGGCAAGGACGCTTTCACTTCGCCCGAGATGAAAGAAGCGATGGACCTTTGCGTAGGCTGCAAGGCGTGCAAGCGAGAGTGCCCGACAGGCGTTGATATGGCGAAGATGAAGGTGGAGTTCCTGCACCACTATCACGCCCGCCATGGTTTGGGCTTGAAGGACAGATTGGTGGCCTGGCTTCCCCGTTACGCACCTGTTGTCAGCCGCATGCGATGGTTGATGAACCTCAGAGACAGAATCCCCGGACTGGCGCAACTCTCTGAAAAAATGACAGGTTTTTCTGCGCGCCGGACCCTGCCTGTGTGGCAGAAGCCTTGGCAGGAGCAGGGTGAAGTCGCACACCCGGCAGATGTGGTGGGAGACGGCAAGGATATCATTTTGTTCGGAGATACCTTCAACCGTTATTTCGAAGGTGAGAACCTTGAAGCCGCGGCCCGCGTGCTTCAGGCTGCCGGTTATCGCCTGCATCATGTGACTGCTAAGCTCGGCTCCAGAGCGCTTTGCTGCGGACGCACTTTCCTTTCCTGCGGGCAAGTGAAGCAGGCGCGTGAGGAAGCGGCTCGCACAGTTGAAGCGTTGGCTCCTTTTGTGGCGCGAGGCGCAAGAATTGTTGGGCTGGAACCATCCTGCCTTTTGACTCTGCGTGATGAGTTTTTCTCGCTGCTGCCGAAGGATCAGGTGCAGCCGATTGCCGATGCTGCATTGCTGATCGAGGAATTGTTGGCGGCAGATATTGCCTCAGGCAAGATCACGCTGAACTTCACACATCAGTCTGGTCGCAAAGCACATCTGCACGGCCACTGCCACCAGAAGTCAGCGGGCGTGATGGGGGCAGTTGAGGCATGCCTAAAGGCTGTGCCCGGCCTTGAGGTGAGCACAATCGAATCCAGCTGCTGCGGCATGGCCGGTGCCTTTGGTTATGATGCCAAACACATCGATGTTTCGCTGGCGATGGCGGAGCTGTCGCTGCTGCCTGCTGTCAGAAAGGCTGATGCCACCGACATCATTGTGGCTGATGGCACCAGCTGTCGTCACCAGATTCATGACGGCACAAAGCGCGAAGCACTGCATGTTGTGCGTGTGCTGGATGAGGCCTTGAAACGCTGATGCAATCAATCAGCAGGTTTCGGGTGTGCGCAGCCCACAATTGAGCTACGCAACACTCCAAACTGCAGGCCGAATCCAATGACCGCCAAAGACTGGGGCAAGTTGCTCCTCCTCTCGTTTATCTGGAGCACAAGCTTCCTTTTCGCGGCCATCGCCGTGAAGGGATGGCCGCAGGGTGTCAGCAATGGTCTGCCGCCGATGACAGTCGTTATGTTGCGGGTGATGGTGGCATCGACAACCCTGCTCATCATTTTGCGCGTCATGGGCATGTCCATTCCCACAACACGACCCGCCTGGTTCGCGTTTTTTGGCATGGGCCTTCTGAACAATGTCATCCCGTTCAGTCTGTTCTTCTGGGGACAGAGCCAAATGCCAGCAAGCGTGGCTGTTGGCCTTGCCTCCATTCTTAATGCAACAACGCCGCTGTTCACGGTGGCCATTCTCCATGTCATGCTGCCTAATGAAAAAGCGACTGGCCCAAAGATTGTCGGCATCCTGCTGGGGCTTGTTGGCGTCGCCATCCTGATGGGCGTCGACACACTTTCAGGTGCAGACATCTCGATCATTGGACAGATCGCCTGCCTTTGCGCTGCCCTGAGCTATGGCTTTGCAGGGCTGTTTGCGCGCCGCTTCAAGGCGCTTGAGATTTCGCCGATGCAGACGGCTTTTGGACAGGTAACAGCCAGTTCGGTGATGCTTGTGCCGCTGGTCGCTATTTTCGATCAGCCATGGCTGCTGCCAGCCCCTGGCTTGGGGCCAGTGATGGCCATTCTGGCCATGGGTGTTTTGGCAACTGCGCTGGCCTACATCCTGTTCTTTCAGATCCTGTCGAGTGCCGGTGCCACAAACCTCAGTCTCGTTACTTTGCTCATCCCGCCGAGCGCTATCCTTCTCGGCGTGATTGTGATGGGAGAGACGCTGAAACCACAGCATCTCATTGGCATGCTGTTTATTGGTCTGGGGTTGGCTGCTATTGATGGCAGGCTTTGGAAAGCCCTGCAACGCTAGGAGGATTTGCGCCAGCGCTCGCTGGGTGTGCGCATCGTCACCAGTTCTTCGGCGGCGGATGGATGCAGCGCCATCGTGTTGTCGAAGTCTG
>JBOFGV010000042.1:0-4954 GCA_051649305.1 Beijerinckiaceae bacterium
TTGGCTATTGTGTGGGTGGCACGATGCTGGCGATCACGCTGGCCTGGCTTGCCGCCAAAAAAGACAAGCGCGTTGCCTCAGCCACACTGCTGACCACGCAGGTCGATTTCACCCATGCCGGTGATCTCAAGGTGTTTGCTGACGAAGAGCAGATCCGCGGCGTCGAGGATGCCATGGGGCGCCTTGGATATCTGCCCGGTTCAAAGATGGCCTCTGCCTTCAACATGCTGCGTCCGCAGGATATGATCTGGCCCTATGTGATCAACAACTATCTCAAGGGCAAGGAACCTGCCCCATTTGATCTCCTCTACTGGAACTCGGATTCCACACGCATGCCGGAAGCAAACCACCGCTTCTACATGCGCAACTGCTACCTCGAAAACCGCCTTAGCAAAGGCACAATGGTAGTAGGTGGTGAGGAGCTTGACCTTACGAAAGTGAAGACACCGATCTACAGCCTTGCGGCCAAAGAGGATCATATCGCGCCTGCCCGCTCGGTGTTTCTTGGATCTCAGCTCTTTGGTGGACCTGTACGCTATGTGCTCGCCGGTTCTGGGCATATCGCCGGTGTGGTCAATCCGGCGACCAAGCCAAAGTACCAGTACTGGACCGGTGGGCCAGTGGCCGGTGAACTGGAAGACTGGAGAACGGCTGCAACAGAAAATCCCGGCTCATGGTGGGTCGACTGGATTGACTGGATTAATCAGGTCTCGAAAAAACGCACTACAGCGCGCCCACCGGGATCAGCAAAGCACAAGCCCCTGATGGATGCACCGGGCGAATATGTGCGTGTAAAAGCCTGAGATTGCTTGTTAAATGCTTGTCTATTCCAACAACTACCCAGATCTTGTCTCACGTTTCAAATGGTCCGTTGCTGAGCGCTACAACATCGCATCAAGCTGCTGCGATGTTTGGGCAAAAGCCGCACCGGATCAATCTGCCATCATTGAAGTGCAGCCTAACGGCACAATAGAAACCCTCACCTACGGCGCTTTGCAGACGGAGGCCAACAAGCTTGCCAACGCACTCCGCAGCAAGGGCATAAAGCGTGGCGACAGGGTGGCCATCATGCTGCCGCAAGGTCGATATGTGCCGATAGCCCATATCGCTGTTTACAAGCTGGGGGCTATTGCCGTTCCTCTTGCCAATCTGTTTGGTGTCGATGCCATCGCCTACCGGTTGCAGGATGCAGGCGCCAAGGTTCTGATCACCAATGATGCCGGTGTTAAAAAGCTCAACGCCATTCGCCAGAACGCGCTTGCCTCCTCACCTGCCCTTGAGCACCTTGATATGGTGCTGTCCATTGATGGTTCTGATGGCAAGACCACTGGCCTTGCGTCGTTTGTCGAGCATGCAAGCCCGGAGTTTGTGACAACACCGACACTGGCTGATGACCCCGCCATGATGATCTACACATCTGGCACAACAGGCCAGCCAAAAGGCGCGCTGCATGGGCACCGCGTGCTGCTTGGCCATTTGCCCGGTGTGCAATTGCCCCACGAGTTTCTGCCACAGACAGGCGACCGGTTCTGGACACCGGCAGACTGGGCCTGGGCGGGAGGTTTGCTGAACATTCTTCTGCCGGGCCTGCATTTCGGTGTGCCCGTTGTGGCGAAGAAATTCGACAAGTTTGACGCGGATGAGGCCTTTCACCTCATTGCCTCGCAAGGCGTGCGCAACAGCTTTGTGCCACCCACTGCCCTGCGTATGCTGCGCAGCGTCAAGGGGCCGCGCCAGAAATTTGATCTCAACCTGCGCACTCTGGCTTCAGGCGGGGAGTCATTGGGCGAAGAGACATTCATCTGGGGCCGCGAGACTCTGGGCCTCACAATCAACGAGTTTTACGGCCAAACCGAATGCAACCTCGTGGTTGGCTCCTGCGCCGCCATTGGCGTTTCACGGGCCGGCAGCATGGGCAAGCCCATCCCGGGCCACACCGTTGGTGTTATCCGCGAGGACGGAACCAGCGCAGACATCGATGAACTGGGGCAGGTCGCGGTGCTGAGGCCGGACCCAGTGATGTTCCTGAACTACTGGAACAAGCCAGAGGCAACAGCGGCAAAATTCATTGGCGACTGGATGACGACTGGCGACCAGGGCCGAATTGATGCTGACGACTACATCCATTTTGTTGGACGCGACGATGATGTCATCACCTCTTCGGGATATCGCATTGGTCCGGGTGAGATTGAGGATTGTCTGATCAAGCATGACGCAGTCCTGCTGGCAGCCGTTATTGGCAAGCCCGATGCGCTCCGCACAGAAATTGTGAAGGCATTCGTGGTTTTGAAAGAGGGCTGGAGCGAAAGCGATGAGCTCGCCAAGGACATTCAGGACTTTGTCCGCACGCGCCTTTCTGCCCATGAATATCCACGCGAAATCGCGTTTATTGACGAATTGCCGCTGACGACAACTGGCAAAGTGATCCGACGCCTGCTCAGGGAAAAGGTCTGATCACGCCCTGCGGGACCACATCACAAGCGCCAGATTCCAGAGGATACAGATGGCGAGACCAAGGCTGAGCGCTGTCCATTTGCCCAATGGAACCGCCGCGAAACTGACAAATCCAAGAGCAAAACTAAAACCCATCAGTCCAAGAACGCCGCTGCCAATGATTGCCGCAGTGGGCTTTCCACCAATACGGGGATGAAGAAAAAGGATGAGTGTTGATAAAACAACCGGGAAAGTAGCGAAATAGCCAGACCACTGCGGCCCAATGCTCCAGCTTATCGTTGTGAGAGTCCCCACAAGGGCCGCAACTAGCAAGGCGCGCACCGGAATAACATACCATGCAAGAGAAGGCTTCTTGGCTGGCTTTGCATCTAGAAACGGCTTCATTGCGATGTGAGCAACCATAAACAGGACAACTACAAGCAAAAAGTACACACCAGCACTGAAATTCAAGGTTTTCAGCAGCAGCAAGACTGGCGTCCAGATTGCAAAAGCCAGAAACAGCGACATTGCCATGCCAAGCCGCTGTGCTGCAAAACCATAAGCGACAGAAAAAGCCAGTGTGGCAAAACTGGCACCAATACTACCCAGCGCCGCTTCGCCGATAAAGGCGTCTGAATGCTCCATTGCAAGAAAGAAATACACCGGCCCGGCCGACACTGGCAAAGTGGCAACCATTGCGGCAACAAGCGGCCCGGTGCGCTCGGCGATCAGTGAGGCTGAAACAACAATGGCTGCCGTTACCAGCATCTTGACCAGCAAAAAGATCAGGGTCGGATCAGAAAAGGGCAATTGGGACAATGAACAAAACAATCTGCTGGAGACAAGACAATCAGATCAAGGAAAGAGGATCAACCGGGATATCCGTGCCGTTTCTTGACTGCTGAGAGCGCACCGCGCGCACCGGCATCATTGCCCGCCGCACAAAGCGAGGCAGCCTGATCAATCTCGCCCTTGATCCTGTTGTAGACGCTCTGGTTCACGTGGCCAGTTTCAAGGTCATTTTCCTGCACAGCCCTGAAGCGCGCGATATCTCCGGAGCAGCCCTGCCCTTCCGGCAAGCGGAAGTTTGACGGCGTCACGAAGGATGCAGATGTCCGCTGCACTGGTGCCGCAGGAGGAGCAGCCGTTTGTGTGCAGGCAGAAACAAACATAACCGAGGCGAGAAGAGCAATAAGTCGCATAAATACCTCCTGATAACCAACAACAAATAGCATAAAGCACGATTCGTTGTGACCTTCTTGTCACATCCCTAACACTGTGTTCACTCTTCTTCCAATCTTTGCCAGCTCACACTTGCCAAAAACAAAGTTCGGCATATCTTGTCACCAGAGCAACAATCTTGCGGGAGTCGCGACTATGGCAAAGGCACGCGCCAAAGCCAAAGCGGTAGATCTGAAGAAAGCCCAATTGCGGTTGACGCTGGCGGCTGTCTCCGGCCTGTCCCTTCTTGCTCTTCTCCTCCTTATTCGCCCCTGAGGGCCGTATGGGCGTTTAGCCTGGGCTTTCAGGGGACTTTAAAAAAGTTCACCTTCAAGCCCCGCAATGCTACGTGCTGAATCAGCCGCTTCGGGGAACAAGCGATAAGGATTCTCACGTCATGACCACCTCTTCACAATCAAACCGCGTCATTATCTTTGACACCACCCTGCGCGACGGCGAGCAAAGCCCCGGCGCAACCATGACATTCGAGGAAAAGCTCATGGTAGCTGAGTGCCTCGATTCCATGGGTGTTGATGTCATCGAAGCCGGATTCCCCATTGCTTCCATCGGTGATTTCGAATCTGTTGCCGAAATCGCCAAGCGTACAAAGAACGCCACGATTGCGGGCCTCGCCCGTGCGATCAACGCTGATATCGACCGTTGCGGCGAGGCTGTGAAACACGCCAAACGCGGGCGCATCCATACCTTTGTGTCCACCTCCCCCATCCATCTGCAGTTCCAGATGCGCAAAACCGAGGACGAGGTGATCGAGATCATCAAGTCCACCGTGGCGCGCGCCCGCAACCTCGTGGAAGATGTGGAATGGTCCGCGATGGACGCGACACGCACACCGATTGATTACCTCTGCCGCACCATCGAGACTGCCATCAATGCTGGCGCGACAACCATCAATCTGCCTGATACAGTTGGCTATGCGATGCCCGCTGAGTATCAGGCGATGTTTGAAGCCGTGCTCAACCGCGTGCCCAACGCTGACAAAGCGATATTCTCCGCCCATTGCCACAATGATCTGGGCGTGGCTGTCGCCAACTCCCTCGCCGCTTTGGCTGGTGGTGCAAGGCAGATCGAATGCACCATCAACGGCATTGGAGAGCGGGCGGGCAATGCTGCGCTCGAAGAAGTGGTGATGGCGCTGAAGACCCGCGCTGACATCCTGCCCTACACCACCGGCATTGAAGCCACGATGCTGAACCGCGCCTCCAAGCAGGTTTCAGCTGCTGCAAGCTTTCCTGTGCAGTACAACAAGGCGATTGTCGGCAGAAACGCCTTTGCCCATGAA
>JBOFGV010000043.1:0-5755 GCA_051649305.1 Beijerinckiaceae bacterium
ACAGGCGCGTGGGCCCGTGGCGTGATTTTGGGAGACGCTGCAAGCGGGGCAAGATCAGGAGCTGTGCCTGCCCTGCCCTCCGCCAGCCACACCGACAGACTGGCGATATAGGCCTCCGGTAGGCCAAAGGCCTGTGCCGAGGCGATGACCGATTCCATATATCCCGGCTTGGGCCGGCCCGGATGTTTGCCGGTTGCGGTGTAAACAAGGGCGCGGCGCGGGCCGGCAGCGGTTATCACACTTGTGACTATTTTCGCATAGAGTCCACTTGCAACCCCTTCATAGCGGTCAAGCGCGGGAATATCGGCCAGGGCCAAATCCCACACCACCCCATGCACGCTGAGTCGTGGGTCGCGCACGACCGATGCATAGCCATCAACGGTGACCACGAAACGATGCCGGGCAAGCCGCGCCAGTCCTAGCGGCTTTGAAGCTGGACATCGCTTGGCCATGCCTTCACGATCCATATTTGCGCCATAGGCGAAATACAGCGGCATGATTTTTACACAGTGTCAGTGGAGTGGTGGCGTATCGGCCACGGGCCGCTGGCCTTCATGGGCAGACTAAAACCGCAATCCGAGGGTGCCAGTCCGAACATGTTGGCGTGCCGATCGCCTGGCGCCAGTTGCAGCCATGCGATGGCGATGATCGCCGGTAACGAAATCAGCGTGCATGCCACAAGATACAAAAGGGATCCTGATTGCAGCGCGTCAACGCCACCAACAGCGAGGAAGGCCAAAACGACAAAAGTGGCCCAGATCAGCATGCCCAGCCCAGCCGAAAGAACCTGCCAGCCCGTCAGGGCAAGATCGTGGGTTCGTTTTAGAATGCCGACGCCCGCCAGCCAGAGAAACGCCAGCTTGATCGCAAGAATAACCAGCGAATCCGGTGGCAGGCCAACCCTGTGAATGAGAACAGCGCCTGCAATCTCAAGCGCGGCAAGGACACCCATGAGAATGATAAAACCCTTACGGCTCATCCGGCCGCGCGGATCGGGCATGGCAAGGAAAAACGGAATGGTCATGGCTTGGCCTCGGTAAGGCCGTCACCCTGGGACGATTCCCGTTAACAATCGTTAAAGAACTCCTTCAGAGGGCCGGGGGCCATTCATGCGTCAGCGTCCCATCAGGCAAAATCCATAATGGCGGCATCGACGCCAAGAATATCGCCCTCCTTACAATGCAGCTTGGCGATTTTGACATCCTTTTCGGCCCGCAACATATTTTCCATCTTCATCGCCTCAACGATGCAGAGCGGATCCCCGGCTTTCACATCCTGCCCAACCGCAACCGTAATGGACTTGATCAAACCGGGCATGGGGCAAAGCAGCTGCTTGCCGGTATCGCCCATGATTTTTTCCGGCATCAAGGCCGCCAATTCTGCTTCACGGGCAGTGTATACGCGCGCATCGGCAAAAGCGCCGGCATGCCCAAGTGAATAGCCATTGAGAATAGGCTTCACCTGCATCGCAATGGCACGCCGATCGATAGTGCCGCGCCAGACTGCATGGCCCGGCCGCCAGTCAGAGCGCAGCACATGCGCACGCGTCGCGCTGCCATCCCGCGCCGGCATGGAAACGCGCCAACCGCCGTCTGTATCTGCGACAACTGCGTGATACTGATCGTCTCCCAGCGCCACGATCCGCTCGCGCTCAAACACAACCGGCTGCCAGCCAGACATTTGTCCGGAAATTTTCCGTTTGCGGAGATTGCTCACATCATCGACGACAGCCGCAACAGCCCCCATATGAAGCGCAACGTCGCCCGCCGGCTTCGGCAGTGTAAACCCGCCAGGAAATTCTTCCGCGATAAAGCCCGTGGACAATTGACCGGACTTCCAGCGCGGGTGCTGCATCAGTGCCGACAGAAATGGAATGTTATGCCGGATGCCTTCGATGGAAAAAGCATCCAGCGCACGGGCCTGCGCTTCGATGGCTTCGCTGCGCGTCGGCGCATGGGTGACCAGCTTGGCAATCATCGGATCGTAATAGATCGAAATTTCGCCGCCTTCATACACACCTGTATCGTTGCGCACTGTGGCGTTGCCGTCAGCCCCTTCTTCCGGCGGGCGGTAGCCGACAAGCCTGCCTGTGGATGGCATGAAATTGCGAGTGGGATCCTCCGCATAAACCCGGCTTTCCACCGCCCAACCATTCAGCTTCACATCATCCTGCGTGATCGACAGCTTTTCGCCTGCCGCCACGCGGATCATCTGCTCGACGAGATCGACGCCGGTTATCATTTCCGTCACAGGATGCTCGACCTGCAAGCGCGTATTCATTTCGAGAAAAAAGAAAGACCGGTCCTGGCCAGCAACAAACTCAACGGTGCCGGCAGAATCATAATTCACTGCCTTGGCAAGCGCGACCGCTTGCTCGCCCATTTTTTTGCGCGTCGCCGGATCGAGCAAAGGCGAAGGCGCCTCTTCAACAACCTTTTGATTGCGACGCTGGATCGAGCACTCGCGCTCGCCCAGATAAATCACGTTGCCATGCTTGTCGCCGAGCACCTGAATTTCGATATGACGCGGATCAACAATGAATTTCTCGACGAACACGCGGTCATCGCCAAAGGATGATGCAGCTTCTGATTTGGCGCGAGCAAAGCCTTCCGCCACCTCGCTGCTGGAATAGGCAATGCGCATGCCCTTTCCACCACCGCCGGCTGACGCCTTGATCATCACTGGATAGCCGATGTCATCGGCGATCTTCACAGCATGCTCCGGATTTTCGATGATGCCGAGATAGCCTGGCACGGTCGAAACCTTGGCGGCAGCGGCTGCCTTCTTCGACTCGATCTTGTCGCCCATGGCGGCAATGGCGCCGGGGTTGGGGCCGATGAACGTGATGCCCGCGGCCCTTAGTGCATGGGCAAACGCTTCCCGCTCCGACAGAAATCCATAACCGGGATGAACCGCCTCAGCCCCGGTCTGCCGGCAAGCCTCAATGATTTTCTCAATCAGAAGGTAGCTTTGTGCCGCCGGCGCCGGGCCGATATGCACCTTCTCGTCGGCCATCTCCACATGCAACGCGTCAGCATCCGCGTCCGAATACACGGCCACCGTTTTGATGCCCATGCGCTTGGCGGTCTTGAACACCCGGCAGGCAATTTCACCACGGTTGGCGACAAGGATTTTCGAGAACATCAGGCACCCGCCAGCAGGAGGTTTCACCATAAATCGTGCGCGTTGTAGGGGACCGCTTCCGTCGCGTCCACCCGTCGAAGGGCGTAGGAAAAACCGCGGTTGCCGGCGAGAGGGGCCTCCCCCAGAATAATGCGACGTCAGGCTGATTCCAGGTTGACCAGAGGAACCGTGCGCTGTGCCGGATTATCCCGCTGCCCCGCCGCTGATGACAGAAGATGACCTTCTCCGGCCCCCGCAACTGTTGTGCTATCCCACGGAAGAGGATCCGCCCCGCATCATACCGGCCCGGTCATCGCGGCCCTGGATGGACGCCACCGATAACCGCTTTGGCTATCGCTGCATTCCCCTGACCATGGCCAATGCCAGCGGCTGGGAAATCCTGTGTCCCGCGCCATTTCGGGCAACCTGGTGGGGTGGCAGCCGCAAGGAAGATATCCAGATCGTTCCGCTGGGAGAGCCAGACCGTGTGCACCGTTTTGTGCAATCGCACTTTGGCCATGGCATCCTAACCTGCCATCCGGGTTATCTGTTCCGTACCAGCCCCGGCTGGGGGCTCTGGGTGCGCGGCATTCCGAATGAGCACAAGCGTAATCTGGTTCCGCTCGAAGGCCTGGTGGAAACCGAGTGGCTTGCCTTCACCTTCACGATGAACTGGCGCTTCACCCGGACTGGTACGGTGGAGTTCAAGGAGGGCGAACCGTTTGCCTTCATAACGCCCGTGGCACACGCCCTGCTGGATGGCATACAGCCAGAAATCCGCTCGCTGCTGGACGAGCCGGAACTGGCAAAAGCCTATGTCGCCTACGCCGACAGCAGGGCCGATTTCAACAAGCGTCTGGCGGAACGCGAGGCTGGCGCAGTGGCTGAAGGATGGCAACGCCACTATGTTCATGGCGAGGACATCCGTGGAAAGACCGACAGCTATCATCTCACAAAGCGGAAGCTGAAGCCTCCGAAGTGACAGGTCAGGTCGAAGCCCTGAGTGGCTTCAAACACCGATGCCAGAAGAATCAAGCCAGCCCAACGTGCGCGTCATGGGAACGGGTGCTGGACGGGCTTGTCCAACACCGAAGGCAATGGCGGCCAAGCGTGGGTCACAGATCTGCGCTTCACGCACAATGGCGACGATCAAGGCGCGCTGCGCTCCCCGCTGCACGAAGCCCGTCGGAGCCACGCGCGCCAGTAACCAATCCGCCGTCTCTGTGGTCACTACACCGGTTGGGCGCTCGCCCCACACCAGCATGTCAACGATCGTATCGATCAGAAAATCAGGCCAGCCGGCGGGTTTTTCAGTCGTCAAGCTGTCAATGACGAGAAATAGCTCCACCAGCTCACGCGGCTCGCACGCACACGAAGCGCGGGCTTGATCCAGAAACCGCATATCTTCGTCCGTAAACGCCTGGCGTCGGGCCACATCCTCAACAAAAGCCCGCAGTGAATGGCTAATCATATCTTGCTCCTGCCCAGCGTTGATCGCCGGTGATCCCTGTGCCTGACAATGGTGGCGGACAGCAGTCGCAGAAACGTTAACAGGAGCGTTTGTCATGATCGTCTGGTTAAGTCTTATCTATCGCGGAAAGCCTGATGGTAAATGCTCCTAGCCGGAGCAGGATGGACATGACATGAATGAACAGGCGTTCACCATCTTGGATTACAATGCGCCATGTAACCTTAATCCAGCGCATTTTTTCCATTTCTTCTAAAATCACATTATGACTACTCTTCTTCGAAGTATCATGCGCGCCATAACCAGAAAGCATGAGCCCAATGAGAACCATTCTCATCAATCACATGCTGGAACCCCCGCAGAAGGTCACGGGAATTACACGATTCCTGTTTAGCATGATTTGTGGATTACTGGCCGCCACAGATGATCGTTATGTTCTGGCGACAAGCTGGACCAAGGAAGCACTTCCGACCGAGCTGAATCATCCCAAGCTGCAGATAGAAACGCGGGATTTCTATCAATCAAACACCATAAATATTGTGCAGCAGCGGCGAGAATTGCCGAAGATCGTAAGGCAGCACGGTGCTGAGATTGAATTCAATTCCAATCCGATCGGAGCCTTCGGAACTACTTGGCCACGGATCATGACCGTTCATGATCTCTATCTGAATTTGATGCCCAAAGAATACAGCCGCAAGACCGTTGCTGTAGGCACAGCGCTGATGCACCTCTCTACGCGCAAAGCGGACGGCATTATGGTGCCCAGCCATAGCACACGAGATTCTCTCAGCCGATTTTATCCGCATCTCACTGAGCGCACATTCGTCATTCATGAGGCAGCTGCGATGCTATCGGCTAAACCACAACATAGTGCTCTACAAAACACACGCTACGGCTTGATGGTCGGCAACATCTCTCCCAACAAGAATGTCGGCCCGCTGATGCAAGCCCTGTGGTCGCTACGCCAACGCAACGTTGATGTACCTATGATCCATGTCGGCCGCGATGAAAACAATATGATAAGAAGTGCTGAACACAGTCTTGGCATGGTAGGCGCTGTGAGAACGATTTCAGGTGTGTCAGACTCCGATCTGCAAAGTCTCTACGAAAATGCTTCGTTCTTTATCAACACGTCACTTCATGAAGGCTTCTGCCTGCCCGTGA
>JBOFGV010000044.1:0-197335 GCA_051649305.1 Beijerinckiaceae bacterium
CGGCGTTGGATGTCACTTTCTTCGAGTTCTTTTTGAGGTCTGCAACGATGGCTTCAACAGCGATGTCGATACCACGCTTCAGGTCCATCGGGTTCATGCCGGCAGCAACCGACTTTGCACCTTCGCGAACGAGAGCCTGAGCCAGCACTGTGGCAGTCGTGGTGCCGTCACCGGCAGCATCGTTCTGCTTCGAGGCGACTTCACGCACCATCTGTGCGCCCATGTTCTCGAACTTGTCAGAGAGTTCGATTTCCTTGGCGACAGTGACGCCGTCCTTGGTGATGCGTGGCGAACCGAATGACTTCTCGATGACGACGTTGCGGCCCTTAGGACCCAGTGTCACCTTGACGGCATTGGCGAGGATGTCGACGCCGCGCAGCATTTTCTCGCGCGCGTCACTTCCGAAACGTACTTCTTTGGCAGCCATTGGACTGTCCTTCCGTGTGGACTGAATTAAAAAAAGGAAACGAAAACCAGCAAAAACCCGTTGGGGCGATTACTTGGTGATCACGCCCATGATGTCGGATTCCTTCATGATCAGAAGGTCCTTGCCGTCGATCTTGACTTCTGTGCCAGACCACTTGCCGAAGAGGACGATGTCACCCTTCTTCAGGTCGATCGGGATCAGCTTGCCAGCTTCATCGCGGCCGCCGGAACCAACAGCTTCGATCACGCCTTCTTGCGGCTTTTCCTTGGCTGTATCTGGGATGATGATGCCGCCCTTTGTCTTCTCTTCACCTTCGAGGCGACGAACGACAACGCGGTCATGCAGAGGACGAAACTTCATGTGTTCCTCGTATATGTTTGCCCGACACCATGCCGGGCTCCTACAGGATTGAAAGATCTGTTAGCACTCTCATGTGGTGAGTGCCAAAAGACTGATGGCGATATGGCAACGCCTCATGACAGAGTCAAGACAAAGCAGAAAGGTTGAGCAGCGCTTTTCGTTAAGGAAGGTTAACGCGGCGGGATTTTGGAGAAATGGTGGGCGCGACAGGGATTGAACCTGTGACCCTTCGCGTGTGAAGCGAATGCTCTCCCGCTGAGCTACGCGCCCTGAGCCAATTTGCTCAAGCAACCGAGCGTTTCCGGCGAAACGCCCGCGATGTCAAGTTGAAAACAGTTTCGGCTCACGCCGCACAGGCCATGAAACCCTTCTCGATTTCAGCGCGCTTCAATTCGCGGCCGATGAACACGATCTTGGAAGTGCGCTTTTCGCCCTCTTTCCAGTCACGCTGCAAATCACCGTCGAGCACCATATGCACGCCCTGGAAGACAAAGCGCTTCGGCTCACCCTTGAAGGCCAGAATGCCCTTCGAGCGCAGGATGCTGGCACCGTCTGTCTGCACCAGATCATTGATCCAGGGCATGAACTTCTCGGGGTCAACATCGCCGGGAATTTCAAACGCGACGGACTGCATGTCCTCGTCGTGATAGTGCTTCAGGCCGCCGTGAGAGTGGGCAGCATGAGAATGCCCGTGCGAATGGCCATGATCATGCCCGTGATGGTCATGCTTGTGGCTGGGATGATCGCAATCCGGCCCCGTATGATCGTGATCATGATGGTGGTGATCATGGTCGTGGTGGTGGTCATCCTTATCGAGGAACGCCGGTTCGATCTCCAGAATACGATCGAGATCAAAGGCATTGCGGCCCAGCACCTCCTTGATGGCAACACCAGCCTTCACTGTCTTGTGCAATTTGGCATAGGGGTTGATGGCGCGAATGCGGGCTTCCACCTCACGCAATTGCTCTGGCGAAACAAGATCTGTCTTGTTGAGCAAAATGACATCGGCAAAGGCAATCTGGTTCTTGGCTTCGGGCGCATCCTTGAGGCGGTCCTTTAACCACATGGCATCAGCGACAGTCACGACAGCATCGAGGCGCGCCTTGTCCTGCACATCCTGATCCATGAAGAAAGTCTGCGCCACAGGGGCAGGATCAGCGAGGCCGGTTGTCTCCACGATGATGGCGTCAAATTTGCCGCGACGCTTCATCAGGTTCTCGATGATGCGGATGAGATCGCCGCGCACGGTGCAGCAGATGCATCCGTTGTTCATCTCGAACACTTCCTCATCAGCACCCACGATCAACTCGTTGTCGATGCCGATTTCACCAAACTCGTTGACGATGACGGCAAACTTCATGCCGTGCGGCTCGGTGAGAATGCGGTTCAGCAAGGTGGTCTTGCCAGCACCGAGATAGCCGGTGAGCACTGTAACGGGGATTTTCGCCGACGGGTTCGCTTCAGTCATGGTCATTTCTCGCAACGGAATTTCAGCTTGTGACCCTGAGAGCGTCACTGATGGCCTTGGTGTTGTGGCGCATCATACCGATGTATGTGGGGGCTGGTCCATCCGCTTTGGAGAGGGCATCAGAAAAAAGTGTTCCACCGATTTTGGCGCCGGTTTCCGCTGAAATCTGCTGGATGAGACGCTGGTCCGAGATGTTCTCGACAAACACAGCCGTGATCTTGTCTTTTCTGATTTGCTGGATCAGGCGTGCCACATCCTTGGCAGAGGCCTCCGCCTCGGTTGAAATCCCGCGCGGTGCGGTGAACTGCACGCCGTAGGCGTCAGCAAAATAGCCAAAAGCATCATGGGAGGTGATGATCTTGCGGCGATCGGCCGGAATCTGGGCCATTGCGGCTTTGATCTCGGCATCAAGCGCGTCAAGCTCTATGAGGTAGCGCGTGGCATTGGCTTCATAGGCGGCTTTGCCAGCGGGATCGGCCGCAACCAGCGCATCCCGGATGTTGCCGACATAGATCTTCACATTGGCGACAGACTGCCAGGCGTGGGGATCAACACCGCCATGGTTGTGCCCATGTTTATCTGCCTTGCCATGACCATGGGCATCCTTCTCGACCCGCGCTTTGATGCCCTTGCTGGCTTCCACCAGTGTCGCTTTGCTGGCGGAAGACTGCATCAGGCGGCGCATCCAGCCTTCAAATTTCAGCCCGTTGGTGATGACAACCTTGGCCTCAGACACTGTCTTTGCATCAGCAGGCGTGGGCGCATAGACGTGCGCATCTCCACCCGGCATTACGAGTGTCCGGAGCGCGATCCTGTCACCACCCACATTCTGGACAATGTCCCCCAGAATGGAGAAGCTGGCGACAACCGGTAGCCTGGCGTCCTGCGCATGGGCAGCCAGTGACGGCGAGAACAGCAGCGCAAATGCTGACAGCACGATACGGCGTGTGATCATCTGGAACTCCAAAAAATGTTATACTATAACATTAATCAGAAAAATGCCGCGAGGGCAAGAGCTTCCAGAGCAATCCTGCCTCCCGCCCCAACAACAGCGAAAAAACATAGATAAAGCCTGCCGACAGAATGATCGCAGGCCCGGCAGCGAGATTGAAATGATAGGAGATGATCAATCCGGAATAGCTGGAAATCATACCAATCAGGCAGGATATCGCGATCATGGCCGTGATATCAGCAGACCAGAAGCGGCTTGAGGCGGCAGGCAGCATCATCATGCCAACAGCCAGCAAGGTTCCCAACGCGTTGAAGCCACCAACCAGATTCAGCACAACGAGCGCCAGAAAAATAAGGTGTACAGGCGTTCCGGAACGCGACACCGAGCGCAGAAAACCGGGATCGACCGTATCCATGACCAGCGGGCGATAGATGAGTGCCAGGATAACCAGCGTGACGGTGGCTATGCTGGCGAGCAGGATCAGCGCATCATCACCGAGGGCCAGCACCGAGCCAAAAAGCACATGCAAGAGATCAACGTTTGATCCCTTGAGCGACACAAGCGTGACCCCAAGTGCAAGAGACAGCAGATAGAAGGCGGCCAAAGAGGCATCGTCCTTGATAACGCTTATGCGCGCCACAAGGCCTGCCAGCATGGCGACCGCAAGGCCTGCCAGCAAGCCGCCAATGGTCATGGGTACGAGGGCCAGTCCAAAGAAAAGATAGCCCACCGCGACACCGGGAAGAATGGCATGGGCCATTGCATCACCTGTGAGGCTCATGCGGCGCAGCATCAGGAACACACCGACTGGACCGCCGGACAGGGCCAGTGCCACACCACCAACAAGCGCGCGGCGCATGAAGGCAAACTCTGCAAAAGGCGCAAAAAGCGTGTCGTAGAGCATCAGCCCAAGGCCTAGGCTACACGCTGGCAGACGGCAGCATGCGGATCGTGAGCTTCGCTCATGCGGCGCGCCCGCAGCAGATTTTCCGGATGCAAGGTGCTCGCCGTATCCCCCCAAGCAACGGGTGAACGTGCCAGCAGAAGCGTCTGCGGGAAATGCTGCTTCACCACATCCATATCATGCAGAACAGCGATAACAGTGCGCTTTTCGCCATGCCAGCGCTGGATCAGAGCCAGCAGATCAGCCGTTGTGCGCGCATCGATGGCCGTAAACGGCTCATCCAGCAGAATGACCCGCGCATCCTGCAGCAGAAGCCGCGCAAAAAGTGCGCGCTGCAATTGCCCGCCTGACAGGCTGCCAATTGTGCGGTTTTCAAAGCCGGTCAGGCCCACAGCCGCCAGCGCATCCTGAATGGATTTCCTGCGCCCCTTGCCAAAGCCGCCAAAAAGGCCTGTGTCGTTCCAGGCGCCCGCCGAAACAAGATCAAAAACCGGCATGGGAAACGACCGGTCGAGATCAGCAATCTGGGGCAGATAGGCAACATCAGATGGCTTGCTTCCGCTCAGGACAATACGCCCCTCCAGTGGCTTCAACGCGCCGGCAACGCCTTTGAGCAAGGTGGACTTGCCAGCACCGTTGGGACCAACGACGGCCAGCAGGCTGCCGGATTCCACAGCTCCATCGAGATGATGCACAGCAGCGCGGCGGCCATAGCCGAGTGTCAGGTTTTCAAAACGGATGACATTTGCCTGTGACATTACAAAGCCCAGATAACCGCAAGCCAAAGGAGCACAAGGACAACCGCCACGCCAGCCAGCCTTTCCATTGCAGAAAGACGCAGCAACGAAAACACCGGCATGGATACCGTTGGCTCGTGAGCGTGACCATGGTCATGGGCGTGTGTGTGGTTATGACTGTGGTTCAAAGCGACTGTCCGCTGCAAGAAAATTCAGATTGTGATATAGTGTAACATACCCTGCTTGACAATTGCTTGCAGAAGCGGCTGCTTCATCTTCAGTCATCACCTCCAGAGAGCTGCAGCCTATGGTCGCCACAACAGCAAGCCCTCCCCGCAATCCAGAAAGCGCGAGAGAGATTGCTTACGTGCATATCAAGCAACGCATTCTGGATAATGAATACGGCCCCGGAACTTATGTTCTGGAGCAGGCGCTCGCGGCTGACCTCGGGCTCTCGCGCACACCAGTTCGGGAAGCACTCGTTCGTCTGGAGCAGGAAGGGCTGCTGCGCATTGTTCCACGGCATGGCGTTGAGATCCTCGCGCTCTCGGCCGATGACATGCGCGAGATCTATGAGATGCTGGCCAGTCTTGAGCCCAAGGCTGTGCAGTTGCTGGCTGACCGCAAACCGGCGCCGCAGGATATTGCTGAGCTTGTTGATGCCTGCGACGCGATGGAGGCCGCTCTGGCTGTTGAGGACAGAGCCGCCTGGGCACAAGCCGACGAACGCTTTCACCTTGCGCTTGTTGAACTTTGCGGCAACCGCAGACTGGCTGCCACGGTCATGAGTTTTTGGGAACAGACACACCGTGTCCGCATGTTTACGCTCAAGCTCCGCCCATTGCCTGTTGAGTCAACCCGCGAGCACCGTGCTGTGCTTGAGGCAATCCTGAAAGGCGATGGAGCTGGTGCCAAAAAACTCTATGAAGCGCACCGTCTGCGATCGCAGAAGATTCTGACTGACATCATCCGGGATTTTAACCTCAATAGGTTGTGACAGCAAAGCCTGGTACAGGCATCACAAGTGTCGATCAGACCTTGATAAAGCGCTCTTCGGTGTTCGACCGATAGACCGCCTCCTCAATCTCCAGATTGCGCAGGTAATCCCGCCCACTGTTCTGGAGCGGCACCCCTTCGATCAAGTGCTCCGCAAAGTGCCTGATCTGGTTGTAGACACAGTCGCCGCCAAAACCGTTGTTATTCCATGTGTAGGCATGCTCCCGCTCTATTCCGCTGCGAGGCTTGAAGAAGAGCGTACCATAGCCATCGAGGCGAAGTGAGCCTTCTGTTCCTTCGAGCAGCATCACGCCTGTGGTGAGGCGGGTGTTATCGGCGGGATGATCAAGATGGCGGTTGCCATCGAACAATCCTTGTGCGCCGCTGGTGAAGTCAAAAACGATGTAGCCCGCATCTTCGCCAGCAATGACGGCATTAAAGCGCTTCAACCGCGCAAAGACACCAGAGATTTCACCCATGAGATGGCGGAAGACATCGATGAGATGAATGGCGGTTTCATGCACCAGAAACCGTGGCATTTTCTGAAAGTAGGGTTGTCTTGCAAGATAGGCATCAGACCCCTGACCATCGCCTGTCCTCAACCGGAACGATATGGCCAGCGGCTTGCCAAGCAAGCCAGTATCCAGCACTTTTTTGCTTTCGATGAACCATGGCATGAAGCGAAAGTTCTCATGAACAGCCAGCCTTGCGCCATGCTGCTCTGCCGCTTCAACCACTTCCACAGCCTCGCTGTAAGTGTCAGCCAATGGTTTCTGGCAGCTTATGAAAGCCTTGGTTTGCGCCACCTTCCTGACCAGATCAAGATGCGTCGCCGGGCCTGTTGCGATGTCCACGATATCCGGCTTCAAGTCGCGGAGGGCCGTATCGATATCAGTGTAAAGACCTGCACCAGGCGTATCTGCCGCGGCGTCCGCGAGCTTGCTATCATCAAGATCACACAAGCCCGCGACACGCACGCCTGCAATTCTCTGCCATGCCTCACGGTGGAACCGGGCAAAGTAGCCGCAGCCAACGATGAGCACACTGAGCGTCATGCGGTCCGCTGTTTGGATGGAAGTGCTTCAATCACAGCACGGGTCACAGCCGCAGTCCCATCCTGCCCGCCGATATCATATGTCCTGATCTTGCCGGAACCGAAGACGTGATCAACGGCTGCTTCAATCTCGGCAGCAGCCTCGCGGCAACTCTCCAGACCATGGCGCACGCCCAGCCAGTCAAGCATCATCGCCAGCGACAGGATCATGGCTGTGGGATTGGCGATGCCCTTGCCTGCGATATCAGGCGCAGTGCCGTGGCTTGGCTGGAACAACCCTTGCTTGTCGCCAATGTCAGCAGATGGCGCGAAGCCCATTCCACCGATGAGCCCTGCCCCGAGATCCGAAAGGATATCGCCAAACATGTTTTCTGTTGGCAGAACATCAAAGTCCCATGGTCGCCGGAGCAGATCGAGCGCCATGGCATCAACATAATGATGGCGGGCCTCGATGTCAGGATAGGCAGCAGCTGCTTCATAGAAGACCTGCCGCATGAAGGCGAAGGACAGGAAGACATTGGCCTTGTCGACCAGTGTGACCTGCCCACGCTTGCCCCGGCGCGCCTTGCGATCGCGTGCGAGCTCGCAAGCAAAACGTGTCAGCTTCTCGGTTGTTGCCCGGGTGATGACCTGCGTGTCGTGGGCTTCGCGGTTATCAATAATCTTGCCCTTGCCGCGGGAGGCAAACAAACCCTCAGTTGACTCACGCAGAATGACAAGATCGATCTCTTTGGCGCGTGGTGATCCGAGTGGCAAAGGCACACCCGGTATCGCACGGATCGGCCTTACGCCCGCATAGAGCTCCATGCGAAAGCGCAGATCAAGCTGCGGCGCAATCTCTGTTCCATCAGGATAACGAATGTCCGGCCAACCCATGGCGCCAAAGAGCACGGCCTGAGCAGCAGCGGCACGGCTGAAGCCCTCCTCAGGCAGAGCAACACCCGTTTCCTTGTAGTGATGCGCACCGCCGGCAATCTCATCGTAGGCAAGCGCAAAGCCATGACGCTTCTGTATAACATCTGCCACAGCGATAGCTGCAGCAGTGACATCGACACCGATGCCATCCCCCGGCATCACAGCGATTTGAAGGGCGTTTTTGGTCATGGTTTCCCGAGGCCGCAATTCAGTGATGATGTAGTAACGTATACATTAACCGAAAGGATTGCTCATGACCAGCAGGCAAACTACCCAAAATTCCGTCGCGAGAGACGCAGCGCGTTGAACACCACAAACAGCGACGATGCCGCCATCGCAGCACCGGCGATGGTTGGTGTCAGCATTCCAAAAGCAGCGAGAGGGATGCCGATGCTGTTGAAAACAAAGGCAAACCACAGGTTCTGGCGGATAACGGCGCGCGTGGCGCGTGCTGCCTCGATGGCGCGGGGAATCAATCGCAGGTCAGAGCGCAAGAGGGAAATACCCGCCGCAGCCCGCGCTGCATCCGTGCCTGTACCCATGGCGATGCCGAGTGTGGCGGCAGCCAGAACGGGCGTGTCGTTCAATCCGTCACCCACCATGGCCACATGCTTGCCTGCCTGAAGGTAGCTGCGCATGACCTGCACCTTGTCGGCCGGTTTGAGAGCAGCGTGGCACTCCACAATGCCCAGTTTTCCCGCAATAGCTTGCGCTGCCCCACGCTTGTCGCCGGACAACATCACCACCTCAAGGCCCTGCGCTTTAAGATTGGCAATCGCCTGTTCCGCATGGGAGCGGATGCCGTCAACGAAGGCAAAAGCGCCGATAACGCGCCCTGCTCCGGCCAGCCAGGATACGCTCTGCGCGTCGCTGAAACCGGGATCGCGGTTGATGACCTGCTCCAGCACGCCAAGTGATATCCCGGCAGTTCGGATGAACTCTGCAGAACCAAGCAGTGCCTTCACGCCGTTGATATCGCCCTTCACGCCCATGCCCGGAACGGCCTCAATGTTCAGGGCTGGCTCGGCTGTCAGATCACGGTCAGAGGCTTCTGTCTTGATGGCGAGGGACATTGGGTGCTCACTGCCAAGCGCCAATGACAATGCCAGCTTCAACGCATCTTCCGGGCCAACACCGGGTGCAGAAATAGCTGCCACACGCGGGCGGCCTTCGGTCAAGGTTCCTGTCTTGTCAAAAGCCACAATGTCTATGGCCGAGGCTGCTTCAAGCGCTGCGATATCACGCACCAGAATGCCGCTTTTGGCGGCAGCACCAGTGCCTGCAACCAGCGCGACGGGTGTCGCCAGACCAAGGGCACAGGGGCAGGAAACAACCAGCACAGAGATAGCGGCAATGAGGGCTGTTTCGCGGTAGCCGAGGAAGAACCAGACTGCTGCTGTGACCGCAGCTATAACCAGCACAGCGGGCACAAAAATCCGGGAAATCCGGTCTGCCAGCTGCTGCGCCGGGGCCTTGCTGGTCTGGGCTGAATCCACCAATCGTGCAATCCGCGCCAGTGTCGTGTCCTCCCCAACAGCACTGGCTTCCACTGTCAGCATGCCAGTGCTGTTCAACGCGCCTGCGACCACCTTCGCACCTGCGGCCTTGAATTGCGTCACGCTTTCGCCCGTAACAAGGCTTTCGTCCATCTCGCTCTGGCCTTGCGATACCACGCCGTCGGCGGCGGCCCGCTCACCGGGTCGCACAGCAAAGAAATCACCCGTTTTCAAGGTGGATGCCTGAGCGGTGACCCATGCAGCATCGCGGAAAACGAGCACTGATACGACCCGTTCCCGCTCAAGCAACGTCATTGCATCCGTGGTTTCTGTGCGCGCATTGGCTTCCAGCACCTTGCCCAGCAGAACGAAAGCAATGATGGCAACTGCACCTTCAAAATAAAGCGCTTCATGTGCAGCATGTTCACCGCTGGTCAGCACCCGCCAGGCGCTGAAACCAAAGGCCGCAAGGGTTCCCAATGCCACCAGCACATCCATGTTGGGCATGCCGCGCATGACGGCTTTTGCAGCACCTTTCAGGAAGCGCCAGCCACACATGAACTGGACAGCTATGGCAAGCGCCAGTTGCACCCAAGGTGACAACAGATAGCCATGGCCGAAGCCCGCCATTGCAAAACCCATGTCCACGAGGAAGGGCAGCAGCAGCAGAATGGCAAGCACCATCAAGGCAAAGGTCAGTCGATCACTGGCGCGCCGGTCCGCCGCCAATCTCTCACGGGCGGCAAGGCGTTGTTCTGCGGTGCCTGCCCGTGCCGCTGCGCCGTAGCCAGCAGCCTCAACAGCAGCAACTGCCGCAGCAGCATCGACGGAACCACGGATATCGGCCCGCTCCATCGCGACATTGACCGTGACATTGCCTGCGCCTGCGATGCGTTCAAGCGCTTTCTCAACCGTCCCTGCACAGCCGGAGCAATGCATGCCGGTGATATCGAGCGTCAGGATAGGTGTGAGTGAATCAACCATTTCTAACAAATGCGCGTCCGGCTGCGTGATCGCAACGCTGAAATTCAAAAATCAGGCGCCACCCGCTGCAATAGCTGCCTTGATCTGTGCACGGATCGGTTCAGCTGACTGCAATATTTTTTTGACAGCAAAGAAATCAAGCGCACTGAAGCCCGCCACTTTCGGCTGAACCAGCACGATTTTGCCGGGCGCATTGCCCATCTTGGCATCGAGAATAGCAGATTGCATGATCTGGGACGCGCCAAGGGTGGCCTCAAGCACAGAAGGCTGGGCGGCGGTGTCATCCGACTCAGGACCGCCAATCACATCCACTGCGATGATCAGATCACAAGGGACAGGCATACGGTCGAACGGTACGGGGTTAGCTGCAGCCCCATCGATGTGCAGCCGTTTGTTTATTTCGACCGGGCGGACAAGACCGGGAATCGCCATGGACGCGGCGACAGCCGCACGGACAGAACCAGAGGCAATCGCCGCCTCGTCACGGCCATAAAAATCCGTTGATACTGCAACGAAAGGCATGCGCAGATCAGAGAACTTGTCCGGCATGGACACCGGCCAGAATTCACGCAACAGGATTTCGCCGTCCATCTGCACCACATTGCCCAAAGAGCCGGAAAAAAAGTCTGAAAATGAGCCTACGCGGGCGCGAAAAAGCTTCGCCATCACATCCGTGCGGTCGCGGAATGTCTTCAATGTATGGTCACGGATCGCCTTGGCGGAATAGCCAGCGGCATAAGCCCCGCCGATGATAGCGCCGATGGATGTGCCTGTGATGGCGACAGGGCGAATGCCAGCCTGATCAAACGCCTCAAGCGCCACGATATGCGCAAGGCCCTTGGCTCCGCCACCGCCGAGCGCCAATCCAATCCGCAGGGGTTGCAGCGCGGTTCCCATCAGGCTTTGAAAAAGGCCAGCAGGGCGTCCGCCGTGTCAGCCGCGTTTTCCTCTGGCAGGAAATGCCCGCCCCGGATCGACTGGCCGGTAATATCAGGCGCATAGGGCCGCCAGAGCGCCAGCGGATCAGGGCTGGCAGCAGGAATGCCTGTCTGACCCCAGATCGCCAGCATGGGGCAGTTGATGTGCTTCCCTGCTTTCCTGTCAGCATCATCGGCGGCGCGGTCCACCGTTGCTCCGGCGCGATAGTCCTCGCACATCGCGGTGATGCGGGAGGAATCACCCACAAAGGCGCGGTAGTGGTTGAGCGCGCGCTGATCAAAGCTTTTGAGGTTTTTCGCCTCGGTCCAACTCGCCATGGTCACGTCAATCAGGGCGGCAGGATTAGCCTTGATGTCGTTCTCGGCAACCGGAGCAGGACGCGCCAATGTCTTCCAGTGCGGCGCAACCGGAGAATTCGGCGATTCAATCAGATCCCACATCGCAGCGGTCGGTACGATATCAGCGACCGCCAGTTTTGACACGCGGCCCGGATGATCCAGCGCCAGACGGTAGGCCACACGCCCGCCCCTGTCATGCCCTGCGACATGCGCCTGCACGATGCCGAAATGCTCCATGACAGCGACAACATCTTCGCCCATGGCGCGCTTGGAATAGGTGGCATGGGCAGCATCGGCACGCGGCGCTGACGACCAGCCATAGCCGCGCAGGTCCATGCAGATCACCTTGAAATGCTTCGCCAGAACGGGGGCAACACGGTGCCACATCACATGGCTTTGGGGAAAACCATGGATGAGAATAAGCGGTTGGCCCTCACCATGACTACGGGCAAAAATCTTGCCTGCGGGTGCCGCAATCCAGTGGCTTTCGAAGCCTGGAAAAAGATCAGCAAGTTCAGACATAGGCTTCGCTCGTCATTTCAATACGCCATCGCTGACAACGAAAGTGGCAGGCAATGGGCTGGTTTTCAACCCTTAACAAATATCAGACCTTCATCGCACGCCAGGCGATGTCCTGCCTGCAAAACCCTTCCGGCCAGTCAATCGCATCAATCGCAGCGTAGGCCCGCTGACGCGCCACAGCGACCGTTGGGCCCGTGGCAGACACATTGAGCACACGCCCGCCGTTGGCCAGCAACCGCTCGCCATCGCGTTTTGTGCCTGCATGAAACACCGTGACGCCATCACCTTTTCCGGCAGCTTCAACACCGCGAATTTCAGTTCCGCGCAGCGGTTCACCCGGATAACCCTTGGCCGCCATGACAACCGTGATCGCCGGGTCTGGTGACCACTCAACTTTCGCCTCTGCGAGTTCTCCCTTGGCGCAGGCCAGCAGCAGCGACAGCAAATCGCTCTTCAGCCGCATCATCAAAACCTGACATTCCGGATCACCAAAGCGCGCGTTGTACTCGATCAGTCTGGGGCCGGTTTTTGTCAGCATCAGACCGGCAAAGAGCACGCCGGAACAGGGCGTGCCACGCCGCGCCATTTCGCGGGCTGTCGGGCGGATGATACGCTCCATAACCTCGGCTTCAATGGCAGCTGTGAAAACTGGTGCCGGAGAATAAGCTCCCATGCCGCCGGTGTTGGGGCCGGTATCACCATCCCCCACCCGCTTGTGGTCCTGTGCGCCGGCCAGAGCCAATGTCTGCTCGCCGTGTGCCAGAGCGAAGAAACTGACCTCCTCGCCCTCCATGAACTCCTCAATCACCACCACTGCCGAGGCGCCGAACTGCCCTTCAAACATGCTGTCGATTGCGGCATTGGCCTCTTCAACGCTCATCGCGACAACAACGCCCTTGCCTGCGGCAAGCCCGTCATACTTCACCACGATGGGCGCACCGGTTTCCGCAACATAGGCTTTGGCAGCAGCAGCGTCCGTGAAGCGTCCATAGGCGGCAGTTGGGATGTTGGCGGCATCGCAGATGGCTTTGGTGAAGGCTTTCGAGCCTTCAAGCGCAGCCGCCCCCTTGCCATGGCCAAAGACCATGACGCCAGCTGCCCTCAGATCATCGGCCAGACCTGCAACCAAAGGTGCTTCGGGGCCCACAACCACAAGATCGATACGGTTTGCCTGACAAAACGCGATCACAGCCTCATGGTTGGTGACATCAAGGGATACTGAAGCACCAAACTGCGCTGTGCCGGGGTTGCCGGGCGCAACGAAAAGCTGTTTCAGCAATGGGCTTTTGGCCAGTGCCATCGCAAGTGCATGCTCGCGACCACCTGATCCGATCAACAGGACGTGCATTTTACCCCGGCTTGCAAGTTATTATGGTGGCGCTCTAGCAGCGAATCTCGCTGCGTTCTACAGGGGTTAAAGCAATCACGAAACAGCATGACAGACGAAGCCTCCAACCTGCCCGAAATATCGGTCTCTGATCTTTCCGGCGCTATCAAGCGCACGGTTGAGGATGCCTTTGGCTATGTGCGCGTGCGGGGTGAAATTTCCGGCTATCGCGGGCCATCGGCTTCCGGGCACGTCTATTTTGGCCTGAAAGACCAGTCTGCCAAGATTGACGCCGTGATCTGGAAGGGTGTTTTCGGACGCATGAAGGTGCGGCCCGAGGATGGTCTTGAGGTGATCGCGACTGGCAAGGTGTCCACCTTTCCGGGTTCGTCGAAATACCAACTCATCATCGAGGCCATGGAACCTGCTGGGGTTGGCGCACTGCTGGCCCAGCTTGAGGAGCGCCGCAAGCGGTTAGCCGCTGAGGGCCTGTTTGATGCAGCCCGCAAGCAATTGCTGCCCTACATGCCGCGTGTTGTGGGTGTTGTGACATCGCCGACGGGTGCTGTTATCCGCGATATCATCCACCGCATTAGCGATCGTTTTCCGTTGCATATCCTTGTCTGGCCCGTGCGGGTGCAGGGCGAGACCAGCAGTGCAGAGGTAGCAGCCGGTATCCGCGGCTTCAACGCGCTTGAGGACGGCGGGGCCATTCCAATGCCGGATGTGATTGTGGTGGCGCGCGGTGGTGGTTCGCTGGAGGATCTCTGGGGTTTCAACGACGAAATTGTGGTGCGTGCTGCTGCGACAAGCGACATTCCGCTTGTCTCGGCGGTGGGCCACGAAACCGACTGGACCTTGATAGATCAGGCAGCGGACCTGCGCGCGCCAACGCCCACAGGTGCGGCTGAAATGATCGTGCCTGTGCGCTCCGAATTGCTGGCGACAGCGGGCGATCTGGGCAACCGGCTCAACGGCGGCTTGCGGCGGCTGGTGGAGCGGCGCAAGTCTGACCTCCGTTCAGTCGCGCGTGCGTTGCCAACGGCGGAAAACCTGCTGGCACAGCCCCGCCAGCGGCTTGATGTGACAGGTGCAAAACTGCCCTCAGCCCTGCAACAGAGTTTGCAAAACAGGCGCGTGCGGCTGTCGCAACTGGAAACCCGGTTGCAGAAACTCTCACCCCGCACGGAGCTTGCCAAGCGGCGCGTGCGCCTCGATTCTGCGGCCGAACGTCTTCAGAACGCGCTGGCTGGCCGGTTGTCGCGTGCCAAAGGCGAAATCAACCAGCATCGCGAGCGCGTGCAGAGCATCAGCCTGCGCATGACGCCTGCCATGCAGCGCTATCTCATCAACCGGGCAGACCGCCTCAAAGGCACCGCCAAGCTTTTCGATAGTCTGAACTATACCAGCGTGCTGAAGCGCGGCTTTGCGCTGGTGCGGGATGAGCACGGCCAGCCGCTGCGGCACGTCGCCATGGCCACGGCTGGCAGCCGGATCTCTGTGCAGGTTGCGGACGGGGCTTTTGATGCTGTGGTTGGTGGTACGCCGCAGCCACGCAAACCAGCCAAAGCCGCAGCCGCTCCTCCTCTCGATGATCTTTTTGGATAAAAGCAATGTTGGATAAAGCTATTTCAAAACAGGCAATCGACCACGCAATGGTTCTGGCGGCTGGCCTTGGAACGCGCATGCGGCCCATCACCAACACCATGCCCAAGCCGCTCATCCCCGTCGCTGGCAAGGCGCTCATCGACTATATTCTGGATTATTGCCGGGCAGCTGGTGTGCAGCAAACCGTCGTCAATGTGCATTATTTTGCCGAGCAGATGGAGGCGCATCTGGCGGACGTAAAGTCCCCCCGCATCGTCATTTCCGATGAGCGCGCAGCACTGCTCGATTCAGGTGGCGGCATCAAGAAAGCGCTGCCGCATCTGGGGCAAAACCCGTTCTTCATCATGAATGCTGATGCCATCTGGGTCGATGGTCCCACACCAAGCCTGACAAGGCTTTCGGATTACTGGGACCCGGAAAAGATGGATATCCTTCTGCTGCTGGCACACACTTCCACTGCCACAGGCTGGGGCAACCGGGGTGACTTTTCCATGGATCAGGCAGGCCGCTTGACCCGTGCCGGCAAGGACAAGATCACGCCTTATGTCTACGCCGGTGCGGGCATCTGGAAGCCTGAATTGTTTGCAGGGCGGCCTGATGTGTTTTCGCTCAACCGCCTGTTTGACGAAGCTATCGAGAAGGAGCGCCTCTTCGGTCTGCGCCTTGATGGCGTGTGGATGCATGTGGGCACGCCGGATGCCATTCCAGAGGCTGAAGAAGCCATGGCGCGGAGTGCGCGTTGAGCGCCCGTGCCGCCAATGTCTTCACGATAGCGCCCGGCGCGCCTTTTCTGCCTGCGCTGGTCAAAGCCTGCATTGACGGCACGCTCGGCGTTGGTTTTCCCTCCGAAGGTCGGGACTTCTCATCTGCGACCATTTACGTACCCACACGCCGTGCAGCGCGTGCCCTTGCGCATGCTTTTGCCGAAACCCTGCAACCGCATGCTGTTCTGCTGCCACGGATCGTGCCGCTGGGCGATCCCTCGGATATTGAAGAACAGGCCATTCTGCACCAGACTGATATGGGCATGGATGCGCCTGACATGCCGCCCGCGATCAACGATCTTGACCGCCGTCTGTTGCTGACAGGATTGATTCAGGGCTGGCAGAAAAGCCCGCTGCTGCAAAATCTGGCCGCAAGCAACGACGGATTTTCCATTGGTGATGGCTTTGGCAGCAGTTACGCGCTCTCAGCTGATCTCGCCAAATTGATCGATGAGTTCGCTATTGAAGGCGCTGACTGGAGCGCTGTCGGCGGGTTGGTGACAGAGGCTTTCGATAACTACTGGAGCCTGACAAAATCCTTTCTGGATATCGCCGGTGCTGCATGGCCCAAGGTGCTTTCAGAACTTGGCCTGCTGGATGCCTCTACACGGCTCACGCTGATGCTCGATGCTGAGACAGAGCGCCTGAAACGCACACCTCCCAATCACCCCGTCATTGCAGCGGGATCAACCGGAACTGTGCCTGCCACCGCGCGGCTGCTTTCTGCCATTGCGCGCCTGCCCAAAGGCGCGGTGGTGCTGCCGGGTCTTGATAAAAACATGGACCAACCCGCTTGGGAGATGGTTGGCGATGCGTCTGAAACGGCCTCTTCAACAGCCGGTGACGGCCACCCCCAGACAGCGCTGAAGCGCCTGCTGGTACAGCTGCGTATCGACCGCGAGGGCGTGCGTGAGATTGGTAAAGCGACAGAAACTTTGGCTCTGCGAAGCAGTGTCATCGCGCATTCAGCAAGGTCGGTAGAAGCGACAGAAGACTGGCCCGACTTGCGGAAAATTTTGGACGAAAAGATCGACAATGGCCTTGATGACCTCATGCTATTTGAGGCCGCAGACGAGCGTCAGGAGGCACTTGGCATTGCCATAGCCTTGCGCGGAATACTTGAGCAAACTGACAAGACGGCGGCGCTCATCACGCCGGACAGGGCGCTGGCACAACGTGTGTCGGCAGAGCTTCGGCGGTGGGGCATTGTGGCCGATGATTCCGCTGGAATTCCACTGTCCCAGACCGCACTTGGCAGTGTTGCGCGACTGATTTTGAAGGCCGCAGGTGCCGACTTCGATATCGCTTCAACAGCAGCACTTCTGTCTTGCGGATTGGTCCCCTTTGATATGGAAGCCGAGCCTTATGCTGATGCCAGACATGCGCTGGAACTGCTGGGCTTCAGAGGACAGGAACTGGCATCAGGCCTTGAGGGTTTGGCAGCGGCACTTGACGATGCGGAGAAGACGGTAGCCCACCATCATGCGGCCCCGCCTGTGGCACGTCTTGATGCTGATAGACTAGTAGCGGCCCGCGCGCTTCTCATACAATGCATTGAGACACTTCAGCCGTTGCATACCTTCTCGCCCGAGTCTCATCCCCTGAAAACATGGGCTGCGGCCCATCAACAGGCCGTTGAACGCTGGGCGGGCGGGCGCGCCACACTCGGCAGTGATGCGGTCGCTCTGGGAGCTGTGTTTGATACCATTCAAAACGCCATGCTTGATCCTGTGGTTTCACTGGCCGAGTACGATGCATTTCTGGAAGAGACATTACGCGAAACGCCTGTCTCTCCTTCAACACCGGTGCAGGGCCGCATAAAGATTTGGGGTCTGCTGGAAGCACGCCTGCTGACCGCTGACCGCGTGGTGCTGGGCGGGTTGAACGAAGGCATCTGGCCGCCCGATGCGCGCAACGATGCTTTCCTCAACCGCAGCATGCGGGCACAGCTTGGCCTTGCCTCACCAGACCGCCGGATTGGCCAGAGTGCACATGATTTTGCGCAAGCCGCCGGTGCGACAGAAGTTGTTTTCTCCCGAGCGCAAAGCGTCGAAGGCTCACCCATGGTTGCCTCGCGCTTTCTGCGCAGGTTGGACGCCTTTGTCGGCAAGGATGCGACGCAAGCCATGAAAGATCGGGCAAAATGGTTGAAATCAAGCGTTCAGGCGATTGATGCCGCGCCCGCCCAAAAAGCAGTGGATCGCCCTGAGCCGCGCCCGGCAGCGCATCTTCAGCCACCATCGCTTTCCATCACTGAAATCGTGACGCTCTACCGCGATCCCTATGCGATTTATGCCCGGCATATTCTGGCTCTTTCTCCTCTGGAGTCGTTGATGTCTGGCGTGGATGCCCGCGACCGGGGCGATATCATCCACAAGGTGTTGGCGGAGTTTGTGCAGCAAACGCGAGAGACATGGCCCGATGATCCGCTGGCCACCATCATGCAAATTGGGGAAGCGGCCTTTGAACCCATCATCCATCTCGAAAGTGTCAGGGCTTTCTGGTGGCCGATGTTTGAAAAAACCGCCATCTGGTTTGTTGACTGGGAAGCCACGAGACGCACTCTGGTATCGCGCGCAGAAACAGAAACAAGCGGCTCCATGGTGCTCTCTCTCAGCGATGGCACGCCGTTCCTGCTGCGCGGACGCGCAGACAGAGTTGACACACTCACCGACGGAACACTGGCGGTGATCGACTATAAGAGTGGCACTGTGCCAAGCGACAAGCAGGTCATTTCAGGCAATGAACCACAACTGACCCTGCAGGCGGCACTCGCTGCTGCTGGCGCATTCAGGAACGTTGTCTCTGCACCGGTGAGCGAAATTGGCTATGCAAAAGTGGGGACCAAAACCGGCTATGATGCTGTGTCGTTCGAGGACTCGGATGTCGATGTTGGCGGCAAGGCCCTGCAGCATATCGAGGGCCTGAAACAGGTGCTGAACCGTTTGCGCGACGGGACTGATCCTTTCCTGTCGCACCGTATGCCAAAATACATGAAAGACACCGGTGCCTATGACCATCTCTCACGCACGCGGGAATGGATGGCTGATCATACCGGCGCCGAAGAATAGGCGATTGGACGGCAGCCAGCGAAGCAGCTATGGCTTTGGGAAAGACATCAACAGGGCAACCCATGACAGTGCATTATCACAAGGGCGATCTGCCCGCTGGTCTCGACTTCGGCAACGCTGTGGCGATTGACACCGAAACCATGGGCCTGAACCCGCATCGTGACAGGCTCTGCGCCGTTCAGCTCTCCTCCGGCGATGGTAACGCCCATGTCGTCCAGATCATGGCTGGACAAAAGAAGGCACCCAATCTGGTGGCCTTGCTGCGTGACCGGAAGGTCACGAAGATCTTTCACTTCGCGCGTTTTGATCTGGCGGTTCTCTACCATGCCTTCAGCGTAAACACCGGGCCGGTTTATTGCACCAAGATTGCGTCTCGCCTGACGCGCACGTTCACCGATCGCCACGGGTTGAAGGATCTGGTGAAGGAGCTCTGCGGCGTTGAACTTTCCAAGCAACAGCAGTCATCGGACTGGGGCGCAGACACCTTCACCGAAGCGCAGCTGAGCTACGCTGCATCTGATGTGCTTTATCTGCACGAGATGCGCCAAAAACTGGATGTGATGCTGCAGCGCGAACACCGCAGCGAGATTGCATCTGCCTGCTTCACGTTTTTGCCAACCCGTGCCAAACTGGACCTGGCAGGATGGCCTGAACAGGACATCTTTGCGCATAGTTGAAACGACTGGATGTAAAGCGCCTTAACTTCGCCACAGGATTGAGGCGAGAGATTTTGTACAAAGAAGTCATTGGGTTCTGAAAGCAGGGATATGCTTCGCGCGCTTGCTGCAAAGGTGCTGAGATCAGCTGGAATGCAACGGACCAGTCCGCTTGCAACGGCATCTGCACAAGGCGGCGTTGCATCGCCTGTTCTGTCTGCGCCTGTTGATAATCCGGCTTACAACAAGGCCATGCGCCACAGCCGCCGGGTGCGGTTCCTGCGGCGTGCCATTCCCTTTGTCTGCATTGCTGCGGTTGTTGTTCCCATCACCTGGGGCATGGTTGCGCCTTTCGCAAAATCGATCCCGGATGTGACAGTGGCGCGCACCAGCATTTCGGGCAGCAAAATCACGATGGATTCGCCCAAGCTCTCTGGCTTCAAGAAAGATCAGAAGTCCTATGAAGTGACGGCAAGAGAAGCTGTGCAGGATATCAAGACACCGACAGTGATTGAACTGAACCAGCTTGTTGCCCGCATGGAGCAGGAACGCAACAGCTTTGCACGCCTGACATCCGACTGGGGTCGGTTTGACCAGACAGCTGACAAGCTTGATCTCAAAGGCAATGTCAGGGTGCGGACAGACAATGGCTACGAGGTCGACATGCTGTCTGCGCGTGTGGAAATGAAGTCGGGTAATGTCGTCTCATCCGAACCTGTCAAGGTAAGGACACAGAGCGGCACGATTGAAGCTGACAGTGTCGAGGTCAAGGACAACGCAACCCACGTTATCTTTCAGGGTCGCGTTAAGTCTGTCTTCATCCAGACAGACGATCTCTCATCCAAAGTTGATGGAGCCACAACACAATGATTCGCGGTATGAAATGGCTATTCGCTGCTGCCTTTGCCTTTGGCGGCGTCCTGACAATCACCCCCTATGACAGTTCGGCACAGGCGCAGGCTGCGAGAGCCGGAGCGCGTAGCGACCCCTTTGGCGGTTTTGGGGGCAATTCGAAAGACCCTATCCGGATTGATGCCAACAAGCTTGAGGTTTTCGACAAGGAGCAAAAGGCCATCTACAGCGGCGATGTGATTGCAGTACGCGGCACCACAACCACACGCGCCAGCACTATGACCATCTTCTACGACAACAAGAAAACCGGCAATGCAAAGCTTGGTGCAGGTGCCGTGCGCAGTGCCAATGGTGGTGCAGCAGCAGCCCAGGATGGGGCTCTCAAACGCATCGAATTCAAGGGACCAGTCAGTGTTGTTAACGGCACGCAGACAGCGACAGCCAATGAAATGATTTATGACGCGCTGGCCAAAAAGGTATTCCTCAAAGGCAATGCGATTGTGGCTGATGGCCTTAATGTCCAACAGGGTGAGAGCATGGTGTATAATACAGAAACCTCTATTGCAACAATAACCAGCCCAGTCCCAGGAGGACGTGTGAAAGGCATTTTTACGCCCGGCAGCCAGGATGAGAAGCCTGCACCCAAGAGATGAGACCGGCGCGCGCTCAAGTGATATTGACTGCTTGTTTTTGAAGCACGACCCTTTATCTAACAAAGTTGTTTGAACAGGAATTTCAACGCGTGAACTTCGCCTTCTGGAGACGGAAAGACACTGCCACCCCGGTCAGCAAAGCTGCTCCGGACGCAGCGCTTGCGGCTCTTGTGCGTGATCTTGGTGGTGGTGAGACGGCAGACAATGCTTCTGTGCCAACAGAGCCAGAGCCGATAGCAAAACCTGCCATCGTGTCTTCGGGCGCTGATATGCTGTCAGCCCATGGCTTGCAGAAGAGCTTCAAGGGGCGGCGCGTCGTTGATGGCGTCAGCCTGAACGTCCGCAAGGGCGAGGCTGTCGGCCTGCTTGGCCCCAACGGTGCGGGCAAGACAACCGCCTTTTATATGATCACAGGCTTGCTGGAATCAGATGCAGGTGAAGTTATTCTTGAAGGCAACAATATCACTCCCCTGCCGATGTATCGCCGGGCACGGCTCGGCATTGGCTATCTGCCACAGGAAGCCTCGATTTTCCGTGGCCTGACCGTTGAAGACAACATCCGCGCTGTGCTGCAGGTGGTTGAGCCCAACCGCAAAAAGCGCGAGGAAGAACTGGATTCGCTGCTGGCTGAATTCAACATCACACGCCTGCGCAAATCTCCCTCCATCGCGTTGTCTGGCGGTGAACGCCGTCGCTGTGAAATTGCCCGTGCCCTTGCCGGTCGCCCGAAGTTTATGCTGCTCGATGAACCCTTTGCGGGTATCGATCCCATCGCTGTGGGAGATATCCAGAACCTTGTGCACCACCTCAAGGCGCGCGGCATTGGCGTGCTTATCACCGATCACAACGTGCGTGAAACTTTGGCGCTGACAGACCGCGCCTACATCATCCATTCCGGCAAGGTGCTGATGGAAGGCAAGCCGCAGGAAGTGATTGATCATCCTGATGTGCGCAGGCTCTATCTGGGTGAAGATTTCCGCATGTAAGGCCTGAGCGGCGCGATTCAGACGATATTGTCGGTATTCTCCCCTGATTTCTCTGAGTTCACACAGGCGTCTGGCTGGTGTTTCATGCTGCAATGTATGGATTTTCCTTCAATCGCTGTGCCGTCCTGTGTCTTGCCCTCATGCTATCTGCGTGCATGCGGCCGGAGCGCACCACCAACCATGCGGATTGGCTGAAGGAATCCACCCGCACATGGAAGGGCGAAACCAAAGCCCGCGTCATCGCCGCCGCAGAAGCCGTGCTGAAACATTCGGACCCCGGCGACATCACTTTCGAATACAGCAAATCCGGCTTCAGCGCCCGGCGCAAGTTCTTCATCTATGCGGTTCTAGCCACAGCAGAGGGCGAGGACCGCTGGACCTTTGCAGCGAGCGAGAACGATGAAGGTGCGAGTGCCGCAGTGCGCATTGTGCAGCGGGGCAAAGCAACAGCAGGGCGTGCCACCGAACGGTTCAGGGACAACCAGATGACCATCGGCAGCTTCCGGCTGTTCTATGCACGTCTTGATTTCATGCTGGGTAAGCGAAGCGACTGGATTGCATGCGCAGATGCTGTTGCGAAGCTAGGACTGGCAAGGGAAGCGCCCGGACTTCAGGCACTGTGCAGCAGCACACATCAGGCCAACGACAATGCACCGCCTGCCAAGCTGACTTTGAAGGCTGCAAACCAGCCGCAGGCCAAGGGTGGGTTGCCTGCGCCTCCTCAACTCTCGCTAGCAGAAGAACCGGACTAAGACCTGTTGTCCGCGCTGCGCTTCAGCAGGAAAACCGCCTGCTCGCCAAACACGTTCCAGAACCACCATGGGGCCGTCAATCGCAGAGGTTCACCGGATGCATTTAGCGCCTGTGCGCGCTCTGTAACTGCACCGATCTGATGCACAAGGTCATCGAAATCCCTGATGGTACAGAAGTGGATGTTGGGCGTTTCGTACCACGCATCCGGCAGGTTTTCAGTGACAGGCATGCGCCCGCCAACCATGATGTCATAGCGCACGCGCCAGTGGCCAAAGTTGGGGAAAGAAACAATGGCCCGCCGCCCCACACGCAGCATCTGCTCAAGCACCTTGCGTGGGTTGCGGGTGGCCTGAATGGTCTGAGACAAGATCACGTAATCGAAGGAGTCATCGGGATAATTGACGAGGTCCGTGTCCGCATCGCCCTGAATGACGGCAAGACCATGGGTGACGCAATTGGCCACACCATCGCGCGAAAGCTCGATGCCACGGGCATCCACATTCTTGCGGTCAGCCAACAGTTTGAGCAGCGCACCATCACCGCAACCAACGTCCAGCACGCGGCTGCCACGCTCCACCATGTCAGCGATGATCAGGAGATCAACGCGGGCACCGGGACCTGATGAGAGATGGGGATCGGAAATCGACATCTACAATCCCCTCGCCTTTGCCGCTGCATTGACGAAGCCGCTGAGGGTCGCAAAGAACTCTGGCTCCTCCAGCAAAAATGCATCGTGCCCTTTGTCGCTGTCGATCTCGACAAACGAGACAAGCGCGCCTGCCGCATTGAGAGCATGCACAACGGCGCGGCTGTCAGCTGTTGGAAAGAGCCAGTCCGAGGTGAAGGAAACGATGCAGAAGCGCGTCTTCGAGCCTTCGAAAGCCTTGGCCAGCACACCACCATGGTCTTCCGCCAGATCGAAATAATCCATGGCGCGGGTCAGATAGAGATAGCTGTTGGCATCGAAGCGCTCGACAAAGCTTGAGCCTTGGTAGCGCAGATAGCTTTCCACCTGAAAGTCAGCATCAAAAGAGAACGTTGGCGCATCGCGGTCTTGCAACCGTCGTCCGAACTTGCGCTGCAGTGCAGGCTCCGAAAGATAGGTGATGTGGGCCGCCATGCGCGCCACACCCAGACCTTTTTCTGGCTGCGTGCCTTTTTCCCGGTAGCGACCACCGGACCAGGCGGGATCAGCCATCACGGCCTGACGACCCACCTCGTGAAAAGCGATGTTCTGAGCGGAGTGTTTGGGTGCTGTTGCAATCGGCATCGCTGCAAAAACACGGTCCTTGTAGGTGGATGCCCATTCCAGCACCTGCATGCCGCCCATGGATCCGCCGATGACGGCAAACAGGGTTTCAATGCCCAGATGATCGATCAGCATGGCCTGTGCGCGCACCATATCGCGGATGGTCACAACAGGCAGATCCAGCGCATAGGGTTTATCCGTGACTGGGCTGGTTGAGGCAGGTCCGGTTGAACCCAGACAGCCCCCCACCACATTGCTGCAGATGACGAAATACTTGTTCGTATCGATGATCTTGCCCGGGCCGATCAGCGTTTCCCACCAGCCTGCCTTGCCTGTGACAGGATTGACGCTTGCGACGTGCTGGTCGCCTGTGAGCGCATGGCAGACCAGAACCGCGTTGGATTTGGCGGCATTCAATATGCCGTAGGTTTGATAGGCAATCTGCAGGGGCGAAATGGCGGCACCTGAATCGAGCACAAGCGGCTGGTCAACGCCAAAACGCACAACAAGGCTGTCAGGCGTGTCTGTCTGCGACGAGCCTGTGCCCTTGGGCAGTTTGCTTTTGCTCACGCTGGGCTTCGGCGTACTCACACAAATTTCCTGCATTAAGTCCAATATGTTCGATATAGAGAACGTTTTGGCTTTTGCCTAGTGCGATTGACGCTGCGAAGGAACAAGAAACTAAAGTTCAGGCTGGCACTTCAATTCGGCTCATGCCATTGGCTGGCAAATGTACGATGCAGTAATTCTGGCTGACGCCAATCCAACCGCCAGCGCGCGCACCCTTGCAACCCTTGTTGAAGGGGTTGTTGAAGGCATGTTGGGCCGCGTGGTGGTGCTCGCCAGCGCTGAAAACGATGCATTTGCAAAGCTAACGGATGCTGCAGGTTGCTCGTTGGTGATTGCCGAGACTGGAGCGCAGATTCCCGGTGCTCTGAAGGACCATCTGAGCACAAGCCATGTGCTGGCTTTCAAAGCGGGGGCAATTTTGCCTCCGGGCTGGCCTGCGTTGCTGAAAGCTGAAATTCACAAACACGGCCATCCCTATCCAGAGGGCGCTTTTGCCTTTCGCCCGCCCACCCGCAAGACATTCCTGACCATGGCTTTTTCCATTACCGTGCGCCAGAAGATGACTCTTGTGCATGGCGGACTGGTGCCACGCAGCTGGCTTCTTGATGAAACATTTGCAGGCGACACCCTCAAACCACCGGGGCCCGTGCACATGACAAAGATTATTGTGGTTGAAAATAACGAGATCTGAAAGGCTGGTGTCAGCCAGCCCTCCGCAAAGCCGCTTCCGCGTCCCGCTTGATGCGCGCCACCATCGATCGCAAGCCATTTGAACGCTGCGACGACAGGTGAGCTTTCAGGCCAAGCTCGTCAAACTTTGCAAATGTATCGGTTGCGAGAATTTCAGAGGCCGGTTTGCCTGAATTCAGGGCTATCGCCAGCGAAACAAGGCCACGCACAATAATCGCATCGCTGTCGCCTGCGAAGGTCATGACCGGATCGGCACCCTTTCCTGCCGAGGTTGCAAGCCAGACCTGACTGGCACACCCCTGCACGCGATTCTGCTCGGTGCGTAGATCTTCTGCCAATGCGGGCAACGCCTTGCCGATCTGGATCACATAGGCATAGCGGTCTTCCCAGTCGTCGAGGACAGACAGGTTTTCCGCAATGTCTTCAAATCTTGGCAGGGTCATGCGCCGGACATGGCCTCGCTTGGCATAATCGTCAAGACTTGCTTCAGGGTCTTGATGGCTTTCGTGGCTGACTGTCGCTTTCGGTCAACGTGACCGCAGTGCGGGCTGCTTCGGCACAAACCGTGGGGTTTTTGCGGCAGTAGGCCATAGCGCTTTCAGCTGTCGGCATGTGCTGCTCCTTGACAGCACTGGCCATGCCAAACATGGACCTCGCGGCCTCCATTGTCTGCTCCGGCGCAACCGCCAGCAGAAGACCGGCAGCAGCTGCAATGCGCAAAATAGCCATAACAGAAACCTCTAAACCATTACGCTCTTTTTGAGCACACATTCACTATACAGCAACCCTTGTTGCCATTGTCTGAACCTTGCCCGCGCAATCTGACCCAAATGCTTCATGATCTGTAAACCATAACTGCGCTTGGGGCGCTGCAAGCCCGCATGTTTCGTCAGAAGAACGCGTTCTTAGCCATGATTTAACAGGCATGGGGCATTGTTGTGATGCTGGTTCGGATTTTTCGAACTTATGGAACACACAATGTCAGTTGCATCGACATGGTCATATTTGAGAGATTTGCCAACCGGCAATCTTTCAGGGCATGCCCGTCTCCGCCTTCACCGCAATGCGCGCCTTGTGGCTGCAGCGTTGGTGCTTGCTGCCTTTCCAGCGATGGCGCTGGTGAGCGAGGCACCCCTGGCGGTGATTGCATCGCTGATGTTGTTTGGAATCTTGCCGGCCGCCGTTGCGGTTGATGTTCGCCGCCCTGCCAAACTCGACCGGGCTGTTATCCTGAATCTTGTGATTATTGGGGCTGTACTGACGGGTGGTGTTATCAGAGGCTTGCCGGTTGTGTCCGCCACCTCCCTGCTGGCACTGATGACCATTGAAGCCATGCTGGTGGTCGGTCGCCGCCAGAGAGTGACTGTTATTGGCCTTGCCCTGCTGGCTGCGATTGTCATGGCAGGCAGCAGCATTGCTGCGCTCGGCAAGATCGAGGCCACGACGCTAGAGCACAGCATGGTATGGACAGTGACGCTCGCTGCGGCACTTGTGATAAGCAACACAATGATGCTGATGCATGGCATTTTGGGTGGGCTTGCAGCCGCTACCCGTAAGATGCGTGAGCAGACCATTCAGAGTATCGAAGTCGAACAGATGGTTTCGGAAAGCGTTGTTGCAATCGATAGGAACGGATCGGTCATCCGCGTCAGCAACAATACAGATCGTGTGCTTTCTCTCGCACCTGATGCACTCAAAGGCCGTGGCCTTGCGGAACTTGTGCTGGTTGCGGACCGTCCGTTGCTGCTTTCGGCCATTTCGCAGGCTATGCATAAATCGAAAGACAAGCCCGCAACAAAGCAAACGATGTTCCGGCTGCGTCTGCGGACTTCGGCACTGGAGCAAAGGCCAGCCTATCGCTGGGTTGAATTCTGCGTTTCGCCTGCACAGACATCGAACTGCGTGACAGCCACCTTGCGTGATATTGACGAGCAGGTGACTGAGGAGGAGCGCATGGTGGCGGCCGCGCTTGAGGCGGAAACCGCTAAAAAGGCGCGAGGTGCCTTTCTCTCAACCGTCAACCATGAGTTGCGCACACCGCTGAACGCTATTGTCGGCTTTTCCGAAATCCTGTCGAACCCGCAAACCATGCCTGCAACGCCTGAGCGGGTTAAGGAGTACGCGACACTCATCAATGGTGCCGGGCAGGATCTGCTGCGCATGGTGACAGCGATGATCGACATCACCAAGCTAGATTCTGGTGTTTATGACTTTGACCCGGAACTGACCGAATTGCAGCCGATGCTGGAGGCACTGGCCATAAGCTTCAGCGATTCAGCCGAGTCCAAAGAAGCAAAAGTTGTCGTTCACGCCACGGATGCAACAATTTCCGGCGAGGTAGACATCCGTGCCTTGCGCTGTGTGGTGCAGCAACTGCTTTCAAACGCGGCAAAGTTTGGCAGACCAAAGGGCGTGATTGATCTTCACCTGAAACAGGAGCCGGAGTGGATCACTATCTCTGTCACTGACAAGGGCCAGGGCATAGCCAAAGACAAGCTCCAACAGCTTGGCCAGAGTTTTGTGCGCCTCAATGATACGCTGGACCGCGAGCACGGTGGCATTGGTCTTGGCCTGTCACTCGCACGCGGGCTGATGAGCCTGCATGGTGGCCTCATCAGCATTGAAAGTACGCAAGGCAAGGGCACAACGGTGACATTATCGTTGCCAAGGCCGGATGTGCGGCCAGATCAACTGGCCAACGTTCACACCCTCACTCCCGCCGCAACCAAAGCGGCTACCCTTCCTTCGGACACTGTCCCGGAGCGCCGTCGTGCCTGATCGCAATGCATCTGCCCCAACGCTCACAATGGATCGCATTCTGGAAGCGCGGGAACCAGCGCGCAAACTGATGCGCGGCGAAACGACCATCACGCGCCTTGCGGTCAAGCTTCTGGCGAAAAACCCTCTTTCTTCGCTCACCTGGCTTGCCTCCGGCTTTGTTACGCTGGCAATTGTCGTGAACGTGACACTGCTGCAACCAGAGCGGCACCGTGCACCCATGTTCGTGGGCAACCCCATGATCCATCAGACACCGCAGTTGAGCCAGACTCCCCTGCCCCCGCAAAGGCCGCCGCAGCTTGAGCGCGAGATGGAAGCCTTGCGCAAGGCAGAGCTTCAGCGCGAAATTCAGCAGGAGCTTTCCAAACGCGGCTTTTTGACTGGCAGCATCGAGACAGCAGGCAGTACCAGAACAGTGCAGGCTGTGCGTGAGTTTCAGGCCTCAGCCAATTTGCCCGTCACCGGGCAGATTTCAGAGGCTGTTCTGGCATCCATCCTGACAGCGAATGCACTGCCAAAGCCTGCTTCCTCAAAAGATGCTTCACCAAAGGAACAGATGCCAAAGGACCAGATTCTTGGTCTTCTGCGCAGCACACAGGATCGTCTGGAACGCCCGGAAACAGTGGTGGCCATGCAACGCGCGCTCACCAAGCTGGGATATGGCCCGCTTAAAGACGACGGACATTTTGGTACGGGCACACGCACGGCACTCGACCGCTTTGAAAAAGAGCGTCGTTTGCCACCGCGCGGTGAAAACCCCGCCCGCACCTTGCGTGAGCTGGCGCAGGCATCAGGCATTGCCATCGAGTAAAAGGCAGTCCAGAGCATTCTGATGCGCCTGCGCTCAGATATCTTTGTTGCCGCCTACCTTCGCCTGCGCAATGGCGAAAACGCTTTTGCGGTTGTGCGCCGCAAGGGAGCAGCGGAGGCTGGGGCCATCTTCGTCACGATTGATCATCTCAATGGGCAAGTGGACCTTTATGGCCCTGCCCCGCAGATGGCATTTGAGGAAGCCAATCCTGCGCGGCTTTTCCAGAAAATCAGCAAGGCTGAGACTGATTCAGCCGCCATCGAGGAGCGTCTCGCCCGCGAACTGCGCTTTGATTCAGACATCTGGATCATTGAGGTAGAGGACAAAACCGGCGAAGCGCGGCTTGATTTAGTTCATATATAAACTATACTCTCTCCCCATGCGACGCTAAACTGCTGGACAACAGGCTTGGCCTTGGGGCAAATACTGCTCCGGAATGCCGTGATGTTTCAAAGGCGATACAGAGGTTACATCCCATGAAAATTCTTGTGCCTGTCAAACGGGTGGTCGACTACAACGTGAAAATCCGCGTGAAGCCAGATGGTTCAGGCGTTGATCTTGCCAACGTCAAGATGTCCATGAACCCCTTTGATGAGATTGCCTGCGAAGAGGCCATCCGCATCAAGGAAAAGGGCGGAGCTGCCGAAGTCATCGTTGTCTCCGTTGGTCCAGCAGGTGCAGCCGAAACAATCCGCACTGGTCTTGCCATGGGTGCAGATCGTGGCATCCACATCAAGACAGATGCAATGGTTGAACCACTGGCTGTTGCCAAGCTTCTCAAGAAGGTGATTGAAGCGGAAGGCCCTGGCCTTGTCATCATGGGCAAGCAGGCCATTGATGACGACATGAACGCCACTGGCCAGATGCTGGCTGCCCTCATGGGCTGGCCACAAGGCACGTTCGCTTTCAAGCTGGAAGTCGCTGGCGACAAGGTGAATGTCACCCGCGAAGTAGACGGCGGCTTGCAGACACTGGCTCTCGCCATGCCTGCCATCGTCACGACAGATTTGCGGTTGAATGAACCACGCTATGCATCACTGCCCAACATCATGAAGGCGAAGAAAAAGCCGATTGACGAGCATTCTCCCGAAGGTCTGGGTGTAGACATTTCGCCACGCCTGACCGTGATCAAGACCACTGAACCCGGCGGACGCAAGGCAGGTATCAAGGTCGGCTCCGCTGCCGAACTTGTTGGCAAAATGAAAGAAGCAGGAGTTCTCTGATATGGCCACACTTCTGATTGCTGAACACGACAATGCCGCCCTCAACGGCGTGACCGCAAAAGCCCTGACAGCTGCCATCGCGATTGGCGGACCAGTGCATGTACTCGTTGCCGGCAAAGGCTGCGCAAGCGTCGGTGCTGCTGCTGCCAAACTTTCCGGTGTAGAGAAGGTGCTTGTAGCCGATGACTCCGCCTACCAGCATATGCTGGCTGAGCCGACAGCGGCACTGGTTGCTGGTCTGGCTGCTGGCTACAGCGCCATCGTTGCCCCCTCTACCGCCAACACCAAGAACGTGATGCCGCGTGTGGCAGCCCTGCTTGATGTGCAGCAGATTTCTGACATCACCAAGGTCATCTCGGCGGACACCTTCGAGCGTCCGATCTACGCTGGCAACGCGATCCAGACGGTCAAATCCGGCGATGCCAAAAAGCTTGTCACCGTGCGCACCGCTTCCTTTGCTGAAACAGCACAAGGCGGCTCAGCCAAGGTGGAAGCCGCTGCAGCTGCTGGCAACGCAGGCCTCTCGACCTTCGTTGGTCAGGAAATCGTCAAGTCTGACCGACCGGAACTTTCCGCCGCGAAGATCGTTGTTTCAGGCGGACGCGCACTGGCTTCGGCTGAAAACTTCAAGTCAGTCATCGAGCCGCTGGCTGACAAGTTCGGTGCCGCTGTTGGTGCTTCACGCGCCGCTGTTGATGCAGGCTATGCCCCCAACGACTGGCAGGTGGGACAGACCGGCAAGGTTGTCGCCCCTGATCTTTATGTCGCCATCGGAATCTCGGGCGCTATCCAGCACCTCGCCGGCATGAAGGACTCAAAGGTTATCGTTGCCATCAACAAGGATGAGGAAGCCCCCATCTTTCAGGTGGCGGATTTCGGCCTTGTGGGTGATCTCTTCAATATCGTGCCGGAACTTCAGGCTGAACTTGGCAAGGCTGGAAAGTAACCGGTCAACCGGACTCCCGATATGACGCCGTGCCTTCCCCAGACATCGGACCCTGCACTGCCTATGGCGCGCAGGAAAACGGTTGGCGTCAATATTGGCGGCATCATGGTTGGTGGCGGCGCACCCGTGGTCGTGCAGTCCATGACCAACACGGATACAGCTGATATCGAGGCAACGGTCCGTCAGGTCGCGGCCCTCTGGCGCGCTGGCTCCGAGATTGTCCGCATCACGGTGGACCGCGACGAGGCGGCCGCTGCCGTCCCGCACATCCGCGACAGACTTATACTGCGTGGTGTCAATGTGCCGCTTGTGGGCGACTTTCATTACATCGGCCACAAACTGCTGGCGGATCATCCTGCCTGCGCCGAGGCGCTGCACAAGTTCCGCATCAACCCGGGCAATGTCGGCTTCAAGGAAAAGCGCGATCGCCAGTTCAGCGCGATTATCGAGCTCGCCGCGAAACACAACAAGACTGTCCGCATTGGGGCCAACTGGGGTTCACTTGATCAAGAGCTTCTCACCCATCTGATGGATGAAAATGCGGCCCGCAAGACACCGCTTGATGCCCGCGCCGTCACCCGCGAGGCACTGGTGCAATCCGCCCTGATCTCTGCGCACCGCGCAGAAGAGATCGGCCTGCCGCGCGACAAGATCATCCTGTCAGCCAAGGTTTCCGGCGTGCAGGATCTGATCGCCTGCTACCGCATGCTGGCCGACCGCACAGACCATGCGCTGCATCTCGGCCTCACGGAAGCTGGCATGGGCTCCAAGGGTTTGATTGCGGCTTCCGCTTCCATCGGCATCCTGCTGCAGGAAGGCATTGGCGACACCATCCGTTATTCGCTGACACCGGAGCCCGGCGGTGACAGGACGGTCGAAGTGAAGGCCAGTCAGGAACTCTTGCAAACCATGGGCTTCCGCGCCTTCACACCGCAGGTTGCCGCCTGTCCAGGCTGCGGCCGCACCACATCAACCGTGTTTCAGGAACTGGCGCAGGATATCCAGCAGTGGCTTTCCAGCTCCATGCCGGACTGGAAGCAGCGCTATCCCGGCGTGGAAGGCCTCAACGTCGCGATCATGGGCTGCATCGTCAATGGTCCGGGCGAAAGCAAGCACGCGGACATCGGCATCTCACTGCCCGGAACCGGCGAAACGCCTTCAGCGCCCGTCTTCATCGATGGCAAAAAAGCCGCCACGCTGAAAGGCCCTGCCATCGCTGCTGACTTCAAGCAGATGGTGAGCAATTATATCGACACACGCTTTGGCATCAGCCACCCATAAGCAGGCTTTGCCATTCTGTTTTTAGTCACTTGCTTCGCACAGGCCGGGATTTTGATATCCCCGACTGGAAAAGGTGTTGACCAGACTTTCTGAATGCGCCATGTCGCGGATGGTTTGTAAAGCTATGCCTTTGCAGAGCCCCTGTGGCGGAACTGGTAGACGCGACCGACTCAAAATCGGTTTCCGCAAGGAGTGCTGGTTCGATTCCGGCCAGGGGCACCAAATTACTTTTCAGAGACGACCATAACCGGCCAGAAATGGCCGGTTTTTCATTGACTTAGCGGCTAGCGCTCTCGGAGCAAACTTAAATCTGAAGCATGGCTGCTGACATCAAGACTGATTTCGGCAGCCATAAGTCCATGGTAAAATATTCGCCCCGGATTGTCAGATTTTGAACATGGCGAAGTTATCCAAGAATGACAGATGCAACCTCAAATACGGATCATATCGCTGGCTTTCGTTCGTTCCGGAATAAGCCCGAAGCGGACATAACCCACAAGAAGCATGTGCAAGTGTAATTGCCAGAAAGCAGACACTCTGCACGTTTTTAAAGCATTCAGGCTTTCCGCTACACTCCGACGCTGCATACCAGACCATTGAAATAGAAAGCTGAACCGATAGCGGGCCACTCATTACATTCGCGAAAGCACCAGCCCGGATGTAATCATGATCAGGGCCATGATGCGCTGTAGTGACAGTGCATGTGCAGCTGAGGGAGAACACATTGCATCAAGAGCCAGGGCCATAACTGCTTGTCCAAGGACAACGGCTGCAACGGTCGTCAGCACACCGATCCTCGGTACAGTCATTGTAACCCCGAGGACCATCAAAGCGCCCATCAACCCGCCCAGAACCGCCCAGCCCGGTGTCATCACCAGACTCTGCATCGTGAGATTTCCCCCTCGCCAGATGTATATGGCCAGCACCAGAATGGTGCCTGAGGCAAAGGACCATAGTGCAGCCCCTACTGGATCGCCTATGCTGCGACCAAGCGTACCATTCATGTGAGTTTGGCATGCTGAGGCAATGCCAGCAAACACAGCCACTCCTGCAAAAAGCAAAGATGTCATCGATATCGACATGGACCAGATCCTGACAAAAAGAGGTTGTAGAAAAGATCGTAGAGACGACTTGAGCGGATTTATCAGCCGATCGAAGCCCGCGACTGACAACTGCCAGCCACTGCTGATCGCTATGTGGGAGCTGGCTTGCGCTGTTTAAGGAACGAGCGAAGCCTGCAGATGTTGAGCGGCAGCAGAATGAGATGCAGGACCAACACAGGTATCAACATCAGCAGAATACTATAAACGACGAACAACACATTTGCCGCGAGAGCTGCCACACGCAAACGCAGCATGTCGCGGCAGTAGAATGCGCAAATGGTGGCGCCAGCGGCAAAAAAACCAACCAGATGCGCAAGATGTTCGTGGCTCAGCATCGCTGTTTTCTCTGTTTCAAACTACGGGAAAACAGGAAGGCCAAACAGGGATGCACCAACCAGCGTAAGGATCGTCAGTGCGATGAGCGCCAGATACAGCCAGCAAAACATGCTGTAGAAGGCGACCTGACTGGCCGCTTTTGGAGCAGTTTCAACACGACCTCTTGCTTTCTCAGGTCCGTTTTCCAACGACTGACTGAAGTGATGAAACAGACGCAGGTTTCTTGATAAACTCATGGCACTTGTCTCCTTTTCGCTCTGGGCGATGGCTCGCGCTTACAGAAGTTGAGACTGGACAAGAGAGGTCGCGCGCGCTGCAACGATGCAGCGTGTTTTGCAACAACGGTATCCGGTCGGTTAATGGATCTATGGCCTAAACTTGCGGCGGAGCGGACAAGTGATCCGTTCATTCACCGTGCAATCACTTAAGCTGAAAACGGCTTGTCTGGCGCGTGAGGAAACCGTGATTGTGCGCAAGGAATACGTGAAATACGGTGAAAACCTGGTGCTGAAAATACCAGGCAGGTCCCGCCTTAGAAAGGCCGGGCAGGCCTTCGCCATGGTTGTGAAAAACTGAAACTAATTGAAATTCTCAGGCGTAGTTATGGACGAAATTTAGCCTGCAATGGGTGTTCCGAGCCGTGCTCCGCGCTCGGCTGCTTCATCACTGCTGATGGCAACTGTAACGTCCTGCGTCTTGATCTGTGATTGTGCAGTGGACATCATTCGCAACCCAACCTGCCGGGCATAAAGCGGTGCAGCCATGCTTGTGCCAGACATGCGGACAGCCGATCCGCTGCGGGTTCCAGAGGCCAGCGAACCACGCAATGCTGTTGATGCATCGGCAGGCATGGACACCGCCACCTTACCAAGGCCTGACAGCCCTTGATTACGAGGGCCAGCACCGGCGTAATCGGTGGCCCGTCCGGTGTCGCCGAAATGGGTGGATACGACAGTCACCTGATCATGGGTTGCGATGCCGTTTACCGTCCCAAAGCGTTTGACAAATGATTCAGACGGATTTTCCACCCGAGACAATGCGCCATCACAGGTAAACCGGATGTCGCTCTGATCATCAAAATAGCTCTGCTTACCACCCCGCTGATACCCATAGGGATCAGTGTCACGGTGGATGCGACATGCAACAGGTTTCTTAGGTTTGGCTCCACCGATGAAAGCCAGCGAAATGGTCCACAGTCCTGCCGGTGCGGCTGGCAGGCTTCCTTCACGCGGCTCAGTTGGCACAAGCGCAATCCTCACAAGGGTCCACTGGTCGTTGTAACACGAGACATCAACATCACCGACGATACGACCATCAAGCAAAAGATCAGTCGCAATCCCCGCAGAACCCGGCCTGGTATCAAATTCCAGGATTTGGTCGGAGGTGACCGCATGCCCTTGCGGCGATGTCAGTTTCAATACGAAGCGCGCGGGCTCGACTGAAGCCGGAATCCAGATTTCGAGATAGCTGGTTGTTGCGTCATTTGGCTGTAATCGCCAGGGAACATCACAGGGATTCCCGGTTGCCAGTTGTGCCGCGGAAATCTCCCCCAGAATGCGGTCTGCAAAGCTGTTGCCCGCTGGCATCACAAGCGTTGTTGGCTTACCGGCCGCCTTTCGTGTCGCCACCAGCTTTGCCATGTCAATTTCAAGTTTGTCAGAGCCATCATGGGGGCCGCCAGTTATACCGTAACTGAAATTGATCACCAGAGGCAGCACAGCATCAGCATTGCCGAGATAAGCCCGCGCAATATCATCCGCTTTTGAGAAGATGTAATGCATCGCTGCCATCACAGCACCGCTGTTGCGAAAACCTGCGGTATCGATCGTCACTGATGCGGGCAACTGCACAGCAATGATGCGCATCAAATCAAGATCGATCCCGTCCTCTTTTTTGCCCGCCGCAGCATCAATGACATGAGCACCATGCGAGCCGAAATGCCCCAGTGTTGGCGAGCAATCCGAGGATGCGTCGACTGCTCCGCAACTATGATACATTGCGTCTTCATCGGGACCATGCGCCGCCCGCAGGGCATCAATATCCTCGCGCATGAAGTGCTTGCCATACAGAAGCTGTCCTGCTGAATCTTGTGACTGTAGCAAGCAGTACTCAACCCTTGTGCTGTCGCCTGCCGCGTTCAGCAGATTACGATGCGCAAAGGGAATGCCATCATCAATGACGGCCATGACAACGAGTTTGCGGCGGGGCTGACCTGATGCCGGATTGAGCTTCGCGAGCACATGCGGATCTGGAACAGGAGCCCTAGCTGGTCCAGATCGTGTTGATACTGCTGTTGTCGGCAAAGGCGGCCCAAGCGTGAACACAGGCAGTGCAGCACCATTGCCAAAAGCACGCCTGCCTAAATCCACAAGTGCACTGTTCATGTCAAACGCATTCAATGGCAGACGCCCATCCGGGCTGCCAAAGTCAATCAAGGCTGGCCATGATGATTTGACTTTGCCGCCTCTCTCAAGCCCGTTCCACAGCAATGGCAACAGGACCTGGACACTGCCACCAGCGCTGACTTTGGCAAGAGCTTCGGGTGTTGCTCCAGGAGGCAGCTCGATGACAGCTGGAACGTAGCGTGCCTCTGACAGAGGGATGGTCAGTGCCGCATAGGCCGCACCACGTCCATAGGTCCAGGTTTCGTAGGCACCTGAAACCCACGGCACTGGTCTGCCTTTGCGTTTGTTTCCATCCTTGCTGAAACCATCGCTCATAGCCGCCACTCCCTGTTTGTATTTTCAGATTCTGGTCACAACTTGTGCTCGTCCAGAACCTTGCTCCACAACCATGCAAACAGCGGACTACGGGAAACAGTGACGTTGTTGCTTGAGCCACGCACCAGACCATGGCTCGCAGCGCTTCCCGAGCCACCGGTGATGGAAGGATTGAAATCAGCAAGCAGGAAGTCACTGTCTTTGGCCATGTATGTGCGCGGCACAACTGACCCGCCTTTGCAGCGTGCCAGGATCAGCTCACCAACAGCTTCGCCCAAGGCCGCACCGGCCCAGCTGTCGATAGGAAAGTGAACCCCGGCCACAGTCCGGTTTACGGCGATGCGCTCAGCCTGCTTGTGGAGCAGTTTGATCAGCTTTTCCGAAATGGGATATGGCCTCTTTTCTTCGGGAAGCGTGTCGAGTATTTTCAGCAGGCCAGAGAGCACCGTGGCGACTGCAAAAGCTTCGGCCGCATGAGCGCTTGGAAAGGTTCCATGGGCAGGCGTGGGAATCATCGGCATAACGGTTGCACCGCGTTTGTCAGGACGCATGCAGGCCAGATGATGTTTGGTTGCCATGGCCACATGAGCCGTAACAACCTGCGTGATTGCAATCAGTTCAAATGTGAAGCGATTAGGCTCTGCCTGAAGCCCCATGATGCTTGCGAAATAGTCTGTCGGAAATCCAACCTGAGTGAGAATTTCAGCACTGCGGTCCGCCCGTTGATCGGCATAAGACCGCAAGTGCTTGAGTTGAAGTCTGAACAGATCAGGAGTTGGGCGATGCAGAGTGACAAGCTTTCTGGTCCCTCGTTTTACCACAACGATTGGCACACCGGCTTCAAGGCCGTAGCTCCAGTCCAGATTCTTCAAGACGTCCGTCAGATACAATGATGCCCTGACCCAGGGTGCCCAAAGGCTCATGTTCGCAGGAGCGCCAGCGGTCAGGTCTTGGTATTTTGAAGTTGTCGTTGGACCGACATCATCCTGTCCGGCGATGTGATTGATGGCTTGGTTTGCAACAATCAGACCCTGTGATGTCAAGGGACTGACTGTTCCACCTAGGCCACCGAGGCCCCCAAGCCCGCCAAGGCCTCCCAATCCACCAAGTCCTCCCAGCCCACCAAGTCCTCCCAGACCTCCGAGCCCACCAAAAGCTGACATCTTAGTTTTCTCCTGTGTTTATGGAACGCCCGCAGCTACAAGGGCAGCAACTGCCTTCCGCCCAATTTCAAATTCAGCAGCAGGATGAGTGTCGAGGTAGCCTGCAACTGTAAATTCAGGTGCACGACGCATAAGCTCCAAGCCAGCGTCCGAAAGTTCCTGAAAGCGATCAAGATTATGAAGTGCAATGATTTTGCTTCGTAATGTTGAGACGTGACGATCATTTAGAGCCAGCGAACTATCTGCCAGCTCAAGCGCTTCTTCGTATTGGCCTGCCGAAAGATATGCGGCTGCACTCAATGATTTGTAAAAATAGGAAAATGGATCGATAGGCGAGAGACGCCTAGCTTTTTCCGTATCACGCACAGCGGCAACAGGCTCATCCCGAAATGCGTGAAGCGTTCCACGCAGCAAAAGTGTGATAGCTTCATTCGGATTAATGGCCAGAGCAGCGTTGTACCTTTGTTCCGCTACATCAAGACGACGCAAAAGGTTATTGTGTGCCAAACCGTCAATCGTCAAAGCAAGAACATTATCTGGAGCAAAATCAAGCGCCCGAGCGGTGCAATCGAGGCCTTCCTGGGTGTCTAAAGCAACGTTGGTGCTCCAACCATTGAAAACAATCAGAAAGTACCATTTTCCCAGCCAGGCATGAACTTCTGGTGTATGCGGCGCGCGTCGACGCGCTTCTTCCAGCAATTCACGAGAGCGTGCCAGCTCGCGCAGGGTTGGGCGGCTCATCAGCTTGACACCGGCCACAACCAATCTGTGATCTTCCACTTCAGCCACTGTGCGGCTTGCAATATGTTGCAATGCCTCGTCTGCTATCGCGGCACCAACCGCATTGACCAGTGATGCGATCCCGTCTTGCGAAGCTTCCAGGAACGAGGCTGCTGATGCTGCAAACTGCCGTGTCCAGACAATCCGCCCTGAGCTTACGTCTATAAAATCTGCATCAAGAACCAGCTCAGCTCCGGCTCGTCTGAGGCTTCCAACCACACAATAGTCCGGGTGAAGTTGCTCCCTGACCTGCTTGATATCGATGCTTCTGTTTTGTGCAAGTTCCCGACAGGAAAGATGTGATATGACGTTCAGCAGCCGCGAGCGACTGAGCGAACGGCTCATTTCCTCTGCCATCCAGTCGCCAATTGTTGCTTCTGCCAAATCCCCGCCAATCGCCCGGAACGGCAACACCGCGACAAGCGGAAGGATGGACAGGCCACCGCGCAAGGACAGGCTGAAAAGGGAATCAAGCTGGGTTGGATTTTGCCGGATGGCCTGAGCCCACTGAACGTAACCAGTCTCCCGGATATCCAGCCCCTCCAGAAACGGCCCTTGCTTGGGCTGACCTACAAAAGTGACCCGCGAAAGATCAAGCGCCACCTCGGAGTTGGTGCTGGTGATCAGTTCGCCAAAGCTGTCGCCCATGATCTGCTTGATATCAGCCAGCGCACGCCTGAGGCTCTGGCGACCTGTGTCATAACAGGCGACGCCCCACAGTGTTTCCTGAAGAAAGGACCGTGTGCGCCGACCAAACGGAGCTGTGGCCAACAGCGCAAACAATGCCTTGTGCTTGGCGCCCGTTACTTCAAACACACCAGGCACGGTTGACTTGACCGAGCATGCTCCGAACAGGTTGATGTCGAGTAGTTTGGAGTCCATCATATTTTATCCAGAGTGACCCAACGGCAGCTAATCTACGGGCAATACGCTTTTCTGACAATCGAAGTGATGTCCGATCAAATGCAGACTAGTAAAATTACCAAGACATAGCCAAGCAGTTCACGCTTTTCTCACGGGCATGAAGGGCCAACCACGAGTACATTCCCGGTATGGCAAAAAGCAAAAAAAGCACTCCGATGACAACAGCAGAGACAGCACCACGACCAGTTCGCGACGTAGCAGATTTCCATCTGCGATGGTCAGAGTTTCGGGAGCACGCTCTTGGAACGGCAGATATCAAGCAGCTTACTCCCGAGCAGAAAGAAACCATTCGCTGGCTCGTGAAACTTGCAGACAGGGTTGGCACACGCGATCTCGTCTGATGTTTTAAAACTACAGTGGGAAGTGATTTTTTGTCTGTGTTGTTTTTTTCGCAATGCCAGTGTGTCTTGTTGCGTCCAGCCTAGAAAGCCGATCAATGCGCCTGCGGCAGCTCCAGTCAATCCGCCCAGCACGAGAAAACCGGTCAGTTTATGGCCGTAGAGAGCACCATAAGCGCCCACAGTCATCATATCTCCGGCGGCGGCGTTTGGAAAACGCGCGATGCCAAAAACAAGAGTAACTGCGAGGGCTGCAAGTCCGATGACAAGGCCGGATACAACTCCGGCCATCGCTAGTTCGATCCAGTATGCCATTAGCACTCAGATCTTCACAACATAGCGTCGATCAAGTTTGCCCTTGCTGATGAAGAACACACCAAAGTCCGGCGTTACATCTCCAAACTGGTCAAAGTCGAGAATTGAAGATGCACCCTGATAGTTGATCTTGCGGCCCGCTACGAGCGCTGCCTTGGCTTGTGCATAAGTGAAGACCTCCTCGCCGGGAGGATTGGCAATCTCACGGATCTTGGAATTGATAGCGGCTGTATCAGCATTGGCTCCCGCCGCTTCGATGGCCAGGGCAAGAACAATGACCATATCCCAGGCTATAGCGGCATAAGCATTTGATGCACCAGGCTGGCTCATGGCTGCCTTATGTGCTGCGTCATAGGCCACAAAGGATGCTGCACTTTCATTGGACACCGACTCGACTGAAATCAGGCCTTCTGTTGCGTCATTGCCAAGTGCTGTCACGAGCTGCGGATTTGCAGCCCAGCCCGGAATGATCCACTTGTTGGTTTCACCAAGCTGGAACCATTCGCGTAGAATGATTGTTGTGTCGGGCAAGAATGACCCCATCACAATGACGTCCGGTTTGGCAGCAAGTACCTTCTGCAATTCTGCACGGTAACTTGGTTGATTGGGTTCATAAATAACCTCTGCAACAATCTGGTTTCCTTTGGCTTCCCAGGCTTTCTTGAAGCCAGAGGTGTTGCCAATGCCAGAGGCGTTGTTGAAGGCCATTGTGGCCGGACGCTTAAACCCTTCCTTTTGAGCGATTTCAGCAAACGCGCGACCAAACCGATCGTTTGTAGCCTGAAACCTATAGAGATAGCCTTTCGCATTGGCAGGCGGGGTCGATAAAGCTGGTGCACCGGACGTGTTGAACAAAAGAATGTTGGCATCATTGAATGCTTTGAAAATGGAAACTGAAGTCAGAGACCTTGACGCTTAACAAAATTTCCATGCTGCATGATGATTGGCATATGGGCACCTTGTTTCGTCAGCAGCGTCAGATCCTTCAGAGGATCACCATCGACCACGACAATATCAGCCAAAGCGCCTGTGCAAATCTCGCCCAGTTTTCCGCTCATGCCGATACACTTCGCAGCATCAAGCGTCGCAGAGCGGATTACATCATGGGCAGGAAGGTAACGACCTCGGATGGTGAATTCATCTGACTGGTGCTGATGCATCTCACCGAGCAGATCCGAGCCATATGGCATCATAACGCCTGCCTTGTGCAGAATGCTGAGTGCCTCAAGACCTGCGCCGCGTACATCTTCGATCTTGGCAACTGATTCCGGCAACAGACCGAGGGCAGCACCTTCCTTGGCAAGGTAATCAAAGGTGACGTTTGTTGGTACAACATAGGCACCTTTTGTCTTGATCAGTTTGGCAGTCTCCGCGGTCACGAGATTTCCGTGCTCGATCGATTTTACGCCGCACTCCACTGCGCGCCGGATGGCTGCATCTGTGTAAAGATGCGCAGCGACATAGGTCTGGGCACTTTCCGCCTCCTCGAAAGCTGCAAGGAGCTCATCACGCGAGAATCCAAAGAATGCAATTGGGTCAGTCGGGGAAGAAACGCCGCCATTGGCCATGACCTTGATGAAGTCCGCACCGCCCTTGACCTCTTCGCGAGCAACGCGCCTTACGGCATCAACCCCATCGACGATACGCCCAAGTGCGCCCAGACGTTCAGCATAATAGTCGACATTGCGTGAGTGGAACCGACCACGATAATCTGTATGTCCGTTCGTCTGTGCCAGCGCCTTGCCGCAGATGACGAGCCGCGGCCCTGTGATGAGACCTTCATCAACCGCCATCTTTAGTCCGATGTCAGCACCCCCAAGGTCCCGGACGGTTGTAAAACCGCGCATGAGCATGCCATGCATGATCTTTGCCGTGCGAAGGGCAACGAGAGAACTTGGCAGTTCTGCATTTGCTCCAAGGTTGGCGATGGTTGCCACCACATGGACATGACAGTCTATCAGGCCAGGAATCAGCGTTTTGCCACCCAGATCGATCCTCTCACCGCCCGTGGGTGGTTTGTTGCTGACAGATACGATTTTGCCTGCCTCGACAGTGACAGAGGTTGGTTCCGATGCAATTGGCTGTGAGCCATCGACAATCCTTGCATTTATAAACGTCAGCATAAATTCCAACTTTCAAGAATGAGGATTTTTGGCAATGAGCCTGCGAAGCTGGCCTTTCCAGCTGGTGAGAAGTCCATCAAAATAGGATTTGTCCGAGCGTAGAACACTTTGGAGCCCCATTCCGCGCAGCAAGCAAAGCGTCGTGTTGAGCGCAATTTTGGCCTGCTCGTGATCGACACCGCTGTTTTCGAAGAAGCGAACCCAGATCGCGTCAAGCGCGTCATGAAAGTGGCGGACATGTTCGCGAAGCTCTGTCCTCAGCGGCTCATTATGACGCGCTTCGGTCATGAACTCCAGGGTCACCATGAACAAGCGACCACGGTACATTTTCCAGAGGACATCAAGAAAATCGTCGAGACTCATTCTGCCGCCTGAGACCTCCTCGGCTAGTTTCGAGATCTCTTTGGCTGCCGTATTGAGCATCAAGCGCGACGCGCTTGACACCAGATCGTCCTTGTCGCGAAAGTGATGGTTAACAGCGCCCCGCGTCACACCGGCCGACGCAGCTATGTCAGCTATATTCGCGCGCAAGTAGCCTTTACTTTCCAGCACCTTGAGCGTCGCTTCTAGAAGGCGCTCCTTCATAGACTCGGTACGCATCGTTTGGGTCATTCGCGATTGAGGCTTCTTGGCGCTTAAACCTCGCTTTGGAGGCCTCAATCCGGCCACAGGCTTTGGTGCAACCTGAGCATCACGCACTTTGCGATTACCTGTCATACATTGGCCCGCCATTCACATGCATACAAACATGTATGTTTTCTGACGTCAACCGCTTGACATAAAAAAAGATACGTGCACGAATGTATGTCAACGAGGGAACACAGGATGTCTGCAGCTTCGACAGGCACATCACTTTCGGCAGGACAGAAAGTCGCGCTGTCGGTCGATAATGTATCGCTTTCTTTTGGCGGCGTTCGCGCAATCAACGAGGCCAGCCTTACTGTCACCGAAAGTAAGTTGACCGCGCTTGTTGGGCCCAATGGGGCGGGCAAAACAACTCTGTTCAATGTAATTGCCGGGATGTTCCGGCCAGAGCGCGGCAGCATCTTGTTCCAGGGCAGCAGTATTGCAGGTTTATCGCCTGAGGCCATCACACGCAGAGGCCTGATCCGCACTTTCCAGATAGCCCGTGGGTTGCCGAAGATGACGGTTTTCGAACACCTGATGCTTTATGGGCAGGATCAGCCTGGAGAAAACCTCACAATGCATTTCATGAATTTTGACAGCGTGAAACGTCATGAAGAACGTCTCGCAGAGAGTGCTCTCAGTCACGCGGCTCGCCTCAAGCTTTCCCATGTGATTAATAACCAGGTGACAGCGCTTTCCGGTGGTCAGAAGAAACTCCTGGAAATCGCCCGCGTGCTGATGGCTGAGCCGAAGATGATCCTTTTCGATGAGCCGGCGGCAGGCGTTAATCCTTCCCTTGCGGAAGAGATTGGTGACCACCTCCGTGGCCTTGTTGCCGAAGGCCGCACTGTTTTGTTGATCGAACACGATATGGCGCTGGTCGAACGCATAGCCGATCATGTAATCGTCATGGCAGAAGGAAGAAAACTGACAGAAGGATCATTCAACGACATCCGTGAGAATGATGCCGTCCAGCGCGCCTATCTTGGCGCAAGATCCACAAGTACTTCAGTGGCAGCGCCAGTATGAGTGCGTTCGAGATCAAAAGTCTTGCTGGAGGTTACACGCCTGGCGACCAGATTGTTAAGGGCGTATCGCTCACGGTTGACGCTTGCGAAATCGTGGCTGTGATCGGACCCAACGGTGCAGGAAAATCAACTGCGTTGAAGCTGGCAGCAGGCCTGCTCTCGATCAGCGCAGGATCAATAGCCGTTACCGGTCAGGACATTACAGGCTTTTCGCCGCAGCAGGTGTTGGCTGCTGGCTATGTGTTGGTGCCGCAGGAGCGAAATATTTTTGGCGCAATGACCATCGAGGACAATCTCGCTATTGGCGCTCATACGACGCCATCGGTGATGAAAGCACGGCGCGAGATGGTATTTGAAACGCTGCCGCTCCTCAAGGCGCGCCGCAAGTCATTGGGGAAAGCACTGTCTGGCGGTCAGCGTCAATTACTAGCTATGGGCATAGCCTTGATGGCAGAGCCAAAAGTGCTGGCCCTTGATGAACCAACAGCAGGCTTGAGTCCCGTTGCAGCATCCGAACTCTTCGTCACGGTTCGTACGCTTGCTGCGAATGGTGTTGCCGTTGTGATGGTCGAGCAGAACGCGATTGAAGCCCTCGAAATTGCAGACCGCGCCTACGTACTTGTCGATGGCCGCGTGGCTCACGAAGGCAAGGCGCGGGAAATCGCCGACGATCCCGCCATCCGCCGAATGTTTCTTGGCGGACGCAAGCACACAGCATAGCATCCAGTTTCAATTCAACAGGGAGAGCAGTCATGAGCATTATTTGGAACCGTCGTCATCTGCTGGGAGGTGTCGCCGCAAGCGCGGGTGTCATCGCAATGCCTGCACTTGTGCGGGCGCAAGCCAGCCCGATACGCATAGGCACTTTGACGCCGCTGACAGGCTCCGGCGGTCAATACGGTCCAGCAATGGCAAATGTAGTCAAGGTGATAGCAGATGAGGTGAATGCCGCTGGTGGCCTCCTCGGGCGCCAAATCCAGATTATCTCGGAAGATGACCAGACGAATGCCGAGGCAGGCGTGCGCGCTGCACGCAAGTTGACAGACGTGGACAAAGTGGTCTCGGTCATCGGCACATGGGCCTCCGCCGTGACCACGGCTGTCGCGCCGCTTTGCTGGGAAAGCAAGACATTCCTGTTCACCGTGTCAGGTGCGGACTCGATTACCCAGTTGCCGCACAACGGCTGGCTAGCACGAACACAACCCAACACAACATTGCAAGGTCGCAAGTTTGGCGAATTCTGCCGGGAAGTCTCAAACAATGGCCAGCGTGCATTCTTTGCCATGCCGCAGACACCTTTCACGCAGTCGACTTTTACTAACTTCAAGGCAGTCTACGACAAGGCCGGCGGCGTGGCCGAGCTTATGATCTATGATGACAAGAAGCCTAGCCTGCGCACAGAAGTCGACCAGATTATACGCTTCAATCCCGACGTGCTTTTCCTTGGCGGCTACCTGACCGACACGACAGTTCTCATCCGCGATCTTTACCGCGCCGGATTTAAAAAACCAATGGTGGGGCCTGGTTACGCCATCAACCAGAAACTGGTGGACGCGGTTGGCCAACCAGAGGCCGTCGAGGGCGCATACAGTATGCTGCCTTCTCCACAAGAAGGTTCTGCTGGCTGGAAGCGGGTTGCTGATATCACGAAACAAGCAAGTCCAGACCCGTTCTCCTGTCAGACGCATGACCATGTTTCACTCGCCATCCTTGCAATGGCACAGGGCAAAGAGGCTTCGGGCCAGGCGATCCGCGATAATCTCCGTAAGATATCGCAAGGTGGAGGCGACAGGGTCGACAATGTATTGGACGGCCTTAAAGCAATCGCAGCAGGTAAAAAGATCGATTTTGACGGCGCTTCCGGCCCTTGTGACTTTACAGATCTTGGCGACATCACAGATGTGAAGTTCCGCTATGAACAAGTCAAAGGTGGCAAAGTAGGCCTTCTCCGCATCGCCTGACCGCAATACCACAACGGGGCTGCGCCAATGGTGCAGCCCATTTCCAGAAAGCAGATTGGTATGCTGACCGCCATTTTCCAGGCGATGCTGAACGGCATCGTATCGGGCACGATACTTGCCGTCCCTGCAATCGGGTTCACGGCCATTTTTGCCGTACTCCGCTATCCAAATTTCGCGATAGGTGCGTTGGCGACAATGGGAGCCTATGCAGGCTGGCTCGCAAATGTGAAGCTGGGACTGTCACTGGAAGCAAGTCTTGCCATTGCGTTCGCAGCTGCAGGAGTTGGCGCAGTAGCCGCCGAATGGCTTGCAATCCGGCCCTTGGAGAAAGCGGGCGCGCTGATGATGGCGATCTGTTCCCTCGCGGTCGCGATCGTTATTGAGAACCTGCTTCGCTTTGGCTTTGGCAACGATGCCAAGGGCTATAACGTGCCGTTGATGCGTGACATACGCTTCGGGGATCTCCGTTTTTCGCCACAGCAGATGGAGAATCTGCTGATTGCAGTTGGTGTCATGGCAGTCCTCTGGGGACTGCTTGAATTCACCCGTATGGGGCGCGCCATGCGGGCAACGGCGGACAACCCCGATCTTGCGCGACTGAAAGGTGTGAAACCGGCGACTGTCGCCGCCATAACCGTATCCGTTGGCGGCGGACTTGCAGGTCTTGGTGGCATGCTTGTAGCGTTGGATACTGCCGTTGACCCGCTCACCGGTTTTCGTCTTATCCTGTCGATTTTTGCGGCAGCGGTCCTTGGTGGCCTGGGTTCTATTCCCGGCGCTGTGGCAGGCGCATTGATCATTGGAATTGCGGAAGAACTGACTGTGTTGCTTCTTGCTCCGAACTACAGGACCGCGATCGGTTTTATCGTCATCCTGGCTGTACTGAGTGTAAGGCCTTCTGGCCTCCTGGGTGAAAGACAGACGTCATGATCAGCTATCTCGTTTTCATTCTCGTCGTCGCAGGTATCTACGCACTTCTTGCGCAATCGCTCACCTTATCCTGGGGGCTGACAGGCATGGTGAATTTAGGTCTTGTTGGCTTTTTCGCGATTGGTGCCTATGCCTCGGCAATGGCGACAAAGTGGGGTGGCTTGCCAATTCCTCTCGGGTTGATTGCAGCAATAGTCCTGGGGCTTCTCTCTGGCTTTATAGTCACTGTTTCAACGCTGCGGTTACATGACGACTACCTTGCGATTGTGACCCTCGGCTTTGCTGAACTTGTGCGGCTCGTGGCATCCAACGAGATTTGGTTGACGGGTGGGACGGATGGTATAGCCGGTGTGCCAAGTATCGTGCCCAGAAGCTGGGGCCCAAATTATCATTTGACCATGCTGGCGATCATCAGCATCACAGTACTAATCGTGCATCTTGGCTTGAACCACCTGGCCAGAAGCCCGTGGGGGCGTGTATTGCGCGCAATCCGTGAGGACCAGACGGTAGCAGCCGTCGCTGGCAAGCCGGTTGTCTGGTTCAAGGCGCAAGCTTTCTCGATTGCAGCTGCCATCGCTGCCCTGGCCGGTGGGCTCTATGGCCACTACACCAGCTTCGTTGCGCCTGATGTCTACCAGCCGCTTATCACGATCTATGTTTTCCTTGCGGTGACAGCAGGCGGAGTTGGTCGCCCTTTGGGGGCAGTTGTTGGCGCATATCTTCTTGTGATCTTTCTGGAAGCCACGCGCTTTTTTGCAGAGGTCATTCCCGGCGTAACGCCGGTTCAGGCCGCGTCCATCCGCGAGATCCTCGTTGGTCTGGCACTTATCCTGATCCTGCGCTGGAAACCACAGGGGATATTGCCGGAACTGAACCAAAAAGCCCCCGTAAGGAGTGCACTATGACTGACATCACGCAGGAACTTGCAGCCTGTGCCGCGGCTCTTGCCAAAGGCAAGACGACGCAAGATCTCTACGATCAGGTTGACCGCTCCGTGAAGTCTCTCACGGGGTACCGCCTCTTCACGCTGCTGATCGTTGTCGATGGGGGACGCGAAGTGGAGCGCATTCACACATCTGATCCGACGTCCTATCCGCTTGCCGGGCGCAAGCCTATGGGGCCGACCCCCTGGGGCAAGCACGTCATAGAAGGATTGCAGGCCTGGCACGGACGCACCATGGCCGATATCCGCTGGGCCTTTCCAGATCACGCCCTGATCGAGAGCCTGGGCTGCGGTTCCTGCATCAATATCCCGGTAATCACATTCGGTACCGTCATCGGAACCATGAATGTGCTCGACCGGGAGAACGCTTATGATGACGACACGGTGAAAGCGTTGTCGCTGTTTGCACCAGTACTGGCATCAGCGTTTTCCAACGCTGATTTAAAGGCACACCTTTGAGTATCGCGTCCATTGATCAAACTGCAGCAGAATCTGCTGCTTACCGCGGCACTTTAAAATTCAATCACTGTTTGAGTAGTGGATGATACGCTGAAACAGGAGTTGTAGACATGAGCAGCAACGCGCTCGTTATGCTTGATCGAGAGCACTTGATCCACCCCGTTACATCCTGGTCTCAGCATGAGGCGAAAGGGGCAACTATCATCCGTTCAGCCAAGGGCGCATATGTTACGGATAGTGAAGGCAGAACTTTGCTTGATGGCTTTGCCGGGCTCTGGTGCGTCAACGTCGGATATGGACATGAGAGCATTGTGGCTGCCGCCGCAGAGCAAATGCGTCGCCTGCCCTATGCAACAGGTTACTTTGGTTTTGGTAGCGAACCCGCGATCCGGCTTGCTGCGGAACTGGCAGAACTCACTCCCGGTGATCTCAACCATGTTTACTTCACGCTGGGAGGATCAGATGCCATCGATTCCGCAGTTCGATTTATTCGCTACTATTTCAATGCCACCGGTCAGACTGCAAAGAAGCACATGATCGCCCTTGAACGCGGTTATCATGGATCAACAAGTTTTGGTTCAGGATTAACTGCACTGCCTGTATTCCATCACAACTTCGACGCCTTGACGCCAATCCATCATCATATTCCATCGCACTACGCCTACCGTAATCCAGTTGGTGACAACGCAGGCGCGATCACTGCAGCTTCGTTGGCGGCGCTCAATGAGAAAGTCGAGACACTTGGAGGACCAGAGCACATAGCGGCATTCTTTTGCGAACCGATCCAGGGATCAGGCGGTGTCATTGTTCCGCCATCAGGTTGGCTAAAGGCCATGCGCGAGCGCTGTCGCGAGCTTGGCATACTCTTTGTTGCTGACGAAGTTATTACCGGCTTTGGCAGAACAGGCCCTATGTTTGCCTGCGAAGATGAAGGCATTGTGCCTGACATCCTGACGCTGGCGAAGGGCCTCACCTCAGGTTACTCCCCAATGGGAGCCGTGATCCTTTCAGATGCCGTCTACCGTGGTATCGCTGATAATGCGCCTGCGGGAATGGCTGTTGGGCATGGTTTCACCTACTCAGGTCACCCTGTAAGTGCAGCCGTCGGTCTTGAAGTTCTCAAACTTTACCAAACTGGCGGATTGCTCAAGAATGGCCAAAAGGTTGGGGCATATTTTCAGCGTCGCCTTGGTGAGCTAAAATCTCATCCTCTGGTAGGGGATGTGCGTGGCCGCGGCCTTCTTGCTGCTGTTGAGCTTGTGACTGATAAGGCGCGCAAGACCAAGCCTGATAAATCACTCAAGGTTGCAGAAAAAGTCTTTGCCCTTGGCTACAACAACAATCTGATTTTCCGCGCCTTTGCAGACGATGTGATCGGTTTTGCCCCACCGCTCTGTTGCAGCGAAGCGGATATCGACGCCATCATTGACCGCCTCAGCCTCACCTTGAATCAACTTCTTGATATTCCGGAGATCCACAATGCTTCGTCTCACTGACTTCAAATGCCTGACATTCGATTGCTATGGAACGCTGATCGATTGGGAAACGGGCATGTTCGAGGCCCTCAAGCCACTGACGTCGCGTGTCTTGCGGCCATTGTCTCGAGATCAGGTGCTTGAAGCCCATGCACGACATGAGTCCTTTCAGCAGGCACAGACTCCCCAGATGCGGTATCGAGATATTCTCCCCATCGTTTACAAACGACTTGGTGAAGAGTGGGGCGTAGAAACACCTTGGTCAGAATGCGTCACCTACGGCCTTTCCGTTGGTGAGTGGCCAGCCTTTGCCGACACTGCTGGTGCGCTGCAGTATCTCAAGAAATTCTACAAGCTGGTTATTCTTTCCAACGTCGACAATGAAAACTTTTCGCGCAGCAATCAAAAGCTAGGCGTAACCTTTGACGCTATTTTCGCTGCAGAGGATATTGGCAGCTACAAGCCAGACCAACGCAATTTCGACTACATGTTCCATGTCCTTGAACAGCGCGGTATTGCCAGGAGCGAAATCCTGCATACGGCAGAAAGCATGTTCCATGACCACAAGCCTGCCCGCAAAGCCGGCCTTGCAAACTGCTGGATCTACCGCCGGTTTGATAAATCCGGTTTTGGAGCGACCATGCATCCAGGCGATATGCCAACGTATGATTTCCAGTTCAACAGTATGGCAGATCTTGCCAAGGCGCATCAGGAAGAACTACGCCGGACCACATGACAACATGGGAAAGCACAATTATCACTCTTGCCCATGATTAACCTACCAAAGCTCGACAGGATTGATATCAAGATCCTAATTGAACTGCAGAAGAATGGTCGCATCACCAATGCTATGCTGGCGGATGCGGTCGCTCTTTCCCAGAGCCCATGCCTTGCTCGCATCAAACGTCTGGAGCAAGCAGGCTATATCTCTGGCTATGGTGCTCATATAGAGATTGCGAAGCTTGGTGATGTCCAGACAGTTTTCACGTCCATCACACTTGGCGACCACAGGCGGGAGGATTTTGTTCGGTTTGAACATGCCATTCGCGATGTTGAGGAGTTGATGGAATGCCATCTGGTTAGTGGTGGGTTCGACTATCTTCTGAAGTTCATCACCCGAGGGGTTGCACACTATCAGGAAGTCATCGAGTTGCTGCTTGAACGCAACATCGGTATCTCGAAATATTTCAGCTACATTGTCATCAAGTCGCCGGTTCTGAAACGTGCTGCGCCGATCAAATCCCTGCTCGCAAATGAACCCTGATCATGCGCGTTACCCGTCATGACTTAACCGGCAGACGCATCCAGCCCACCTATATGGAAGGCCTTGATTTCAAGATACTCGTCAATGCCGAGTCTTGAGCCTTCGCGGCCCAGGCCAGACTGTTTGATGCCGCCGAAAGGCGCAGCATCAATGGCAAGAGAACCTGTGTTCAAGCCTACCATGCCAAACTCAAGTCGCTCCGCCACACGCCAGGCACGACGAATATCCTGCGTGTAAAAATACGAAGCCAAGCCATACGGCGTGTTGTTGGCGATTGCCAAGGCCGCTGCCTCATCGTTGAATCGAAAGATCGGAGCGACGGGCCCGAACGTCTCTTCAGAAGCCAGAAGCATGTCAGTAGTCGCCCCGGTCAGAATTGTTGGAGGCACGAAATTGCCTGTCCAAGCCGTCGCCTCTCCAATAATTCTTACCGCACCTTTATTTCGGGCGTCTGTTACATGCCGATGTACCTTGTCGACAGCCGCTTGATTGATAAGAGGTCCGATCGTAACATTAGACTGCATGCCGTCACCGACAACAAGATCAGCGACAGCAGCCTCAAGCCGCTCAACAAAACGGTCGTGTATTCCACCCTGGACCAGGATTCTGTTGGCGCAGACGCAGGTCTGGCCAGCATTTCTGAACTTGCTGGCCATGACGCCTTCAATCGCAAGTTCGAGATCAGCGTCATCGAAGACGATGAACGGTGCATTGCCACCCAGCTCCAGGCTCAATCGCTTGATTGTACCGGCACTTTGGGACATCAGCAATTGTCCAACGCGCGTGGACCCAGTGAAAGAGAGTTTCCTGACGAGCGGACTGGACGTCAATGCCTGTCCGATGGCATCAGGCATTCCAGTCAGAACGCTGAAAATGCCACGCGGAAAGCCAGCGCGCTCTGCAAGCTTGGCCAATGCCAGGGCAGACAACGGAGTCAGGTCAGACGGTTTAACGATGATCGGACAGCCTGCAGCGAAGGCTGGTGCGCATTTGCGTGTGATCATCGCGTTCGGGAAGTTCCAGGGCGTAATGGCTGCTGATACGCCGACTGGCTCTTTGAGCACGAGGATTCTTCGGTCGGAACTGGGTGCCGGAATGACGTCACCGCCAATTCGTCTCGCTTCTTCAGCAAACCATTTTACAAAGCTTGCGCCGTACATGACTTCGCTTCGCGCTTCGGCAAGCGGCTTGCCCTGTTCTGAAGTCATGATCAAAGCAAGGTCTTCGGCGTTCTCTAGAATAAGCCTGTGCCAATTCTCCAGAAGCTTTGCTCGCTCGACGTTAGGCAAAGCTCTCCAGGCCGGCCAAGAATCGTGAGCCGCCTCGATGGCCTCTGCTGTTTGCGAAGTGCCCATCAAAGGCAGACTGCATAGTGTCTCACCAGTTGCAGGATTTTTTACCGGGAAAACCTCCTGATTGGCGTTGGAGATCCAGCGTCCCGCTACAAAGGCCTGGTTTCGCAGAAGATCAGGGTCGTTAAGACGGCTGGCCAATGACATAAGAAGCTCCACAAATGAAGCTGGACCATAAGCCTGGACAACAGCAATTTTTGCCGCTCTAGCAGCAAAAATGATGGCGTCCTGTCAAATATGAACCTGATTGCAGAAACGACTGCGGTTGTGGGACGCTATTGTCATAAAAGCGCAACTGGCTCCCGAAGGCACGATTACCATGATCCAAGTCATCAAAGAGCTTGCTACATTCGACAATTTTCAAAAACTCGATCTGCGCGTCGGGGCAATATCAAGTGTTGAAGCATTCCCACGCACCAAAAACCCATCCTACAAGATAGAGGTCGATTTCGGTCCACTTGGACGTAAATGGTCAAGCGCTCAAATTACGAATTATGCCTTCGATGATCTTCTAGGCCGCCAGGTGATCTGCATTGTCAATTTCCCGCCACGCAATATCGCAGGCTTTCATTCTGAAATCCTGATCCTTGGCGTGCCAGATACCGCGGGCAGAACGATTCTGCTGCAACCAACGGAGACGATACCGCTTGGAGGTGCTGCATTCTGATGGCTCAGACAACTACCACAGCAACTCTTACCGGTACGGCAGCGATCGTATCATGGGGAGCCCTGGGTCTTTTGGGCAAACTGGTCGCGCACATTCCCCCGATGGTGGTGATGGCGATCTGTTTTTTGCTTGCTGGAATTGTTGGCCTCGGCATTTGCCTGATGCGAAAAACACGGCCTTCCCTCACCAGACAAACCTTCGTTTCGGCAGGGTTCATAACTGCGTATCATCTGCTTTACTTGGCGTCCTTCTCCTATGCTCCCGCAATTGAAGTTTCGCTTCTGAACTATCTGTGGCCAGCGTTCTTGATCATTCTTGGCAACATCTTTTTCGGCCTCGGCAGTGGATCGCGTGGCCTGTTCGGTGCAGGTATGGGCTTTTTCGGTGTTGCGCTTTTGATCGTTCCAAACGCGGGATTTCAAATGGAGACTAAATCCCTGACTGGCTACGTGCTTGCAATAGCCGCAGCCATGATTTGGGCTATTTACTCTAACGTCCGCCGTAAAGCCGACGGTGATGTCGTTACATCTCTGACATCTATTTGCCTGCTTTCCGGAACGGTTTGCCTCTTAGGGGCGGGCTTAATCAGTCCTTGGTCATTGAAGTTGGCATCCATTGATATGCTCTGGATCTCTCTTTTGGCAGCAGGGCCGGCTGGAGGTGCGTTTTTTGCCTGGGATTATGGTCTTCGTCACGGAAATGCTGCGTTGCTGTCTGTTCTTGGTTTTGCTGCTCCGCTGATTTCGACGGCCATGCTTATTGCAGCAGGTTTTGCAGATGCAACATTGCAAGTCGTAATTTCTGCAGGAATAATATCGATTGGTGGTTGGATAGCTCGGAAGTAGCCCAGATCAATCAAGGACAGAGCATCATCCCTACTATATAATTGCGGAAGATGACCGTACCGAATGTCCGCTCGAGAGATGTATGTTCTTCTCCAATAGCGCCATTCTTTATGAACCATAATTAAATTGTGGTCTTTCTCGTATTTCTGCTTTTGGCCAGATGCGGCTATCTGAATTGTAATTCACCTCTTAAGGCACGTCATAAAGCTGACATGACGAGAGCAACTATATTTCTGTCGCTAAATGTCATTTGACATTCTTAAAGTTTGAACCGCGCAAAGCGAAATGTGCATTGATGGACTTCGCTCTCAATGTCGTTGAGTCAATTCACCTTGCCAGTAGCTGTTTTGCCGGACTTGTCAGTTAGCTGAACAGCGCCACGCACACGAGTGATGGGAGACGGTGAAGTCCCGCTGAATTTTGAACCATCGGCGACAGGCTCCAGCGTGATGCGCTGTGATTTTCCATCAACCACCATGATGGCGAGCGCCTTGAAACCGGTCGCTGGCAGCGGCTTGTCGACAGCATCGCTGACATAGACTTCCAGCGCGGTTCCCTTGGCCACCACCTCTACGTGGTAGGTTCCGGCATCAACCAGATCGCCGCCATTTGGTCCTTTGCGCGGCTCGTGGGCCAGGGCAGCGTGTGGCATTATGAGAACAGCGCCAAGGCTGGTGATGATAACGCGGCGATTGAGTGTCATGGTGTTGATCCTTTCATGTGTCAGAAAGCCTCTATGGGCTTTGAGCTTTGTGAGTATGCTTTGTTCGTTGCAGCGGCCTGTTCTGCACGCACACTTTCAACGAGGCGGTTGAGTGGCTTCTCGCCATAACGCAGGAACAGCACCGGTGTCAGGAATGTATCAAGCAGCGTCGCGCTGATGAGGCCCCCGAAGATGGTGATGGCGACAGGATGCAGGATTTCCTTGCCCGGCGCCTGCGCGTCGATCATCAGCGGGATGAGCGCCACACCAGCGGAAAGCGCCGTCATCAACACAGGTGTCAGACGCTCCAGAGAACCGCGCATGACAAGCGCAGGCCCGAATTCCATGCCTTCGTGGATAGCAAGGTTGATGGTATGACTGACCTTGAGGATGCCGTTGCGTGCAGCGATGCCAGTCAGCGTGATGAAGCCGATCATCGATGCCACGGACAGCGGCTGCCCCGCCCACCACAGCGCCGCAACTGATCCGATCAATGCCAGCGGCACTGAGCCCATGATAATCAAGGCAAACACCACAGAACGATAGCGGCTGTAGAGAATGGCAAAGACCATGGCGAGCGAGATGGCGGAGAGGATGCCGATGGTGCGTGTTGCCTCCTCCTGCGCCTGAAACGTGCCTTCAAGGCTTGCGAAGTAGCCTTGGGGCAGAGCTGAGCCTGCAACAGATTTACGGATATCCGCTACGATCCGCGCCATGTCAGCCTTGCCGTTGCTGTTGGCCAAAACAACAATACGGCGCTTGCCATTCTCGCGCAGGATCTGGTTGAGGCCGTCCGTTTCCTGCACATCTGCCAGTTGGCGCACCGGCACCCAGCCAAGGGGCGTTTCAATCAGCATATCACCGAGTGACTGCGTGGTGCGCAGCGCATCAGGCAGGCGCATCACGACATCAAAGCGCTTGTTGCCATCCACCAGCCGCGAAACGATGCGACCGTTAGAAAGACGCTCCAGCGCCTCGGTGATGGCGGCTGGCTGCAATCCGAAAAGTGCAGCGCGCTCGTAATCCACCGTGATTTCGAGCTGGGGAATGCGCACCTGCTTTTCAACCTGCAGATCGACAACGCCGGGGACGGCTGCGAGCCTGTCGCGAAACTCTGCCGCAACACGCCGCAGCGTATCGAGATCCTCTCCGTAGATCTTCAGCGCGATCTGGGCGCGAACGCCTGATAGCATATGGTCAAGCCTGTGAGAGATGGGCTGGCCGACATTGGTGGCCAGCGGCAGCACGGCGAGACGCGTGCGGATGTCGTTGATGATGTCATCCTTGGAGCGGCTGGAAGGCTTCAGATCAACCTCGATTTCAGAGGCGTGGACGCCTTCGGCATGCTCATCCAGTTCCGCGCGACCAGTGCGGCGGCCAACCTGTTTCACTTCCGGAACGGCCAAAATCAGCTGCTCTGCGATCAACCCAACGCGGTGGCTTTCCGCCAGCGAAATGCCGGGATTGAACAGCGTGTTGATGGTCAAGGTGCCTTCGTTGAAGGGCGGTAGAAATGTACGTGGGAGCTGCGTTGCCAGAGCGCCCGCAGTCAGTACGCCTGCCAGTGTGCCAACCATCAATGTCTTTTGATGCCGGAAGCTCCAGCCAAGAGCGACACGGTTGGCCGCCTTGAGCTTGCGGACAAGCCAGCCCTCACTGTGGTCCAGACGTTTGAGGCTCGGCAGCATGTAATAGGCCATCACGGGTGTCAGCGTGATGGAGACGATCAGGCTCATCAGGATCGAGATGATGTAGGCCTTGCCGAGCGGCGCGAAGAGTCGCCCTTCGATGCCAGTGAGAGCGAACAGCGGCACAAAAACAAGGATGATGATCATGGTGGCATAGACGATGCCGGAGCGGACCTCCTGGCTTGCGCCGACAACGACATCGAAGACAGAGCGCGGATTGCCCAGCTCCCGGTTCTCGCGCAAGCGCCTGAAGATGTTCTCGACATCAACCACAGCGTCGTCAACCAGCTCACCGATGGCGATGGCCAAACCGCCGAGAGTCATGGTGTTGATGGAAAGCCCCATCCACCAGAAGACAATGGCGGTCGCCAGGATCGACACCGGAATGGCCGTCAGTGATATGACAGTTGTGCGCGTGTTCATCAGGAACAGAAAGAGAATGATCGCCACAACCACGATGGCTTCCATCAGCACGGTCTGCACATTGCGTATCGAGGTTTCTATGAAGTTGGCCTGTCGGAACAGAATATTGTCGACCTTGATGCCGCGCCCCAGTGTCGTGCTGATATCAGCCAGCGCTGCCTCGACCTGACGGGTCAGCACAATGGTATCGATATCCGGCTGCTTCTCTACGGACAGGATCACGGACGGCTTGCCCATGTAGCCAGCCTCGCCGCGTTTCAATCTTGCGCCGAAACCCACCTCGGCCACTTGTCTGAGCTGAATCGGGCGGTTGCCGACGGTTGCGACAGCGATCGAGCCCAGATCCTCCAGCCGCATGGTGCGCCCGATATTCCGGATCAGGAACTCGCGGCTGTACTGGTCTGTGAAGCCACCGCCGGTGTTGGTGCCAAAGCTGGTGAGTGCGGTTTCAATCTGCGCCTGTGTGACCCCAAGCGCGCGCATGGCAGATGGGTTGGGGGCAATGCGGTATTGCCGGACTTCGCCGCCGATGGGGATGACCTGCGAAACACCGGGAATCGTCAGCAGGCGAGGACGGATCACGAAGTCGGCAATCTCGCGCAGTTCCATGGGCGACACGTCATCAGGCGCGGTCATGGCCGCCAGCACAATTTGCCCCATGATGGAGTTGATCGGCCCCATCTGCGGCGTAACAGTTGCAGGCAAGCGGTCGCGGATCAGCGACAAGCGCTCGGCAATCTGCTGCCGGTTGCGGTAGATGTCCGTGCCCCAGTCAAACTCGACATAGACAATGGAGAGACCAACACCCGAAACAGACCGGACACGGGTGACGCCCGGCAAACCGTTCATCTGCGTTTCAATCGGAAACGAGATCAGCTGCTCCACCTCCGGCGGTGCCAAACCTTCCGCCTCGCTCATGATGGTGACGGTTGGTTTGTTAAGATCCGGGAAGACGTCCACCGGCAGCTTTGTGACGGTGAAAGCACCAAACACGATCATCACCATGGCCAGCGCCAAAACCAGCAGGCGATTGCGAAGGGATTGCGTGACGAGGAAGTTGAACATCACTCGTGCCTCAGCGGATTTGGTTCAGAAGTTCGACGCCTTGTGTGACGATGCGCTTGTTGATCTCCAGTCCGGAGATCACGAGCACACGGTCCCCGTCCAGCGGTTCCACACGCACTTCGCGTGGCACGAAGCGTTCGGCGTTGGCGTGTTCGTAGACGATCATCTGGCCGTTGCCAGCGCGGACAACAGCGGTGCGTGGAACAGCAATGCCTGCCTTCGTCTCTTCCGTTTCAACAAGCACAGTCATCAACTGTCCCATGCGCAGGCCGCGGGTGTTTTCACTCACGGCAAAATGAACCGGGATGGCCTGATTGCGATCAGCAAAGCCCGTACCCTGATAGTCAAGTTTGAGGGCACGCCCATCGTTCAGCCGCGCAGTGCCGGTCTTCGCTCCTGCCAGGGCATCAAACGTCAAGGCTTCAATCCAGAGCCGATCCGGGTCAACGATCTGGAAGATAACGGCGTTGACCTCCACCACCTGCCCGGGTGTGGCAGTGGCTGAAGCGATGACCCCGTTGACAGGGGCCGTCAGTCTTTCTGGCTCGCGCTTCTGGGCATTTTCAAGGTTGGTCTTGCGGTTGTTGAGGCCGCGCAGCTCGAGCTCTGCATCCTCTATCTGCGAACGCGCCACCACATTGGCGATGGGCCTCAGCCGCTCCAGACGTCGCTGAACCAGCGTAATCTGTTGCTCCAGCTCGCGGGATTGCTGTTGCTGTGTCGTGATATCTGCTGAGCTGATCGCGGGCTGTACCAGAGCCAGAACGTCGCCCGCCTTGATGCGCTGGCCAAGGCGAGGGAAGCCGCCGGGAGGGGGCGAAAGACGGCCGGTGACAGCGGTTTGGACAGCACCGCTGGCCGAAGGATCAGGGATAACGCGGCCGGGCAATGGCACGGCACGGCGATGCTCCTCCGGTTTTGCCATCATCGTCCGCACACCGAGAATGCGCTGTGTCGCCTTGGGAACAAAAACCGCACCATCAGGAAAACGCTGTGCAAGGTCGACAGCGGACTGGGAGGAAGCCTTGGCAGGCGCAGTGTCGGCAAGGGCTGGCATCGCAGCAGTGAACACAGCAACCAAGCTGCTCGTCAGCAGGACAACAGCTGCAGTACCCGATGACCTGCCGCCGCGGGCCACAAGAATGCCAATAAGAAAAGCGCCGATCGCGACAACAGGCAATGTTATGTCGTAGGCAGCCACTCGCTCGCGCAAACTTTTGGCAATTGCACTGCCGAAGAACCAGGAAGATTGCACCGCAGGTGGAGTTGCCTCTTCTGCAGGTACTTTCAACTGGCCTGTGAGAACGTCGACATCCGCTCCTGCCGTAACGGTGACAATCAGATCGTAGATTTCACCTTCTTTGGCCCAGGCGGCATCAACAGAAAAAGTGCCATCCGCATTGCGTGTAGCCTTCAAGGTTCCCTTCGGAGTCTCAAGTTCAATCTCGGCATCTGTCACCGGCTCGTTGGTGATGAAACGATCTATGAACAGTATGAGCTTGCCGCCGCGCAACACGCCGATCAATTCAAAGATATCAGACGAGGCATCAAAGCGCGGTGCTATGGTCGTGGAAACTGGCGTTGGTGGCGCGCCATGGTCATGGCCTTCATGGGCTGATGCAAGAGGTGCAGCCAGCACGACAGCAATGAAAAAGGCAAGAAGGCGATACAGCATACAGGGTTCCAGAGTGCGGGCCGATTCCACCCATTCCGTGCCTTTTGCCACAACGATGCAAATGCAATGTTTCCGGATTGTATCAAAGTGTTTCTGGGCGCTTCTCTGCTGCGGCCTTGATAGGCAGGACCACCAATGCCACAAGCCCCCCTTGAGCCCTGTTTGCAAGTGTCAGTGATCCACCATGGCCTGCAACGATTGTGCGAGCGATGGTCAGGCCAAGCCCGAAACCACCCGTCTCCTTGTTGCGCGATTGTTCAAGCCGCTGAAATGGCTGGAAGGCTCTTTCCATATCACTCTCGGGAATTCCAGCACCATCGTCATCAATGGTTATGGTGGCACTGTCCGCTTCTGTGGCAACAGCAATCCGCGCCCGTTCGCCGTATTTGACCGCGTTGGCAATGAGGTTGCCAAGCGCCCGACGAAGGGCAAGCGGTCTGCCCTCAATGGTGAGGCGCGAAAGACCGGAAACGGTCACATCTGAGCCTGCATCACTCGCTTCATCGGCCAATGTCTGGATGAGCGCTGCAAGATCCAATGACCGTATCAACTCGTCGGATTTGTCGCCACTGAGATACACCAGTGTCTGATCGAGCATGGCTTCCATTTCGGCAAGATCACCACAAATGGAGGTGGCCAGTGCCCTGTCCTTCAAACCTTCGGACTTGAGGCGAAGCCGGGTAAGAGGCGTCTTGAGATCATGCGAAACGGCGGCCAGTGCTTGCGTCCGATTGTCAATCAGGCGCTTGATCCGGGCCTGCATTTCGTTGAAAGCGCTGGCCAGCTCACGCACCTCGCGCGGGCCTTCCTCTGGCACCGTGGCCTGATCAGCGCTTTCGTAAAGACGATGCGCAGCATCAGCAAAAGTCTGCAGCGGCCTTGTCATCCAGCGCACCAGCAGGATTGACAGGCCGATAACACCAAGTGCCATCAGGCTTGTGGAAAGCACCGTTCCATGACTGCTCGCTGGCGGTGTGAGCCGTGAAAAGACACTGACATTGACCCAGCTGTCATCGGGCATTTGCAACGAGATCAGCGCCAGATGCGGATCGCTTTCCAGTTTGCGGTTGGCGCCAATGATGATCTGGTTGGCGGCCAGTTCCGGCGCAAGCTCAATGAGCTTCGCCCGCAGGCCTTCCCAGGCTTCGGAGCCGGGGCCACCTGAGACAGCATGATCAGTCTTGCTCCAGTGCGCCTCGATAGGGCCGCCGGACAATTCATGCGCTACAGGTTCGCGCTCCGCCGGCACAACGCGCATGACGGCGCGCTTGATTGTCAGCAACCGGTCAGCAAGTCGCGTATCGCTGGCGACAGACGCCTCTCGGTCAAGCGCGATCTGATAGGCATAGAGGCTGGCGAGATGCACAACGCCAATACCAATCAGCATCAGCAGGATCGTGCGGTTTGTCAGCGTATCGAGCCTGAAGTTCCGGAGCCATTGTCTCATCTGCGGATGACCTTTGGCAGAAAAAGATAGCCTGCTCCACGCACCGTCTTGATCACCTCTGCACCATCGCCACCCTGTTCGATCTTGCGGCGAAGGCGGCTCACCAGAACATCCACCGAGCGATCGAAGACATCGGAGGTGCGGTTGCGTGCCGTTTCCAAAAGCCACTCGCGGGATAAAATACGGTTCGGGCTTTCCATGAAGGCGATGAGCAGATCAAATTCGGCACCGGACAGTTCTATCAAAACACCATCCGGATTGACCAGCTCGCGGCGCAGCAAGTCAACCTGCCATCCTTCAAATCCGTAGCCGCTGTTCCGCGATGCCGATGGGCTGACGTCGCTCTTGCTGCGCCTCAGAACAGCCTTGATGCGGGCCAGCAACTCGCGTGGGTTGAAGGGCTTTGCGAGATAATCATCCGCGCCTACCTCAAGCCCAACGATCCGGTCCGTATCGTCACCTTTCGCGGTCAGCATGATAACGGGCACAATGCTGGTGCGCCGCAATTCGCGGCAGAGATCCAGTCCGCCTGTCCCGGGCAACATCAGATCGAGAACAATGAGGTCAACGCTCTGGCTGCCTAACTCGGCCCGCATCTCGGCACCGTTTCGGGCCAGCACCACATCCATACCATTCTCTTTCAGAAATGCGGCGAGCAGCTGCCTGATCTGCCCGTCATCATCAACGATCAGAACGCGGGCCGGGGTATCGGCAGGAATGGCAAAAGGAGTGTCATCAATCGGCATCGGGGCGAATCAGACTCGATAAAACGGCAATGGAAACCGGGTTCCGTTTCAGCCCTTTGTCTGTCTTGTGTCAAACCATGTCAATTAATAGGTCCTGACCATAGTCACCTTACGCCAGAGCGTGGGTCCAGTGCATCGCGCAGGCCATCTCCCAGCAGGTTGAAAGACAGCACTGTCACGAAAATAGCCAGCCCAGGAAAAATCGCCATCCATGGTGCATTGGACAAAAATCGCTGCGCAGAGTTTAGCATGGAACCCCATGACGGCGCTGGGGGCTGCTGGCCAAGGCCCAGAAAGGACAGGGCCGCTTCGGCAATAATGGCGGTTGCAATGGTCAGTGTTGCCTGCACCAAAAGCTGCGGCAGGATGTTGGGTATGATATGCCTGACCGCTATGCGCATGGGCGAGTTGCCGACTGCGCGAGCAGCTTCCACATAATCCTCAACTTTGACGGAAATGACCTGTCCTCTCGTCAGGCGGATGAACAGTGGTGTGGCTGTAATGCCGATGGCAATCATGGCATTGGAAAGCGACGGCCCCAGAAAGGCAGCCATGGCGATTGCCAGAATGAGAAAGGGGCAGGCGAGCATCGCATCTGTAAAGCGGCTGATGAAAGCATCAATCCAGCCGCCGCGATATCCTGCCATCAGGCCGAGCGGCACGCCAAGCGCAATGGCAATGGTCACAGAGATGACGCCTGCCAGAAGTGAGGCGCGTGCGCCGTAAATGATGCGCGCAAAAAGATCACGGCCAACTTCATCGGTTCCAAACCAGAACAGCGCTGATGGTGGCTTGCGCACAGTGGACCAGCCTTGCTTGATCGGATCATGCAGCGACAGCCAGGGTGCCAGCACCGCCAGCGTGATGATGATGAGAAGAACTACCAGCGCCACCATGGCACCCTTGCGGCGGCGCAATCTGCGCCAGGCCCGCCGCATGGGGCTTTCGATTGTTTCAGAAGGGATTGCCAGAGCTGGCACCGAAGCTGTCACGTCATGACCTGAGGCGAGGGTTGACAAGGATGTAGCCAATGTCAGCCAGCAGATTCAGCAAGATATAGGTCGTGGCCGTCACCAGCACCACGCCCTGAACAACAGCATAATCCCGGTTGAAAACAGCATCCACAATCAATTTGCCAAAGCCGGGTATGGTAAAAATCTGCTCGGTCAGGACAGCACCCGAAAGCAGGGTGCCAAACTCCAGTGCACCAAGCGTGATGATCGGCGTCAAGGCATTGCGCATCGCGTGCTTGATCACGACAGTCTTTTCCATCAGGCCCTTTGCACGGGCGGTGCGGACATAGTCACTGTCCAGTGCCTGCAGCATGGCAGCACGTGTGTGTCGCATCAGCACGCCTGCGATGGAATTACCCAGCACGAAGGCTGGCATGATCGTTGTCTGGATAGACCCCCAGAAATCCTCGAACGGGCTGACATAGCCCGAGGCCGGCAACCAGCCGAGGTAAACCGAGAAGAACAGGATCATCATGATGCCCAGCCAGAAATTCGGCGTGGAGATGCCCCAGAGCGAAATGACATTGACTGCGTAGTCCCAGAAAGTGTCGCGCTTGACTGCCGAGATCACACCCGCTGTCACACCAATGACAAGCGCAATGATGATCGCCATGAAGGCCAGCTGCATGGTGACCGGCAGCTTCTGCAGGACAAGATCTGTCACGCTGGCCTTGAGCCGCATGGATTCTCCGAGGTTGCCCGTCATCACGCCACTGATCCAGTAGAGATACTGGAGAGGCAGAGGCTGATCGAGCCGGTATTGTTTCCGAATCTGGGCAATCACCTCGGGATCGTTTTCTTCTCCCGCCATGACCGTGGCGGGATCGCCGGGCAGAAGCTGCTGCAACAGGAAAATGATCACCGACACGAAAAAGACCGTGGGGAGCAGTTGCAGCAGCCGTTTGCCGAGCAGGGAAAGCACTTTTTCTGACCTCGTCCCTGATTGCTATTTGACCCGAAGGTTCATCACGCGCACGAGACCGTCCGGCATCTGCGTGTAGCCCTCAAGACGAGTTGTATGGGCGATGATCACCAGACGGTGGTAGAGATAGATGATCCCGCCTTCATCAAGCATTTTGCCGGTTGCCTTTTCGTAGAGCCCTTTGCGTTCGGCGACCGAACCCTTGATACGGGCTTCATCCAGCCAGGAATCAACCTCGGCATTGCTGTAGCCGCCGTAGTTGTTGGGCTGGCCAGTCTTGGCAAAGGAATAGATATTTCCGTCAGGATCAGTGCGTCCGGACCATGCCAGCATGAAAGCCTGATAGCGGCCATTCTCGGCCTCCACCAGCGAGGTTGCAAACTCTGTCACACGGATTTTCATTTCAAAACCGGCTTCTGCTGCCATGGCCTGAATGACCTCGGCGACCTGTCTTGTTTCAGGGTTGTTGGGCACCATGAAATCAAGGGGAATCGGGGTCTTCACACCCGCTTCCGCAATCAGCTTTTTTGCGAGCGCTACATCACGGTTTGGAACCGGGAACTTTGCCTGAAAGTAGGGATGGGTCGGGCTGACCCACTGGTTGCCGGGTGTGTACTCGCCATTGAAGACAACCTGGTTGATGGCATTGCGGTCAATCGCTGCACTCAGTGCCATGCGGATGCGCTTGTCTGCAAAGACCTTTGAGGCCTCGCCCTTGCCCACGTTGATGGTCATACCCTGATAGCCAAGCTCGGGAGCGGTCACCAGTTTCAGTCGGTTGTTGGCGCGTATTTCCTTGATGTCGGTGGCGAGAGCACGCTCGATGAGATCAAGCTGACCGGATTTCAGATTGGCCAGCCGCACGGTTGAATCGACGATCGGCAAGTAGGTGATCTTGTCGATATGCACATTGGCCTTGTTCCAGTAGTCAGCAAATTTCTCGACGACGATCCGGTCCTGCTGCACCCTTTCCACGAATTTGTAGGGGCCCGCACAGACTGGTTTGAGACCAAACTTGTCCCCTGCTTCTTTCGCAGCTTTTGGTGAAACCATCATGCCGGAACGGTCGGTCAACTGGGCAATGAGTGGCGCGAAAGGCGCTTTCAATTCAAGCTTGATGGTCAGGGGATCAACCACGCTGACCTTGTCGACAACGGAAAGTTCGGGACGGCGGAAAGAGCCCTGCATCGTCATGTGGCGTTCAAGCGAATACTTGGCAGCCTCAGCGTCCAGCGCTTCACCGTCATGGAACTTGACGCCAGGACGTAATTTGATGGTGACAGATTTTCCATCAGCGGCGGTTTCATGAGAGAGGGCAAGCTGGGGTACAACATTGAGCTTGGCATCAATGTCAAAAAGCTTGTCACAGATCGAGGCAAAGACAATGCGCCCCACGTAGGTTCGGGCGGTCGTTGGATCGAGCGCATCAGGGTCCTCGGCAAGGCCTATCCGCAATTGCGTCTGGGCCATCGCAGGCATTGTTGCCGATGCCAGAATCAGCGTGGCCGCGGCGGCATAAAGAATGGATTTCATCTCATCTCTCCCGGTGGTTCATAACGATGGCTTCAACGGCTGGGATCCAGCATCGGCGCTTTCTGCAAAACGTGCAATGAGGCTTTTCAGACGCGGGTCCATGGTGCCTTCATCAGGCAGCAAGTCCCGTGCCATAGGCAGAATTGCGGCTTCATGGCAGGCCACCGACCGATTGCCTGCAGCGATCAGCGCGGGCTGTTCAGTACGGCATCGCGGTGTAACGTGCGGGCAGCGGGTGTGAAGGTGGCATCCCGCTGGCGGGTTGACCGGCGAGGGAACATCGCCCTCCAGCAAAAGACGCCGCCGTGTGGCCTGCGGTGCTGTAATGGGGATGGCCGAGAGCAACGCACGTGTGTAGGGGTGTTTGGGATCGGCAAAAAGCTCATCGGCGGGGGCCAGTTCAACAATACGCCCCAGATACATCACGGCGACCCGGTCTGCGATGTGTTTGACGACAGCCAGATCATGCGAGATGAAAATCATGGCGAGGCCAAGATCCTGCTGCAGATCCCGCAGCAGATTGAGGATTTGCGCGCGGATCGACACATCAAGCGCTGATACAGGCTCATCACAGATCAAGAGTTTAGGCTCGCCAGCCAAAGCGCGGGCAATGACGATGCGTTGGCGCTGGCCACCTGAAAACTCATGCGGATAACGCTGGGCCTGTGCAGGCTTCAGGCCAACACGCTGCATCAGTTCGTGCACCCGTTTCTGACGCTCGGAAGGCGGCACAATATTATGCAACATCAACGGCTCCCCGATGATATCGCTGACTGTCATGCGCGGATTGAGCGATGCAAAAGGGTCCTGAAAAATAAGCTGAAAATGGCGGCGTTTTGCGCGAAGGGCTGGTTCGGGAAGATTGTGAAGAGACTCTCCGTCGAAACGGACTTCTCCCGCTGTTGGCTCCAGCAACGCGAGCAGCAGGCGCCCGACGGTTGATTTGCCACAACCGGATTCGCCGACAATCGCCAGTGTCTCACCTGCCTTGAGTGAAAGGCTCACGCCATCAACCGCCTTGAGTGTGGCGAGTGGTTTGCCAAACAGGGAGCGGTTGACGACAAAATGCTTCCTGAGATCTTTCGCCTCCAGCAAGCTCATGCGACCAGCCTTTCAAGAGGGGCTTTCCAGCACCGTGTCAGGCGTCCTGCTTCCGGGGCAGTAACAGGAGGAGCCTCTGCAATGCACTTTGCATCAACAAAGGCGCAGCGTGCTGCAAACCGGCAACCCGTCGGCGGATTTGTCATGTCTGGCACAGCCCCTTCAATGACGGACAGCTTGTTGCGCCGCTCGTCAAGGCGAGGCAAGGAGCCCAATAGTCCAATGGTATAAGGGTGCTGTGGAAAGCGGAAGAGATCGGCAACAGGTGCCTGCTCGACAATCTGGCCCGCGTACATCACTGCAACATCATCGCAGGTTTCCGCCACCACACCCAGATCATGGGTAATGAGGATGACCGATGCGCCCGCCTCCTCGCGCAACGAACGCAGCAATGCCAGAATCTGGGCCTGAATGGTCACATCCAGCGCCGTTGTTGGCTCGTCGGCTATCAGAAGATCAGGATCACAGGCCAGTGCCATGGCAATCATGACACGCTGGCGCATGCCGCCTGAGAGCTTGTGCGGATAATCGCTGAACCGCGCTTCCGGATTGGGAATGCGCACCCGGCGCAGCATCTCGACGGCGTGCTTTCTGGCCTCGTCCTGCGCTATGTTGCGATGGCGCAGGATCGCTTCCATGATCTGGTCACCCACTGTGAAAGACGGGTTCAGGGATGTCATGGGTTCCTGAAAGATCATGGCCATGCGGTTGCCGCGCAGATCGCGCAACTGTTCTGGAGGGAGAGTGCGCAGGTCCTTGCCTTCAAACAGAATGCGCCCAGAAATGTCCGGGCCACGTGCTGGCAACAATCCCATGATGGCGAGTGACGTGACGCTCTTGCCGCATCCTGATTCACCCACAATACCAAGAGTGCGACCACGCATGACCTGAAAGCTGATGCCATCCACTGCATGTGTGACGCGACCATCCGCCCCCCGGAAACTGACGGCCAGCGTCTCAACCTGAAGCAGCTGCCTGTCGGTCATTTTTCTGCCGCTTCCGCCATGGACCGGGCAATCCTGAGCTCAATCTCCTCCCGGCCCAACACACCGGATGGATTGCCAGCCCTGGGCATGCAGGTGCGGTAATGAATGTAGCGCTGGCGGCTCACCTCTTCGAGGCGCGCCAGTTCATCCAGAGGCTCGGCATGGTCATCCACCCTGATGTCAATCCGGGCATATTCCTCATCGTCATGGATCAGGATTGCGGCACTTTGCTTGCCACGCTTGTCTCCGCCCGCTTTCTGCCCTGCCTGCAATGCCGCGATGAAACGTCTCGCAAAAGGCATCGTCGCTTCTGCGGCAAACACCCGTGCTGTTTCCTCAATCACCTGCGGGCCTGCCAGCATGTTTCCGGCAACAGAGAAATGCTCCTGAATGATCTGACCGGCCCAGGGCACGCAGGTGCTTCCGGTCAAGGCCGCAAAGCGCCCCTGCCTGTCCATTACGTGCACCTGCCTGTCGTTTCTGCCCTCATCGTCTGCCGAGACAATGCGGATAACGTCATCAGCACTGGCTCCGGCACGCAAAAGCTCAAGGCCACGCAGGCCATAGAACGGATTGACAAAGGCCTGACTGGCGATCGCGCCGATACCGGATGCTATGAAAGGTACGCGGGAACCAACCCCGAAGGCGCAGGTCGTAACCGCAATGCCGATATGGCCGGTGAGAGGATCTCTGGCGACGATCGACCATGTCATGTCCGTCTATCTCCCCACCGCATAGCCTTGCATGCCGCGCGGATTGGCGGCGGCCTTCAGAATCTCACCATCTTTTGCAGCTGCAACAAGGCGGCCTTCACTCCAGCTGCCGCCAACCTCGACCTTGTGGCCACGGCGCTTGAGCTCTTCGATGGTTGTGGACGGAAAGCGATCTTCGACAGCCACAACGCCCGGTCGGGCCTGACGTGGCCAGAAGCTTTGCGGGAAATGCTCTGTGTGGAAAGCCGGTGCATCAATCGCCTGCTGAAGGTTCATGCCGGCATGGACATGGCGCAGGAACATCTGGGGAATCCATTGATCCTGCTGGTCGCCACCCGGTGAGCCCCATGCAAGATAGGCCTTACCATCACGCAGTGCCATGGTGGGCGAAAGGGTGGTGCGGGGGCGGCGGCCTTCACCCAGCGCCGAAGGATGCGCGGGATCAAGCACAAACATCTGCGCACGCGAACCCAGACAGAAGCCAAGCTCCGGAATGATCGGCGAGCTTTGCAGCCAGCCACCAGAAGGTGTTGCCGCGATCATGTTGCCATGCCGATCAATGACATCGTAATGCACTGTGTCGCCTCTGGCTTCACCCAGTTTTCCGACTGTAGGCTCTCCGATACCAAAGGCACTCACGGCCTGTCGTGAACCATCAGACACGCTGACAGCCAATGTCTTGCCACGTCCGGGGATGACACCGGGGCGCTGGTCCATCGAAGCCTCGGATGTGATCAGCTTGCGTCGTTCATCGTTGTAGGCGTCAGACAGAAGCACATCGAGCGGGATATCGGAAAAGTTGGGATCCCCCAGAAACGTATCACGGTCAGCAAAAGCGAGCTTCGCTGCTTCAACCACAAGATGGACAAACTCCGGACCCGTCACATCAATGCCATCAAGAGCAAATCCCTTGAGGAGCGCCAGTTGCTGCAAGGTCGCTATGCCCTGGCACCATCCACCGGGCTTGAGCACACGGTAGCGGCCATAGTCATAACCAACAGGCTCTTCAACGGTTGCGCACCAGGACGCCATGTCCTGTCCGGTCAGCACGCCCTTGTTGCGGCGACCGGATGAATCCATCAGTTCCTGCGTGCGACAGAAACGGTCGATTGCTTCTGCAACAAAGCCTCTTGACCAGACAGCCCGGGCTTTCTCGATCTGTACCACACGGTCGCCACCGGCAGCTTCCGCCTCTGTGAGAATACGCTCGTACATGTCTGCCATGGCAGGATTGCGAAACAGTGTTCCCGGGGGCGGTGCTTTGCCACCGGGTAGGTAGAGGGCCGCAGATGTAGGCCATTCGTTGCGGAACAGCTCTGCGACTGTGTTGATTGTGGCTGTGATGCGCTCGACCACCGGGTAGCCATGACGGGCATAGTGAATGGCTGGTTCCAGCACCTCGCGCAGCCTGACGCTGCCATAATCACGCAATACCAGCATCAGCGCGTCAAAGGTTCCAGGCACGCAGGTGGCAAGCAGGCCTGAGCCCGGCACCAGATCAAGACCAAGGGACTTGCAATGGGCGATGGTGAGATTTTTGGGCGCAATGCCCTGTCCGCAGATCACCTTCATACTGCGGCTTGCTGCATCATAGACCATGATAGGCGCATCACCGCCCGGTCCGTTTAGATGGGGTTCGACAACCTGGAGTGTAAAGTTTGCCGCAACGCCCGCATCAAATGCATTTCCGCCACGCTCCAGAACACCCATGCCAACAGCACTGGCAATCCAGTGGGTCGATGCAATGACGCCAAACGTGCCCTTGATTTCCGGACGCGTGGTAAAACCATCAGAAGCGATAAAGGACATCAGGCTGTGCTTTCGCAGGGGTGTGATTGCTCCCCTTTTTGTTCCATTCATTCTTGAGGAACGCGAGAGATTGTCAATGGCCTATCCTCAGACGCTTATGATCAACCTTGCACCGGATTACCTCTAAGTGCCTTGATGCTTAGCCTGGTTGCGCTGGGGTTCGTAGATCTGGACTTGAATGCCCGGTTTGCGGTTCTTAGGGCGTGAACATTGATGTCAGCAATGGGCGCAGGGCAGGCGGGATAGGGGGTCATTTATACCGTCTGGAATTGAATGCTGAGCGGACATCGAATGTCTGCTTCGAAACAATTCTGTCAAATGTACAATTACTTGTGGACTGCCTTTCATTGGGATCATCCAGCTGCCGAAAGCCAAAGCAGACATTGCTAAACAGAGAGGTGCGGCGATTACCAGCCGCTGAAATGTCAACGGTAGCGTGATAAAAGAAGCGGTTTACCGATGTAGGGCATGGCTATTGGCTATCGTCCGGTCTTTATGCTCACTGTTGACCATGAGCTGACCATCGCAACCTGCCACGTGAATGACGTTGTAGCTAAGGAGCGGTCATTCGGCCGTTGCTTGCACTTCCGTCTTATCGACACCATTCGCTCTGCCGAACCGCAACCCGTCGACTAGCAGACTCATCATCCGGTCGGTGTGCTTCGCTCCGCTGGCGCGGCCATGGCCGTTCCGACCAGACCGACACAGGGAACGAAATGAACACCTATGCTGCGGATGTCGCCGAGTTCGCCAAAGCACGGGACCTGCGGGATGCAATCCATGTCGGGCATTCGACCGGTGGAGGCGAAGTCACACGGAATGTTGCGCAGACCGTGCCCGGCATGATCGTCGCCGAGGGCGTTCTGGTTGCTATCCGCGGCTGGGCAGACGCACCGCAGGTTGCGGTCGATCTCTTTAGCATCTGAGGTGGATAGCTGGCAGACTATTGGGACGTGTTGCAGCACGATGTGACGACGACGGCTGCACTCTGCGGCATCTCGATGTTCGATCCCCAAGAAGGGGCCAATCAGGCTCGACGCGCAACGGCATGCGATGCCTGCGAAGAGGCCGCTATGCGGCCTCTCGACCGGATCTCTCGGCAAAACCCTTTGTTCAAAATTATTGGTTGAAGGCTGGCTTCACCGAACGGTGCAAAGACAGCAAGATTGGCACCATCCCGGCAGCTTCTGCGCCGCAATCCTGGAGCATCACCACTAGAGTTTGATCACTGAACACAAGCCTTCTCTCAAGAAAAAAGGATGAAATCATGACCCAACGTAACGGGCTCGGCGCGCCCACACCATAATGAGTCGGACGTGAAATGCCTCACGCCTCTGGACCTATTGCATCAACCCTTACAACCAAGGACATGAATCCATGGCTTACCTCACCACATCCGACGGCACACGTCTTCTCTACAAGGACTGGGGTCCCAAAGACGCCCAGCCAATCATGTTCCATCACGGCTGGCCGCTGAGCGCAGACGACTGGGACAACCAGATGCTGTTCTTTCTGTCCAAGGGCTATCGCGTCGTTGCGCATGATCGGCGTGGGCACGGCAGATCCGACCAGACCGATGCCGGCAACGATATGGACACCTATGCTGCGGATGTCGCGGAAGTCACGGAGGCGCTGAACCTGCAGGACGCGATCCATATCGGCCATTCGACCGGTGGAGGTGAAGTCACGCGCTATGTTGCACGCGCCAAACGCGGCAGGGTCGCAAAGGCTGTGCTGATAGGCGCCATTCCGCCCGTAATGGTGCGGTCCGCCGCGAACCCAGATGGCGTGCCGCATGAGGTTTTCGACGGGTTTCGCTCTGCATTGGCTGCGAACCGCGCCCAGTTCTTTCTCGATATACCAAATGGGCCATTCTACGGATTCAACCGAGAGAGCGCAAAGGTCAGCCAGGGCCTAATTGACAACTGGTGGCGTCAAGGCATGGCTGGCGGCGCAAAGGCGCACTACGACTGTATCGCCGCTTTCTCCGAGACGGACTTTACAGAGGATCTTAAGGCGATCACGGTCCCGGTCCTGATTTTGCACGGCGAGGATGATCAGGTCGTGCCAATCGAGAATTCGGCTCACAAGGCCATCAAGCTGGTGCGTGACGGCACTCTCATGACCTATCCAGGTCTTTCGCACGGCCTCTTCGCCACACACCCCGACCTTATCAACGCCGATCTGCTCGCGTTTGCGCGCTCAGCATGACGGGGCCAGCAATGAACTGAAAAGGACACGAAAACATGCCCACACTTTACTATGCTGTCGGTGCCTGCTCACTGGCACCGCACATCGTCCTTGAATGGATCGGCGCACCATATGAAGCCGTCAAGGTACAGTATGGCTCCAGGGAGCTTCTTGCTGTCAATCCAGCTGGCGCAGTGCCAACTCTTCAGGAAGATGATGGCTGGCTTCTGGCGCAGGCTGGAGCGATCCTTGACTACCTGGCATCCAAGCACCCCGAGGCCGGGCTGGCAGGTGGGGATAGCATGCGCGCCAAAGCGGAAGCACATCGCTGGTCTGCCTTCTTCACTTCGGACGTTCACGCCTCCTTCTGGCCGATCTTCATGCCAGCCCGTTACACGACTGACGCAAGCGAGGCGGCCCGCCTGGCGGTGGTCGAAGCAGGTCACAAGCTGGTCGCCAAGCAGTTTGGCATTCTGAATCGCCACCTCGAAGGCCGGGAATACATCCTTGATGGAGGGCGTTCGGTTATCGATGCCTATTCCTTCCCGATGATCCGCTGGGCGACAAAGGTGTTGCCAGGCAGTCTGAGGGAATTCCCCAACGTGCAGGCGCTGCATGACAGGATCAATGCCGATCCGGTGGTGCAGAAGGTCCTTGCGCGCGAGGAGGGCAAGTGACCATGAGCGCCTTTGAAGGAGCTACCAGCGGCATTCACCACGTCACCGGTATCACCGAAGATGTGCAAGCCAACGTTGATTTCTATGTCGGTTTCCTGGGCCTCAAGCTTGTCAAGCGGACTGGAGGCTATGCGGATGCCGAGCAACTGCACCTGCTCTACGGCGACGGTCTTGGCAGTCCGGGATCGTTGCTCACCTTCCTGGTATGGCAGGCCACTGGCCGTGGCCGCACTGGCATCGGACAGGTGTCGGAAGTGGCGCTTGCCATATCGCCATATTCAATCGGTGATTGGCTGACCAAGGCGCTCGCTGCCAATGTCCCGCTTGAGGGACCAACACGTGAATTTGGAGAACCGGTCTTGCGGCTGAAAGATCCGGACGGGCTGATCGTGAAGTTGGTAGGCGTCGACATGCCGGCTGCGGCTCCGCTTCCGGACGCGCCTACCAGGTTGCGAGGCGTTACAATGTTGACTGACAAGGCAGCACAGACCGCAGAGTTCCTGACGCGTTTCGGATACAGGTACGCGCAGCGCGCTGGCTTAACACAGCGCATGGTGTCCGATACCGATATCGTGGACGTCAGGGAGGTGTCCGGCTTTCTGCCATCCGTTCCGGGCGCTGGAGTGCCAGACCATGTGGCATTCCGTGCGAGGGATGCGGATGCTGTCCGGTCCATGCGGCTCTCGCTCAAGGACTATGGGCCGACCGAGGTCCATGACCGGAAGTACTTCCTGTCGCTGTATGTTCGTGATCCTGCAGGAATTCTTCTGGAGTATGCAACAGACGACCCGGGTTTGACCGTTGATGAAGCATCCGAAGCGCTTGGTCAGACACTGTTTTTGCCACCTCATGATGCTGACCGTGCAGAAGACCTGAAGGTCATGCTCCCGCAATTTGCACTGCCAGGCGAAATGAGGTTCCTGGCCCGCAACCTTCCTTTCATTCACCGCTTGAACCGGCCAGACGATCCCGACGGCACGACCTTGGTTCTGCTGCATGGTACGGGTGGAAACGAAGCCGACCTGATGCCGATCGCCCGACGTGTTGCACCGCGTGCAACGCTGCTCGGCGTGCGTGGCCGAGCGACCGAGGAAGGAACCAATCGTTGGTTCCGCCGTTTTGATGCTGTGACATTCGATCAGGCGGACATCCGTAGCGAAGCCGAAGCATTTGCAGCGTTCGTTGAAGGTGCAGTAGCCGGTTACGGTCTCAATGCTGAGAGACTTAACTTCCTCGGTTACTCGAACGGGGCAAATTTGCTGGCTGCAGTCATCCAACTTCATCCCGGCATCGTGCGCCGCGCGGTGTTGCTGCGCAGCATCCAGGCACTGGAGAACCCACCATCTACAGACCTTTCCGAAACGGGCATTTTGATGCTCGATGGACGTGATGATCCCTTTGTCCATAAGGCGTCAACGCTTGCAGATGACCTGAGGGCGCGAGGCGCAAAGGTCGAGACCCGAATGCTGGCAGCCAACCATGGGCTGTCCGTCGCGGACGTCACTGAGACGGCACAATGGCTTCGGTACAACCTTTCTGACTTGACGTCTGTTGAGGTCACCAGACCCCACAGCGCTTTCCCGAACGCACCGTCCATGGCTGCCTCACTGCATGAAGTTGAAGCAGCTCTAACTCACAACAGGAGTAAACAATGAGCAATCTGTCGACATCAGCCGAACTATTTCGTCAAAGCCTCGAGAGATTTCTTGCCAAAGACATGAAGGGTTGGTCAGAGTTTTGTGACGAAAATGTCGTCGCTGAGTTTCCGTTTGCGCCGGAGGGCTCGCCCAGAAGGCTGGAAGGCCGCGAGGCCTTTTACGAGTATCTCCGCAATTATCCAGACGTCATTGATATTCGCTCGATCCCGAACCTTCGAGTTTATGCGACGGATGACCCGAACGTCGTCATCGCAGAATGGAGCGCATCCGGTCAGGTTCTCGCAAACGGCAATGCCTACGAAATGAGCTACGCCACGTTCGTGACCTTCAAGGACGGGCTGATCATCAGCTATCGTGAGTACTGGAACCCGCTCGCATTTATGGAGGCCATGAGCGGAGCGGAGTTTTAAGCGCCACCTGGCCATCCATGTGCTGCCAGACGTTCCTGCCCATTTCATTTTCATGTGCAGTAATTGGGCCGCAAGATCGGCACGCAGACCGCAGCTTCTGCGCCGCGACAAACTCCGTCGCGGGCTAGAACTCTCATCGAGAAGCAGGCGGACTTTCGTTCCGATTGGAACTGATACGAATGAGGACGCAGTTCGAGTGCTTCTCGTCATCAAGCGATATGGCCGCATTTCGCGGATTTCTTTTCAAAGGAGGATGGAAATGACCAAGAAACTTTCGATCGCCACACCAGAAACTCACTTGCCTTCTGGCAACCATGCGCAGTCCATAAATGAGACTGCCGGTGCAGACCTCATTGTATTCAATGCAAACATTTTCACAGGTAATCTCGCCCAGCCCGAAGCGTCCGCCTTTGCTGTCAAAAATGGACGCATCTACGTGGTCGGTGCAGATGATGAGATTCTCGGTCTGAAGAACTCCGGCACTCAGATCATCGACGCCGGCGGGCGCAGACTGATCCCAAGCATCAACGACGCACACATGCACCTGCTCAATGAAGCCAACTACACCTACAATGTGAGGTGGGATGGCGTTCCGACGCTTGCATTGGCATTGACAATGCTGAGCGAGCAGGCAGAGCGAACACCTGACGGGCACTGGGTCAAGGTGATCGGAGGCTGGTCACCCTACCAGTTTAAGGAAAATCGCTTTCCGACCATGGATGAGCTTCGTCAGGCGGTGCCGAACCGTCCCCTGCTCGTGCAATATGCCTACAACCGCGTTTTCATGAATGACTTGGCAATGGTGGCGCTCGGCGTGGAGACGGATCGCTTTCCCGACATTCAGGTCATCGACTTCGAGAAGGACGGCAACGGAAAATACACGGGTGTCGTCTACGGCGACACATTCGGCTTTCTCGCCTTGGAGACGCTGGTCCCCCAGCCCACGTTTGAGGAGCAACTGAGTTCTCTGGTCCATACTATCCACGGCCTCAACCGTTTCGGGGTGACCTCCGTGTTCGATTGCGGCAGCAGGGGCTATCCCGCCGCCCATGTCACCGCAGAAACCCTGATGCGCCAAAACCGTTTCAATTTGCGCCTTTCTTTTGTGGACATGCAGTTCGGCAGTGCCAGCATGGTCGACGCAGAAATCAACGCCATCACGACGACCACGCCAATGAGCCCCGGGCAGAATTTGAATCCGTCTGTTACACATGGCCACGTATTTCGAGGCGCGAAGGCGCTGGAGGGCGAAGTGCATGATCACGAAAATTTTGATCGCCCAGCGGTCATCCTCGATCCGGTCCGGATCCATCGGCACGTCGAGGAAGATATCGCAAAGCTGGTTCGGCGGCGGATCCCATTCCGCATGCACATCAGCTACAACGAGAACATCACTCCTTTTCTCGATGCTATGGAGAAGATGAACGAGACCACTCCGCTAGATGGGTTGAAGTGGAGCATCGAGCACGCCGAGACGATCACCCCGGAGAATATCTTCAGGGTCAAGGCGCTCGGCGGCGGAATTGCCCTTGATCCCAAGATGGCGTTGCACGGCGATGCATTTATCAAGACCTACAGCCGGGAGAAGGCGCTTGAAACGCCACGTCTGCGTGCGCTCGTCGACAGCGGGATACCTTTGGCCATGACGACCGATGCGTTTCGGGCCACTACCTACAACCCCTGGGTCGCTATCAGCTGGATAGTCACGGGAAAGTCGGTCTCCGGCAATGAGGTTCTCGCTAAACACAACCGTCTCTCCCGGGTCGAGGCGCTGAACCTGTTCACCCGGGGCGCTGCGTGGTTCACGGACGCCGAGGCTGAACTGGGCAGGATTGCGCCGGGCAACCTTGCTGACTTCGCTCTTTTGGACAGGGACTATTTCAGCGTGCCGGAAGACGAGATCAAGCTTGTTACCTCGGTCTTGACTGTATTGGGTGGCCGGGTGGTATTTGGAGGGCAGGAGTACAGTGCCTTCACGCCGCCACTTTCCGATGTTCTGCCTAACTGGTCGCCGATCAGGTATTTTGGTGGCTACTACACTGACAAGTGAGCTATGAGCGGAATGCGGTCCGGTAGGCTGCTCAGATTGGGGCGACGATAGCCATCTCGATAGGAGTGACTGCAATGACAGGTTCTGCCCATTCGTCATTCGCCCAATGGTACTGTGCAAGCCGACAGGCATCCTTTATCCGCACAATGAAATCCCCCGGCGGGGTCCTCAATCTTCTTGAAGTCGAACGACCAGCTGGCGACATGTCTCGGCCAGCATTGCCTGATCTCGTCCTATGTCAGGACCTGCTTGGTGGCAGCCGTGTTCGTGGCGACGCGGGAGGCGGGCGCTTCGATGTGAAGAGTCGGAAGGGCGCTTTTTTTCTCTCTGCGCCAAACTTCCCTCATACTTCCATCATTGACGACAGCCATCGTCTTAGAGGCTTGGTATTTCCCTTGGCGCAGTGGCAAAGCGTGCTTGATGAAGCCACCGACGGTTCGGTTTCGTGGGAATCACCACACCTGTACAAAGGGCTATTTCACTCGCCGTCCATTCAGTCATCGCTACGGCACCTGTGGGCTCTGTGTGACGATGAAGGGGCGCCGTCGCGCCTGCTGGCACGGGCTGCCGGCTGCGAGATCCTCGCCGAATTGTGCCGGTTGAACGGGGCAGCTTTTGCGCCCTCGAGGGGCGGGCTTGCTCCCTGGGCAGAACGTCGCTGCTTGGAGTTGATGCACGCGCGGCTGTCCGAAGACATCAGCCTCGACGAGTTGGCCGCCGAAGCGCGACTGTCGCCGTTCCATTTCGCACGCATGTTCAAGCAGAGCGTGGGAGTGCCGCCAAGAGTGTACCTTACGCGACTGAGAATCGAGAAAGCTTGTGAGCTTCTCGAACAGACGGACCTTCCGGTCACTGAGATTGCCTTCGATGTCGGTTATTCATCCAATCAGGTTCTGGCCCGGGTCTTCTTTAAACATCAGCACATGAGCCCCATCGACTATCGCCGGGTGGTGCGCGATCCGGTTCGTTCGATCGCGCTGCAGTAACCTTCCTCGGAGCCGCTGACGTGCTGCTGTGAACGTCCGCTGTTCGGGAAAACTGCTGAGATTACGCGACGCAGCGATGGTCCGCTTCGGGCGCAGGGCGGGCGAGGTGAACAATTACTGGTTCTGTCCGCAATAGGGGCAAAGCGTTTGATATCTATCTGCTCGAAGAGTGCAAGTTCATCGTTGGCTAAAATGCCAAGGTAGCGGATGTACTTTCCAGTTTGTATGCACGAGCAACAGCCTATGAATATTCAGGCTACCGGTGCGCTTGTAGACCATAGCAACCTTGGTTCGGCGCAGACTGTGTTTGCGCCATAGGCGATAGAGGTAAGTCCGGCATACTCAACCCAGTCGGATCCGGCCATACTGCTTACGCGTAGCGACCCAACAAGCATCTCACAGACTGGATCGGTCAATTCGGACTGCACCATTTCTGAGGAATACAATTTGTGAGCAGGTCAGTTCTTTGGCGAGCTCAAAAAAGCTATGTCCTATCACAAGCTTTGAGCCTCAACTCAGTCATTCTTCGCGAACCCAATTGAATTTCGAATGACCAACAATGGGGAAACGACGTCGAAGCGAAGAACAAGATTTTCCTTACGGATAGACCCAAGCACCAATTTACCTGCCCTGCGTCCCAGTTCCTCGGGATTGATCCGTATGGTGCTCAAAGGCGGTTCTACAAGATCCATGAGCGGCATATCATTGTAGCCAATGATAGAAATATCGTCAGGGCAGCGAAGGCCCATTTCGGCAACCGCAGCATAGGCGCCAAGCGCAAGCAAGTCGTTTGCCACGGCAATTGCCGTCACTTTGTGTTTCGTCAGCAACTTGCACGCAGCGACAGTGCCGCTCGTTCGGTTGTAGGCGTCTGCAATGATAATCGGGGCATCCTCAAGCCCAAGAGCTTTGATCGCCTCCATGAAGCCATCCATTCGCCAACGTCCTGTCGATACATTCTGCGGGCCTGCAATATGGCCGATCCGGCGATGACCAAGGGCAGCAAGCTGCTCGACGGCAAGCCGCATACCTTGATAGTCGTCTGAGACAACCGAATGCGTGCGGAGAACCGCTTCTGCACGATTGACGAGCACAAGAGGCACGCCCGAACGCAGGCATAATGAGACAACGGGATCGACCAGCTCGGCGCTGGCGGACACGAGCCCCTCGACTCCGCGCGCCAGCAGCTGTTCCGCAACGGACAGCGCTTTCGAGCCCTTGACGCCAGCATTGGCAATGATGGCCGCATATCCTTCTTCCGCGAGTGCTTCTTCAACGCCTTGAAGGATGGGGCCAAAGACAGGATTGGCTACATCTGGCAGGATGACGCCAACAAGCCGTGAACGGCCAGTTCGCAGTGCCGCAGCGCCTATGTTGCGCCGGTAACCAAGACGTTGCGCCGCTTCTTCAATATGGCGCACAACATCGTCAGCAATCAAATGCTTGCGGGCTGGGTCCAGTGCACGGGAGGCCGTCGAGACATGAACTCCCGCCGTGGCGGCAATCACTTTGAGGGTTGGCGCTGCCTGTTTCATCTGGAGGAATGGATCTCGCGAACTGTCGGACTGCTTGATTGTAGAATAAGGTGTTGACTTTTGCAAACGTTTGCATTTATCTCTGCAAACGTTTGCAAAAGTTATTGCGCGGAGCGACGATGATTATCGACAGGCAAGAGCAAGTTACAGATGCGGTGCTTGCAGCCATGGCGAAAACGCCAAATGTGCGCCTGCGAGAGATCATGGCCGCTTTCGTCAAGCATCTCCACGCCTTTGCCCGCGATGTGAAACTCACCGAGCCGGAATGGGAAAAGGCAATCGAGATGATCGCCGGATTGGGGCAGGCGACGACAGACACCCACAACGAGGTGGTCCTCGCATCCGACGTTGTGGGGCTCTCAACGCTTGTCTGTCTGCTCAACAATGGCGACGCCGGCAACACGGAAACAGCAGCTGCCTTGCTTGGCCCCTTCTGGCGCATGCACTCGCCAAAAACCGCGCCAGGTGGCTCCATCGTCCGCTCGCCAACACCGGGTGCGGCGCTGTTCGCGCAAGGCCTCGTGCGCAATGCGAAAGGCGAGCCGCTGTCCGGCGTTGAAGTCGATATCTGGCAGGCATCGCCGACTGGCATGTATGAAAATCAAGACGACGCACAGACGGATATGAACCTGCGTGGCAAGTTCACAACTGGCAAAGATGGACGGTTTTCGTTCCGTTCGGTCAAACCTGCTGGCTATCCTGTGCCGGTGCATGGCCCCATCGGCATACTGTTGAAGGCACAGAAGCGGCATCCCTACCGCCCGGCGCATCTGCATTTCCTGCTCTACAAAAAAGGCTACAAGACATTGGTGACGCAGGTCTTTGTTGATGACGACAAATTCCTGCAGTCTGATGTCGTGTTTGGTGTCACCAGCCCTCTTATCGGTGGCTTTGAGAAAAAGAAGGGCAAAGCACCAGCGGCCGATGTCAAAGGCCCCTGGTACGCACTGGACTACACCTTTGTCATGGAGCCCGGCAAAGCTGTGCTTCCTGTCCCACCGATCAAATGAGCAGTGCCATGGCAACAAAGGAACACCAGGACCAAGTGCTCAAGGGCAAGGTTGCTGTCATTATGGGCGGCTCAGGGGGCATCGGCGCAGCGACAGCGCGTAGGCTGGCCGAGTCTGGTGCCGAGGTCGTCATCGTCTGGCGCAGTGACGAGAATGCTGCGCAAGCCGTTTTGGCGGGACTTCCGGCTGGACGACATATGACGCTGCAGGCGGCTGTTGAAGATACAGCCTCTCTGGTGGCGCTGGCGGAAAAGGTCCACACTGCCTTTGGCAAGATTGATATTCTGGTGAACAGCGCGGGCTTCACCAAGCCCATTCCGGCCACGGATCTTGATGCGCTTGAAGACGATTTCATCGACCGTATGTTCCAGGTGAACTGGCGGGGTCAGTTTGCGACTGTCCGAGCCTTCCGTTCCCTGCTGGAGGCATCCGGCGACGGGCTGATCGTGAATGTGTCCTCCATCGCAGCGCTCAATGGTGTGGGCTCCAACATTGCCTATGCGGCAGTGAAGGCCGCTACCGACACCATGACGAAGTCGCTCGCACGTGCGCTCGCTCCGAAGTTGCGTGTCATGGGCGTGTCGCCCGGTGTGGTGGATACGGACTTCGTGCCCGGCCGTGGTGCGGAACAGCTGGCAAAGATTGCAACAACGATCCCGCTTCAGCGCGTGGCAAAAGCCGATGATGTGGCCAATGCGATTTTCGCTCTCGCTGCACACCTGACATACTCTACAGGTTCAATCATCATCGTCGATGGTGGAAGGGCTCTTTGATCATGCGGCAGCAACTGTCCAAGGTGATGATCACAGCCGCTGTCACAGGAAACCTGACGACACCGGATCAGACTTCCCATTTGCCGATTACTCCGGAACAGATCGCCGATGCCTGTCTTGGTGCCGCCGAGGAAGGTGCAGCCATTGCGCACATTCATGTGCGGGAACCGGGAACCGGCAAGCCATCGATGAAGCTCGAATATTATGCCGACGTGGTGGCGCGTATACGCGCCAGAAACCGGTCTCTGATCCTGAACCTCACGACAGGTCCCGGCGGGCGTTTTGTCCCTTCAGAAGATGATCCGAAGGTTGCAGCCCCCGGAACAACACTGATGCGCCCGGAAGATCGCGTCACGCATGTTGCAGCGTTGCGACCGGAGATCTGCACGCTTGATCTCAATACCATGAACTCCGGTGGGCAGGTGGTCATCAACACTCCGGGCAACGTGCGGCGCATGGCAAGGGTGATGACCGATGCAGGCGTCAAGCCAGAGATAGAGCTTTTTGACTCCGGTGACATCGCACTGCTGCAGGATCTCATCCTTGACGGCACGCTGAAAGGACCGCAGCTCACGTCGTTTGTGCTTGGCGTGAAATATGGCTTCCAGCCATCGCCGGAGAGCGTCATCTATGCCCGCAATCTGCTGCCAACGGATGCTGCTTTCACAGCAATCGGGATAGGTCGTTCGAGCTTTCCCATGGTGGCGCAATCTGTGCTGGCGGGTGGTCACGCCCGCACGGGTCTGGAAGACGCTGTCTTTCTTGATCGTGGTGTGCTTGCCGAAAGCAATGCGCAGATGGTCACCAAGGCACGGCGCATTATCGAGGACCTCGGCTCGCAGATCATGACTACTGCGGAGGCCCGAACCATGCTTGGCTTTGCAGATCATGGCCGCGACCCGTCGGCCCGAGCCACCTGAGAGGATTGTTTTGATGAATGCACCGACAATGCCCGCCTTGTCCGCCACCTGCCTCAAGCTCAACGCCAAGGCATCAGAGATCACAGCGCTTCAGCCGTTGATTGAAACCCATGCGCTGGTCCGCAAGGATGCCGGAGATGTGCTGGTTGAGGTGAAGGCAGCAGCCATCAACCCGTCGGATGCCAAGGCTGCCATTGGCATGATGCCTTATGCGGTCTTCCCCCGCACGCCCGGCAGGGATTTTGCAGGCGTCGTCATCGAGGGACCGCAGGAATGGATCGGCGGTGAGGTCTTTGGCTCCTCCGGCGACCTTGGCATCCGGCGTGACGGAACCCATGCGACGCATCTCGTGGTGGAGGCGACAGCGCTGGTCAAGAAGCCAGGACGCATCTCCTTTGCTGAAGCCGCTGGCATCGGCGTGCCATTCGTTACGGCGCAGGAAGGTTTTCGCCGCTCCGGCATGCCGAAAGCAGGCGAAACAGTTCTGATCCTTGGATTGAATGGCAAGGTCGGTCAGGCCGCAGCACAGATAGCCACCTGGAAAGGTGCAAATGTCATAGGCGTCGTGCGAAAGGACGAAGGCTTTGAAGGCAAGGCATCGGGCCCCGTAACTGTGATCAATTCCACGGTTGAAGACACAGCCGCCCGTGTGCGCGAACTGACCGGCGGCAAGGGCGCTGACATCGTCTACAACACGGTTGGTGAGCCTTATTACGACATCGGGCAGAAGTCATTGGCGATCCTTGGCCGCATGATTTTCATCGCGGCTTTCAAGCAGACAGTGCCCTTTGATATCTTTGCCTTCTATCGTGGCAGACACACCTATGTCGGCATCGATACGTTGTCGCTGTCATCCACAGCCACAGCAGATGTCTTGCGGGAGCTGCAACCGGGTTTTGCTTCCGGCCATCTCTCGCCTTTCCCCATTGCTGCGCACGCGGTCTACGCGCTTAAGGATGCCAAGGCTGCCTATGAGGCCGTGCTTGGTTCTTCCCGTGATCGCCTCGTGTTTCAACCCAACGGATGACGCCATGCATGTGACCCGCCTATCGCACGCCACACCCTATGAGATGCCCGGCCATCACGGCATGCGGATGTCGCGGCTGCAGGGCCGCGATGCCGGTCCTTCTGACACGATGTGGATCGGCATGAGCCAGATCGAACCCGGCGGTCACATCGAGCCATCGTCTGCACCACAGGAACGCTTTTACATCATCCTCGAGGGTGAGGTAGAAATCGGGAACGGAATTGAGACCCATACGCTTCGCAAATGGGACAGCTGCCGGATAGGCCCAAACGAAACACGCATCGTGCATAACAAAACAAGTCTACCTGCCGTGACACTGCTTGCCATGGCACTGCCGGAACAAAAATAAGCCTGATCAATTTCAGGACAACAGACACAAGGGAGAGAACCATGATCAGCCGCAGGACATTCATCGCATCAACAGCCGCCGTCGGATTGGCACGCCCCGCCTTGGCGCAAAGCGCCTGGCCGAACCAGCCTGTCAAGCTTGCTGTTCCGTTCTCGGCTGGCAGCACAACAGACATTCTCGCAAGGGCCATTGGCCAGAGACTGTCAACCAAGTGGGGGCAACCCGTTATTGTCGAGAACCGGCCGGGCATAGCGGGCGCACAATCCGTCGCCAAGGGTGCCGCTGATGGCTACACCTTCATGCTGACCTCGAACGGGCATGTCGCGATCAATGCCGTCAACAAGAACGCTGCCTTCGATGCCGTGAAAGACTTTGCAGCAATCGCCAAGGTCGCCTCCGCTCCGTCGATTCTGATTGTACCTGCCAATGCACCAGAAAAGTCCCTTATGGATCTCGTTGGTAGGGCGAAGATGGCATCCGGAGGCATCCAGTATGCATCCGCCGGTGTTGCCAGCTCAACCGGCATTGCGGCTGAGCTTTTCCGCAGCCTGATCGGCACGTCCCTGCAAATGATTCCCCATCGTGGTCTGCCGGAAGCCAACACATCCGTCCTGCGTGGCGACGTGCAATTCGGCTTTACCTTCTTCGCCGTCGGTGGCGATCTCGTGCGCGCGGGTCAGCTCCGTGCCCTCGCTGTCACCGGATCAAAGCGCCTCTCTGTGTTGCCGGATGTGCCGACGTTTGCGGAAGCAGGACTCCCTGCCTTTGACTACGATGCATGGTTCGGCATTATGGCGGCAGGAGGCACGCCAAAGCCGATCCTCGACAAGGCCGGCGCAGACATTTTGGAGGTGTTGCGCGGGGCAGATCTTGCACAGCAATTTGTTCCGCAGGGTGTTGTGATCGAGCCCATGGAAAGTGCTGCCTTTGGTGCAGTCATGGCAAAGGATGCCGAGCGTTTTGGCAAGCTCCTTGAAGGTCGTGCTGGCTGACAAAAGACACAATCACAAGAAAAACGAAACGGAGGAAGTCCATGTCGAACATTATCTCCCGCAGGGCAGCTGTCGCCGGTCTTGGTCTGGCGCTCTCAGTGCCGCACGTCGTCAGCGCGCAAGGTGCGCGCCCCCTCAAGGTTGTCGCTTTCGCCGGCGCTTCCAACTGGCCCATGTGGATTGGCACAGCCAAGGGGTTCTTCGCCGCTGAGAACCTTGCCCCCACCCTGGCGCTGACACCCAACTCTCGCCAGATGGCAAGCGATGTTTTTGGCGGAACCTTCGACATCGCTCTCACGTCAATCGACAACGTGGTTGCTTACGTGGAAGGTCAGGGCGAGGCGCAGTTGCCGGGTGCCGCAGACTTCGTGGCCTTTATGGGCGTCGATGACGGCATGCTTGCCCTCATGGCGGTCCCGGGAACGACGAGTGTTGCGGCCCTCAAGGGTCAACAAGTGGCGGTAGACGCCATGACAACCGGCTTTGCTTTTGTGTTGCGCGAGGCCCTCATCAAGTCAGGCCTGAAGCTTGAAGACGTGCAGTTCGTCGCCGTTGGCGGCGGTGCGCAACGGTTGCAAGGACTTAACGAGAAGAAGTTCGCAGCAACACTTCTGAACTCTCCGCTTGACCTTGTCGCCGAGGCCAATGGTGCTGTTCGGCTAGCAGACATGCGCGGTCTAATCGGTCCTTATCAGGGTATCAGTGGTATGGCACGGCGCCCATGGCTTGACGCCAACAAGCCACTGGCGGTGAGCTTTGCCAAAGGCTTCCGCGCCTCGGTGCGGTGGCTTGTCGATCCTGCCAACAAAGCAGAAGCCATCGCAATCCTGCGCGAGCGCCTCCCCAACACATCGCCGGAATTGGCCGAGCGCATCCACGCAAAGCTAACAGACAGTGAGCGTGGTATTCGCCGTGATCTCTCGCTCGATCGGGCGGGACTCGAAACAGTCCTGCGGCTCCGCTCACAATTCGCCAATCCTCCCAAAGCGTTGAGCGATCCGGGGCGTTATCTCGATACGTCAATCCTGGCATCCATTTGATATCTGGATACATCTGGTGACGGGAGATACTCTGGCAGGCCTCGACATATTGCCCTTGACCGAGAGGCGGACACCGCGCAATGGCCAGCACAGTGGTGTCTCACACCTTGGTTGCCTAGCTAACGCTGTCTTCCGTCAGATTTACCAGCGGCCCATTGATAATGTCTTGACCTACTTCGCCTGCAATCAGATCGGGGGGCTGCTGGCGAGACAAGCTATGAAGTTTCTGCGGCCCTGAAGGTTGCTGTTTCCAGTGTGATCAAATGGGCCCAGCACAAGCGTATTACATGCAGTGCCGCGCCGGGGAAGATGGGCAGACATCGGCCTTTGGTCATTGCCGGGTAGCACCGTGACTGGGTTCTGGCCGAGGTGGAGCGCACACACCCCATGTGACGATAGCGGTCGTAACAGACGGTCTCGCGGCGCGTGGCCTGAAGGTTCATCCCGCCAGCGTTGGTCGCTTTCTGCACCGCGAGGGCAAGAGCTTCAAAAAAAACCGTGCTTCCCGCCGAACACGTGACAAGGCCCAGGCTGGCACGCCGCCGCGAGCAATGGAGGCGCTATCAGGGCGCATTGACCCCGCACGGCTGGTCTTTCTCAATGAGACGTGGGTCAAAACCAACATGACACCACTCAGAGACTGGGGCGACCGCAGCAAGAGACTGATCGCCCATGTCCCCCACGCACACTGGAAGACCATGACTTTCATTGCTGCCTTGCGCATCGACAGGATTGATGCGCCATGGGTGATTGACGGCCCCATCAATGGGGATGCCTTCAGGACATATGTCGAAAAGGAACTTCTCCAGACACTCCAGCCGGGCGATGTCGTCGTGCTCGACAACCTCGGCTCGCATAAGGGCAAGGCCGTCAGGCAAATGGTCCGGGCTGCCGGGGCAAGGCTCTTCTTCCTGCCGCCCTACAGCCCTGACCTCAACCCTATCGAGCAACTCTTCTCCAAGATCAAACACGCCATGCGCAAAGCCATGGGGCGCAGTGTCGAGGCCATCCAGCACGCACTCAAGGTCATTCTCCAAGCCATCCCAAAACACGAGTGCGTAAACTACATCGCAAATGCAGGATATAAATCAACTTAAATGCGAAATGGTCTAAAAGACCCATTTCTGTAGCGTCACCGCCGCTGCAGTGTTGGATCGAGCCTGTCGCGCAGCCAGTCGCCGAGTATCGAGACCGAGAGCGTCATCAGGAAGATGATTGCGCCGGGAAAGACGGCAATCCACCAGGCTGACAACAAATGTGCGCGGCCTGCACCGAGCATCTGGCCAAGGCTTGTCAGCGGTGGCTGGACGCCAAGCCCCAGGAAGGACAGCGAAGCTTCTAGCAGGATCGTGACAGGGAAGTTGAGTGTGAACGAGACAATGATAGCACTGGCAATATTGGGCAGGATGTGGCGCGCATAGACGCGCGCTGGTGTAGCACCGACAGACTTCACCGCCACGGCATAGCCATGGGTTTGCGCGCTCATCACCATACCGCGCACGAGCCGCGCATATTGCTCCCAGCCATGGATTCCGATGAGCATGACGAAAAGTACAAAGCTATTGCCGAAAAAGGCCAGCACACAAAGCGCCAGCAGCATGAAGGGCAGTGCTGCCTGCACATCCACCAGCATCATCAGCACTTCATCGACCCAGCCGCGGAAATGTGCGGCCAGGAAGCCGAGGAAAGTGCCAAGCACGCAGCCAATGATGGTGCCTGCGACAGCCACCAGCAGGCTGAAGCGAAGGGCATAGATCAGGCGGCTGAGCACATCCCGGCCAAGTTCATCAGTGCCCAGCATGAATTGCCAGGTGCCATCCACAAACACGGGCGACCTGAGCCGCGCGCTGAGATCCTGTGTTGTATAATGGCGTGGTGCAAGCAGCTCGGCAAAGAATGCCACTCCGAGCATTAGCGCCATGAAAACAGCAGCAATCAGGACCATGGCCGGCATCGACGCGAGGACATTGAAAAAGCGAGAGATACGAGAAGCGGTGACGGGCGCTGCCTGGTCTGTCATGGCCCTTACTCCTTGCCTGCGCCGCCGGTCCGCATGCGCGGATCGATCCAGCCATAGATGACATCGACAAGGAGATTGGCTGCCACCATCGTCGCTGCAACGATCAGCATGATCGTCTGAACAATGGCAAGATCGCGAGCCGAGACGGCGCTGACCAGCAACCGTCCGATACCCGGCCAGGCAAAGACGGTTTCGGTCACTATGGCGCCAGCCACGAGATCGCCCAACCTGAAGCCGATGATTGTCACGATCGGGATGGCAGCATTTGGCAACGCATGCACATTGATGCGCCGGAACCACGGCACGCCTTTGGCAGCTGCTGTCTTCATATAGGGCTTCGCCAGTACCTCCAGCATTGATGAGCGCGTAAAGCGGGCGATGGAGCCTGCGCCGGCGGTTCCGAGCGTGATGGCTGGCATGATTATATGCCAGATCGTGCCCGCGCCCGAGCTGGGCAGCCAGCGCAGATGCAGTGAGAACAGCAAGATCATAAGGATCGCCAGAAAGAAATTCGGCATGGAAAAGCCGAACACGGCGAAGGACATGGCAAAGCGGTCAACAGCCTTGTTGCGGTTCAGCGCAGCAATCACGCCAAGTGGAATGCCGATGACAAGGCTGAGCAGCAGCGACAGGAATCCAAGCTGCAAAGTGCGTGGCAATGCCTCAACAACAATCGCCAGAGCCTCGCGTTCGTCCTTGATCGAGATGCCGAGATCACCGCGAAGGACATTGCCGAAGTAACTGAAATACTGTTCCCAGATGGGCCGGTCGAAGCCATAGCGGGCACGGTAATAGTCAAGCACCGCTGGATCCGGATTGTCGCCAATCAGCTGCTCTATCGGATCGCCTGAAAGCCGCAGCACAATGAAGACAAAAGTGACGACGAGCCAGAGCGTGAGAATGGCGCGGAGCGACTTTTTGAAGATCAGATAGCTCATGGGAGAAGCGTCCCTTCCGCGCGGAGCAGCTCAAGCGCAGGCCGTGAATCATTGACGAGGATGGCGTCCGGTCTAAAACCTAGAATCCATGCCAGCGTGTGGTGGTCTGCCTCGCCTGCGCTGCCATCTCCGGCGCGACCGAGCGTCACATAAACGCTGATCCCTGCGGCGTGCAGGCGGGGCGTCTCCGCCACATCCGCTTCCCAAAGTCTGAGGGATGTTGCGCCAGCCGCAAGAAAAGATTGTTCCGAGTCGCATGAGGGCGTAAAGCCAAGTATCTGCGCGCCTGGCCGGAGCGCGCGCAAATGCCGGGCATCTTCCGCCGTCCTGACGCCAAAAATTGTTTCATTGCCTGGTTTCGCTGCAAGCAGCGCCTGCCAGAAAGCAGCACCGTTACCCTTGCAATCGAGCAGGAGCGGAATGCGGCCATGCGCGGCCGCGATCATATCGCTCAACGGCGTCATCCCCAGTGTCGTAAGTGCAGCCACGTCGAGCGCATCGACCTTCTCTGGACGTCCAGCCAAACGCATAAGGTCGGGATCATGGCAGATAACAGGAACGCCATCGCGCGCAAGCCGCACATCGGCCTCGACCATGTCGGCACCACTGGCAATCGCCGCTTCCAGAGCCCCGATGGAGTTCTCAGGCGCGAGGGCGCTGGCCCCACGATGCGCGATGACAAGCGGACGCGTCATGGCAGAAGTGCCTCTGCGCGGTGGCAGGCAACAAATGTTCCTTGCGCCGCGATCTGCCGCAGCTCAGGTTCTGTCGCGCTGCAAGCCTCCTCGGCATGGGCGCAACGTGTGCGGAAGCGGCAGCCGGATGGCGGATTGATCGGGCTTGGCGGGTCGCCTTTCAGCAGAATGCGGTTGCGGGGCCGTGTCGGGTCCGGCACCGGGATTGCTGACATCAGGGCGCGCGTATAGGGATGTTGCGGGCTTGCGAAGATTGCGTCGCGTACGCCGATCTCGACGATCTTGCCGAGATACATGATCGCCACCCGGTCGCAGATATGGCGGACCACTTTCAGGTCATGGCTGATGAAGACATAAGTCAGGCCAAATTCACCCTGCAGGTCTTTCAGCAGGTTGATGATCTGCGCCTGGATCGAGACATCAAGCGAAGCCACGGCCTCATCGCAGACAATCAGTTCAGGCTGCATAACGAGCGCACGGGCGATAACTGCGCGCTGCTGCTGGCCGCCGGAAAGTTCATGCGGGAAGCGATCAGCGGCGCTTTTCGGCAGGCGCACAGCGTCCAGCATGCGAGCAGCTGTTGCCGCCCGGTCACGCGCTGCGCCAATACCGTGAACGTCAAGCGGCTCCAGCACTTGCGCGCCAATAGTCAGCCGCGGGTTGAGCGCATCAGCCGGGTTCTGAAACACCATCTGAAGGTTACGCCGCCGCGCGCGCCAGGCATCGCCCTTCAGCGCTGTGATGTCCTCGCCGTTGAAACGGATCGCGCCCGCAGTTGGCCGGTCGATGCCAAGCAGCAGTCGACCCATGGTTGACTTGCCGCAGCCGGATTCGCCCACCACGCCCAGAGTTTCGCCGCGCTTGAGCGTAAAGTTGATGCCATCGAGCGCACGAACGGTTTCGGGCTTCGCAAACAATGTGGCGCGCGGCTTGGTGTAGTGACGCACAAGATTCTCGACAGAAAGAATGGTGCTGTCATCTGTGCCTGAAAGGGCGGGTGCGGCACTCATGCGGCAACTCCTCGTGCCAGATCAGCGGTCCGCAAACAGGCGCTGAGATGGTCCCGGCCAGCGGGCGCGAGCGGCGGCTTGCTCTTCTTGCAGATGTCGGCAGTAAAGCCACAGCGCGGCGCAAAACCACAACCGGTGGGCAAAACATCAAGGCTCGGCACATTGCCCTCAATCACCGGCAGTCGCGCCGCCGCTTGCGAATCCATCGAGGGGATAGAGGCCAGCAAGCCGCGTGTGTAAGGATGCTGTGGCGACCCGAAAAGCGCCTCGACCGGAGCGTCCTCCACAATGCGGCCGGCATACATAACAGCCACGCGGCTCGCCATTTCAGCCACCACGCCAAGATCATGCGTGACGAGGATCAGCGCCATACCGTACTCTTTCTGAAGGCTTCGCAGCAGATCGAGAATCTGCGCCTGGATCGTGACGTCGAGCGCAGTTGTTGGCTCATCAGCAATGAGAAGCTTAGGACGGCTGGCGAGTGCCATGGCAATGCCGGCGCGTTGGTTCATGCCGCCGGAGAGTTGATGCGGATACTCCGCCATTCGGCGGCCGGGGTCGGGAATTCCGACGATGTCGAGCAGGCGCCGCACCTCGGCAGTTGCACCTGACGCCGACATGCCTTGATGAAGCCTCAGCACCTCGCCGATCTGCGCGCCAACGCGATGCACCGGATTGAGTGATGCGATCGGGTCCTGGAAGATCATAGAAATATCGCGGCCACGGATAGCACACAGCTCGGCATCGGGAAGCGTCAGCAGGTCACGCCCGCCAAACATGATGCGGCCTGAAAGCGTGGCATTCAGTGGACTAAGCCTGAGGATAGCCTGGCATGTCGTGCTTTTGCCACAGGCACTTTCGCCAACCAGCCCCAATGTCTCTCCTTCGCGCAGCGACAGCGAAACCCCGTCGACAGCCGGGAGGCTGCCGCGGGCGGTCTCGAACCTGACAGACAGGTTCTCGATCTCGATGAGGGCTGCGCCGGGGTCTTCCGCCCCGGCTGTTTTTTGTGGCTCAGGCATGTTCAGCGCCAGTCAGCGATCAGGCGCCGGTCACGCGGAAGACATCTGGGCGGAAGTCCATGTAGTGGATCGGGTATGGCGTCCAGCCAATGTTCTTGCGCATAGCGAAAGTGTTGATCGGGTTGTAGAGGACCGTCATCGGCATCTCGTCCTCGAAGATGTCGAGCACTTGCTGGAAGGCCGCACGTCGGGCTTCCGGCGTGGCGCCACCGATCAGCGCCTGTGCCGCCTGATTGAAAGCGGCAGGCGGTGTGAAGTGCTTGAAGCGCGTCTGGATCTGTGATTGCGGGCCCCAGTTTACCAGCACAGCACCTGACGGATCAGGCAGGCGGAAGGTGTTGGACCAGGCATGCATCTGCAGGCCATTGCCACGCACCTGCGTGAAGTTCTCGACAAACTCCAGCTCGACATTGAGGCCAACTTTCTTCCACTGCTCAAGCATGATCTGCGCCGCTTCGTTGCCACGCTGATAGTAGTTCGAGATAATGCGATAGCTGATACGCTGGCCGTTGTAGCCTGCGTCCTTCAGCAAGGTGCGTGCACGCTCTGGATCATGCCGGTAGCCCGGGCGATCCTTGAGATACATCTGGCCAAAGGCTGGCAATTGATGCCCGTTCGGCACATAGGCCTGGCCATCCCACAGCGCCTTGTTCAGCGCGTCACGGTCAATGGCAAAAGAAAGCGCCTGACGGATACGCTTGTCTGCCAGCAGCGGGTCCGCCTGGTTGAAGACCAGAACATGGCTGTTCTCCAGAGCCGCCTGCGTGACCACCAGATCAGGATAGCGCTTCAGCAGTGCAATCTGATCGCCTGGGACATCTGTAATCATCTGGAATTCACCCGAGACCAGACCGGCAATGCGGGTTGCAGGCTCAGGCACTTCGCGGAAAGTGACCGAACGTGCGTTCGGGCGGCCGCCGAAGTAGTCGTCGTGCGCATCGAGTGCAATAAACTCATTGTTGCGCCAGTTGCGGAACTTGTAAGGTCCAGTGCCAACCGGCTTCCACTTCATCTGGCGAACGGCAAACTCCATCCAGGGGCGACGCTTGTCTTCGGTCAAGGCCGCATTTGCCTTGTCTGCGGCATCCTTCAGATCCAGCCATGAGCGGGCATTGATGATGAAGGAGCAATAGGTTGCAAGGCGGCTTTCGAGGACGAGATCAGGCGCTTTGGTCATAAAGCGAACCTTCGTGTCAGATATCTTCTCGACCTTTTCAAGGTGCCCGAAGTAGGAACGCCCTTCGGCGATGGCAGATGTGGGACCCCAAAGCCGCTCTGGTGCAAAGGTGAAGACCACATCGTCAGCAGTCATCAAATCGCCATTGTGGAACTTGACGCCAGCCCGCAGTGTTACATCAAGCGTGCGCGGATCGACGCGCTCCCAGGAGGTGGCAAGACCCGGCACCAACCGCTCGCCGCCGCCCGCCTGCGGATTGACGAAGTCGCGGCGGATCAGCGTATCGAAGATTGAATAGATCACGCGCACATCGACATTGCCGGTGTCTGCGGCAGGCTCAAGCCCGCGCGCAAGCTCGTTGGTTGCAATCACGATGTCCGGGCGTTGGGCCTGCGCAAGCGCGCTTCCTGATGCTGCGGCCAATGCGGCGAGCGAAGCGCCGCCAGCGAGTAGATCACGTCGGGTGATATGCATGTGAGGTTCTCCGGTGGGTTTGACAAGAAAGAACTGTGTTAGCGAGGCTTGGTGTTATTCCAGCGGGCGGCAGAACCGGCGTTCCGGCCCGAGAGTTTTTGTGTCACCTCATCAAGCTGCTGCAACGCCTGAAGCGAGCGTCCATCATCGCGCATCGCCATCAGCAATAGCAATGCGTTGACGATGAGCATGGGTGCACCCAATGTATGCGACTGCCCCGGCTGGCCACGCACGGCTGCGATCAGATGATCCGGCGGTGTGGGCATGGCAAGCCCGACAAGGTCTGTAATGAGCAGGCTTTTCGCGCCTATTTGATGCGCATGCGCTACCAGTCGTTCTGTGATCTCTGGCAGGCGATACATCGCAAGGCCTACGAACATATCGCCAGGGCGCAATTGCACTGCAGCTTCGGGTGCTGACCACTCGCCGTCGCGCACGGCAATAGCCAGATAGCCATGACGGTTGAGTCTGCGAGCCATCAGGTCAACCAGCGCCATGGCGTGCCCCTGACCATAGATCACGATCCGACCAGCAGCACGCAGAGCATCTGCGGCTTCGGCGAGGCGAGCCTCAGATACCTGATCCCGGAGCAGATTGAGCGAGGCAATCTCGCTGTCGATCATGCTGGCCAGAACGCCGCTCTGGCCCATGGGCGAAACCCGACGCGACAGGCGACTGTGGGCGCTGCCTCCTGCCAGTACCTGACTCTGAAGCGACGCTTTCAACTCGCGATAGCCGGAAAAGCCAAGCTTCTTCGCGAGACGAACTGCCGCTGCAGCATCCGCGCTTGCCCTACTGGCAAGCTCCTGAACTGAAAGGAAAGCCGCCTCGGACGGTGAAGCCAGAATGGCATCGGTCAACCGACGCTCGACTGGCGTCAGCTCTTCACTGCACCTTTCCAAAGCTTCCAGAAGGCTCATGACCTTTTGTCTCCGCAGTTGACAAAAGCGCTATTGCAATAAAAATTGTTGCTTGTCAAATCACTGAAATTAATATTGTATGTCGGCGAAGTATTCCGTCAAACCATGGGAGAAGACCGTTGGCTGTTCATCATCCAATCATTGCGGCCCACCGCGGCGGGGCCCTGCTTTGGCCCGAGAACAGCATGACGGCCTTTCGTGGTGCGCTGACATTGCCGATCGACCAGATCGAGACCGATGTCCGTCTCAGTCAGGATGGCCAACCGTTCATCCTTCATGACGCGACGCTTGACCGCACGACAGAGGCGACTGGCATCGCGTCAGATTTGTCATGGAAATATCTTGAGAAGATCCGCCTGAAACGGACATGGCAGGATACTGTTCCCCATCTTCACGACCTTCTGAAACTTCTGAAACCGACAGCGGTCGATCTGAGGCTTGAACTCAAGGCCAATGCGCAAGGCGACGTCCAGCCACGACTCGCCGAGGTAGCACTCGCCACTGTGGCCTGGCACGGCATGCTGTTGCGGACAACGGTGACGTCATTTGATATCAGCTACATGGCGCAAGTTGCGGATACAGCTGTTGCCGGTCGAATATGGCTCATCCGCCGCAAGCTTCTGGCCGATCGTGGACTCGATTGGGTGATTGGCGATGCGATGGCAGTCAGGATCCCCGAGATCGCCCTTCATATCGCCGATTGTGGAACCTTGCCCGTGGAATCTCACCGGCATGGGCTGCCACTAAGAATTGGCTTTTTCGCGGTCAACGACGAAACGGCAATCGCATCGGCTCTCAAACACCGCGCATCAGCGTTCACAACGGATCGGCCCGATCTTGCGGTAGCGGCTACAAAGGCCGCGTTGCTGGATTGATTTGGTCCAACAATACGAAGTCCCCAATGTGGGATGATTGAACCCTTAGCCAAACGTGTCAGAAGCACTATAAAATGAAAGAATATGCCTATTTGACATCTGCTTTCAGAATACTTCTTCAAAGCCAGAGCGTTCGCAATTTGGTCGGGTATTGGCCAGAAGCATGCTCTCGCCGTTCCATTGTGCGATGACATCCTTCAACCGCCTGAAACGGATAAAAGATGCCCATTGGCGCGTGAGCAGCGCCTCGATCTGATTGGGGTGAAATAGCACCAGGAACGGTAAGGCCCCAAGCTAATTCGGACCACTTCGCCATGTTCCTCACGCAGTGTTTTACAGAAGCCCAACTGATCTCGTCGGATGCGTATCAAATGGTTGAGGCCAAAAAGATACCCGTGTGGCTGCCCAACCACGATTCATCCTTGCACCTCATCCATTGCCGCGCTCCCATGCCACCCCAGCAAGCGCAGTAAGCGCCTTTTCAAAGAAATCAGTATCACCGAAATTGCCTGATTTCAGCGCAAGGTTCAGAGTTTGCCCTTGAACGGAAATAGCCGGAATGCCCGGATCGATTTCGGGGCCTATAATGCAAGCGTCAATTTTCAAAGCAGAGACAACAGCACCCGATGTCTCACCTCCGCCGACCACCAGTCTGGTTATCCCCGCCTCTACAAGCTGGTGCGCCAGTTCGGCCATAAAGCGTTCAATCACACCAGCTGCTTTCTCCCGCCCAAAACGCTCCTGTGCCCGCTGGACCGCAGCGGTGTCGGCAGTGGAATAGACCATTGGAGTGTCTTCAATGTTTTCCATAATCCACTGAAATGCCTTCGCAACGCTCATCTGCCCCTTGATCAGATCGCCGGGGAAAATCGGTAGTGAAGGATGATTTCTTGCATAGGCCGCAACCTGACTGAGAGACTGCGTTGAGCAGGAGCCGGAAAGAACAACGCCCGCTCCTGCAAGACCGCGAAACGGCAAGGACTGGCCAGTAAGAAGCCCCCTGTTCTTGAAATTCTGCGGCAAGCCAAGCGCAATGCCCGAACCGCCGGTTATCAGTTTATGATGGGCTGTTGCTGTGCCAATGCTGCGCAGGTCATCATCAGTTGTTGCATCCACCACAACCAGATTTTGGCCATGCTCCTGCGCGTGCCGAAGAGCTTCGCCAATGATCACAATACCTGACCGTACAGCAGCATAGTTTATCAAGCCAACATTGCCACGGCTCTGCTTTTGCAGGCAGCGCACGATGTCAGGGTCTGTCATTGGCGTTAGCGGATGAGATTTCATCCCGGTTTCCGAAAGCAGGCGTCCGTTGACAAAAAGATGTCCATTGAACACCACACGGCCTGTGGCCGGAAAGGCCGGACAGGCAATGGCAAGGTCTTGGCCAAGCCGCTCCATCAGCGCTTCCATCACAGGGCCGATGTTCCCTTGCGGGGTAGAGTCGAACGTTGAGCAGTATTTGAAAATGATCTGCTGACAGCCCTGCTGCAACAACCACTCAAGGGCTGCAAGCGACTGTTTGATCGCTTCTGCCGCCGGAGTTGTACGGGTTTTCAGCGAAACAACACCTGCCTCACAATCGGCGCTGGCAGGCGCGCTGGGCACGTTCATATACTGGATCGTGGCCATGCCTTCCTTTGCCAGTGTGTTGGCAAGATCGCTGGCCCCTGTGAAATCATCGGCGATACAACCGAGCAGCATTGTGTTGCCTCACGCTTTCACCACACCACCGAAGGTCTCGGCGATGTGTATGCGAATAATCTCGTCAAAGGTTGTTTCAACCTTAAATCCCAGTGCAAGGGCGCGCGCTGGGTTAAACCGGCGCGGCCAGCCTGCGATGATGCGGGCAATGTTTTCATTGGGCTCGCGGCGGATCAGCTGGGCAGCCTTGTCGCCTGCGATGCGGCGCAGCGCTTCGATCTGTTCCCCGACTGTTGCACCAACACCCGGCATCATCAGGTTGCGTTGTGTGCCAAGCAGCGCTGTATCCAGTGCTGCCGCATGCAGCAAGAAGCCAGTTGCCGAAAGGGGGCTGGCAAACCAGTGCTGCACATCGTCGCCAACAGGCAGAATGGCTTGCTGACCGTTCAGAGGTTCGCGGATGATGCTTGAAAAAAATCCAGACGCAGCCTTGTTTGGTACTCCGGGCCTGACGCAGATGGTTGGCAGGCGGATGCCAATGCCATCGAGAATGCCGCGGCGCGTGTAGTCAGCCAACAGCAGCTCAGCCATGGCTTTCTGCGTCCCGTAGCTTGTCAGCGGCGTAAGGTGCTGCGTATCATCAATGACATCCGGCAAAGGCGCTCCATAGACTGCCAGCGACGAGGCGAAGACAACACGCGGGCAATAGCCCTCACCTGTTGCACGGCTCGCCTCAAACAGAAGCCGCGTGCCGTCAAAATTGACGCGGTAGCCAAGTTCCATATTCGCCTCCGCTTCGGCCGAGACAATCGCCGCGAGATGAAAAATCAAGTCGGGCCTGCCAGCCATAAGCGCATTGGCCTCCCCCGGAACAGAGATATCTGAGGCTTTTACCTCTACAGGAAAATGCGCTTCCGGCGCATCTGGCCTGATGACATCGTGCAAGGTCAGACGCGTAATTCCTTCCCCGTTTGAGAGGCCCTTGGTCAGCAGGCATTCCACCAGCCTGCGACCAATCATGCCCGCTGCACCAATGACAAGGACGTGCATGGTCTGATCCTTAACTCGCTGCAAGTGTGCCGGGCCAGGCAACAACACGCTGTGTTTGCTCACCAAGCCCGTCAACGCTCAACCGCATAGTATCACCCACTTTCAGATAACGCGGCGGCTTGAACCCAAGCCCTACACCGGGTGGCGTTCCTGTTGTGATCACATCGCCCGGATTGAGAGCCATGTAGCGGCTGACATCGGCAATCAGGCGCTTGATCGGGAATATCATGGTATGAGTATGCGCGTTCTGGATACGCTCGCCATTCACATCCATCCAGAGCGAAAGGTTTTGAGGATCAGGCACCTCGTCCGGCGTCACCAGCCAAGGGCCGAGTGGGCCAAAAGTGGGAAAGCACTTGCCCTTCACCCACTGCCCTTCCCGCTCCAGCTGATACTCCCGCTCCGAGACATCATTGCAGACTGCATAGCCCGCGATGTAATCAAGCGCCTCGTCTTCACGCACCATGAACGCGCGCTTACTGATTACGAACGCCAGCTCGATCTCCCAGTCAGTCTTTGTGGAGCCCGGCGGCAGAACAACATCATCAAAAGGCCCCGAGAGGCACGACGGTGCCTTGTTGAAAATGATCGGCTCTTTTGGAATGGCTGCGTCGGTTTCAGTCGCGTGTTCGGCATAGTTCAGGCCAATGGCGATGAAATTGCCTGTCCGGGCAATGCAGGAACCAAGCCGCACGGTGTCCAGCACAATGGGCAATTTCTCGATATCCACTGTTGCCCGAATGGCCTCTAGCCTGCCTGCAGCAATCACCTCCGGCGTGATGTCATCAACGAGGCCAGAGAGATCGCGGATACGTCCGCTGGCATCAAGCACACCGGGTTTTTCCTGGCCGACCGGGCCGTAGCGTAGAAATTTCATGGCAAGTCCTTTTGTCTGAAAGTGTGTTGATTGAAGAGGGCAAACCGTCAGGCGACGGTGGCCAATGCTGCTGGCGGGATGCCGAAGTAATCCGTCATCCGGGCGATCTGCCCGCGCATCATTTCGCGTCCGCGCACCACGGTGCAACCGCTGGCTTCAGCCAATGCAAGCAGCGACGTCGTCTCAGGTTTCACGATGGCATCAAACACTGTCATCGACGGTGGCAAGCTTTGAGCCGCAATCGGCATGCGCGTGTCATCAAGCATGCCCACGGGAGATGCGTTGAGCAGGTGATCGATCCCGTCCGTTGTGGGCGCACCCACCGTGACATCAATGGAAGGGTCAAGCATACGAATACGCTCTGCCAGATCCTCGACACGGGTCGTATCAAGATCAAACAGTCTCATGGCTTTGGGTACTTCATGGGCAATCGCAGCTGCAATTGCAGAGCCAGCTCCGCCAATACCGATCAGCATGACGCGCTTGCCCTTGAAACTGATGCCCCGGCGGCGATGGCCCTCAACGCAGCCGATACCGTCGAATATTTCGCCTTTCCAGCCACCATTCCCGTCACGCGCAAGGGCATTGATTGCGCCGACCATACGGGCAATCGGGCCGATATCCCCGGCCAGGGCCATGGCGCGCTGCTTGAAGGGAATCGTGAAGATCAGGCCATCAAGATTGGGCATGCGCATCAACGACGGAACAACCGTATCGAAGTCTTCAGGCAGGATATGAAATGGCAAGAGGATGCCAGCATGGCCACGGCTGACAAATTCCGCCGTGAACATTTCGGGTGAACGCACCTGCTCGATAGGATGGCCCACGATGCCATAGAGCCGTGACCGTCCGGAGACATAGTCAACCTGATCGTGCAACATGCGGCACTCCTTCCAAAACTACGAAGGCGCATCGCATGAAGACAGAGGGAGACGTGCCTAGGGGATGGGCCGGTTCTGATACATGTGAACAGGCCATATCTCTGACAGTTGACGTGCTGCCAGCAAGAGCGGATCGCGGAAGCTGATCAATCGCTCCCGGTCCATGCGGAATGAGGGGCCACCGATAGAGATCGCCCCAACCACCGGAGACCCCGATACCGACAGATCGCGCACCACGGTTGCCACAGCCGAAATGCCGGCTTCCGCTTCCTGCTCGACGATAGCAAATCCACGTTCCCGCGTGAGCCGCAGTTGCATGCGCAGCTCCTCCGGCGTTTTCACTGCATTGGGGCCGACCAGATCGCCGGTCATGCCGCGTTCCTGCACCAGACGAACGGCGTGATCCTCCGGCAATGTTGCAAGCCAGGCCTTGCCCATGGCTGTAGCATGGAGAGGCACATCGCGCCCGCTGATGGGATCGTAGCGGATGGAATTGCGCGCACCCTGCGCTTTCGCCACCCATGTGAGATGCTCGTTCTCCAGAACCGCCAGTCGCACCAGTTCCTCGCACTGCATAGCAAGGTCTTCCAGCAAGGGCTGGCATGCGCCCGTCAGGTTGGAATGTTCGAGCAAACGCAGGCCCTGCGCCGCTAGCAACATCGTCGCCATGTAGCGCTCTGTCAGTGCGCTCTGACGAACATAACGCTTCTGCACGAGCATCGTGAGCAGGCGATGGGTCGCACTGACCGGCAGTTCCAGCCGCTGTGCTATGACGCTCATTGGCAGTCCGTCCGGCTGATCGATCAGCAGCTCCAGAATGGCCAGACCGCGTTCGGCTGAGGAGACACTGAAGTTGGTCATGCGCAAAGTTCCGGGATAATTGACCGATGTATCCAGATATACTTTCCAGATGAAGGTCAAGACAGTGATTTGCTGAACGACCTATGTTTGAGAGTGCTGACATAGATCACCCGCCCATCACATATGTTGGAAGCCAGAGCGTCAGCGGTGGCCAGATCGTGATCGCAGCGAGGACGACCAGAAGCGGAATCAGCCACGGTAGAATGGCGCGCGACATCGTTTCGAACGACACTTCAGCGATACGTGTGACGATAAAGAGCACGACGCCGATGGGCGGGTGGACCGTTCCGATAATGAGGTTCAGGACCATAATGACCCCGAACTGGACCGGATCGATACCGTAAGCGATGGCTGCCGGGACCAGGATCGGGATCAGGATAAGCAAAGCTGCCAGCGCTTCCATGAAGCAGCCCACCAGCAACAACAGCAGATTGACGATCAGCAGGAACACAAGTGGCGATTCGATGGTCGAGATGATCCAGGGCGCGACAGTCTGCGGCAGACGCGAGATGGACATGCACCAGCCAAGGGCACCGGCAGCCATCACAAGGACCATCACAAGCCCTGTTGTTTCCACCGTTTCCGCCAGGATGCCGGGGATCTGTTTCCATTCGAGGGTTCGGTAGACAACAAAGCCGAGGAACAGGGCATAGAGGCAAGCAGCCGCTGCAGCTTCTGTGGGTGTCATGAGGCCAGAAAACATGCCACCAAGCAGCAAAACTGGCGTCATCAGAGCAAAAAAGCAGCTCACGAATTTTTTGCCGATGTTGAGAAAACCGCCGAATGACTCGCGCGGCATGTTATCGCGCCGGGCAAAGAACGCGATCATCACCATCAGTGAAAGGCCCATCATCACGCCCGGAATGACGCCACCCATAAACAGACGCCCGATCGACACATCGGCTGTCGCGCCGTAGATAACCATGGGCAGCGAGGGCGGAATGATTGGGCCTATCGTCGCGGCAGCAGCTGTTATGGAGGCAGCAGTTTCCGGCTTCCAGCCAGACTTTCTCATGGCGCGTATCTCGACAGCCCCTGAACCGGCAGCGTCTGCAACAGCGGACCCTACCATTCCGGCAAAAATCATGGAGCTGACCACGCTGGCATGCGCATAGCCGCCCCGGACCCAGCCAACCACTGAACTCACGAACTCGACGATCTTGTCAGTAACATTTGCGGCACTCAGAATATGGCCCATAAGGATGAAAAGAGGTGCTGCAATGAGCGGAAACGAATTCACTGCACCAGCCATTTTCTGCGGCAGAATGCTGAGCGGAAGCCCTCCAAACCAGAGGAACACAAGCGCCGCCAGCGCCATCGAAACGTAAAGCGGGAGTCCGGCAAGAATGGTAACAAGCCATCCCCCGGAACTCTTGAGCATGAGTGCGATCATAGCAGGCTCTCCACAATCCTGGAATTTTCTGACAGGTTGGGTTCTCGATAGACATTCACGAGTTCGGTCAGTGCCTGCCCCAGTGTGACCAAACCCGCCGGGATGAGGGGCAGATAGAGCCATGCAATCGAGATCGGCATGGTGATGGATTCAACATCACTGTTTGTTCGGACGAGATGCACGCCCTGAACAATGACGACCGCGCCAAACAAGGCAGCCAGCAGCAAAAACACCGCCTCCAGTCCACGGCGGCCTTTGTTCGGCAACATCTGCTGGAAAAACCGGATACGGATATGCGCCGCCCGACGGGTGGCAACCATCCAGCCAAGCATCGACAGCCAGACCATGAGGTAGCCTGATGCTTCATCAGTCCATACGAGTGGGTTGCCCAAACCTCGGGTCACAATCCCGGCAGTGACAGTTGCCAGCAAAGTGATCAAAAGCCCGCTGCCAACTGCCAGAATGGTCTGATCGATTAGCCTGATTATTTTTTGATACATTGAAGTGTCCTAATGAAAGGTGGGGGCAGACATCTGCCCCCAAGTTTGCTGTCTCAAAGAGCCTGAATGGCGTCCCAGCGGCCCTTGCCCCACTTCTCTTCAAAGCGCTTGGGAAGGTCCGCCAGCACAGGCTTGCGGAAGCTCTCGAGATCCGGCTCGATGATGGTCATGCCACCTGTTTTGAATGTCCCGATCAGCGCCTGCTCCTGCTGTGCCAGTTCGGCATCATGCCAGGTAGTGCCCTCCTTGATGGCCGCTGCGACAACAGCGCGGTCTGCAGCCGGGATCGCCTGCCAGACACGTTCATTCGCCACAATCAGACGCGGCGTGATGATGTGACCGGTCAAAACAAGAAACTTCTGCACCTCGTTCAGCTTGGCTGTCTGGATGGTCGGCAAGGGGTTTTCCTGGCCATCAACCGCATTCTGGCTCAGTGCCAGATAGAGTTCGGCAAAGTTGATGGGCGTAGGCCGTGCACCCCAGGATTCAGCCATGGCCCGGAACACATCGACCGGCGGAACCCGCAGCTTGAAGCCAGCCATATCCTTGGCGGAGTGGATGGGCTTGTTGCCGGTCGTCAGGTGGCGCTTGCCATAGTAGGTGGAGCCGACAATCCGAAGCCCACGCCGTGCAACAAGAATAGCGTTGAATTCCTCGATCATGGGCGAAGACAAGGCCTTGGCCATATGGGCCGCATCACGCCAGATATAGGGTGCCTCGATGATCGATATCTGGGGTGCGTACTGCCCGAGTGCCGCTGCACCTTCACTCAGCAGGCCGATAGCACCAGCCGTCGTCATCTCAACCGTTTCACCTGAGCTTCCGAGCTGACCACCGGGAAAACCCTGGATATCAATGCGACCGCTGGTCTTCTCCTTGATGGCAACGCTGATCCGCTGGATCATCTGCGCTTCCGGGTGCGTTGCTCCCAGCACAGTGGCCCATCGCAGCGCTGTCTGCGCCTGAGAGCTTTTCGACAAGACCGTTGCAGAGAGCGCTGATGCGCCCAGCAAAAGGTGCCTTCTGTTGATGGAATCTGAGATCATTGGATATCCTCCCTTGGTTGATCCTACGAATTGGAAAGAGCTGTTGAGGCACTTCCGGTGCGGGCTAGTCCCTTCACGCCGCGCCAGATAAAGACTGACCAGACGCCAAGCGTGCAGATGGCGAGCGTGGCAGCGATGGGCCGGTCAACGAAGGCCAGCCAGTTGCCAGACGCTTTCATCATCGATGACATGAAGTGCTCTTCAATCATCCGCCCCAGCACGAGACCAAGGATGACTGGCGCAACAGGATAGTCGTTCTCTTCAAGCACAAAGCCGATGATGCCAAAGACCAGCATCACGCCGACATCGAAGAAGGAGTTGTTGATGGCGTAGGAGCCAAGCATGCAGAACAGGAAAATGATGGGCATCAGCACATTGCGTGGCGTGCTGAGGATTTTGCCCGATGACTTGATTGCGACCCAAGCCAGCGGCCACATCATCAGATTGGCGATGATGAAGGCCCAGAAGATTGAGTAAACCAGTGGGGCCTGTGTCGAGAAAATCATCGGGCTTGGCGTCAGACCCTTCATGTAGAGAATGCCTATGGCGATGGCTGTGACGCTATCTCCGGGGATGCCAAAGACCAGAGCGGGAATCCACGCGCCGGAGATTGCCGCGTTGTTTGCAGCACCTGCATCGACCAGACCTTCGGCATGGCCTGTGCCAAATTTCTCGGGCTCTTTCGAGAACCTGCGACCAATGCCGTAGGTGACCCAGGCAGCGATATCAGCACCGGCTCCCGGCAGAGCACCAATGAAGGTTCCGATGCTCGAGCCGCGCAAAAGGTTCCAGCGATACTTCAGCAGCAGGGCCCCCTGCCCTTTGAAAATCGGCCCATCAGCACGGTGTGTTTCACCGCCATGGGTGTTGGGCTTCAGGGCGAAGCGCAGCACTTCCGTGAAGGCAAATAGGCCGATCATGGCAGGGATGAAGTTGACGCCGTCAAGAAGCGCTGTTTCGCCAAATGTGAAGCGGGGATGACCCACGGCAACATCAATGCCGATACAGCCAACGAGCAGGCCAAGGATCATGGCGATCATCGATTTCAAGAGCGACGAACCGGCGACAAAGATGGAGGCTGTGAGGCCAAGCAGGCCAAGCCAGAGGTATTCATAGGACGAGAACTTGACCGCGAAATTGGCAATGCTTGGGGCCGCAATCATCAGTACAGCAGTTCCGAACAACCCGCCGATGACACTGGTGGTGACACAGGTTCCCAGTGCAAAAGCGCCATGCCCCTGGCGTGTCATGGCATAGGCTTCTTCGGTGTAGGCAGCTGACGCAGGCGTGCCCGGAATTCGCATCAGCACACCGGGGATATCGCCGGCGAAGATCGCCATCGCGGTTGATGTCACGATCACAGCAAAGGCTGCCACAGGTTCAAGGGAGAAGGTGATGGGCACCAGCAGGGCAATCGCCATCGTGGCTGTCAGGCCCGGCATGGCCCCCACAAAGATGCCAAAGACTGAAGCGACAAGCATCAGCAGAATGATCTTGGGTTGCAGCAGCATGCCCAGCGCAGCAAGGGAGGCGGAGATCGGGTCCATCAGAGCCAGTTCCCCAGAAAGTCCAGCGGACCGAGTGGCAGGGGAATGCGCATCACGCGCACGAAGAACACATCAACTGTGATGATGAGGATGAGTGTGATTGCGGCGGCCAGTTTCCAGCGCAAGCCAAAGGCGAGGAGCAAACCACCCAGCGACAACGCGCCGACGATGACAAAGCCCAGTGATTTTCCAAATGCTGCGAACAGCCCGCAGGAAGCAAAAACGGCGGCGGCACGTATGATTGACTGCCGGTTGCGCACATCTGGATCGATTGTGACCAAAGGCGTGGCGCGGGTTTGCTTCCAGGAAGTCGCAAGCACAAGGATTGACGCGATTGCCAGCGCCGACGCCAAAACAGTTGGAAACAGGCCAGGACCTACGGTCATTCCTGCAAGCTTGGGAAAGCTGGAGGCTTGCCAGATGACGAAGGCCGACAGCGCCAGAAGCGCAATGGCCAGCACGCGTTCATTGATACGCATTGGGTGTCCAGGAGCAAAAGGATTGGATCAAAAAGGTGAGGCGGCGAGCCGCCTCACCAAGTGACAAGTCTGATAAGGGAGGAGCAATCAGGACTTGATCAGGCCGAGCGAGCCCATGGTTGAAGCCATGTCCTTGTCGAGCTGAATCTGCAGTGCTTCGAGATCTTTCGGGCCACCATAGTTGATGGAAAAACCACGGCCATTGGCAAAGGTCATCCAATCCGTTGTTGAGAGAATCCTTTTCACGCTGGCATCGATGCGCGCCACAACGGCGGGATCAATGCCCTTCGGACCTTGGAGTGAAATGAAGGAGGTCAATTCCCAAGGGTATCCCTGTTCGCGCACGGTTGGAACAGTCGGGAACTTGGGATTGCGAACCGGGCCCATGACCGCCAGCGGTTTCAGTTGGCCCGCCTCAACAAGGGCAGCGGACTCGCCGGTGGAAGCTGTCACAATGTGAATACCGCCAGCCAGCAATTCCTGCGCGGCGCGGGCTGCGCCCTGCGATGGAATCCATGGCGCAGCATTGACACCAACACCCGCGCTTTTCAGCAACCCGCCGAGAGCAATATGCCAGATGCCGCCCTGCCCGGTGCCGGAAGCCTTGAACTTGCCGGGATTCTTTTTGATATCCTCAATCGCATCCTTGAGATTGTTCCAGGGACTGTCCTTGGCGACCTGAAAACCAGCCTCGGTGCGGTTGATCAGGGAGATCGGTGTAAAGTCCCTGTGAGTGAGCTTTGTCAGCCCCGTCTGGTGCATCATAGTGATTTCAGCAGTGACGGCACCAAAGGTGTAGCCATCCGCTGCCGCATTGGCGATGGCCGAATGCCCCGTTACGCCATTGCCACCGGTCTGGTTGATGACGTTGATAGCTACGCCCAGGTCTTTTTCAAGGAACGTGGCCAGTGTGCGCATATGCGCATCCGTGCCGCCGCCTGCTCCCCATGGAACGATGATTGTCATGGGCCTGTTTGGCCAGGCCTGCGCCTGAACTGACGATGCTGTGACTGTTGCGACCGCCAGAACGGACAGGCCAGCGATAACCCTTCGACGTGTGAACATGAGCGTTTCCATTTTAATTTTTTAATCTGGAATTATTTTCCAGAATAAAAGTCTGATTAGTGATCGCAATGTGTGTTGTCAACTCCATGCTGTGAAAATGTCGCGTCCAGCTGTCAGCCGGCAATCAGGATGTGATTGCCCGGCGGGTTAAAGCTGAAAAATTACATAGAGAATAAACGCTGGTTTACCGCCGGGCGGTCCGCGTGCTTCTGGATGTTGAAAGCAGGAGGTTGGTCTCGCTTAGCCGTATAGCAGGCAAAAGACGGATGCGCCGCAGCACGCCATCAAATGCACCGAGATCGGGCGCACCAATCTCCACCACGAGGTCCCAACGTCCATTGGTTGTGTGGATCGCCAGAATTTCAGGAAACCCTGACAGCACCTGAATCACCTGATCCGTCGAGCGCCCCTCAATCTCAATCAGCATGATACCGCGCACCGGTGCAGCATCAGCGTCGCCCTTCACCACAACACTGTAGCCGACGATATCCCGGTCTTTCTCCAGCTTGCTGATGCGAGCGCGCACGGTGGCGCGCGAAAGGCCTAGATCCAGTGCGAGATCTGAAATGCTGCGGCGCGCATTGTGACGCAGGCAGGCGACGAGTCGATGATCGATAGCATCCATATTGACCACTTTGAAAAGATATAATTCTCAATATGATAGATAATTCTTTCAAAATTGGCAAATATGACTGTTCAATCTGCCAGTGTCATACCCCACAAGTGAAGCAACATCCCTTGCAGGCGGTGACAATGGCACAGTGCTCCATTCTGAATATTCCCTTGTATGAAGGCGCAGGCCGCTTTGGCTGCGACATGGGTCCGGGCGCCTTGCGGGCTGCGGGCCTTGCTGAAGCCCTTCTGGCACTGGGGCACACGGTTGATGATGCAGGGGTCGTGATGCCCAGTCCGCTTCCTTCAGCCCATCACAGCAATGATCGCCTTAGATCGCTTCCGGAAATTGCCTCATGGACAGATGCAATCTCAAAAAAGGTGCAGGCTATCCCGGATGGGCATTTGCCAATTGTGCTTGGTGGGGACCACGCCATGGCTGCAGGCGTGCTGGCCGGCCTTGGTCAGCGCGCACAAGCTTCAAACCGACCACTTTTTCTGCTGTGGTTGGATGCGCACACGGATTGTCACACGCTGGAAACAAGCCTGAGCGGCAACCTGCACGGTGTCCCCATCGCTTATGCCACCGGTGATCCTTCGTTCCGCGAAGTCTTTCCAGCGCTTCCAAATCCGCTGGACCCAGCGAACATCTGCATGATGGGGATTCGCAGCGTAGACCCTGCCGAGCGGGCTTTTCTTTCAAAGTGCCCCATCACCATTCACGACATGCGCGCCATCGACGAGCATGGTGTGGCACCTCTGCTGTCGGCGTTCCTCGACAAGGTCAAAGCTGCTGACGGACATCTGCATGTCAGCCTAGATGTTGATTTTCTCGATCCATCCATTGCACCCGGTGTCGGTACAACGGTTCCTGGCGGAGCAACATTCCGCGAGGCGCATCTGGTCATGGAAATGCTGCATGACAGCGGTCTGGTGACCAGTCTTGATCTCGCGGAGCTCAATCCTTTTCTCGATGATCGCGGTCGTACCGCGCTGTTGCTGGTTGATCTCGTTGCCAGCCTCATGGGCCGTCGTGTGCTCGATCGGCCAACACGGAGCTTTGCATGACATCTCTCGCTTCTGACATCAAGCATGTTGCCAGACCGCCGGGCGCTCTTGCGCTTGTGCCCTTTGTCAGCGTCGCCAACATGATGAAACTCGTCAACGCAACCGGTATTGAACGCTTTCTGGTCGAGCTGTCACAAGAGATAGAGACAGACTTTCGCCGCTGGGAACAGTTTGACAAAACACCGCGCGTCGCCTCCCACAGCCTTGAGGGCGTGATTGAGTTGATGCCTACCAGCGATGGCACCGTCTACGGCTTCAAGTATGTGAATGGCCATCCTTTGAACGCCCGCGATGGACGCCAGACCGTGACAGCCTTTGGTGTGCTTGCTGATGTCGGCAATGGTTATCCGGTTCTGCTTTCAGAGATGACAATGCTGACAGCCCTGCGCACAGCCGCGACTTCCGCCGTTGCTGCCAAGCATCTTGCTCCTGCAAAAGCGCGCACCATGGCGATCATCGGCAACGGTGCACAGGCAGAGTTTCAGGCACTTGCCATCCGTGCACTGACCGGCGTCAACACATTGCGCCTGTTTGATATCGATGCTGCTGCAAGCAAAAAATGCGAAGCCAACCTCTCTGCATTTGGCTTCGACATCACAGTCACAACCACTGCAGAGGTGGCAGTGGAAAGTGCTGATATCATTACCACTGTCACCGCTGACAAACAGCAGGCGACAATCCTGACCGACAACATGGTTGGCCACGGACAACACATCAACGCTGTGGGTGGCGATTGTCCGGGCAAAACCGAGTTGCACCGGGATATCCTTCTGCGCTCAGACATCTTTGTGGAATATCCGCCCCAGACACGGATAGAGGGTGAGATACAGCAATTGTCCGCTGATTACCCCGTCACCGAGTTGTGGCGTGTGATTGCAGGTGAAGCCAAGGGACGACACGATGATGCGCAAATCACGTTGTTTGATTCCGTCGGATTTGCCACAGAGGATTTTTCCGCGCTGCGATATGTCCGCAGCAAACTCACCGGAACAGACTTCTACACTGAACTCGACATGCTGGCTGATCCCGATGATCCACGTGATCTTTTCGGCATGCTGGTGAGGGCGGGGAGTTAATCGGAAGCTGTGCGGAAAGCAGCGGCTTCCGCCATCAACCACGCCATGAAGGTTGCTTTCTGCGGGCTTCGGTCCTGCTCCCTGGCGGTCAGCGCATAGTAGCCAGATGCACTGCGAAAGCACATGCCATCAGGGTTGATCAAGGCACCGGACTGCAATTCCTGGGACACGAAACAGCGTGGCACAAGGGCGAGGCCAAGCCCGGCAACAGCCGCGCCGATGATGACCGAGAGATAGCCGTAGCGGACAGTGCGCGCTGGAACGGTTCCGCGCAGATCATGGGCTTCCGTAAACTCGGCCCAGTAGGCCGGAACCTGAAAGTGTTGCAGCAGGGTCATCGCCTGCACATCCTCTTTGGTGATCCGGCCTTTGTTGCTCTCAACCAGCTTGGGAGCGGCCACAAGGACAATATCCCGGCCGAAGAGATAGTCCGCCCTGCGCCCTGCCCAGTCGCCATGGCCATAGGCAATTCTGATGTCGGGCTCTTCGCTCTCATTCTCGCTCAGATAGTTGGTGAACTGAATGTCGATGTCGGGATGAGACCCGGCAAAAGACGGAAAACGCTGCATCAGCCAGCGCTCACCCACAATCGCCAGCATATGCAGACGGATGGGCTCCACAAGATTGCGCCGCTCCATCAACCGCCTGTTGCCACGCACCAGCTGTTCAAGAGCCGCCTCGGCATAAGGCCGGTAAAGCTCTCCGGCCTCAGTCAGCAATAATCCCTGAGGTGTCCTCTCAAAAAGAGCGGCACCTATGCACTCTTCAAGCAGCTGCACCTGCTTTGAAACAGCACTTTGCGTCAGATTCACAACCGATGCAGCCCGTGTCGTGGAACCGGACTGCGCCACGGCAGCAAACACACGCAGTGATGCTGTTGAGGGTAATTTTGCTTCCGCGCCCATGTCTATTCCAATCACGACTACCTACAGGAAATCGTTTCGTTTGCAGCGCCTCCCGTCAAGCGTAAAACGAATATCGGAGGATGAATTGCATGAACAAGACTGCACTTCTTTGGGGAGGACGGTTTCGCAAAGCCCCGGACCCTGCCATGATGCGCCTCTCCAGCGCAGCAGTGGCGCATGCTCGCCTGATCCCTCACGACATCAAAGGTGGCATTGCCCATGCTGATGCGCTTGAGGCCGCAGGCCTGTTGACAAAATCCGAGTGCAAGCACATCGCATCAGCGTTGTCGGCCATCAGTGCTGCCTGTGCTGTAGGCACTCTTTCGCCCTCGCCTGCCGATGAAGATATCCATACCTTTGTTGAGCGTGCCCTGATTGAGCGCATCGGTGATACCGGCGCGAAGCTGCGTGCCGGGCGCTCGCGCAATGATCAGGCCGCCAATAATCTGAAGCTCTACCTCCTTGATGAAAGCCGTCTGATCGTAGCTGAGATGCTCATCCTGATGCAGGCCCTTGCTGATCAGGCCGAGGCGCATGCCGCAAGCATCTGCCCCGGTTTCACGCATCTGCAAAGCGCCCAGCCCGTCACCTTTGGTCACTGGCTGATGGCCCATGGCCAACCCCTTTTGCGCAATGCTACACGCTTTCAGGACTTTGCCCGCCGCGCCTCCTTTTCCCCTCTGGGTGCGGCCGCTCTTGCCGGTTCTGCGATTGCACTTGATCCGGAGAAGGTAGCCAGGACCCTTGGCTACAATGCTTCATTTGACAATTCAGTGGATGCGGTCAGCGCCCGCGACCACGTTGCGGAATTTCTGTTTGTTGCAGCGATGACAGCCATCGACCTGTCGCGTCTCGCAGAAGAGATTACGCTCTGGTGCTCGCGCCAGTTTGGCTGGATCACGCTTGATGATGGCTTTGCCACTGGCTCTTCCATTATGCCACAAAAGAAAAACCCGGATATTGCCGAGATCACCCGTGGACGCTCTGCACGGCTTATCGGCGATCTTGTAACAATGCTGGTTGCACTGAAAGGCTTGCCATTGGCCTACAACCGCGATCTGGCGGAGGACAAACGTGCCGCATTCGATGCTGTAGATGTGCTGCACGAGGTGCTGCCCGCATTTGCCGGATTGATTGCCAGCATGAGCGCGAGCAAAGCCATGATGCGCTCACAAGCCGGTGATGGATTTTCGCTTGCAACGGAAGTGGCTGACTACCTTGCGCTCAAAGGGGTTCCCTTTACTGAAGCCCATGAGATCACCGGCAATCTTGTCCTCTATTGCGAAGACAATGGGCTGAAGTTGCAATCGCTTGTCGCAGGGCATCTGAAGGCGATTGACCCGCGCCTTGAAGCTGATCTCATCCCGCGCCTGACGCTTGATGCGGCCGTCAGTGCTCGCAAGGGCAAGGGCGCAACAGCACCGGACCGGGTGCGTGAGCAGATTGACACCTTCCGGAAGAACACAGCTGCGTTGGAGAAATGGGCGGAGGCTGTAAAATGAGCACTTCCACACCGCCCGCTACACAACCTGCCTTGCGCGAAATGACCGACATCGCTGGCCTGCGCATCGTGCCTCGCCGCTTTTATGGTCGTTGGGTAGCCGCAGTCCTCATCCTCGCTGTGTTCATCTGGATCGTAAAGGCCTTTGCCGAAGGGCAGATTGCCTGGAACGTGGTGGGGCAGTTCTTTACAGCGCCGGCCATTCTCAACGGTTTGATCAACACCATCATCATGACAGCCTGCGCCATGGCACTGGGGCTGACACTTGGTGTGCTTTTTGCTGTCATGTACATGTCGCCCAATCCGGTGCTGCGCAGCAGTGCCTTGTTTTATATCTGGTTCTTTCGCGGCACGCCTCTTCTGCTCCAGTTGCTATTGTGGTTCAACCTTGCGCTGGTCTTCCCCAAGCTCGGCATACCCGGCCTGTTTGAGATGCGCACAGTAGACTTCATGACGCCCTTTGTGGCGACCTTGCTTGGCCTTGGCATGAACCAGGGAGCCTATACCGCAGAGGTAATCCGTTCCGGTATACTGTCTGTCGATGCGGGCCAGACCGAGGCCGCAAAATCCATTGGCATGACACGGCTTACCGTTTTGCGCCGGATTGTATTGCCGCAGGCCATGCGCGTGATCATCCCGCCTGTGGGCAATGAGTTCATCAGCATGGTGAAGCTCACGTCCATTGCCAGCGTCATCCAGTATTCTGAAATCCTGCGCAACGCCCAGACAATCTACTATGCCAATGCCCGTGTGATTGAACTGCTGATTGTTGCCGCTGCCTGGTACCTCATGGTGGTGACCCTTTTGCAGATCGGGCAGTTCTTTCTGGAGCGGCACTTTTCAAAGGGGCGCGGTGAGCGAAGGCCCAAAGCTGACCTGAGAAGTAAGGCTGATCTGGGAGGTGCAGCATGAGCGCCGATTCCGCCATGGTTGTGGCCCATGATGTCACCAAGGTTTTTGGTTCCTTCCGGGCCCTCAACAACGTCTCGATGACCATTCCGCGCGGCTCCGTGCAATGCATCATCGGGCCATCCGGGTCCGGAAAGAGCACCTTCTTGCGCTGCATCAACCAGCTCGAAAAGATCGATCGCGGTGCCATGTGGGTTGATGGCGAACTGATTGGCTATCGCCGCCAGGGTGACGAATTGCATGAGCTGACAGATGCCGAGATCGCCAGACAGAGACTGTCGACGGCGATGGTCTTCCAGCGCTTCAACCTGTTCAACCACATGACAGCGCTGGAGAACATCATTGAAGGTCCGATCACAGTTTTGAAACAGTCCCGTGTAGAAGCCATCGGTACAGCCACGGCCCTGTTGGCCCGCGTCGGACTATCAGAGAAACGCGATGCCTACCCCATCGAGCTTTCCGGTGGCCAGCAGCAGCGTGTCGCCATTGCCCGCGCCATGGCGATGCAGCCCAAGGTCATGCTCTTTGACGAGCCGACATCAGCGCTAGATCCAGAACTTGTAGGAGAGGTTCTTGCCGTCATGCGTGATCTTGCAACCAGTGGCATGACCATGATCGTCGTGACCCATGAATTGGGTTTCGCCCGTGAGGTCGCCAACGACATCGTCTTCATGGACAAGGGTGAAATCGTTGAGCGCGGCCCACCCTCTGTTGTGCTGGGACAGCCCATCCATGCCCGCACCCGTGATTTTATCGCCGCCGTATTGCCATGAATAACCTGCCCTGATCCACACCAAGGAGAAAACCCATGATCCGCATGTTGCTAGCTTCCGTTGCCCTTGTTTCCCTGTCATCTCTCGCACAGGCTCAGGCTGTGCCCGAGCGCATCAAGACCGCTGGAAAAATCGTGATTGCCACACAGCCAAACTATGCACCGATCACCTACAAGGACCCATCAACAAACAAATTGACAGGCTTTGATATTGATCTGGGAGAAGCCATCGGTGCCGAGCTTGGGCTCAAGGTGGAGTGGCAGGAAACGGCTTTCGCGCAGATGTTGCCATCCCTCCAGACTGGCCGTGTTGATATGGTGATGGCCTTCATGTCAGATACGCCGACGCGCCGGGAGACCGCAGACTTCGTGAACTACGTTCGCTCCGGCGCGCAGTATTACACGCAGGCCACCCGCCTTGATATCCGCGTCTGGACGGACCTCTGCGGTAAGAAAATTGGCGCAAGCCGCTCGACAACATGGCCAGCTGACATCGCGGCCTGGTCAAAAGAAAACTGCGAGGCCGGAGGACTCAAGCCTGTCGAGGTGATTGGAACAGAAGGCTCGGTTGATGCCCGCGCCCAACTCAAGACAGGACGTCTTGACGCGGGTGTTCAAGGCAGCGAAACACTACCCTACTTTCAGAACCTCGAACCCAACACCTATGTCGTTGTGGGCAAGGCTTTTACTGACAAACTTGTCGGCATCCCTTTTGTCAAAACACCGGAGGGCAATCAGCTGCGCGATGCGGTGAAGGGTGCGATTGAGCGGTTGCAAGCCAAGGGCACTTATGCGGCACTGATCACGAAGTATGGTATGCGCAACAACACGCTTGAAAAGATCACCATCAATCAGGGGACATAACCCCTGCCTTTTCTCTGGGAAGCTTCGCTACCTTTGTTTTCGCAAAGCTGAGATCGACGACTCTATTGAGCATTGCGGTCACACCTGCGAGTCATTTCCCTTACAGTGGGAGTTTTCACGATCGCATACATCGCGGCCGGGCCAACGACACAGTTCAGCTGGTTTCTGGTGGTGCCAAAGCCGTAGTCCACAGGTCTTCGCGGAAGCGAGTTGTTGGGGTTATGCTGTGATAACGGTCGATTGCGCCGTTGCGCCGCCTAGTGTGAGTGTTCGGATACGGTATTGGCCTTTGCCTGGACGCGCTGCATGAAGATGGATCGCAGAGAGCAGCGGTTCTTTGTTAAGCTTCACGAAAGGCCCTTCCGGCGTTGCTGCATGCAACACGTCGTAGCGCAACAGACGGCTTGACTCCGGATGGTCCCAGGTCAGGAGCACATCGTCGGTATGGTTGATGCCAACATGTTTGCTGGCCTTGAGTCCCACGACGGTCGGAGGAACCGTTGTATCCACCTTCTCGACAACGACCATTGCAACAGCGGGCAGCGGCACAGTCATCGCATCCAGCGTCAACCGACCGCCGGTCGACTTCGTAACGGCGACCGCACCATCGAGGCGGACGTCCTCGACACGGCGCATGGCGGCGAGCTCCGCCGCATTGGGACTGTCGGGTGCGTCATGCTTCTCCCATTCCCAGAAAGCCGTCCCGTGGTCATCATCGAGGCGGAAGACACCCACGTGGTAAGCCCCATCCGCCAACCCTTCGAATACCAACTCAACCCGACTTTCGCCGGAACACCAGATCCGGTCAACGCTGTTGTAAAGAAGGGCGACGGCGCGTGTGTCGCCATCCTTCGTCGCCATCAATCCAAGGCCGGCCTTGTCTGGATCAAGCGGTGGTGATGCTGTCACTGCTGCCCGCTCCTTCCCGAGGATAGAGAGGAACTCCATCACCGTCAGACCCGGTTTCTTCACCAGATCGAAGGGTTGGTCTGCAGTGCGGATCTTTGCAAATGCTTCAGGATTATAGCGGTGCTCAGCTTGAGCTGCCTTGATTTCCCGCCCGCCGAAATAAGCGAGATGCGTCCGGTGACCCCAGCGGCCAATGAAACCGTTATCGTTTGACAGAATATCGTAGTCCACGCCTTCTGCATCTGCCATCAACCTTTGATGCTGGTCGATGATCTTGACGATGAGGCCTGCAAAGTACGGCAGGGCGTGCCATGTGTGCGGGATGATCCAGCCGACCTGCGGATCGCACTCGTTGTTGATGAAAGGTAGATTGGCCAGCCGCGGATGATGGGCGCGAAGCCAGCGCACCGCGTCCATCTCGCGCTCGATGATGCCAAGCGAATGCGGCTGCAGATCTTCCGCATGCTTTTTGGCACCCTTCTCATGAACTGAAACAAAATCGAGCCGGACACCGGTCTCACCGGTCAGACAGTTCACGCCGCTGTCGCAATGCGCCACGAAGGCTTTGAACATGGCGGAGAGTGGCCGCGCCGTCCCCGGTCCACCAATCCTGAGAAGCGGATCGACTGCCTTGAGGCCTTCCACGCAGGCATCGTAGTAGTTGAGATAACCCCGCTCGCCCCAGGCCCACCAGGAAAGGTCGGGCTCGTTCCAGCTCTCGAAGTACCAACTCCGCGTCTCGTCCACGCCAAAGCGGACCTGGTAGCGCGCGGCCATCTCAGACGTGAAGTCGCGCCAGCGGCGAATCTGATCCATGTCGTCGAAATTATCGAAGGCGTCGGACGGATTGCCCATGATCTCGAAGAACGGCTTAAAGCGTTTCGACACCAGCACATCGAGCGCCTGATCAAGGACATCCCAATCATAACGCCAGCCCGCAGCGGTTTTCTGGCAGCGCACGAGATTGAGAAGGTAGTGGATGCGCTGATACTCAACACCTTTATTAGGCAAGGCGGAGAGATAATCGAGCGTCTGCTGCATCTCAGGTAAAAGCAGGAGTTCCGCAGGCGTGAAGCCGGTCGAACGCCAGAACTTCTTTTGCTGGCCAATGTCCCTGGTGAGATCGAAGGTGATCTTGGTCGTCATGGGTTTTCTCACTTGAACTTGTCCCGCATGGCCTGAAGGCCGGGAATCTTCGCAGTCAGATGCATGTGCTTTTCCTCGAAATGCTGCACAAGACCACGCTGCGTGCGACCAACGAGAATGGTGAAGATATAGCCGCGATGCCCCGGCGACGTGACGGTCGGGTGGTAACCGCGATCCAGCAGGAATGTATCGCCATGGCGTGTTACGAATGCTTCCGGCGAACCATTGTCATTGTAGCAGAGCTGCGCGCCAAAGCCCGTGGGCGGGTCGAAGCGGTAGTGGTAGAGTTCCTCATGGTCGGTCTCGCCATCACGGTCCTGATCGTGTTTGTGTGGAGGATAGCCCGACCAGCAGCCCTCATCGGCGTATAGTTCGCTTACCAGCAGGTTGCCCGTGCGGCCCGCGCCGTTCTGGCCAAGGATGTGAAAAATGCGGCGACGACTGTGGGTCTCTGGCGAACCGACATCCACCATCTCGACATCGTCTGGCCCAATGCGGAAAGGCGCACCGTCGAAACTGGTGATCCCGCCTGCAATGGCGATCTCGCAGGGTTTTGTCGCGGTGATAGTCACCAATGCAGCGCGCGGCACATAGACCGAGTCAGCCAGTCCAGACCAGATATCACTTCGGCCGCCAACCTCGGCAAAAAGCTGCCCGTTCACCACCACACTCGCAGTGCCACTCAAGGGAACGAGCACAGACTCATGCCGCTCCAATCGCTGGCTGAAGGATTGCCCGACATCAAGCTTCACAACGTTGAAGTGGATCAGCGACAGCGTGGCATCACCTTCTGTTGCTATAGGGGTGGTGCGGTTTGCATTCGCTCTGACGATATCGGCCATAGTTCTGATCCTTAGCTCTTGTCGGGCACACCAGTGAGAGCGAGCGTATCGGCATGGTGGCAGGCGACGCTGCGGCCCTCGACCTGCCGCAGCGCTGGGACGCTTGTGCGGCAAAGATCGGTGGCGTAGCTGCATCGGGGGTGGAAATGGCAACCAGAGGGTGCGTTTGCCGGATCGGCGACTTCGCCCGGCAGGCGGATTCGCTGCCCGCGCCTGCGGGCTTTCGGATCGGGCACTGGAACGGCAGACAGCAGCGCTTCGGTGTAGGGATGCAGCGGGCGCTCGAAAAGGTCATCCACTTTCGCTACCTCGACAATGCGGCCCACATACATCACAGCGACCCGCGTTGAGATATGCTGCACCACACTCATGTCATGGGCCACAAAGAGGTAGGTGAGGCCGAATTCGGACTGCAGATCCTGCAGGAGATTGATGGTCTGCGCACGGACGCTGACGTCCAACGCCGATACGGCCTCATCAGCGATCACAAGCCGCGGATTTGTGACAAGTGCGCGGGCGATGCCTATGCGCTGCCGCTCTCCGCCAGAGAAGGCATGGGGGTAGCGTCGCATATATTCCGGCCTGAGACCGACCTTGGCCATAAGGCCTGCAACGCGGTCCTCAAGCTCAGTGCCCCTCGCACTTCCGCTCACCTGCAAGGCTTCTCCGATGATGTCTATGACAGGAAGGCGCGGGTTGAGCGAGCCCTGAGGGTCCTGGAAGACGACGCGGATTTCCTGGTGCAGCGGCGTCAACTCCCGCTCAGACAGCTTTGCGAGATCGACGCTGCGACTGTCGCGTGCTTGATAGTGCAACTCACCGCGCGTGGGGTCATAGACGCGCAGGATACAGCGGCTCACGGTGGACTTCCCGCAGCCAGACTCGCCGACAAGGCTGAGAGTTTCACCGGGTTGAATATCGAAGGACACGCCATCGACCGCCTTGACATGCCCCGTCACGCGGCGGAGCAATCCACCACGCTTGGGAAAATGCATGGCGAGATCGCGGACAGAAAGGAGTGGGGTCGGAGCCGTCATACTGCGTCCGCCTTCTGACCGTGGAGATGACAGCGCACATAGCCACCCGTCTGGGCGGAGACCGCCTCGGGATCAACAGTATCGCAAACGCCAGCAATCACCTTGTCGCAACGTGGGTTAAAACCGCAGCCCGGCGGCCGGTCAAACGGGTTCGGAACCATGCCTGGAATGGCGTAGAGCCGCTCGCGTGCACCACGGCCAAGGCGCGGCACTGAACGCAACAGGGCCTGAGTGTAAGGGTGCTGCGGTGTTTCGAAGATTGCGTCTGCTGTCCCGATCTCGGCAACACGGCCGAGATACATCACTACCACCTCATCTGCGACTTCGGCCACCACGCCGAGGTCATGGGTAATGAAGAGCACTGACATGCCAAGCGTTGCCTGAAACTCTCCTATGAGATCAAGAATGTTTGCCTGCGTCGTTACATCAAGCGCGGTCGTCGGTTCGTCAGCAATAAGGAGTTTGGGCTCGCAAGAGAGGGCCATGGCAATACAGACCCGCTGGCGCATCCCACCCGAAAGTTCAAAGGAATAGGAGTCGAGCCGGTCCTTGGGTTTCGGTATTCCGACCTTACCTAGCATCTCGGCGGCGCGTTCCCGCGCCTCCTTCTTCGTCAGCGGCAAGTGAAGTTGTATCGCCTCGACAATCTGGTTGCCAATGGTGTGCACCGGTGACAACGCTGCCATGGGTTCCTGCGAGATCAACGCGATCTCGCGGCCACGAATGGCGCGGATATCCACACCGCGTTTGTCAAGCGTGGCGATGTCGACGTCCCTGGCACCAGAAAACTGGATCGAGCCTGCTACGATCTGGCCCGGTCGCGGCACCTGATTCAGAATAGCCCGCGCGGTGATGCTCTTGCCGGAACCAGACTCGCCGACGACGCACACAGTCTTGCCGCGCGGAATGTCGAAGTCGACACCGTCGACGGCTTTCACGAGGCCCTCGTCAGTCTGAAAATGCACTTTCAGCCCGCGCACAGAAACGAGCGGTTTAGAGGTCTCACGCATAGGGATCAGCGGCATCACGGAGACCGTCTCCCAGGAAGTTAAAAGCGAGGACGGCGATAACAACAGCGGCACCCGGCGCGAAGAGCCACGGCGCCTCCGCAACGGCGAGGATGTTTTGTGCTTCTTTCAGGAGCACACCCCAGGAAACAACCGGAGGCTTCAAGCCAATTCCGAGGAAAGACAGAGCGGTTTCAGCGAGGATCATTGTCGGGATCGCAAGTGTTACCGATGCGATGATGTGGCTCATGAACGAAGGAGCCATATGCCGGAAAATGACGCGGCCCTTGCCGCAACCATCAAGCTTGGCCGCAATAACGAAGTCTTCCGTCTTGAGGGCGAGAAACCGTCCGCGCACAACACGCGCGACATCAGTCCAGCCGATCAACGAGAGGATTACCGTGATCCAGAAATAGACCACAAGCGGATCGGTGTTGATCGGAATCGCCGCAGCAAGACCCATCCAGAGCGGGATGGTTGGTATTGACTTCAGGAAGTCAATCGTCCGCTGAATCACTTCGTCGATCCAGCCGCCATAGAGCCCCGAGAGCCCACCAAGAAGGATGCCGAGTACAAGACTGATCGCCACACCGATGAGACCAATGGACATGGAAATGCCCGTGCCGTGGATAGTGCGCGAGAACACGTCGCGGCCGAGGCGATCTGCGCCCCACAGGTAAAAGGGCTGCTTGGCATCCACCGGCCCGATGAGGCGCAGTGTTGTCGGGAAGAGCCCCCAGAACCGATAAGCCTCACCACGGGCTAAAAACGTGACAGGGATGACCTGCGCTGGATCCTGCTCAAACTTGCGGTTGAGCGCAATCGGGTCGATCGTTACCTTGAATCCTATGACAGAGAGGGGATGCATGACGCCAGCCTGATCACGCTGGAAGAACTTCAACATCTGCGGAGGTGCATAGGTGTAGTTCGCATCGAAGTGTTCGGTTGATCGTGGTGCGATAAAGCTGGCAAGCGCAGCCACAACATACAGTGTTACAACGATCCATGCGCTCCAGACTGCGAGGCGATGGCGGCGGAAGCGCCACCACATGAGTTGCCACTGGCCAGCGACGGCCTTGCGGCGCTCTTCCCGTGCGGGAGGCTTGGTGGATGGTAATGAAGCGACGTCCAGGTTCGACATCGGTATCACTCGTAGCGGATGCGCGGGTCGAGCCACGCGAGCATGAGATCGGAAATCAGTGTACCGATGAGCGTCAGCACGCTCATCACCAGAATGAAGGAGCCTGCGAGATACATGTCCTGCGCAAACAGCGCGTTCAGCAGCAGTGGGCCGGACAATGGCAATGACAGCACGACCGCGACTACGACGCTGCCCGATACCAGCGTCGGCAGGACCCAGCCGATCGTCGAGATGAAAGGGTTAAGCGATACCCGGACCGGATATTTCATAAGCAGGCGGAACTCAGGCAGTCCCTTCGCGCGCGCTGTTTCGACATAGGGCTTGTTCACCTCATCCAGCAGATTGGCGCGCATGATGCGTGTGAGCTTGGCCACACCTGCGGTTCCCAGCACGATGACAGGCACCCAAAGATGGGCGAGGAAATCCTTGACCTTTGCCCAGTCCCAGGACGCGTTGACATAGTCGTCCGAGAAAAGGCCATTGATCGGGATATCAAAATACCGCGAGCCCACATACATGATGACCAACGCCAACAGGAAATTCGGGATCGCGAGACCTAGAAACGAGAGTGTCGTCACGGCGTAGTCGCCGAATGAGTATTTCCTGACGGCCGAATAGATGCCTATCGGGAACGCCACGCCCCAGATAAAAATCAGCGTCGCAACCGAGACGGCTGTGGTCAGCCCCATACGCTCCCACATCAATTCGGCGACGGGCTTGTTCCATTCAAAGGATTGGCCGAAATCACCGCGAAAGATGATGCCGCTGATCCATTTCCAATACTGAATGTGCCAGGGCTCATCGAGGCCGTAGCGAAGCTTGAGTGCCTCCAGCGTCGAGTTGTCAATCTTCTCGCCCTGCTCGGCCATTCGGGCCGTCAGATTGGTCAGGAAGTCGCCCGGCGGAAGCTGGATGATCACGAACGAGACGATCGAGATCACAATCAGCGTCGGAATCATGTAGAGGATACGCCGGGCGATGTAGGTGAGCATGACCGTCAGCTCACCGGTAGTAGTATTGCTCGGGCTGCGTAGGGCCCGGCGTCATGTAAAAGAATGTGTTCGGCATCTGGGCTGGCACATTCCGCATGTTCGCCTTCACAATGCCGAACCGGTCCGGTTCGAGGTTGGTGCCGATGACGTAGAACTCATCCCGCGCGATCGCGAGGATCTCCTTCATTACTGCGAGTTGTTCAGCAGTGGTCGGCTTCTGCTGAAGCTGCACGAACAGCTCCTGCTGGCGCTTGACATGTGCCGGAGGTGCCTCGGCATTGGGAGCGGTCGGGTTTTGGAAATGGATGCCCCAGGCCGTCGCGTAGCTCGACTCGAATTCGTGCGGAAAGTACCATTTGGGATCGAGGATCCCAAGCTGGTCATAGCCGCCGCCGCCAATCCAGGCATTGGCGTCATGGTTGTTGGCTTGCAGACGCTGGAACGCGAGGCTGCGCTCGACGGGGCGCACCTGCATCTCGATACCGACGGTTCGCCAGTACTTCTTGACAACCTCCAGCGCATCAATCTGGATCTGGCTGGTCGTCAGCACATCAATCGGGAAGCTGATGCGCGATCCATCAGCATGGAGGCGGAAGCCGTCACTATCCTTGCGGGTAAGGCCGAGCCCATCGAGAATGGTGTTGGCCTTGGGCGGGTCAAACTCCGTGAACTGTTTCGCCATACGCTCATCATAGAGGGCCGTACCCTCCCGTGGGGCGGCCTGCCAGGCTTTGCTCTGCTGGGCATAGATCAGCTTGTTCAGTTCCTCCCGGTCAATGGCATGGCTCAGCGCCACGCGGAATTCCTTGCTCGAAAAGAGCGGCTTGAGCTGCGCGTTCTTCGTCGTCTGATTGAGGTTGATCAGCATGGCATTGGACCATGCGGGTTGGGCCTTGAAGAGCCGATAGCGGCTGCGCTGCTGGTTCTGGACCAGGAGCGGTCTGGCGTCTGTCGTGTCGATATGCCGGTTCTGCATGTCGATCTCGCCGTTGATCGCCTTCAGGATCAGCGCCTGGTTGTCCTCGATCACGTCATAGGTGACGCGGTCGATATAGGGCAGCTGGTTCCCGGCCGTGTCGACCTTGAAATAAAAAGGGTTGCGCTCAGCCACCACGCGCTGCGTGCCAGCATAAGGCACTGTGAGCCTCCAGGGATCAAGCACAGGCCGTGCGGCGTCACGCCAGCGGTTCGGGAAGGCCACCTTGTTGGTGAAGAGCTGCTTCCAGTCCGCAGCCTTCGCATCGGCTACCACTTTTTCGACATCCGGATTGTGCTTGCGGTGGAACTGCTTGAGCCAGTGTGCGGGTGCGCCTGCGAGGATGTCTGCGCCGAGATTGGTCGCCATATTCTTGAGGAACATGCCATTTGGGCTGGCGAAGGTGAATACCACAGTGCGTGCATCGCGCTTCGTGACTTCAACCGGCTTGCCGCCCGACGTCAACCAACGTGGAACCGAGGGCGTGATGTCCTTGTCGATCAGGACGTTCTCATACCAGAACAGGATATCGTCGGTCGTAAAGGGCTGGCCATCGGACCACTTAAGCCCCTCGCGCAATGTGAAGACGTATTCTGTCGCGTTGGCGTTGACCTCGACCTTCTCCGCAACTTCCGGTTCGACATCGGTCCATTCACGATTCCAGCGGACGAGGCGGGTATAGCCGATCGTCGTTTCAAGAAGGATATCGGCGGAACCGCGCATGGCTTGCCGCCACTGGCCGCCATATTTGCCAACCTCTTCCAGTGGCTTCACAACGAGAGGTTGGCGCGGCAGGCGCTCAGCCAGTGGCTTGAGCTGTCCAGCTGACACGCGTGTCGTGAGAAGCGGCGACTCGCGGAACGCTTGAGCTGCGGCGGGGCCTACAAGTGCGATCGAGACGATGCCAATCAATGGCCAACGACGAGTGAACATTGAATCCTCCAAGACAGCGGACTTTGGGCCGCTTGTTGCGTTATCGATAACGTTATTGAAATAAGCACGTCAAGAGAGTAAAGTGACAGAATTGTGAATTTTTCTTACCTTGTCGCTCGATAGTCGTGATTTCCCGCTTGCCCGAGCTGTTGAACCTTCGTAAGTCAATGCATATGGAAGAGATCGTATTCAGAGTTGACGATATCGATAACGTTCGCAGCACAACAACTGTGCATGACGTTGCGCGTGCAGCCGGCGTCTCGCCAATGACCGTGTCGCGGGTGCTGAACGGCGTCGCAGGTGCTGGCGCGGAAACGCGTGCCAGAGTGATGCGCGAGGTCGAACGACTGGGTTACCGGCCAAATGCGCTCGCCAAAGGATTGAAGGCAAAAAGCTCCGGCACAGTTGCGCTTATGGTGCCCGATATCACCAACCCGTTCTTTCCTGAGATCATCCGTGGAGCCGAGGATGTTGCGCAGGCCGAGGGGCTGACCATGCTTCTCTGTAATGTGGGCGAGGATCCGTCGCGGGAGATCCGCCTGCTTGACATGCTCGAGAGCAAGCGGGTCGATGGCGTTATCGTGTGCAGTGCGCGACAAACGGATGATGCTTTGTTCAAGGCGCTGAGCAGGCACGGGTCAGTCGTTCTGGTCAATCGTGACGCGCCGCATAGCCTTGCCGGCACCATTCGCATCGACTACCGCGCTGGTGCCGCGCAGGCAATCGATCACCTGGTGATGACAGGGCGACAACGCATCGGGATTATTGGCGGACCGTTGTCTTCACGCAGTGGAGCTGAACGACTCGAAGGCGCAAAGGCCGCCTTGGCGGCTCATGGCCGGGAACCGGCAGCTATCTGGTCCGCAGGGCCGGACATTGCTGCAGGCGAGAAGTTCATTGCAGATCATGGTCAAGAGCTGACGGGGCTCGATGCAGTGCTTTGCTACAATGATCTCGTGGGGGCCGCTGTTCTTCTGGGTTGCCCCGCGCTCGGCATTCGCACACCAGAGGATCTCGCGGTGGTGGGCTTCGATGATATCTCGCTGGCTGCGATGCTGACGCCTTCATTAACAAGTGTAAGGGTTGACAAGACCGCGATCGGCCGCGCGGCGATGCGAATGCTGCTTGACCGGAGGGCCGGCCAGGGCTTGCAACACGGCATCCTCGTTCAACCCGAGTTGATCGTTCGTCTTTCGACAGGTGGATAGCGCGGCTGTGTGACTTCTGGCTCTATTCCACGCAGGATAGCAACGACTGGACAATGCGCCAGACCTTCATCGAACCTCGTTAATGATCCAGGGTCAGGCTCAATCCAGTAGTGCAAGCCGTTTAAATCCAGCGACAGCTGCGTGCTGTGATCCCAGCTCTGCACTGCGGCCAAAGGAGCGGAGTGCCAGCAGATATCGTGCCGAGAGCCCGGCCTCCCCCACCAGCACCAATCGGCCTTCCTGTGCAAGCGCCAGACCTGCAATAATCTCATGGCCTATCAGCATGCCTGACAATCTGTCAGCGATCTCTTCGGGTGGAAACGCCCCAAGCAGAGCGCCGGAGCGGGCGGTGAAAACATCGTTGAGCAGGCTGATTGCATGGCTGGAGCGCACACTGGCAACACCTGCGAGGAATGCCTGCTCATTGAATGCCCGTTCCCCTGGCGGGATCAGCCGCCCGACGATGGAGTTATCTTTCAGCAGTGCGAATATCTCGCCTGTCAGGAATGTCCTGAACCCGGCGATATGGCCATTTTTGACCATAGCCCATTTGCTGTGCGTGCCAGGAAGAACGATGGTGGCTGTCTCGTGTTCTTCTACTGAGCCGAAAATCTGGATCTCTTCGCCACGCATGACATCCGGTGTTGGCTCACGCACCGCGACGCCCGGCATGAAACGCAGCAAGGCACCGCGCTGCGATCGGCGCTCTACCGCCTGCCTCCCGATGTCAGAAAGCCCAGCGGGCGCGAAAGCATAAGGCGTTTCCACCCAGCCGTTGCGGCTGGTGATCATGCCCGACAACAGAACAGTTGTTTCAGGCGTGATCCAGCCCCCGATCTCCCTTTCCAGTACAGCTTCAAAGTCGCCATCACGCACAGTGAGGATTCCGGTATTGGCCTGATGATGGGCAACAATCTCGCCATCGGTGCCGAAGCGATAGGCTCTGAAATTGCTTGATCCCCAATCAACGATGACCTGTCCAGACATGCACTACCCTCCGCGCTTTTACAGAGTTGACTATAGATAGGCATTAAAATAAAGTCCATATAAAGGTTCGGAGTTCCACAATATGGATCAAAATAGCAGAGCGCGCCTACCATCGCCCTTGATCAAAGGAGTCTGGCCGGTGCTGTGCACGCCGTTCAAAGCGGATGGTGCGGTCGATCCCGAAAGCCTGCGTCGCGTTGTTGCCTTTGCTCTCGGCAGCGGTGTTAACGGTGTTGTATTCCCAGGCTTTGCAAGCGAAGTGGACTCGTTGACCCCGGGTGAGCGTCGGGCACTTCTGGAAGTGGTGGTCGATGAAGTGGCCGGGCGCGTGCCAGTGCTCGCCGGAGCGACAGGCGCATCAGTGGAAGCTGTGGTTTCGCTGGTGCGCGAGTGCATAGACGTGGGTGTCCGTCAGGTGATGATACAGGCACCAAAAGCCGTTGGCGCAGATGCAGCGGCTGTCACATCCTTTTACCGCGCCATATCCGCAGCAGTTCCCGAAGCTGAAATCGTGTTGCAGAATGCGCCAGCGCCGCGTGGTTCCGATCTTTCGCCGGACGCTGGTGTTGCAGTGACAGCAGCCAACGCACGCATCCGCTACATCAAGGAGGAGACGATCCCCTCGGGTCCGCCAATCAGTGCCATATTGAAAGCAGCACCGGAACATCTTGCAGGCGTGATCGGCGGCGGCGGTGCGCGGTTCGTCATTGATGAGTATCTCCGCGGTGCCTGTGGCGCGATGCCTGCAGTGGAGTTTGCCGACATTCATGTCGCGATGTGGTCTGCGCTTGAGGCCGGTCGTGAATCTGATGCGCGTGATCTTTATGAGCGCACATTACCTTTGCTGATGATCCAGAGCCATGCCCGCATGCGGTTTACAAAGCGCGTGCTCATGCGGCGTGGGGTACTCACCAACGACGTTGTCCGCGCTGCCATTGCGCCGTTTGATACGCGTGATCTCGACGAGATCGACGCCTTGCTGGACCGGATAACCGATCTGCTCACTGTGGCCCCATTCAGGAAGGCCGCCTGATGGTTGACCGGGTCGCCAAGGTCGAATGCTTCGCGCTGACCTTACCGCGCGACACGCCCTATCTCGGCGCTTTGCGGCCGGGTGAGGAGCCCAATGCGCGTGGCTACTTCGTGCGGAAGGGCAACCGCACTGTCTATCCGACTGTGGACCGCAATGTCCTTGTTCGTATTACGACGAAAGACGGCGTCATCGGCTGGGGTGAGACCTATGGCATCGTGGCACCACGCGCGACCATGGCGATCATTTCCGATTTGTTGGCTGATTTCATTGTCGGCTCCGATCCATTCGACGCGGCTGTCATCCATGATCGTCTCTATGACCTGATGCGCGTGAGAGGCTATACAGGCGGCTATTATCTCGACGCACTGGCTGCCATCGACATCGCGCTTTGGGATATCGCGGCACAGATCGCGCGCGTGCCACTGGTCAAGCTGCTCGGCGGCATGCGGCGTGAGACAATCCCCGCCTATGTCTCGGGTCTGCCGGAAGCGACACGCGCCAAGCGTGCCGATCTGGCGGCCGCATGGCAGAACAAAGGCTTCTCGGATTTCAAGTTTGCCGCACCGGTTGCGGATGATGGTGTCGTTGCAGAAATCGAAAGCCTGCGATCAAGGCTCGGGCCGAAAGCGCGCATCGCCTGCGATATGCATTGGGCCCACACTGCCGCAAGTGCCAAAGCGGCGATCCGGGCGATGGAACCGCATGGGTTGTGGTTCGCGGAAGCTCCCGTCAATCCGGAGGATGTCGATGGACTGGCAGACGTCGCGGCAGGCGTTTCAGCGCCGGTTGCTGCTGGCGAAGAATGGCGCACGAGCTACGATGCACAGACACGGCTGGCGAAGAGGGCGGTCGCAATCCTGCAGCCGGAGATGGGCCATTGTGGTGTGACCGAGTTCATGCGGATGGCGACGCTGGCGCAGGTTCATCATGCAGAGATCATTCCGCACGCAACAATCGGCATCGGGATTTTCCTTGCTGCAAGCCTGCATGCCAGTGCGGCAGCTGCCTGCGTCAGCGGTCATGAATTCCAGCATTCCATAGTCGAACCCAACGCGAAATATCTCGATGGGCAAATTCAGTGTGCCGCCGGGCAATATACATTGCCCGATGGGAATGGTCTTGGCGTCCGGCCCTCGGCCTCAGCGCTTCGTATGCTTGAACAATGACAAAAACTGAAAACGGGAGGAAGACATGAGACATTCCATAAGAACTGCAATCCTAGGCTCAGCCGCAGCTTTTGCCCTATCCCTTGGTGTTCTGCCTGCAATGGCGCAGACAAAGACGCTCAAGTTTGTATCCTGGCAAAAGGACGAGCGTGGTGTGGGCGACTGGTGGGCGTCTGTCATCAAGGAGTTCGAGACAAAGAACCCTGGCGTCAAGATTGAATGGACCAAGGTTGAGCGCGGTGCCTACGCCGATACGATGACCACCTTGTTCGCGGGTGGCAAGCCGCCCGAGATCGTGCATCTCGCCTCGTTCGAATTCCAGAAGTTCGCTGATCAGGGCTGGCTGGAAGATCTTGGCCCTTACGTGAAGTCTTCCAACTTCAACATCGAAGGCTGGGCTGGACAAAGTGCCTGCACCTGGAAGGGCAAGACCGTTTGCATGATGATGCTCTATTTCGGCAATCTCTTTGCCTACAACGAAGAGATGCTGAAGAAAGAAGGTATTGCGCCGCCAACCAACTGGGCCGAGTATCTGGCGGCAGCCCGTAAGCTCACCAAAGATACCAACGGCGACAACATCCCTGACCAGTTCGGCACCGGCCATGAAACAAAAGGCGGCGGCGGGCAGTATCTCTCCGAATTGATGAATTACACGCTTGATGCAGGTGGGCGCTGGACTGACGCCAACGGCAAGGTGACGATCAATACCCCTCAAATGATTGAAGGATTGTCGCGCTGGAAAGAGATCGTCAAGAACAGCCTGACACCGCGCGATCTCTCCGCTGGTGAAGTGCGTCAGATGTTTGCTGATGGCCGCATTGCCATGAAGTTTGATGGCCCATGGCTCTATCCCATCATTCAGAGGGGCAAGGCGAAGGACCAGATCAAGATTGTCCCAGTGCCGCTGAAGCCGCCCATGGGTGGTTCGTCGAATATCCTCGGTATGGCGTCGGAAATCCCGGCAGACTCCAAGAAGCTCGTCTGGGATTTCATCTCGATTGCGACCTCTGACAAGTTCCAGAGCGATTTTGCCACACTGGCGTCTTCAACACCGCCGAGCCCACGCGCCAAGACGGACGGCGCAAAGGCCGCAACACCGCACTTTGATATGCTGGTCGATATGGCGAAGGCGGCCTCCGCTGCTGGTGTTGACCGCATCCCGAAGGGACTGGAAATCGGCTACAACGAGTTTGCCAAGATGGTTATGGAAGAATCCCAGCGCATGATCATCCAGGACCTCGATCCGAAGGTGGTCGCTGCAACGATGCAGCAAAAGGCGGAAGCCATTCAAAAGCAGCAGTAAGCGCTTTCTGAACCGACGGCTGCCTTAAGTGGCGGTCGTCGTCCTGCACTCCGGAGAGACACCATGTTACTGGCCCTGTCCCGTTTCGATCTCGCACGTCCCAGCCGCAGGCATCTGCTTGGCTACCTGCTGCTCGCGCCAGCGGTGCTGCTGATCGCTGCGATCATTGTCTATCCGCTGTTTGTCTCGGTCGACATTTCCTTCCAGAATGTTGGCATCGCCCGGCTCGATGCGCCGCGCCGTCCCTTCACCACGGACAACTACGCGCGCCTCTTCGCTTCTCCTGATTTCTGGAATGCCTGCCGGGTGACGCTGCAACTTATTTTTGTTGTGACCATCGCCTGCTTCTTTCTGGGCCTTGGCACAGCACTGCTGGTGAACAACCAGTTCAAGGGAAGGTCTATCGCACGGCTTGTCGTTGCCATGCCCTGGGCTGTGCCTGAAGTGATCGCCACTGTCATCTTTGCCTGGATGTTTGATTCTTCCTTCGGTCTTTTCAACTGGCTCTTCATCACGTTGGGCCTTGCCGACAGGCCAATCAACTGGTTCTCGGATCCCACTGCAGCCTTTGCTGTCGTCGCGACGACGATGATCTGGAAAGGCTATCCCTTCGTCTCGATCATGATCCTGGCTGGATTGCAGTCAATCCCAGATGACTTTTATGCGGCCGCCCGTGTTGATGGTGCCAATGCCTGGCAACGCTTGACCCACATCACGCTGCCAAGCCTGATGCCAGTCATCGGCGTGACCATGGTGCTTGTTATGCTCTGGGTCTTTCGCGACTTCTCGATCATCTATGTGCTCACAGGCGGCGGGCCGCTGAAGGCGACACAAACCCTGTCGATCATGACCTATGAGCAGGCCTTCAGCTTCTTCCGCATGGGCTACGCTTCGGCGATTGGCGTGGTAACGCTCGTCATCTGTGTCATCGCCGCAAAGCTGATGATGCGCAGCGCGCCCGAGAACCTGTGAGGACATGATGCAGCCCTCCCTAACAGCCCGCATAATCCTCTACGGAACGGTCATCCTGACTGCCGCCATCCTGATCTTTCCGATCTACTGGCTGGTGGTGACCGCGTTGTCACAGCCGGATCAGCTCAGGCAGTTGCCGCCAAGCTTTTGGCCAAGCCAGCCAAACTGGTCGATATTCGGCAAGATCATTGGTGAGCGCCCCATCGGTCTGTGGCTGGCAAATTCGGCACTCGCCGCTGCGGGTGCAGTTGCTCTCTCCATGTCTGTATCCGTTCTGGCGGGCTATGCCCTGTCGCGCTTTTCGCTGAAGGGAGGGCAAGGGCTGGGCCTGTTTATCCTGACCGCCAAGATGCTGCCTGCGACGCTGCTTGTCATTCCGCTCTTTGGCATCTTCCGGATGACCGGTATGATCGGTTCTCTGTGGTCGATCATTCTGGCCCATGCGACGCTCATCATTCCTTTCACAACATGGATGTTGAAGGGCTATTTCGATACGATCCCGAAGGAGCTTGAGCAGGCCGCGATGGTGGATGGATGCTCTCCCATCGGTGCGCTGTTCCGGGTCATTCTGCCGGTTTCGCTGCCGGGGCTCGCTGCTACGGCCCTCTACGGTTTTGTGCTCTCTTGGTCAGACTACGCCTTCGCCCGCACCTTTCTGACGAATGCGCAGGGCAACTGGACAGCCAATCTCGGCATCACGACGATGAAGGGCGAGTACATCTCCAACTGGGCGGAGATCTCTGCTGCCTCCATCCTCGTGGCGATACCCATCCTGATCATCTACCTTTTTCTCGAGCGTTATCTGGTCGGCGGGCTCACCGCTGGCTCGGACAAGTGAGGCTGAAATGGCATCCATTTCCATCGATCGCGTTTCCAAAGACTACGGCCCGGCGAAAATTCTCAAGGAATTCTCGCTTGAGATTGCAGACGGCGAATTTGTTGTACTGGTCGGCCCATCAGGCTGCGGCAAATCAACCATGCTCAAGATCCTTGCGGGTCTGGAGGCTGCGACCAGTGGTGTCATTCGCATTGGCGACCGGGAGGTAACAGACCTCGCTCCCGGCGACAGAGACATCGCCATGGTGTTCCAGAATTATGCCCTTTATCCGCACCTAACAGTCGCTGAAAACATGGGCTTCGGCCTCAAGATGCGCGGCACACCGCGTGAGATCATCGCAGCCCGCGTAGCGGATGCTGCGAAGATTCTTGATGTAACACATCTTCTTCAACGCAGGCCAAAGCAGCTGTCGGGCGGTCAGCGCCAGCGCGTGGCGCTTGGTCGGGCGATCGTACGCGAACCGCAGGCGTTTTTGATGGACGAGCCGCTGTCCAATCTCGATGCCAAGCTCCGCGTCCATATGCGCGCAGAAATTGGCGCACTGCATCAGCGGCTCGGCGTGACAACAATCTACGTGACCCATGATCAGACCGAAGCGATGACCATGGCCGACCGCATCGTGATCATGAAGGACGGCGTCATCCAGCAGGTTGCAACCCCGGAGACGATGTTTGCCAAGCCGGCCAACACCTTTGTCGCTGGTTTCATCGGCTCGCCTGGCATGAATTTCGCGCCTGTGCTCCAGAATGGGGACGGACGTGGAAATCTGTTGGGCGCAAACTTCGCCCTGCCGGAAGCGGCGCGTGGCAGTGCACTTGTGCTTGCTGGTCTCAGACCGGAGCATATCCGCCTTGGTGATGGTCCTGCCACATTCACAGTGACGCCACGCCTCGTCGAGGGCCTCGGATCAGAGCAGTATCTCTACTTCGACATGCCGGATGCTCATGGAACCGGATTGCCTGCGCCGGCAGCGGCGGAAGACGCCCGCGCGGGTCGTTTGATTGCGCGGCTTTTTGACAGCGCGCCCATGCGCGTGGGCGAAACCGTGAAGCTGTCTTTTGACCCGGCGCGCCTGCATCTCTTTGATGCAAAGAGCGGCAATGCCATTGCTGCAAATGGCTGAAGGAGCCGCACACCAATGACTGTTCTGATCACAGGCAGTTCCGGTCGCATCGGCAGTCGCCTTGTCCATGCGCTACTGGCGCGCGGTGAAACCGTCCGGGGTTTTGATCTCAGGCCCAGCGGGCGAGCCCTTGCTGGTTATGAGGAACTGATTGGCAGCTTTGATGATTCCTCCGTCGCAGAAGCAGCTCTCAAGGATGTGACGGCAGTCTTTCACCTCGGTGCATTCATGTCCTGGTTGCCAGCTGAGAACCAGAAACTCCATGCCGCCAATGTCGGCGGCACACAGGTCATTGTTGATGCCGCCATTCGTGCGGGGGCCAAGCGCTTCATTTTCGCATCCAGTGGTGAAGTCTATCCTGAAAATGTGCCTAACTATCTGCCTGTTGACGAGAACCACCCGCTCCGGCCACGCTCAGCCTATGGTCTAAGCAAGTTGCTGGGCGAAGAAATTGTCAGCTGGGCCCATCGATCCGCGGGCCTCCAGACCACGATCCTCAGGTTTTCACACACACAGGATGCCACTGAACTGCTTGACCCCGACAGCTTCTTTTCCGGTCCCCGGTTTTTTCTTCACCCGCGCATCCGCCAGCAGGAAGCATTCGGCAATGTTGCTGCTGTCGCGGCGCTGCGGGCGCTGGATGATGGCAAGCCTGCGCTGGTTCTCGCCTGCAACCAGAATGGCCGACCTTTCCGCATGCATATCACCGATGCGCGCGACATGCTGGCGGGCTTGCTTGCCGTTCATGATACGCCAACTACCATTGGAGAAACATACAACCTCGGATCGAACCATCCGGTTAACTTTGCGGATGTTCTCCCTGTGATGGCAAGCATCACGGGATTGCCGGTCCGGGTTGTGAATCTGCCAGGTGATGGTGTCTTCTATGAGACGAGCAATGCAAAGCTCAGAGCTGCAACTGGCTTTGTGCCTGTTTATGCATTTGACAGGATGTTGGAAGAAGCAGGGGCCGCATGGCGAGCAAGACTGAAGTCCTGAAGCCAGATGAGCGGGATGTACCCGGCGGTGCTGCGGCGCTGGCAAAGGGGCTGTATCTGCTTGATGTGATAGGCGAGCGCGACACACCGCCGCGCTTCAAGGACCTGCAGATCGCAACCGGCTTGCCCAAGGGCACGCTGGCGCGATTGCTCAGCACTCTCGTGGCTTTTCGTCTTGTCCGGCATGAAGCAAGCGACAGCACTTACCGGCTCGGAAACCGCCTGTTCGAGCTGGCGCATCGTGTCTGGGAAACCTTTGATCTGCGCGGTGCCAGCGCGCCTCAGATCGAGCGTATTGCACTGGAAACGCGTGAGACAGTGGCCATAGCGACCGTTGATGATGATCAGGTGGTATACATTGACCAGCGCAACCATGGTGGCCCCTTCGCATTCCATATTGAGGTTGGTCGGCGCGCCCCAATTCATTGCACAGCACCGGGCAAGGCGCTGCTCGCCTTTCTGCCGCCACATGATCAGCGTGCTATCCTCTCGCGCCTGTCGCTGGAGCCGCATACACCAGCCACGATTGGTGACCGTGAGCAACTTGCTGCCGAGTTAGCCCTGACACGGGCGCGCGGCTATGCGCTGTCCCACGGCGAACATGTGGATGGTGTGTCTTCCGTTGCTGCACCGGTTTTTGACCATACAGGCAAGGTCATCGCAGCCATTGCTATCCTTGGGCCAACATCACGCTTGCCAAGTGACCGTCTGCATGTGTTGGGACGCGATCTGATGGAAGCCGTGCGTCTGATTTCTGGAAACGTGGGCGCAGCCCCTGTCAGCATCAACTCGCGTGCACGCCCTGCCCAGGCAGGCGACAGCGATGTCGAATGTGTTCTGGCATGGGGCGCAAGCCTTGCAGAGGGACCCGTTTGGTCTGCCCGTGAAAACAAGCTTTACTGGGTCGATATTCTCGAACCCGCTGTGCATCGTTTCGATCCCCTGACAAGGATCAACGAAACCTGCCCGATGCCGCGCTTGGTGGGTGCAGTCGCAGAGCGCAAAAGCGGTGGCCTCATCGCGATCAGCCAGAGCGGCGTGGAAGCGCTGGACTTCACTTCCCGCGCCATAACACCTCTTGTCGATCCGGAAGCCGATATGCCAGACAACCGCTTCAACGATGGCAAGTGCGACTCGGCGGGCAGGTTGTGGGCCGGGACAATGAGCCTTGATGCCCAGCGCAAGTCCGGCTCGCTCTACTGCATTTCGCCTGATCTCGCAGCAAGGCGGATGGATCGCGGCTTCACCGTCGCCAATGGCATGGACTGGAGTCCTGATGGCAAGGTCATGTACTTTGTGGACTCTGCTGCCGGTGCAATTTTCTGCTACGATTTTGATCATGGCACTGGTGCGATCACCAACAGACGTATCTTTGCACAGATTGAAGACAGTGCTTGTCGCCCCGATGGTCTGACCGTTGACGCCGAAGGCTGCATCTGGTGCGCGCTTTGGGACGGCTGGAGCATCCGCCGCTTCGACCCCGCCGGGCGCAAGATGCGCGACCTGCGCGTCCCCGTGCCAAGGCCGACAAGCGTGGCCTTCGGAGGGCCAGATCTCGCGACGCTCTACATCACCTCGGCGCGCATACGATTGCCTGCGACGCTGCTTGCAGATGCACCCTACTCGGGTGGAATCTTTGCTGCCGACGTTGGGGTGCGCGGTCGCCCGGGTGGCTTGTTTGGAGGTTGATCTGATGATGCCTGTCTATCCCGATTTGTCGGGAAAATCAGTTCTTGTCACCGGCGGCGCTGAAGGCATTGGCCGCGCTATCGCCGAGGCCTTTCTCGCGCAGAGTGCGCGGGTCGCTATCCTTGACCGGAATGCAGCGGCCATTGCAGCGTTCCGTGCAGCTGCCCCGTCGCTCATCGCAGCAACGGTTGATCTGACAGATATCCCGGCGACCCAAGCTGCCATTCAAGAGGTTGAGAAACAGGCAGGAGCATTCACAGTGTTGGTCAACAATGCCGGGAATGACGAGCGCCATGCCTTTGCTGACGTGACGCCGGAGTACTGGGACAACTGCATGGCGATAAACCTCCGACATGTGATGTTTGTGACCCAGTCTGTGGTTCCAGGTATGGCCGCTCGCGGTGGCGGTTCCATCATCAATCTGGGTTCAACATCCTGGATGAAAGGCGCACCGGGCATTGTCGCCTATACAACGGCCAAGGCTGCGATTCATGGCTTTACACGGACAGCGGCACGCGAGTTCGGAAGCAGTCTCATCCGCGTTAACGCGATTGCGCCGGGATGGGTGATGACGGAACGTCAACTTGCTCACCGGGCGACACCAGAGAAGCTGGTGGCAGCACTTTCAGCACAGGCAATTCCAATCCGGATTGAACCAAACGATGTAGCGGCACTGGCGCTGTATCTTGCCTCGGATGCTTCACGGGCGATGACAGGCCAGACCATGATACTCGATGCCGGAACTGGAGACCGGTGACACCAGCGCCTTGTCTTGCACGATGCGCCCGCAAACCGGAAGAACGTACAACGTGTATATGATTGAAATTGCAATTTAACTTGTGATGCATAGTGGATGATGCCAGATTACTAGAAGGCAAAAACCGGAAATTTTGAACTATGCGGGCAACCCGATTCAATCATGTCAGCGTGCGCGCCAGTGACCTTGAAAAGTCAGTTAAATGGTATGAGGACATCTTTGCTGTCACGCGCCTTCCCGCGCCAAATTTTGGCTTCAATGTGGGTTGGCTGAAGCTCGGTGATATGCAGCTCCATGTGTTTGAATATGATTGTCCCTCCAATCAATTCTCGCACTTCGGTGTCGATGTGGATGACTTTGAAGCAATCTATCTCCGGGCAAAGGAGCAGGGATGTCTGGCCAATGATGCCTTTAACAAGCACCATCTTTTTGAAACGCCTTCAGGACAGTTGCAGCTTTACATCCGGGATCCTGCAGGAAACCTGATCGAGGTGAACTGGCCAGATGCCAGCTCGATCAACCGTGATGTCGTGAAAGACATTCGCAAGCTTGCCGATATTCACGCCCAGAATGAAGCCAACCGTATTGCGACACTGTCCATAAAAGCTACAAAGAAATAGCTGTCAGACTGAGCAATATCGTTCCTGCACTGCGGGATCAGCCAGCATGGAAGCAGCGCTATCCTGATGTACGATAACACCCTGATCCATGACATAGACACGGTCTGACAACGAGAGCGCAAGCTCAACATTCTGCTCAACCAGCAGGATCGTCGTTCCTGCCTTTTGCATGGCCCGGAACTGCTCAAACATTTCTTCCACGAGGATTGGCATAATGCCCTCAGAGGGTTCATCGAGCAGGATCATGCGCGGCTCCGCCATCATGGCGCGCGCGATGGCCAGCATCTGCTGCTCACCACCCGACAGCGTGGTGCCTTGCTGTGATAACCGTTGTTTCAGCCGCGGAAAGGTGCTGGCAATGATCTCAATCATTTCAGCTTCCTTGGCGCGCGATGCCGATGCCAGAATGCCAAGGCGCAGGTTCTCCTCAACCGTCAATCCGGGCACAATGCGGCGGTCCTCGGGCACATAGGCGAGGCCCCGGTGAAAGCGGTTGCGCGCGGGTTGCGTGAGCATTTCCGCGCCATCGAAGAAGACGCTTCCCGCATGCTTTGAAACCAGTCCCATGATGGTTTTCAATGTTGTGGTTTTGCCAGCACCATTCCGGCCAATCAACGTGACGATTTCACCAGCCTTCACCTCCAGATTCACGCCCTGGAGGATATGGCTGTGGCGATACCATGCGGAGAGGTTCTCGACCTTGAGCATCATGAGGCCGCCTGTCTGGGTGAAGCAGGTTTGCCCTGGCCAAGATAAACGCGCTTCACTTCATCGTGCACCTTGATTTCGTCAGGCGTTCCTTCTGCAAGCAGTTCACCGTGGTGAAGAACGATCAGCTTTTGCGCAATTCCCATCACAAGCTTCATTTTGTGTTCGACGATGATAACCGTGCGTTCCTCAGCGAGACGCAGAATGAGATCCATCATCTGGCGGGTTTCTTCCGGGCTCATCCCGGCCGTTGGCTCATCAAGCAGCAAAACCTTGGGATCGCTCGCCAGTGCCATCGCCATTTCAAGGCTGCGCTGCTCGCCATGGGCGAGTTCACGTGCGCGGTTGATACGCCGGTGTCCAATGCCCACACGCTCCAGCAGATGATCGGCTTTTTCCATCAATTCCGTATAAGTTTCGCGGGAGCGGAACAGTTGAAAGCGGCTTGTCATGGCCTGTGCTGCAACACGCACATTTTCGCGTGCTGTCAGTTCTGAGAATACGTTCGTGATCTGGAATGACTTGGCGATTCCTGCCCGCGCAAAAGCATGGGAAGGCTCATTGGTCATGTCCTTGCCATCAAAATTGATGCTGCCGGAACTTGGCGGGAAGGCTCCAGAAATGACATTGAAGAAGGTGCTTTTGCCTGCACCGTTCGGCCCAATGACAGCGGTCAATTTGCCGCGTTCAAAGGATACGGACACATCTTTCAGCGCCGTAAAACCTCCAAAGCTCTTGCTGGCGTTCTTTGTGCTCAGGATCGCATCCATCAGCGCCCCTCCAGCCAGTGCAGGATGGAACCCCAGATGCCTTTGGGAAAAAACAGCACGAAGCCGATAAAGATCATTCCGACAAACAATTGCCAGTGACTGGTTATCGTCGAGGCCACGTCCTGAATGAGCAAAAAGGTTGCCGCCCCAATAAAGGGCCCAAAGAATGTGCCCATGCCGCCAAGCAGGGCCATCATCACGGCCTGTCCGGAGGTGATGTAGTGCAGCGTCTCGATAGGCACGATTGAAAGATGCAAGGCATTCAAGGAGCCAGCCAATCCGCAGATTGCGCCTGAGATGATGAAGACCAGAAGCTTGGTGCGCGCCACATCATAGCCACAGGCCTTGGCGCGCTCCTCGTTTTCGCGGATCGCTTCCAGCACGGCACCAAAGGGCGAAGCCAGCAGACGTGAGAACAGCCAGATCGCCGTAGCGACGAAGGCGAGGACGACATAGTATTTGACCGTTGGATTGATGAATGGCAGCTCAAGGCCGAAGACCGAAATCGTCTTGATGTTGACGCCGCGCAAGCCATTCTCGCCACCCGTCAGCCACTGCATCTGATAGAGCGTGTAATAGACGCACATAGACAACGCCAAGGTCACCATGGCGAAGTAGATGCCGCGTGTTCGTATGGCCAGAACGCCCATTATGGCAGCCGTCAATGTGGCCACTGAAGTGCCGATCAGGATGGCCCCAAACCAGCCGATGCCATAGCTGGCTACAGCGATGCCGCAGGCATAGGCCCCGGTGCCAAGAAAGGCGGCGTGCCCGAATGAAAGCAGGCCGGTGTAGCCAAACACCAGATTGAAGCCCAGAGCGTAAAGCCCAAGGATAAGGATGTTTACGGCCAAAGCTTCGTAGGGCATCAGCCAGGGAAAAATGATCAGGAATGCCAGCGTCAGCGGGAAGCGATATTGCCGTGCCGTTTCCAGCCAATGCGGTTTCACAGGTGCGACGACAGACAGCGGTGCGGATTGAGACATGGCTTAACCCAACCCGCCGGCGCGACCCATGATGCCGCGTGGCCGCACCAGCAGAACCACAGCCATCAGTGTGAAGATCGCGACCTTGGCCATATCAGGAGCCACCAGCGAGGTCATGGCGACAACGATGCCCACAAGCAAACCTGCAATCACCGCGCCTCCGAGAGATCCCATGCCGCCAACAACAGTGACCACAAACGCCTCGGCCAGAACAGGAACTCCCATCTCTGGGGTCACGCCCTGCAGCGGGGCAGCCAGAACGCCTGAAAGACCCGCCACGCCTGTACCGATTGCAAAGACCATCAACCAGACCTTGGCAATGTCAATGCCGAGGACCTGCACAATTTCCGGATCACGCGCTCCGGCCCGGATGATGAGGCCATAGCGTGTTCGCTCGATGAAGTACCAGAGGGCACCGATGATAACGGCGGTGATGCCAATCAGAAACAGTCTGTAGAGCGGGAAGAAGCCGACGCCGATATTCACTGCGCCGCGCAACTCAGGCGGCGTTGGCAGGCGAAGGCCCGTCAAGCCAAAGGCAATCCGGATGACTTCAATCATCACGTAAGACAAGCCAAAGGTAAGCAGCAGGGGATAGTCGATTCCGCGACCATAAAGCGGTCGCACCAAAAAGCGCTCAACCAGCAAACCGAGCCCGCCGACGAGCAACGGTGTTATCACCAGCGAGACCCAGAAATCGCCAGTGAGGCCAAATAGAAACACACCCACATAAGCACCCACCATGAAGAAGGCACCGTGGGCAAAATTGACAACGTTCAGAAGTCCAAAGATCAACGAAAGGCCAATGGCCAAGAGGACGTAGATGGCGCCAAGCGCCACCCCCGTCACCAGTTGCAGAAGGATCAGATCGTAGGTGAAACCGCCGATCACGCCTTGTGGCCCATCTCTTCACAAGTCCGCAGTTTGGCTTCATCGGGCGCTTCAACCGAGACAACCGAGAAGACATCGTTCTTGTCTTTCTGGCCCTTGTGCTTGGACTCGACGATGATGACGGACTGCACCGACTGGTGGTCACAACCGCGATAATACTGCGGCCCCTTGTACCAGTCGTACTTCAGGCTGCGCATGCCAGCGATGACCTTTTCTGTATCGGTCGACTTGGCAATCTTGACCGCTTCCAGAACAGACCGCACGCCTGCATAGCCAAGTGCACCGTAGTCTGAGGGAACAGCACCAGCGTTTGCTGCACGGAACTTGTCGTTCAATGCCTTGGCAGACGGGATCTGGTCTTCGAGACCCCAATAGTAGGAGGTTCCACCAATGACACCTTCAAAGGCATCACCACCGGCTTGACGCGCCGTGTAAAGCAGGACAGGCGCAACAAGTTTTGTCTTGCCCTTCAAGCCAAACTCCGTAGCCTGTGTGATCGAGATGACTTGATCGCGGCCAAAGTTGCAGAGGCAAAGGATATCAGGCTGCAAAGCCTGGATGCGGGGCAGGAAGGCCGAATAGTCAGAGGCTCCGATGGGGTGGCGGATGTCGGCTACCGTCTCGATGTTGAAATCCTTACCAGCCCGCTGGAAGCCACGCACCATCTCGTGGCCATAGGCGTAGTCGGCGGTGAGGAAGGCGACCTTCTTGCCGAATTTACTGAAGGCGTAACGGCCAACAGCGCCCGCTGTGATATGCGGGTTCAGGGCTTCGTGGAAGGTGAACTTCGACCAGTCCTTGACCTCGTTGATGGCATCTGACTGGCTGATCGAGTTGAAGATCACACCGCGCTCCTTGGCGACATTGTTGATCGACAACTGCACAGCAGCTGAAAGCGAACCGACGATGAAGTTGACCTTGTCTTTCTCAATCAACTCGAGTGTGCGGGTCGCGGCTTCACCGGGGTTCAGCTTGTCATCACGCACCAGCAACTCCGCCATGCGCCCTTCAAAGCCACCGGCATCATTGAAATCCTTGATGGCGATTTGGGCGGCTTTCACCTGATCGTTGGCTTCAGCACCGAATGGGCCAGTGAGCGGAACAGGGAAGCCAATCCGGATCGGCGTCGTCTGCGCACGCGCGATCGAAAAGAACGACGGCGAAGCCACAGTTGCAAGACCAGCTGCTGCTGTTCCTTTCAGCAAAGTGCGGCGGTTTGTAATCATACTGTTTTTCATGGCGCTATCCCTCCCGAGGATATGATTGTTTTCGAGTGTTTGTCAGGCAGATGGTAAAGTCAAATAAAGTCAGGCTCCTTTGCCAACGACACCAAGCGCCTCAAGGATAACCTGAGGCGTTGCGGGCTGTCTGTTGATGCGCGCCTTGAAAGGCATCAGGGCATCGTTGATGGCGTTGATAACAGCTGCCGGTGCTCCGGCTGTTCCCGCTTCGCCAGCGCCCTTTGCGCCCAGCTCAGACGATGCTGTGGGGGAAACCACATGGGCCACTTCAATGTCCGGCATTTCGGATGCCATCGGCACCAGATAGTCAGCCATATTGCCATTCAGCATTTGGCCGGCCGCATCATAGCGGCACTCCTCGAACAAGGCAGCACCTATGCCTTGCACAATACCTCCGCGCACCTGCTCATCCACAAGCTGCGGATTCAGCACTGTGCCACAATCCTCAACACACCAGTGCTTGAGCAGCGTCACAAAACCGGTTTCGGGGTCAACCTCAAGATAGGAAGCCTGAATGCCGTTGGTGAAAGCGAAGGGATAATCCTTGGGCACGTAGTGGCGCGTTACCACCAGTTCCGGCTTCAGATCGGCTGGTAATGTGTCGGGGCGAAAATACGCGACGCGGCCAAGCTCTGCCAGCGGCATGCGTTCCGCACCCGTCAGCTTGTCAACAATCCTTCCCTGTTGAATATCCAGTGTCTCCGGCGCTGCCTGCAGGATTGTCCCGGCCACTTCAAGGATGTTCGCACGCAAGGCCTTGCCGGATTGCCAGGCCGCCTCACCGCCGATGCCTGCAGCGCGGCATGCCCATGTGCCACCGCCATAAGGTGTTGTTTCGGTGTCGCCTGTAATCACGCGGACGTCAGCCATGGGAACGCCGACAGCGGTTGCAACAACCTGCGCAATCACGCTTTCTGTCCCTTGCCCCTGCTCAGTCACGCCAATGGAAGCTATGACTCCGCCCTGCGGATTGAGCCGCAACGTGCAACCATCCTGTGATGAGATGCGCGCGCCGCCAACACCGTAGAAGGCGGCGGAAGGATTGGTAATCTCGATAAAGGCAGCAAGGCCGATGCCACGGTAGATGCCCTTTTTCCGAAGTTCTGCCTGCTCGCGGCGCAAGCCATCATAATCCATCATGCCCATCAATTTTTCGAGCGATTGCTGATGGGACAGTTTCTCGAACCGAATGCCACTCGCGGCCACTGATGGATGGGCGTCATCAGCAATGACATTGCGACGCCTCAGTTCTGCCGGATCCATCTTGATCGCTTCAGCAGCGAGATCAACAAGGCCTTCTGTGACCATCACCGCGATGGGATGCCCAACGGCACGATACTGACACATCGGTGTCTTGTTCTGGAAAACCACACGAGCACGGGCGCGGTAATTCTTGTGCCTGTAGGGTCCACCCGTCAGGTTCACGACCTGATTGGCTTCAACTGCACTTGTCCTTGGATAAACTGAGTAAGGTCCGATGCCAGTGAGATCATCCATCTCAATTGCAGTGATCTCACCCTCAGCCGTCACCGCCATTTTGGCATGCACCTTGTGGTCACGGGCGTGGATATCCGTGACAAAAGACTCAAGCCGATCTGCCACGAACTTGACCGGTCGCTTCAGCATTTTCGAAAGAGCAGCCGTCGCCATTTCATCCGGATAAATATGCACCTTGATGCCAAACGACCCACCGACATCCTTGCAGATCACGCGGATATTGGATTCCGGAACATCCAGATGCTTGCTCAGGATATCCTGCATCATGTGCGGTGCCTGAAAGGAATGATAGATCGTGAGCTTGCTGTCGCTTTCGTTCCAGTCTGCCAGAATGGAACGCGGCTCAAGGGTCACCCCTGTATGGCGACCAATGTGGAAAGTCTCTTCAACCACAGCAGCCGCACTCTTGAAGGCAGTATCTACATCGCCAACATCAAGCAGGCGTTCAAAGGCAAGATTGTCTCCAAGAACATCGTGGATAATAGAGGTGTCTGCATCCAGCGCTGTCGTCATATCGGTTGTCACCGCAAGCGGCTCCAGCCGTGCATCAATCAACTCTATGGCGTCTTCGGCTTCAGCCCGTGATGTCGCCACAACGGCACAAATCGCCTCGCCAACCCAGCAGGCGCGATCAATCGCAATTGCGTGTTGTGGAGCCGATTTCAGTCCTTTGAAATGGCTCAGAACACCGACCCATGGCTTGCAGACCTGCGCCAGCTCGGCACCCGTCACGACCGCGACCACACCTGGCGCGGCTTTTGCTGATTTCAGATCAAATCCAAGGATACGTGCATGAGCGTGCGGGCTACGCAGGAAGGCCACATGCAGCATGCGCGGCAGGGTTATGTCATCGACATAGACACCTTTGCCTTCGAGCAGGCGCTTGGCATTGGGGCGTGGAACAGAGCGGCCAATATAGCTGTTGGGGCGATCCAGAAATGTGAGGTTGCCTGTATTCAGGTTGCTTGCACTCATGATGCAACCCTCTTTTTTAGGCGTTCCTGTGCGACGGTTTCCACAGCATCGACAATGGCATGATACCCGGTGCAGCGGCAGTAGTTTCCAGAGATAGCAGCGCGAATTTCATCGCGTGTTGGACTGGCATTTTTCTCAAGCAGTTCTGCGCAGGTCACCAGCATTCCGGGCGTGCAGAAACCGCACTGCAAGGCGTTGCGGGTGAGGAAAACCTGCTGCAGGTCCGCAATCGCGCCGCTTTCGGTCAGCCCCTCGATAGTCTCGATTTTCGCGCCATTGGCCTGCACAGCAAGTGTGAGACAGCCGCGTACAGCAACACCGTCCACCTTGATTGTGCAGGCTCCGCAGACGCCATGCTCGCAGCCGACATGCGAGCCGGTGAGTTGCAGAGTCTCGCGCAGAAAATCGATCAGATGTGTGCGCGGCTTCACCTGAGCAGAAACGGGCGAGCCGTTTACATGAAGCGCAATGGAATGCAGGGCGCTCATGGTGAGTTACCTTCCATCGTGCTGATGACACGACCGAGCAACACCCGCGCCAGATGCAATCTTGTTTCTGCGTTGCAGACATCGTGGCCCGCGAAATCAAGAGCGTCGTCAATACAGCCTTGAGCGGCTTTGATTCCAGCGCCACCTATCAGCGCCCGTGCCGCTTCAACTGCCAGAACAGGGCGATCACTGACACCAAAGAAAACCAGCTTAAGGTCAGTCCAGCGGTCCTTAGACCGTGTGCCCTGCGCCGCCAGTCCAACCAGCGCATAGTCACCGTGCCGTCGCGCGAGTTCAGAGAAACCGGCGACTGCACCCTGTTGAGCAATCGGGATTTCGACGGATGTTATAATCTCGTCAGTTTCAAGCGCTGTTGTGTAAAGCCCTTGAAAGAAGTCATGCGCCGCAATGCGTCTTGTGCCTCGGCGGCTGACGGCGACCACAGTAGCGTCCAGCGCAACGCAGCATGCAGGCCATTCTGCAGCCGGATCCGCCAGGGCGATTGAACCACCGAATGTGCCGCGGTTGCGAATGGCCGGATGCGCGATGTAGGGCGCGGCCATGGAAAGGAGCGGCAGTTTCTCCCGGATCAGAGATGAGGTCTCGATATCGCAATGCCGTGTCATGGCACCAATCTCTACAATGCCTTTTCCCAACCTGATCCCGGCGAGACCTTTGATGTGCGAGATATCAATCAGTTTCTGTGGCTGTGACAGGCGCAGGTTCAGCGAAGCCAGCAGGCTCTGGCCTCCTGCCAGAAGACGCACGTCATCACCAGCTTCGAGCTGTTTTAATGCAGCCAGCAATGTTGGCGCACGCACATATTCGAAATCAGGCGCTTTCAAAGGCCCAAGACTCCCGAGTCTATTATCATTTATCGTTAGATAAATTAGATCGCCTGCCGCACGAATTGTCAATGTATAGTTGCTGATGCTAGATGGTTTGCACTTGCACGTCGTGATCATACCGTTTGGCAATTCAGAAATGACAATCAAGCAGCGTCTCACCCCGGCGGACAGGGAACGTCAGATCGTTGACGGTGCCATCGCTTTCTTTGCCGAGGTGGGTCTAGATGGACAAACCCGCGAACTTGCAAAGCGGCTCGGCATCACACAGCCCCTTCTTTATCGATACTTTCCAAGCAAGGACCTCTTGCTCGAACGGGTGTATGAAGAGGTTTATGACAAGCGCTGGAAGCCGGAATGGGAAGCACTCATTGCCGATCGATCACTTTCAATCGGAGAGAGATTTCGCCGTTTTGAAAAGGATTATCAACGTACAATCATGACTTATGACTGGCTGCGCATCTTTTTCTCTGCCGGATTGAAGGGAACCGATTTACCGGCACGCTATCTTTCCAGAGTGCGAAGCTTGATCTTTACGCCGGTTCTGGGGGAGTTGCGACGCGAGCTGGGCTTGCCCTCGCCGGACGAGCTGCCTTTGACTGCCCAGGAGTTTGAACTGATATTCGGCATCCATGGCGCGCTGCTTTATGTCGGCATCCGCAAGTTCATTTATAACATGGATGTATCAGCCGATCAGGAACTGGTTTTTGATGCAGAAATTGATGCGTTTCTGGCAGGCGTCGGCCCGGTGATGCGTCGGCTGATTTCTGAAGAGCAGGCGCGAAAGACGAGCAACAGAATTTCAGCTTGATCCCTTTCTGGCAAGACAAATGATCAAATGATCATTATTGAGCCATATAGCGCTTAATCAATTTTTTCCATGTCCGGGCCCGGATCGCACCATGAATCAACGTGCAATAATCATAGGCGGCTCTCTCGCAGGTCTGTTCACGGGCCTGTTGCTGCGCCGCATCGGCTGGCAGGTGACGATCCATGAACGCAGCGGTGCCGAGCTTGGTTCGCGTGGCGCGGGCATTGTGACGCACGACAGCCTTCATGATATCCTTGCCACGGCAGTGGGTTACCGGGAGGATATCGGTGTCAAACTGACGGGCCGCACCGTACTTGACGTTGGGGGCGAGTCGCTTTGCGAAAATCACAGAGAGCAGATTGTGGCTTCCTGGGATCAACTCTGGAAAAGGCTGCGCCGCGCAGCGGATGATATTTATAAACATGACAGCGCCTTGATAAGCTTCGCCCAAGGCAGCACCGGCGTTGAGGTTTCCTTCGCCAACGGCGTGCATGAAAAGTGCGATATCCTCGTCGCTGCCGATGGCATTCAGTCGACTATACGCAACAGTCTCATGCCAGAGATCAAGCCGCAGTATGCAGGGTATATTGCCTGGCGGGGGCTGGTTGAGAAGTCTGAGCTTTCATCGGGCACGGTGGCTCAACTCTTTGACCGGTTCGGGTTTTGTTTGCCGCCATCGGAACAAATGCTGGGATATCCCGTTGATGGAGAAGAACCAGGACAGTTCCGTTACAATTATGTCTGGTATCGCCCCGCACACGCTGATCATGACATTCCCCGTCTGCTCACCGGAAAGAACGGCAAGCAGTATGCTGGCGGTATTCCTCCGGACCAGATCCATTCTGACATCCTGACAGAAATGCGAGAGGCGGCCACGCGCCTGCTCGCTCCGGCATTTGCAGAAGTCGTGCATAAAACGCGCCAGCCCTTGCTCCAGCCGATTGTAGATCTTGAGGTGCCACAGATGTGCACAGGCCGTATCGTGCTGCTTGGCGACGCGGCTTTTGTGGCACGCCCGCATGTTGGCATGGGGGTCACGAAAGCAGCCGAGGATGCTTTGGCTCTGGCAACATGCTTGCAAAATGGCTCTGATCTGGACACGGCCTTACAGAGCTTTTCGGAAGAACGCGTCGCAACAGGTCAACGCATCATTCGCCGCGCCAGACACCTTGGGGCCTACATGCAGGCACAGCTTCTTTCAGAGGAAGAGCGCAAACGCGCCGATGCGCATCGCAGCCCGGAAGCCGTCATGCTCGAAACGGCGACAACAGCCGGGATGGCGCACTGGTGATGCAATCGCTGTGAGATGCGTGTTGGCTGCGCAGGGTTTATCTCCACTCACTCCAGCTTGACGCCTGCTGCCTGAATGATTGGCGTCCAGCGCGCAATCTCGGAACCGATGAACGCGCGCAGACCTGTCGATGTCTGCAGTTCGGCTGACGGCACTTCCGCGCCAATCTCGTCAAGCTTGGCCTTCATCACAGGGTCATTGAGTGCCGCACGCAACGCACCATTCAGCTTCTCAACCGCAGCAGGAGGGGCATCCTTGTGGGTGAACATGGCGTTCCAGACGATGACCTTGAAGTTGGGCACTCCCGCTTCCGTGCTTGTTGGCACATCAGGCAGCAAAGGCGCACGCTTGTCCTGCGCAATGGCGAGCGTTTTGATTGTCCCTGCGCGCGTCTGGGGTGCTACATTCACGCCCTGATCACAAAGGTAGTCTACCTGTCCACCGACAAGATCGTTCATCGCTGGTGCCGTGCCCCGATAAGGAACGCCCTTCACGGACACGCCGATCACCGAGTGGAACAACAGGCAGGTTGTATGGCTCACGGAACCGACACCGGCATGGGCGTTGTTGGCGGTTGCCTGATTGACCTTCAGCCACTCCACGAGATCCTTAAGTGTGTTTGCTGGATGAGTCTTGCGCACATTCACGAAGATCGGGTTGGTGTTGACGAGGCCGACATGGGCGAAATCCTCAACCGGCTTGTACCTGAGATTGGGATTGAGAGAGACCGCCGCAGCGTGCGTGCCGGTGTGGCCAATCAGGATCGTGTGCCCGTCAGGTGCTGATGCGATCAATCTGCTGCCAGCCAGAGTACCGGCCGCGCCCACCGCATTCTCAATCACAACTGGCTGGCCAAGCGTGCGCGCCATATGTTCGCCGATCAACCGCCCGACAACATCTGTCGGTCCTCCTGCGGCAAAAGGAATGAGCATGGTCACCGGCTTTGACGGGAAAGTCTGGGCCTGCCCCGGGCTTGCCACTGCCAAAAGGGCTGCTGCTGCCAGACCAAGCATTGTTGTTCTGCGATGATGTTTCATGGTGCTTCCTCCAAAGCGTTGTTATTTTCTTGTTGGTTTAGAATGATCGTGGCAGTCCTAGAATGTGCTCGGCCACATACGAGAGTATCAGGTTCGTCGAGATTGGCGCTACCTGATAAAGCCGCGTCTCACGGAACTTGCGCTCTACGTCATATTCGCAGGCAAAGCCGAAGCCGCCGTGGAACTGGATGCAGGCATTCGCCGCTTCCCAGCTTGCCTTGGCCGCGAGATACTTTGCCATGTTGGCCTGCGCACCACAGGGCTTTCCCTCATCGTAAAGGCGGCAGGCTTCAAAGCGCATGAGGTTGGCAGCCTCCACCTCGATAAAGCTCTCGGCAATCGGAAATTGCACGCCCTGATTTTGCCCGATCGGGCGCCCGAAAACCTGACGTTCCTTGGCATAGGCCGTGACCTTGTCGATGAACCAGTAGCCATCGCCAATGCACTCTGCGGCGATCAGGGTGCGCTCGGCATTGAGCCCGTTGAGAATGTATTTGAAGCCTTGACCCTCTTCTCCAATCAGGTTTTCCGCCGGGATTTCAAGATTGTCGAAGAACAGCTCGTTCGTTTCGTGGTTGACCATGTTGAGAATGGGGCGGACGGTCATGCCTGACCCCATCGCTGCCTTGATGTCGACAAGGAAGATCGAGAGCCCTTCAGACTTTTTCTTCACCTCGGCCAGAGGGGTGGTGCGCGCCAGCAGGATCATCAGGTCGGAATGCTGCACCCGGCTGATCCAGACCTTCTGGCCGTTGATGACATAGCGGTCACCATGGCGGACCGCCGTGGTCTTTATCTTCGTCGTGTCTGTGCCAGTTGTCGGTTCTGTCACGCCCATGGACTGGAGGCGGAGTTCGCCAGACGCAATGCGCGGCAGATATTTCTTCTTCTGTTCGTCTGATCCGGCGCGCAGCAATGTGCCCATATTGTACATCTGGCCATGGCAGGCACCGGAGTTTCCGCCAGCTCGGTTGATCTCCTCCATGATCACCGAAGCTTCGGTGAGGCCAAGGCCAGAACCGCCATACTCCTCGGGAATGAGCGCAGCCATCCAGCCAGCTTTCGTCAAGGCATCCACAAACGCTTCCGGGTAGCCGCGCGCCTCATCGACCTTACGGTGATACTCGGGAGGGAATGCTGCGCAGAGGTCGCGCACCGCCTCGCGGATTTCCTGAAACTGATCTGAGCCTATAGTCTGCATTTCTCTTCGTATTTCCTTGTTGTCAGACGAACTCTGCCGCCCCATCCATTGTCAATGCGCCAGCCTTCTCGGCCCAGACCCGTGCTGTGCCTGATCCGGTCATCATACCTTTCACCTCGAAGGGGTCTATATGAAATGTGGGTGCGACGGCGCGAAAGGAAAATGCGGTTACACGTGCATCTGGTCTGGCGCGGCGAACGCCATCAAGCAACATTGTGGCGATCAATGGTCCGTGGACGATGAGGCCGGGGTAGCCTTCTTCCTTGGTCACATAATCGAGATCGTAATGGATGCGGTGCGAGTTGAATGTCAGCGCCGAGTAGCGGAACAGCAGCACCGGGTCAGGCACAATTGGCAAGCTCCAGTCGGCCTTTTCCGGCGGTGTAACAGAGGGTGGTACCGGTGCGTTGGGATCAGGCGCACCGCGATAAACGATGTCATGCTCTTCCTCGATCGCCAACCCGCCATCGTCGATCACGTGACGCACCGTGACAAAGACAAGGTCGCCAGACTTGCCACTCTTGTGCTCGACACTTTTAACGGTTGAAACCCGCGTCGCCTGTGCACCAATGAGCAATGGCTTCACGAAGCGCAACCGGCTTCCCGCCCACATCCGGCGTGGCAGCGGGACAGGCGGCAGAAACCCGCCGCGCGCGGGATGCCCGTCAGGCCCGGCTTCGCTGAGGGGAGAAATGGGCAGGAAATGCAGCCAGTGCCAGAGTGGTGGCAAAGGCGAGCCCTCGATGTATGGCGGATCATCGCGGTTAAGCGTGGCGGCGAGTGCATTGGACGGGAAAGCAGCAAGCCGCTCGGTGCTGGTCTCACTGCGGCCAATCCATTGGCGAAGATGGTTGATATTGAGGGTCATTGCTGGTTCAGACCTTGTGCTTCAGCGCCAACGCCGAGAGCGTGGCAGCAATGTCGCGTGCAGATTTCTCGACGATCGTATCGTCAAGTGCAATCACCGCGTCAGCTGCTTCCGCAGGAAGAAGCGCACGAACCTTGGCAACTATCTTGGAGCGCCGCGCTGGCAACGCAAGGGGTGTATCAAGATCAACAAAGGTCTGATGGTGCGCCCCTGCCTTCATCTCGATCCGCACATCAGCAGCCGTATCGGAAATGGCAGGATCGCCGATCGTTTCCACGATATCACGGATAGCGATAAGATCTGGCCGCAGGCAGTTTTCGGATGAGAAGACATCCAGCGCGCCGGTGTCAATTCCGGCCAGCGCCATGGCGCTGGTCAGGCGATAGCTGAACTTTGCCTCAAGCCCGGTGACAGGTGACTGGATATCACAGACCCGCAACCAGCGTGGGCTCACGCGGAGAGCCACGCGACGCACATCGGCCAGCGAGAAGCCGGGCTTTTGCCGAAGCCCGATAAGGGCTTCAAGCGTTGCATGCGTGCCATGGCAGCAGGCGTGAAACTTGTGCTGCACAGTCTCGAACCAGAAGTCCTCGCCAAGCCCAGCCAGCGACGCTTCCAGATCCTCGCACGCTCCCGCATGGGTGTCAGCGAAACCCTGTATACACTCAATACCATCAGGGCGTGAGATGAACCCTTGCGCTGCGAGCAGTGCCGCCTCGATACCGTTTGATGCGGCGATGCCTGCGTTGAAAGGCTTGCCCATGGTGCCGAATTGCGATTTGAGCCCCGAGGCTCGTGTTGCCACAATGCCAAGGGCGTGACGCATCTGCTCGTTTGTCAGCCCCAGCAATCGCCCTGCAGCAACGGTTGCACCGAATGCGCCCGATGTCGCAGTCTGGTGAAAGCCGTGGTTGTAGTGCTGGGTGCCGAGCCACTGGCCAAGCCGCACTGCGGCCTCCATGCCGACAAGGGCTGCGTCCAGAAACGCAGCACCATCAGCATTCTGCCGCTCTGCCATGGCGAGTGCCGCCGGAAATAAAGCCACGCTGGGGTGTCCCACATAAGCGAAATGCGTGTCATCATAGTCCAGCGCGTGTGAGACCAGACCATTGGCGAGTGCAGCGGCGCGTGCCGGAAGCTTGACCGAAAGACCAAGCACTGTGGCCTGTGGCGCGCCGCTTTCCTCAGCCACAACAGTGCGCACAATGCGGGCCGCCGGTTCATCGATGCCCGCAATCGCGACCGCAGCCCAGTCCATCAGCGACAGCCGTGCAACCGCCAAGGCCGAGGCGGGAGCGGTTCTTTTACGGTTTGAGCCAAAGGCGGCCAAACGCGCCGTGATGGACGCAGTATCGATGTTCATCCTGACCTCCGCCAGAGTGATGGCCCCAGGGTGTGGATCGCGGCACCGCTCGCATCAACGGCCACTGTTACCGGCATGTCCTTGACCTCAAATTCATGGATTGCCTCCATACCAAGATCAGCGAAAGCAACCACCCGAGCCGATGTGATGGCTTTTGAAACAAGATAGGCCGCCCCGCCAACCGCCATGAGATAAGCCGCGCCGTGACGGCAGATCGAAGCGATCGTGTCTGGTCCGCGCTCAGCCTTGCCAACCATCAAGGCGAGCCCACCGTGGCCCAGCATGAGGTCTGTGTATCCATCCATGCGTGTGGAGGTGGTCGGTCCCGCCGGGCCAACGACTTCATCACGAACGGCATTCACCGGGCCGACATAGTAGATCGCGCGACCGTTGAAATCGACTGGCCAGGGCTGACCTTCCGCCTGCAGTTTGGCGAGGCGCGCATGAGCAGCGTCGCGGCCGGTCAGCAGCCGTCCTGATAGCAGCAACGTATCGCCCGCCTTCCAGCCCGCGATCTCATCGCGTGTTAACGTATCGAGATTGATGGACTTCGTGGCCACACGCTCCATAACGATTTCCGGCCAGACTGATAAATCGGGGGGATCGAAGCGCGCAGGCCCTGATCCATCCATACGGAAATGGATATGCCGGTCCGCTGCACATTGCGGAATCAACCCGATGGGCTTTGAAGCAGCATGGGTCGGGAAATCAAGAATCTTGACATCGAGAACAGTCGTCAAGCCACCAAGCCCCTGTGCACCAATGCCCAGCGCGTTGACCTTGTGGTAGAGTTCGATCCGCATCTCCTCAATCTTTGAGGCTGGCCCCCGGCGCAAAAGATCCGGCATATCGATTGGCGCAAGCAGCGATTGTTTGGCAAGCGTGAGGGCCTTCTCGGGCGAGCCGCCCACACCTATGCCAAGCAGTCCCGGCGGGCACCAGCCAGCACCCATTTTTTCAACGGAACGCAACACCCACTCAACGATATCGTCCTGCGGATCAAGGACGGCAAACTTCGCCTTGTTCTCCGAGCCACCACCCTTGGCTGCGACATGAATATCGACCATATCACCCGCAACAAGCTCAACGTGCAGCATGGCAGGCGTATTGTCGCCCGTGTTCCGGCGCTCAAAAATCGGGTCACTGACCATCGACATGCGCAGCGGATTGTCTTCGTTGGCGTAGGCAAGCCTGACACCTTCATTCACCACATCCTGCAACGACCGTGATGTGGCGATCCGCGCTCCGACACCAACTTTCATGAAGATCTGCGCTGAACCCGTATCCTGACACATCGGGCGCTTTCCAAGCGCTGCCATGCGGGAGTTGACCAGAATCTGCGCGATCGCATTCTTGGCTGCCGGGCTTTGCTCATGCTCATACGCTGCGGCGAGATTGCTGATATAGTCAGCGGGATGGAAGCAGGCGATATACTGCAACGCCTCGGCTATGCCCTCGATGAGGTCGCTTTCGCTAATTGTTGTCATGCGAAGTTCGCCAGGATGGTGGGACAAATCACCTCATCACAGTCGGGCTGTGCGAAGAGATACGCCGCCGGAGCGTTTCCGCCGCGTTCGACACCTTGTGTCAAAAGACGCAGATCAATCAGGTCATCGTGCACAGCATTCGCCTTGGCCGAAAGAAGCAATTCGATATACCGTATACCCAAAGCTGCGGTTCCCGCTATCCCTTGATCGATTCAGGAGTTTATATCCCATGACACGCCCGCTGGATGGACTGCTGGTTGTTTCGCTGGAACAGGCTATCGCAGCGCCTTATTGCACCCGGATGCTCGCAGACCATGGAGCGCGGGTCATAAAAATCGAACGTCCTGACGGCGGAGACTTTGCCCGTGCCTACGACACGCGGGCGCGCGGACTCTCAAGTCATTTTGTCTGGTGCAATAGATCCAAGGAGAGTGTGGCGCTTGATGTGAAAAGCAAACACGGGTGTGAAGTGCTCGACGCGCTGATTGGCAAGGCCGATGTGCTGGTCCAGAATCTGGCTCCCGGGGCTATTGATCGCCTTGGTTTTGGAGCCGGTGCTATGCGCAAGCGTTTTCCACGTCTCATTCATTGTTCGATATCGGGCTACGGACATGGCGGTCCCTACGGCGATCGCAAAGCCTACGATCTGCTGATTCAGGCCGAAGCCGGCTTTCTTTCTATCACAGGAACGCCAGGTGAAATGGCCAAGGCAGGTGTCTCCATTGCTGATATCGCAGCGGGGCAGGCCTCATATACCGCAATCCTGAATGCCATCATCCGACGCGGTCGCACAGGCGAGGGTGATGTCATCGATATCTCCATGCTCGAAGCCATGGCGGAATGGATGGGCTTCCCACTGTATTATGCCATAGATGATGCGGCTCCCCCTCCGCGTGCAGGTGCTGGCCACGCTACTATTTATCCCTACGGCCCCTTCGAGACCGCGAACGGCGTTGTTCTGTTTGGTCTTCAGAATGACAGGGAATGGGAGCAGTTCGCAGCCATCGTTTTGGAGAGAGCCGATCTTGCAGCGGACCCACGCTTTAAGGGGAACGCAGGCAGAGCTGCCCATAAAAAAGAACTTGATGCAGTCATTCAGCCGACACTGCGCCTTTTGAGCTCGGCCGAAGCCTTGCGCCGTCTGGAAGCTGCGGGGATCGGAAACGCAAGGGTCAACACTCTCACTGACGTCTGGGCGCATCCTCAGCTGGCCGCCCGTGGACGATGGGAAGATGTGGCGACCGAGAAAGGCGAAATGCCAAATCTGCGTCCTATTTCAGGAGCGGGCTGGAGCCCGCGCATGGATCCTGTACCAGCACTGGGCGAGCATACAAACGCTGTTCTTGAAGAGTTTGGACTGACCCAGTCAAAGTGATTCCGAAACGCATTCAACAGGCCTTACTGCACCTTCACATTAGCACCGCGGATAACTGGCGTCCATTTCTCGACCTCGCTGGCCACCATGCTTCGCAAAGCATCGGATCCACGTTTTTGTGGAATGATGGCACCAATGCCTTCCAGCTTTGCCTTTGTTGCCGGATCATCAAGGGCAGCGCTGACGGCCTGAGCCAGACGGTCGACAATTGGTTTCGCTGTGCCCTTGGGGGCGAACATCGCATTCCAGCCAGAGGCCTGAAAAACCGGAAGGCCAGCTTCAACCGTGGTTGGAACCTGCGGCAGCACATCGGCCCGCTTGTCACTGGCCAGCGCCAGAGCCTTGATCGAGCCGCCCAGCACATGGGAGACGGTGTGAGGAATCTGGTCGCACATGTAATCATGCGTGCCAGCGATCAGATCGTTGAGCGCGGGGCCAGAACCGCGATAGGGAACAAGCTGGCCGCTTGTGCCGGTGACGGATGAAAACAGCAGGCAGCTGACATGGGAGGTGGCGCCCACGCCGCCATGACCGTTGTTGAGCTTTCCGGGGTTGGCCTTAAGCATGGTGATGAGTTCAGCCAGCGTGTTTACGGGCAAAGTCTTGCGTACAAAGACCGCGATGGGCGTATCGGTCAACTGGCTGATATGCTCGAAATCCGTCACGGGATTATAGGCCAGCGTGGGATAGAGTGCTGGAGCAGCACCATGGGTTCCCATCTGCCCAACCAGCAATGTGTATCCATCAGGGGCCGAACGTGCGCCGCGCAAGGAACCGGTTGTTCCGCCTGCGCCGCCAATGTTTTCAACCACCATTGGCTGCTTGAGGGTCGTGGCCATATGATCAAGCACAATGCGGGCAATCACATCCGTGTTTCCACCCGGCGCATAAGGCACGATGACCATGATCGGCTTGTTGGGATAAGCTTCCTGTGATTTCGTGCCTGTTACAAGTCCGAGAGCTGCCAGCGACGCAAGAGCCAGAAGTCTGATGCTGCGAATGGAACGGGACATGGTTGATTTCCTCCGGATTTTTTTGAGTTGCGGATCTTCTATGAATTGATGGATCGATAAGCCTGCATAAGAAACCCGATGCCACCCATCACGATGACAGCATCGATAAGGCCGGTGTGTACGGAGACTGGCATGCGGCGGATAAGCCAGCGTGCGACATAGGCACCCGGAATCATCATGATGCCGATCACGAGGCCCAGGATGAACTGTTGTGCCGTGAGCACCGAAGCCGTGCCGAAAATGATCATCTTCACGACATGGAGCACCATGCCGATGATTGCATCGGTGGCCACAAAGGCCGCACCGGCCAGACCAGCACCAGCGAGAATGGGCAACACCAGAATGCCGCCGCCGATTGTGGCTCCGGACACAAGGCCAAAGCCCAGTGAGCAGACTGCAATCCAGCGCCGGGACAGGCGGAAAGACCCTTTGGGCAGTGCACGCCGGGCGATCACAACAGCCAGCATGAAACAGCCAAGCAAAAGTGCGATAGAACGTTCGTCCAGCCATGTGTAGATCACAGAGCCAATGATACAGCCGGGCAACGACCAGAGCATCACCCATGTCGCAGTCGGCCAGTCAATGTCCGCGCGAAAAGCCTGAATGCGCGCGATGTGGCTGACACTCATTGCAACGCTGATAGTCTGAACAACGGCACCGACACCAATGATCGGCGTGATGGCGAAGGAAATGAGGATAGCCCCTCCCGCACCTGTAATAGCACTGGCCATCGACCCCAGAAAAGCAGCAACTGCGACGAAAAATGCTGACAGAGGCGCTATCGATGGCAGCAGGCCAGAGCCCGCGACTTGCGCAGTCTGAAGCGCCAGTGTCGTCACGGAAGATAAGCCCCGCCATTGATATGCATGGTCTGGCCCGTGACATAGCGCGCTCTCGGCCCTGCGAGATAGCGCACCATTCCGGCGACATCCTGCGGTGTTCCCAGCGGCCCGAGCAAGGTCTTGCGCGTTGCATGGTGTCCCGGCTGATGGCCGGCGCGGACCGTATCAATCAGTCCGGGTGAAACGAGGTTTACCGTGATACCTGATGCCGCAAGATCATGGGCGAGAGCCTTGGTCATGCCATCGAGTCCTGCCTTGGCGGCGATGACATGTACGCGGTCCTTTGCACCGGTGTAGGCGGTCAATCCGCCAATGTTGATGATGGATGCATGACTGCTTTTTGCGAGCGCTTCAAGCGCTGCGCAGGCACAGAGAAACGGTCCCTCAAGGGCGACGCTGGTGACGGCACGGAAGTCCGCCAGTGTCATCTGCGCAAACGGCACTTCTGTGCGGACAGCGGCGTTGTTGACGAGAGTATCCAACGCCCCAAAGCGGGCAACAGTGCCAGCCACCAGTGCCTTGACCGAAGCCTCGTCCGTCACATCGGCCAGCCACGCGGCAGCTGTTCCACCCGCCTGCTCAATGAGCGCAACTGTTTCCTGCAATCCCGCCATATCGCTGCGGGCCGTCACCATCACGGAAGCTCCACCTGCTGCAAGATCAAGCGCAATCGCACGCCCAATGTTGCGTGCACCGCCCGTGACAAGGGCGACCCTGCCGGATAATTCTGCCGTCATGTCCTTGCATCCTTCATGCTGAAGTTTTGTCCACCCATCAGCGCCTCAATCGCGGCAAGCACAGTTTCGCCCCTTGCTGCACTCCAGCCGCCAAAGCGGATATTGGCGCGGTACTTTGCCACAATCTCTGCATCAGAGAGCGGTGCATTCACACCGCCTCTCATGTGGCCCTGCCGGAACTCGCGGACTTCCCCGTTGCGCAGCGTTGCCTTGAGATGCCCTGTGAAGGCGCGTGGGTAGGGATTGGCGGGATCGATCACATAGCTGATCTTTGCTGCAAGCGCGCGACGGGCCTGATCCTTCACGGCGTCGTTCTCAAAGGCCTGCAGACCTGCATCGCCGGTGACAAATCCGGCTGCGATGCAGTCCGGCGTAGAAAACTTGGCCGCATAGCCATTTGGCGGCGACTGCTTGAGCGCAAGCGGCTCCCAGAGGCGGTGCACCGTGCCTTCGCCCACTTCGCAAACGATGCTGACGATGTCATCCTGCTTGACGCCGCTCTTTGCCAGCGCGATGGCACAGTCGACATAGGGCTGTGTCATGGTTCCGCAGGCGAAGGGCTTGAAGGCGAGGGTCGCGCCAATCCAGCGCTTGCCCAGATCAGCTGTCAGCTGCGTAAAATCAGGCGTGCGTGAGGGCGCAAAGGCCTTGTAGAAACCGTGTGTTCCTTCAAAAACCGTTGGCGGTCCTGTAACACCACCTTGCGCAAGACTGACGGCGCGAATGCCGCTCTGCGCTGCAAGACCGGCATGCAGCCGCTTGGTTGATGAACCATCCGCAAGATATTCGATGATGCCTGAGGCCATGGAACCTGCAATGCCCAAAGCCCGCGCCGTGGCTTCTGCTGGCAGTTTCAGCAATGTCGCCAGCGCAGCGGTGGTGGCCATGGCACCCAGCACAGCAGTGGGGTGAAAGCCAGCCTTATGGATGGCCTGTGGGGCGACCAGCGAGCCACGGCAAATGACTTCAACACCGACAGCGATGGCGCGGATGACTGCTTCACCTCCAAGGCCGTCCCGCTCTGCGACGGCCAGCACCGCAGGCACAACCGGCGCACCGGCATGCACCGGGCCGCCCTCAAACGTGTCATCAAAATCCTCGCCGTGCGCCGCAGTGCCGTTGATGAGCGCGGCATCAATGGCGGTAAAGCGACCCTTGTGGCCAATGACAGTGGAAGCGCCTTTGCCTTCTGCAGCACCAAGGCAACCGATGACATAGTCGGTTCGCCGTGCTGCCACGCAGAGCCCCGTGACATCGATGATCAGGCGGCGGACCATGGCGCGGACATCAGCCGGAACAGGTATCTTGCCTGATGCAACGCCTTCCGCAAACTCACCAATCTGCAGGGCAACTGTTCGGCTTGTCATGCGGCAATTTCCTTTTGCGCCCTGGCCTCGCGGATTTCACGCGACAGGGAAAACACCACAAACACGGCGGCAAGGATCAGCAGTCCAAGCCCGATCTTGTCTTCAAGGAAGATCATGTGATCACCGCCTGACAGCAAGAGCGAGCGGCGGTAACTGCCCTCGATCATGGGGCCAAGCACAACACCCAATACTGCAGGCAGGAAGGGAAAGTCGTTGAGGCGCATGAGGTATCCAATCACGCCACCTGCCAGCACCAGTCCGATATCGAACATCGTGCCGTTGATGGTGTAGATGCCGGACAGCACCAGCGCGAAAACGAAGCTTGCCAGATAAGGCCGAGGGCGATTCACCAGCCACATGCACAGCGGCAGGATGAGCACGCCAACAAGGATCTGCCCAAGCGTTGCAATCAGCGATCCTGTGTAGAGCCCAAGAATCACATCGTTGTTCTGTTCAAACAGGCGCGGTCCCGGCAACAGACCATGGATCAGCAGGCCACCGAGCAGAACGGCAGCCGAGTTGGAGCCGGGAATGCCGAAAGACAGCAGCGGGATCAGCGATGTGGAGGCCACCGTGTTGTTGGCGGCCTCGGGTGCTGCAATGCCTTCCGGCGAACCCTTGCCGAACTCTTCCGGTTTTGATGACCAGCGTTTCGCCTCGTTGTAGGCCATGAAGGCAGCAATCGATCCGCCACCGCCGGGCATCAAACCCTCGAACGTGCCAGTGACACAGCCGATGCCCTGCGGCTTGGCCAGCCGCTTCATCATCGGCCAGCCGGGAAGAACAATCCTCACCTTTGTTTCAGCCGTGGTACCCAGTCCCTTGGTGCCCGATTGCATCAGCAGCTCGCTGACAGCAAACAAACCCACCATTACAAGGATGGGCTTGATGCCGCCAATCAGATCCGGATGGCCGAAAGTGAAGCGTGACACGCCTGAGATCGGGTCCGTGCCGATGGTTGACACCATCAAGCCGACGATGGCTGCGGCCAGTCCCTTCAGCAGCGAACCACCAGACAGCGAAGCGATGATGCTGATGCCGAGAATGCCCAGACCAAAATAGGAGGCGGGTGTGAACAGGAGCGCAAGGCGTGACAGCGGCTCTGTCATCAGCACCAGCAGGATAAGCCCCACAAGGCTGCCCACAACACCGGACCAGAGCGAGATGCCAAGCGCCTCGCCAGCGCGGCCCTGTCGCTTCATTTCGTAGCCATCAATGACGGTGGCAGCAGCTGAATTGGTGCCCGGTGTGCGGATGAGTATGGCCGGAATGGAGCCACCATATTCTGCGCCGATATAGGTTGTGCTCAAGAGCACAATCGCGATCATCGGGTCCATGCCGTAGGTGAAGGGCAGGAGCAACGCCATGGTGATGGAGGCGGAAATGCCGGGCAAAGCACCGCCGATGATGCCCCAGACAAGACCAGCCAATGCCGCTGGTAACAGCGGTGTTGTGATCAGGAGTGTCAGGCTGCGTGAGAGATCTTCCATGGTTCTCTCTCAGCTTTTCATCAGAAGTGCGAGCAGTGATGAAGCCGGCTGGTCAGAACCAAGAAAGCGGACAAAGATCAGCCAGAAACCTACCCCGCCGCCCAAGGCAACCATCACCAGTTTCAGCGAGAGCGCCTCGCGTTCATACACCGCTATCGCTGTGATGAGCGCAGCGATGCCAACGGCAAACCCGACAAGTGGCGCCAGCACCATGTAGGCGATGCCAATCAGGATAAAACCCAACGCCCGCGGCAACGGCGCATGCTCCGGTTTACTGTCATCGCCTGTGATCTTGGCAGCTGGTTTTCGTGCTGCCAGCAGGCCCTTGCCGGTGATGAGCAGGGCGACAATCGCCAGCCCGCCCGCAAGAACCTTTGGCAGGCCATCAGCACCAACCTCATCAGAGAGCGAGCTTGATGGAATGTCGCGCGTCAGCCAGTAGTAGCCCACTGCAATAGCGAGCAACAAGAATCCGGCGATGCTGTCTTTCGTCAATGTCACTGAGGTTACGCCTTGCCGTTCAATTCTTGATCACGCCGGTTTCGCGAAAGAAGGTCTCGGCTTCTGCTGCAAAGGCGTTGACGAAGGGCTCATAGGCGGCCTGAGGTATGTAGTCAGCCACCAGACTTTCAGCACCGTAGACGGCCTGATAGTCCTTGTCCTTCAGGAGGTTCTGCACAGCGCGCTCCCATATGGCGATGATGTCTGCGGGCAATCCTTGCGGACCGGCAAGACCGCGGAACTTGCGCACCACGACATCGTATCCTGCCTCCCGCACAGTGGGGACATCCGGGAAGGCGGCCAGACGCTGCGGGTTGAAAACAGCCAGCAGCCGCACGCGCTTGGATTCCAGCTGCGAACGCAGTTCCTGAATCTCGCCAACACCCATTTCCAATGTGCCATTCAGCACGTTGATCATCATGTCGCCGCCGCCCTCGTGCGAGACGACAGCTGCGTTTACACCGGCAGCGCGGCGCAGGCGCTCGGCGGCTTGCCGCTCCAGCGAGGCAGGATTGGCTGCACCCCAGCGCCCGCGTTTATCCTTGGCGTGGGCAATGAGATCAGCCAGTGTTTTGAATGGACCATCGGCGCGGGTGAACACAACCTCGGCATCGCTGAACACGTTCACCAGCGGCTGCACATTCTTGTAGGTATGCTGCGGCTTGGAGAGCAGGGACGTGAAGACATAGGTCGGTGTGGTTGCATAAAGCACGCTGCCATCCGGTTTGGCCGTAGCGAGACGGCTCAGCGCCCGTGCACCACTTCCGCCCTGCACATTTTCCACCACAAAGGTAGCGTTGATGTAGCGGATCAAATACTTCGTCATCTCGCGCAGAAAGACATCTGATCCGCCACCCGGGCTTGAATGGGTGATGAGCGTGACAATGCGGTGGGGATAGTTTTCAGGCGAAGCATGCGCCTGTGTGATTATGCCCGGCATGGCGATTGCCACTGTGCCCGCTGCTGCAAGATGGTTGAACCTGCGTCTTGTGATCATGATCTTGTCCTCCCAGACATATCACTGGCCTTATTCGTTCACGGCACTGGCCGCTTCCATGCGGATGACTTTCAGCAACCGATCCTTTGCCGAGGCAACATGACGCCAGTGTGCTTCTTGTGCCCAGCCGGGGTCCTGTGCTGCGATCGCTGACACCATCTCCCTGTGCTCGCGGTTGGAGACTGCAAGGCCTCCGCCCTGCACAAGGCTGCGCGCCCTGAAGAGAGTGAGGCGTTTCACAAAGGCCCTGTACTGCGTTGCCAAAGTCAGATTTCCAGAGCCATCAACAATCGTCTCGTGAAAGGTGAGGTTAAGCGGATAATAGGCATCAAAGTCGCGGGTGCTGGCTGCCTGCTCCATGGCGACCAGAAGCTCCTCCAGCTGCGCGACGATCGCTTTGTCAGCACGTTCCGCCAGCAACCGGCCAGCAAGGCCAAACAGCGCAGCGCGCACGTCATACAATTCCCGCACTTCGGCAACAGTAAGCTGCCGGACAAAGACGCCCTTGTTCGTGACAGCCTCCACAAAGCCTGCGCCCTCAAGGGCGCGCACAGCCTCGCGTATCGGACCACGGCTGACACCAAAGCGTTGCGCCAGCTGCTGCTCGTTCAGGCGTTCACCGGGCTTCATCTGGCCGTTCACGATCATCGCTTCCAGTTGATCGCACAGCACCTTCGACAGCGGCGCACTGCGCAACGCATCATCGGATACAACCGCTGTCATGGAAGGGGGCGGATTCATGGGAGAAAACATCATCGCATCGATCAGAAGTGTCAACACTTAATAACAGTCTGGAGGACGAAAATCCCCGAATATCTCGTTCAATACGATTAAACTGTCAAAAATGAACTGTCTGAGCCGACTTAGTGTTGACAGTATGATATGTATGGATAGAGGTCAAAGCCAGACTCACGTTTTGTGCAGAGGTCCCATGAACGCGCATGCCCCCGTAGTGACTGCTGTCACCAGACATCTTGCCGAGTTTGTTGTTCGCTCGGAAGCGGATCAAATTCCGGCTGCTGTCTACACCGAGGCCACGCGCTCTTTCCTCAACTGGGTTGGCTGCACTGTTGGAGGCTCCACTCACCCCGCGCTTGATATCGCATGGGCCGCAGCCAAGCCATTCGCAGGTGCAAAGCAGGCCACAGTGCTTGGGCGCGGCTTCAAGACGGACCTTCTGAACGCAACACTCCTCAACGGCATCGCCTCGCATGTCTTTGACTTTGACGACACGCATCTGAAGACTATCATCCATCCTGCCGGCCCCATCGCCTCAGGCTTGCTTGCCCTTGCCGAGACACGGCCTATGACAGGCCGGGAATTCCTGCATGCCTTCATTCTCGGCATCGAGGTGGAGTGCCGCATCGGCAACTCGGTCTATCCTGATCATTATGATCGCGGCTGGCACATCACCGGCACAGCGGGTGTCTTTGGTGCTGCGGCAGCAGCAGGTAAAATTCTGGGCCTTGATGTGCAGCAGATGACCTATGCGCTGGGCATTGCAGCCACGCAGTCATCCGGCCTGCGCGAGATGTTCGGTACCATGTGCAAGCCGTTCCATCCCGGCCGTGCTGCGCAGAACGGCACCTATGCGGCTTTTCTGGCCAAGGAAGGTTTCACCAGCTCGGAGCGCGGTATTGAAGCTCCACGCGGCTTTGCCCATGTCGCTTCCACCAAGTTTGATCCTTCCGAAATCACGGACGGTCTGGGCACGCATTGGGAAAGTGCACTCAACACCTACAAGCCGTTTGCCTGCGGCATCGTCATTCACCCCTCGATCGATGCCTGTGTGCAGCTGCGCAACAAGTACGGCCTGAAGGCATCGGATGTCGCTTCCATCGATCTGAAGGTGCATCCGCTCGTGCTGGAACTCACCGGCAAGACAGCACCACGCACCGGCCTTGAGAGCAAGTTCTCGGTTTATCATTCCTGTGCAGCAGCCATCGTGCACGGGCGTTGCGGCGAGCATGAATATTCCGATGAATGCGTGGCGGATGCCACCATTGTGGCTCTGCGCCAGAAGGTGAAAGCGGTGGTCGTTCCGGGCATTCACGAGCATCAGGTTGATGCAACCCTGACCACCACCGATGGCCGCGTTCTGCATATCTTCATCGAGAACGCCATTGGCTCATTGGGCCGCCCGCTGACCGATGCCGAGCTTGACGCCAAGCTGACAGACATGTGTGATCCGATCATTGGCGCAAAGGGCTCAAAGGCGTTGATCAAGGCTGCCCGCGCCATTGGCACAGCAGCTGATCTGAAGGCAGTGATTAAGGCGGCTTCGCCAAAGAAATAGTACAGAAGTATCGTTACAAAAAAGTCAGCGGAGAGGAAAAGCCCATGCGTCTCGTTATGTTCTCAACCGGAAAGGGCGCTGGCCGTCTTGGTGTTCTGTCAGATGCCGGGGTGCATGATGTTACCGGCATTGCTGGCGCGCCTGTCTCGGTGGCAGCGGCCGCCGCACTGGGCGCAACAGCCTTGAAGAAACTGGCGAAGGCAGCCGCTGAGGTGAAGCCAAAGGCGGTTGATAAAGTGCGTTTGCTTGCGCCCATTCCGCGCCCTGCCCGCAACATCTTTTGCGTTGGCAAGAACTACCATGAGCATGCCAAGGAATTTGCCATGAGCGGCTTTGACGCGACGGCAAAAGAGGTTGTGCCGGAAGCGCCTGTTGTGTTCACCAAGCCGCCGAGTGCTGTCAGTGGTCCGGGCGATATCATCCCTGCCTCATCAGATAACACGAAGTCGGTTGACTATGAGGGCGAGCTTGCTGTGGTCATCGGCAAGGGCGGGCGTGGCATCGCCAAGGACGCTGCCATGAAGCATGTGTTCGGCTATACCATCGTCAACGATGTGACCTCGCGCAAACTGCAGCAGCTCCACCGCCAGTGGGTGCTTGGCAAAGGCATTGATGGCTTTTGCCCCATGGGCCCCTGCGTTGTGACTTCAGATGAAATCCGTGATCCGAAAACACTTCGCCTCACCACGCATATCAACGGCAAGCTCCGGCAGAATGCGCTTGTCGAGGATTTGATCTTTGACATTCCGACACTCATCGCCACCATCTCGCGCTACATCACGCTGGAGCCGGGCGATATCATCGCGACAGGAACACCGGCTGGCGTTGGCATTGGTTTCACGCCACCAAAGTTCCTTAAAAAAGGCGACCGTGTCAGGATTGAAGTGAGCGGCATTGGAGTGCTTGAAAACACGGTCGGCTAAGCGCGTTTGCAGACAACAATCTCCGGGAGGGAAGCATGAAACGCAGAACATTTCTGAGCGGAGCAACGGCAAGCCTTGCAGCAGCTGGCTCCAGTGCATTTGTTCTCAAGTCTCCGGCACTGGCGCAGGCCTCTGCCTGGCCAAGCCAAGCCTTGAAAATGGTCGTGCCATTCCCGCCCGGAGGACAGGGTGACCTCGCTGCGCGACCTATTGCAAAGGCCTTCGAGCGCATTCTGGGCAAACCTGTTGTTGTCGAAAACAAAGGCGGTGCCGGTGGTGCCATTGGCAATGCTGCTGTGGCGCGTGGAGCCAACGATGGCCATACACTGCTGATGACGCTGTCCTCGCTGGCGGTTCTGCCAGAGGCAGACCGCATCATGGGGCGTCAGGCACAATATGAAACCGCCGAGCTCACACCCATCGCTCGCGTGCTGGCGGACCCGACCCTTCTCGCAGTTCATGCCGAAACACCCTGGAAAACGGTGGCTGATCTAGTGGCTGATGCCAAGCGACGCCCGGGGGAAATTCCCTATGGCTCATCAGGGCCTTATGGCACGCTGCATGTCTCGATGGAGATGTTCACTGGCAACGCCGGGATCAAAATGAACCATGTGCCGTATCGTGGTGCTGGTCCGGCGTTGAACGATCTCATCAGCGGTCAGATCAAGGCGCTGGCTTCTGCCCCCGGCGTTCTCAAACAACAGGCCGATGCCGGTAAAATCCGCGTGCTGGCCAACTTCGGCACAGAGCGCGTACCTGCGTTTCCCGATGTACCGACGTTCCGGGAACTTGGTTTTGCCGATGTGGAATTCTATATCTGGGGTGGTTTGTTTGTGCCCCGCGCCACACCGGCTGATGTCGTTGTACGTCTGCGTGACGCCATGCGGGAGGCGATGGCTGATCCTGAAACACGCCGTGTCTATGAGGCTGCAGGAAGCCCGCCAGCCTATCTCGATCAGGCCGAGTTCTCGGCCTTTGTTGCCAAGGATTCTGCGCGACTGATTGAGGCCGTGCGCAAGATCGGCCGGGTGGACGGCGGCTGAAACATTGTCTGAACGATAACAACAAAGGGGAGGACTTCACGATGACCAAACGCAGAACCCTGTTGCTGGGCGCAATGGCGCTGGCAGCCGCATCTCTCGCAGCACCCGTTGCAGAGGCCCAGAGCTATCCTACACGCCCGGTGCGCATTATCGTGCCGTTTGGGCCCGGCGGCCCCGCTGATATCTACGCCCGCGCTGTGGCCCAGCATCTGGGCGATGCGCTGAAGCAAAACTTCATCATCGAGAACAAGCCGGGTGCCGGTGCCGTGATTGGCACAACCGAGGCCGCGCGTGCTGCGCCCGATGGTTACACCCTCCTGATGATGTCCAACACCCACACAGCCAACGAGACGCTGCTGCCAGCACGCGGCTATGTGCTGACCGAGGCTTTTGTGCCGGTGGCACCGGTCAATGCTTCCGATCTTGTGATTGTGGTTCATCCTTCAGTGCCTGCCAAGACGTTGAAAGAATTCATCGATCTTGCCAAATCCAAACCCGGCCAGTTCACCTATGCGTCTTCCGGCAACGGCACGCCGTATCATCTCGCCAGCGAGAACTTCAAGGCGCTGACCGGCACTGATATGGTGCATCTGCCACACAGGAACAGCGGTGACGCCAGAAACGCAGTGCTGGGCGGCCATGCCCAGATCATGATGGACGCGGTGACAACAACCGCACCAACCGTGCAGGCCGGTCAGGTGCGTGCGCTGGCAACAACCGGCGACAAGCGCTCGGCCATTCTGCCAGATTTGCCGACGGCGAAGGAAGCCGGTGTTGCAGGTTTTGAGGCAACGATCTGGCTTGGTCTGCTGGCCCCTGCCGGTACACCTCAGCCGATCATCGACCAACTGAACGCAGAGGTGCGCAAGTTTCAGGAGCGCCCTGAAATTCGGGATGCATGGGCCAAGCAGGGCGCACTCGCCATCAGCCTTAATCCTCAGCAGTTTGGTGAATACATCAAGACCGATGTTGCCAAATGGAAGAAGGTTATCGAAAGCGCCAACATCAAGGCGCAGTGATGAAGGCCAAGTGATGAAGGCAGCGTGGTGATGCTGATTGTCAACGGCCTTGCCCGCCAGATCAGTTCTGATCCTGACAGGACATTGCTTGATGTCCTGCGCACAGACCTTGATCTCAAGGCAACGCGCTTTGGGTGCGGCGAGGGGCTTTGCGGCGCCTGCACTGTGATTGTTGACGGTCGCGCCGTAACAACCTGCAATACGCCGCTCTGGTCCGTTGAGGGAAAGAGCATCACAACGCTGGAAGGGCTGGGGAGCGAGATCAAACCCCATCCTTTGCAGCAGGCTTTCATCGACGCACAGGCCATGCAATGCGGCTACTGCGTCTCCGGCATCATCATGAGCGCAGCCGCCTTGCTGATGGCAAAACCAGAGGCATCTGATTACGACATCCGCACTGCATTGGAGAACAACCTCTGCCGTTGCGGTGCTCACAACCGGATGCTCAGGGCCATTACCAAGGCAGCGGCTGACCTGCGAGGCGAGGCTGCCCGTGGTTGACAAACCGCTTCCCAAAAACCTTGTCGCAAATCCAAAGCTTGCACGCTGGATAAGGTTTGCTGAAGATGGCTCTGTGCTGCTCTCGCCCGGCAAGGTGGAGATTGGGCAGGGCATTCTTACAGCCCTGGCGCAGATAGCTGCCGACGAATTGGATGTTGCGCTTCATTCGATCCAGCTTGTGCCTGCTGATACCGCTATGAGCCCGAATGAGGAGGTCACCTCCGGTTCCCTCTCGGTGCAGGATTCTGGCATGGCCATCAGGCAAGTCGCCGCGCAAGTGCGCTGTTTGATGCTTGATGCCGCTGCCGTAAAACTGGGGCAGCCGCGCGAAACACTGCATGTTGTCGATGGCATCGTCCACGGTTCCCAGAACCATTGCGTCAGCTACCGCGAGCTGGCACCGGACATCGCTTTGGATGACAAGGTGACAACGCCTTTTGCAACCAAGGCCGTCACAGAACGGCACGTTGCTGGCCAGCCTGTCGGGCGAATCGATATTCCGGGACGTGTCTTGGGCACGCGCCCGTACATACAGGACAGGACATGGCCAGCCATGCGCCATGGTCGTGTGTTGCGTTCCCAGCCGGGAGCAAAGCTTGAGGAATTGGACGAGAGTGCTTTCCACAAGGCCTGCCCCAATGCGCTGCTTGTCAGAAACGGATCGTTCCTCGGTGTTGTGGCAGACAATGAACATGAGGCCGAGAAAGCTGTTTCGAAGCTTGCGGCTCTGGCCAGCTGGACCGGCGGTTCCGCCTTGCCAGACCAGACAACACTGCCGCACTGGTTGCAGGCGCAGGCTCATGAAACATCCATTGTTGAGCAGCGTGGTGATGCTTCGCAATCGCACGGACGTTCTATTTCGCGCAGTTATGCCAAACCCTTCATCGCGCATGCCTCAATTGGACCCTCTACAGCCCTTGCCCGCTGGCAGGGCGATACACTTGAGGTACTCAGCCACACGCAAGGCGTGTTCAACCTGCAACGGGATCTGGCGTTGGTATTTGAACTGCCGTTGCAAAATGTCCTTGTCATCCATGCTGAAGGGGCTGGGTGCTACGGCCACAATGGCGCTGATGATGTGGCACTTGATGCCGCACTTCTGGCCCGTGCCGCTGGTTGCCCTGTGCGTGTGCAATGGTCACGCGCCGATGAATTGATGCAGGCTCCCTTCGGTGCCGCCATGCGCATGGACCTTGCTGCGGAGCTTGATGACAACGGACAGATCACTCACTGGGAGCATACGCTTTACAGCAACGGCCATGTAGCGCGCCCCGGCCGCAACCCTACGCCAGCATTGCTTGCAGCTTTTGATCTTGACCCATCTGCTCCCCGGTTTGTGGCGGGCGATCCTCCGCTGACAGCTGGCGGTGGTGCACAGCGCAACAGCGTTCCGCTCTACATCTTCCCCAATGTGATTGTGCGTCAGAACCGCGTGCTGTCCAACCCCATCCGCACCTCGTCTCTGCGCTCGCTGGGCGCTTATGGCAACGTCTTTGCCATCGAGAGTTTCATGGATGAACTGGCGCTGGAAGCTTGCACCGATCCCCTCACCTTTCGCCTGAAACATCTTGCCGATATGCGCGCACGGACGGTTCTGGAAACAGCGGCAGAAATGGCCAACTGGGGGCATGCCGACATCCGAGATGGGCGTGGGCGCGGCATAGCTTTCGCCCGGTACAAGAATACCAGTGGCTATTGCGCCGTGGTGGCAGAAGTGGATGTGGAGCGTGAGCCCCGCGTCACAGAACTCTGGATTGCCGCTGATCTCGGCGAGGTGATCAACCCGGATGGCGCCATCAACCAGATCGAGGGTGGAGCCATTCAGTCTGTCAGCTGGACACTGAAGGAACAGGTGAATTTCTCACGCGACATGCTGGAGTGTGGCTCATGGGCAAGCTACCCCATTCTGCGGTTCAGCGAAGTTCCGAAGGTGTGCGTCAAGCTCATTGAACACCAGGAGCTCCCACCACTTGGCGCAGGCGAATGTGCGCAGGGGCCAACCGCTGCCGCTATCGGCAATGCCGTTTACAGTGCATTGGGTGTAGGCATCCGCCAGACGCCCATCACACGCGATCGCATTATTGGAGAACTATCAGCATCATGAGCAGCATCAGGATTTACAGTGGTGGCGCAGCCCATGGCATTGTCTCAAAGCTGGCCCCGGCTTTCACAGCGGCTACCGGCTTTGGTATCGATGGTACATTCAGCGCAGTGGGCGGTCTGAAGGCACGCATTCTTGCTGGCGAAAGACCAGACCTTGTCATTCTGACAGCGGCGATTGTGGCCGAGTTTGAAAGACTTGGCATCACCATGCCGGGCGAGAGCCATCTTGTCGGGCATGTGACAACAGCGGTTGCTCTGAAAGCTGACGCACCCGCTGCACAGGTTGCAACGGAGCAGGATGTGAAAGCGCTGCTGCTCAACGCTGATGCCATCTATTTCCCTGACCCGGAACTGGCCACCGCAGGCATCCATTTTGCCAATGTGCTCAGACGTCTTGGCATTTTTGAGGGCACTTCAGCTCGACACAGAACCTTTCCCAATGGGGCGACTGCCATGGCCGCGCTGGCGGCATCGCCGGACAGAAACCCTGTGGGATGCACGCAATTGACCGAGATCGTGTCCACACCTGGAATCCGTTCCATCGGTGATCTCCCCGGTGATCTTGGGTTGAGCACAGCTTACACAGCGGCAGTGGTTGCAGGCTCGGAAAAGGCAGATGCTGCCAGCTGGCTGGCATCAGCGCTTGCCTCGTCCGAGCATGCCACTGCGCGTGCGGCTTGCGGTTTTGCGTGATATTCATCAGTCGCTTTTGACGAAGACGTTGTTTGTCTTTCACTACCCAGTTTGTGTATAGTGATTGAACACAGGATCTGGTCAGATAATAGCAATTCAAGTGAAACGTTTTGTGAAAGGAAACACCTTGCGCCATTCACTTTTCGCTCTGCTGCTCGCAGTGCCTGCGCTCACTTCGCCTGCAACAGCACAGCAGCCGATGCCCATCTTCGATGCGCATGTCCATTACAGCCATGATGCCGTCCAATTGGTTCCACCAAAGGAAGCAGTGGCCATTCTGCGCAAAGCCGGTCTGAAGAAGGTGCTGTTGTCGAGCTCTGACGATGATGGAACACAGAAGCTTCATGCGGAAGCACACGATATTGTCGTTCCTTCCCTCAGGCCGTACCGCAACCGCAGCGACACCACAAACTGGACCAATGATCCGGCCATCATCACCTATGTCGAGGATCGTCTGAAGCGCTTCAAATACAGCGCCATTGGCGAGTTCCACGCCTTCAATGCTGATATCGACAAGCCTGTGGTGCAGCGGATCATTGCGCTGGCAAAACAATACAACCTGTTGCTGCATGCCCACTCTGATGCGGATGCGATTGACCGGATCTTCAAGACCTATCCAGACGCCAAGGTGCTGTGGGCCCATTCCGGCTTTGAAAGGCCTGAAAAGGTCCGCGAAATGCTGCGCAAGCACAAGAACCTGTGGGCTGATCTGGCCTTCCGCAACGAGCATGCACAGGGCGACAGTGTAGCGCCGGACTGGCGCGCAGCCTTTGATGAATTTCCGGAGCGCTTCATGGTAGGTACCGACACTTTCACACCAGAGCGCTGGCACTACATCGGGTCACACGCCGACACCAGCCGCCGCTGGCTAGCAAGCCTGCCCAAGGCAATGGCCGAGGGCATCGCCTACCGGAACGCTGAAGTGATGCTGAGCCATGTATCACCCGTAAATCCTTCCTCTGCCAAGGGCACCAACTGATGATGCGCGGAATTGCAATGACGGTCGCATTGCTGCTGACCTCAGGCGCTGCGCAGGCGTCCTGCCTGCCTGCTGACAGCGGCACACACATGAAGAGCGCTGATCCGGCACGCTTTGCAGCAGCTGTTCGTTTCAACCCGGCTCCCATCAAAGTTGGCGCACCGTTTGTCGTTAACTTGATGCTGTGCTCTGCCGAAAGCGCGAAGGTCGAGCGCATCGTGATTGACGCGCGCATGCCTGCCCACCGGCACGGCATGAACTACAAGCCAGAGATCCTGGCCAAGGGCGAAGGCAGCTATGAGGCGCGCGGCTTTCTGTTCCACATGCCCGGCAAATGGGAAGTCACATTGGCGGTGACAGAAGCTGGCAACAGCAAGCCGCATCAACTGGCCCTCGAGCTCGATGTCCGGTGAGCAATGAGATGAGGATGGTGCGGTGAAGGCGCTCGCAGCGTGGGGCCTGTTGCTGTTGACATGCATCGCTGGCGCGTCATTGACGACAGCGCAGCAACCCTCGCTGCTTCTGACAGAATCCGAGATCAGTCAGATGCTTGATCATGGCCCATGGCCAGAACCTGCGACACGCGATCCAAGCAACCGCGCATCCGGCAATGCAGAGGCCATCGCTTTTGGCCGCACTCTCTTTTTTGACAAAGGCCTGTCGATCACAGGCACAGTCTCCTGTGCCACTTGCCATCAACCCGAACGGGGCTGGACTGATGGGTTGAAGCGAGGACAAGCCATAGGGCTTGTCGACCGCAATACGCAGTCGTTGCTTAACATTGGCAACAACCGCTGGTTCGGCTGGGCAGGCAGCAGTGACAGTCTCTGGGCACACAGTATTGTGCCCCTGCTGGAGCCAAAGGAGATGGGGGCGACACCGGCCCATATCGCCCGACGCATCAGTGAGAACCCCGCCTTCCTGTCAAGCTACAAGGCAGTCTTTGGTATTTCACCAAACGAAGCAGATGCTGAAACAACTCTGGTCAATGTTGCCAAGGCGCTCGCTGCCTTTCAGGAAACCATCACAAGCGGGCGCACAGCCTTCGATGATTTTCGCGATGCACTGGCGCGCGGCGACAGGACCGCAGCTGCGTCCTTTCCGCAGGATGCGCAACGCGGTGCGCAACTCTTTGTGGGGCGCGGAAAATGCAATGTCTGTCATGTCGGCCCTGCTTTCAGCAACGGCGAATTCAGCGATGCGGCCGTGCCCTATTTTATTGAGCCTGGACGGGTTGACCCTGGACGCTACGAGGGCATCGCCAAACTGAAGAGCAGTCCTTTCAATCGCCTTGGCAAGCACAGCGATACCCGCGACGAAGCATCATCCTGGGCAACGGTGCATGTAGAGCAGCGCCACACAAACTTTGGCGAGTTCAAGGTGCCATCCTTGCGGAACCTCACGTTGACTGCGCCCTTTATGCACAACGGCTCACGGGCGACAATCGAGGATGTTGTGCGGCATTATTCCGAAATCAACGTTGAACGCCTGCACGCAGATGGCGAAAGGATACTCGAGCCTTTCAAGTTTTCGGCAAGAGAAGCCAGTGATCTCGCGGCCTTTCTGCGGACATTGTCCCCACGTCCGTGACATTGCCATGCAAACGACGGAACGTTGCTCACTTGCGGCACATTGCCCGCCCATCCGGGATTGCCCGGATCACTGGTTTGGTCCATGAATGTTGTCTGTCTGGCATTGCCTTAAGGAACCATATTGACCCCGATCGGCCAGGATAAAATCTGGCTTTGCGGTTCATGTCCTGCAATACTCGACACCAGCGAACAGGGAGCTCTCGACCGTGAACATTCATGCGCAAAAGAATGATTACCGCGATATCATCGAGGCGGACCGCGAGCATGTCTGGCATCATCTCTCCCAGCACAAGAAATACGAGACGGTTGACCCGCTGATCATTATCGAGGGTAAAGGTCTGCGTGTCTGGAACACGGCTGGCCGCGAGCATCTGGATGCGGTTTCCGGCGGTGTGTGGACCGTCAACGTCGGCTACGGACGTGTTTCAATTGCAGATGCTGTGCGTGATCAATTGATCAAGCTGAACTATTTTGCCGGTGCCATGGGCACCATTCCCGGCGCACAGTTTGCCAAACAGCTAATCGCCAAAATGCCAGGCATGAGCCGCGTCTATTATTCAAACTCCGGCTCCGAAGCCAACGAGAAGGCCTACAAGATTGTTCGCCAGATTGCCCACCAGAAGCATGGCGGCAAGAAGCACAAAATTCTCTACCGCGACCGCGATTATCACGGCACAACAATCTCGGCTCTGGCTTCCGCCGGGCAGGTGCAGCGCAAGGAACAGTATGGCCCCTTCACACCTGGCTTTGTGGAAGTGCCGCATTGTCTTGAATATCGCTCGCAATGGGGTGATGTGGAGGATTATGGCGTGCGTGCCGCCAACGCCATCGAGGAGGTTATCCTGCGCGAGGGTGCTGATACCGTCGGCGGGCTCATCCTGGAGCCTGTCACAGCGGGTGGCGGTGTCATTCCCCCACCCAAAGGATACTGGGACCGCGTGCAGGAGATCTGCAAGAAATACGACATCCTGCTGATCATCGATGAGGTGGTTTGTGGCCTTGGCCGCACTGGAACGTGGTTCGGCTACCAGCAATACGGCGTGAAACCCGATATCGTGACCATGGCGAAGGGCGTTGCCTCTGGCTACGCCGCCATCTCATGCACCGTGACAACGGAAGCGGTCTTCAACGAGTTCAAGTCCAATCCTGATGATCCAATGAGTTACTTCCGCGACATCTCGACATTCGGCGGCTGCACGGCTGGTCCGGCGGCGGCGATTGCCAACATGGAGATCATCGAGAACGAGAACCTGCTGGTGAACGTTCAGAACATGGGTGATTATCTGATGGATAAGCTCCATGACTTGCAGGGCAAGCACATGATCATCGGCGATGTGCGCGGCAAGGGCCTGTTTCAGGGCATGGAACTGGTCAGCAACCGCGAGACCAAGGAGCCGCTGCCAGAGAAAATGGTGCAGGCGATTGTGGCGGATTGTTTTGCCCAGTCGGCTGTGATTCTGGGTGCGACCAACCGCTCGCTGAACGGCCTCAACAACACGCTCTGTCTCAGCCCGGCCTATATCTGCAAGAAGAGCGATCTGGATGAGGTTGTTGCGGCTATCGATGGTGCAATCACCCGCGTGATGGCTGCTCACTGAGCAGCACGAGACTGAACAATCCTGATACCTGATGCCAGACCTTTAGCTGGCTTCAAGAAAGTGCTGTATCCATGCCGATCATCTCGTACCTAACCACCATCCGCTTTGACTTTGGAGCCATTGCGGGCTTGCCAGAAGACATCACAACCTGCGGCATGAAAAACCCGCTGCTGGTGACTGACAAGGGCGTGGTTGCTGCGGGGCTTGCAGCGCGGATAACGGCCCTGATGCCGAAAGGTGCGCAAACACCAGTGTTTGACAGCACCCCCTCCAACCCAACCGAGGAAGCGACTGATCTCGCCGTCGAAATGTATAAAGCGAATGGTTGCGATGGCATTGTTGCTCTGGGCGGTGGATCGCCCATGGATCTTGCCAAGTCCGTCGCCATTCTGGCAACCCATGGCGGCGTGCTGCGCGACTATGCTTTCATCCATGGTGGCGCACCAAAAATCACTGATAAAATCGCGCCTGTCATCGCCATCCCAACAACTTCAGGCACAGGCTCAGAGGTTGGGCGTGGTGCGGTGATGAGCTTTCGTGACGGACGCAAGCTCTCGGTTATCTCGCCGCTGCTCTTCCCAAAGCGCGCGATCTGCGATCCGGAACTGACTCTTGGCCTGCCCCCGATGATGACCGCGGCAACGGGCATGGATGCGCTGACCCATGGCATCGAATGCTTCATCTCGAATGTGGAGAACCCGCCTGCCGGTGCCATCGCACTGGAATGCGCCCGCCTCGCTGCCCGCGCGCTGGAGACCGCTGTTAAAGACGGCAGCAACCGGCAGGCACGCTATGACATGATGATGGCCTCGATGATGGGGGCCATGGCGTTTCAGAAGGGGCTGGGCGCTGTGCATTCTCTCGCCCACACACTGGGTGGCCTCAAAGAAGCGCATCTCCATCACGGCACACTGAATGCCGTTTTGCTGCCCGCTGTGCTGCGCTTCAACGCCGGAATCAGACAAGCGGAGTATGCCCGCCTTGCCTATGAAATGAATGTCCCCGCTGGCCAGTCTATCGACCGGTTTATTGAGGGCCTCAACCAGCGTATTGGCATGCCGGCAAACCTGCGTGCCATGGGCGTGAAGCGCGAATGGTTCGACAAGGTGGCAGAGACATCCATGGAAGACCATTGCACCAAAACCAACGCCAGAACGCCAACAGTGGCAGATTATCGCGCCATGCTGGAAGAGGCGTTCTGAGCGTCAGTCACTTGAGCAGCGTGCCTTGCCTGTTGCCTGTCGCTGGGATAACCAAGCTGGCTAAAAGCAAGAAGGAAACACCATGCGCCCTGTTGTCATTGCAGTTGCCATAACTGGTTCTGTTCCGCGCAAGAAAGACAATCCCACCCTGCCGGTTCAGCCTGCTGAGCAGATTGAATCCACGCATGCTGCCTATGAAGCAGGCGCGATACTGGTGCATATCCATGTGCGCAACGATGATGAAACACCCTCGTCTGATCCCGATCGCTTTGCCGCCGTTCAGGAAGGCGTGCGCAAGCATTGCCCGGGCATGATCATCCAGTTTTCAACCGGCGGGCGTGGGCGTGATCCCGCTGCGCGCGGCCTCTCACTGGTCCACCGGCCAGACATGGCGTCGCTTTCAACGGGTTCGGTGAATTTCCCCACCATCGTTTACGAGAACGGAGCTTCGCTCGTGGTTGATCTCGCAACCCGCATGAAGGAATTTGAGATTGTGCCGGAGATCGAGATTTTTGATCTTTCCCATATTCACGGCGCAAAACGGCTGATTGAGGCGGGCCTGATGTCCGCCACGCCGCATGTGCAGTTTGTGATGGGTGTGCAGAACGCCATGCCAGCGGATGAGCATCTGCTCGACATCATGCTCGCTGAAACACGCCGCGTTATTCCTCGCGCCACCTGGACAGCAGCAGGCATTGGCCGCCACCAGAGCGAGGTGATGGGTTGGGCGCTGAAGCGTGGTGCAGGGGCAGTGCGCACCGGGCTTGAAGACAACATCCGCGTCACCAAGGACCGGCTTGCCAATGGCAATGCGGAACTCGTGCGCGTTGCAGCGGATCTCATTCAAAGCCATGGCGGCAGGCCTGCAACGCCAGCGGAAGCCCGCGCTGCACTCCGACTGCGTCCGGTTTGAAGCGCACAACATGATCCCCTGGGAGCATCTTGATACCGGCGATATTCCTGGCGGTGGCACATTGCGGCTGAAGCGGCGCGGTGCTGAATTCTCCATTATGCTGGGGGCGAACGAGCTGATGAACTCACGCCTTAGTGGCTCGGAAGAAGCGCTGGCTACACTCACGTTTGAAAAACTGCGCGGGCGCAAGAACACCAAGGTCTTGATAGGCGGGTTGGGCATGGGCTTCACGCTGCGGGCTGCGCTTTCTGCCTATGCCAGCGATGCCCGCATCACAGTGGCGGAACTGGTGCCTGCGGTCATCACTTGGGCACAAGGACCAATGGCGGAGGTATTTGCAGGCAGCCTTGATGACCCACGGATTACTTTGCTGGCGCAGGATGTGATCCAGTGCATTCAGGCTGATGAGGCAATCTATGATGCCATTCTGCTGGATGTCGACAACGGCCCGGATGGGCTGACACGCGCGCAGAACGACAGGCTCTATGACAGCCGTGGATTGGCTGCCATCCATGCGGCGCTCAGCAAGGGGGGCGTTCTGGCTGTCTGGTCCCAGGGGCCGGATGCGCATTTTACCAAGCGGCTGAAACTGGCTGGCTTCGCTGTGGAGGAAGTTATGGTACGGGCGCATCGCGGCAAGAGCGGAGCAAAGCATATTATTTGGCTGGCTATCCGAAAATAGTCAGTCAAGCTCGATACTCAGCATAAGGCTGGAAAGGCTCTTGCCGTGGGGATCAAAGGCAAGCGAAATGGCCACACCACCGCCGAGCGCACCTTCCAGCAGAAACACCAGTGCGTGCAGGCCCGGCACTTCATGGCGCGTAACAGGCCCATGCACGATGCCGGTAAAAGCCTTTGCCACCACGACGGTTGTCAGAGCCTCGCAGAGCTTTGAATAATCCTCCGGCTTGCGGGCGATGACGGCGATCTGCGCCGTGTTGCCCTTGTCCCCCGCCCGTGCCGTTGCAATCTCATGCAGCTTCATGACGTCAGCACCGTGATGGACGGGGTGACGGCTTCGCGCGGCAAAAGCACGGAACGCACGCCAACCAGATCTCGCACCTGCATAAAATCCCCGCCGCCGCCATAAGGCCCGTTGGTGAGGAGCGACTGCGTTTCCTGCGCAACATACTCCGCATGCCTGCGGTTGTTGCTGCGCGCCGCAACGCGCAGGCGCACCTCATAGGGCTCGCCCTGCGGCGTTGAAGCCGCGCCATGCAGGGAGTTCACACCGATGAGATCAACCCGCAATTCATCAAGATCAAGCTTGCGCTGCGCGAGGCGCGAACGGACAATGCTGGCCGCCAGCTCTGCCCGCGCCAGCGCATTGGGACCGGCATAGCCGACATGCCCCTCGCCAATGTGCCCAGCCCTGTAGCACACGCTGGTTTTCAATGTGCCGGTGCGGACCGATGCTTTTGCACCGCTTACGCTGACATGATCGGGTGCAGTCTCCTCAAACCGCAAGCCTGTAAAATCCGCCACACAATCCGGGGTGATATAGGCTGCAGGGTTGCCGCATTCATAGAAAATCTGTTCCGTGCAGGTAGCCGCCGTGACCGCACCGCCGGAGCCTGCGGGCTTGCTGATGACGGCGCGCCCATCAGCCTGCACCGTGGCGAAAGGAAAGCCCAATCGGTCCAGACCCGACACATCCTTGACACCGGGATCAGCAAAGTAGCCGCCTGTCACTTGCCCTGCACATTCCAGCAAGTGGCCGATGGTTGTGCCAATCGCCATTTTCTCAAAATCACCCGCCTGCCAGCCGAGCCCGTGCATCATGGCTGCCAGAAACAGCGAGGGATCAGCCACACGGCCTGTGATGACCACGTCAGCGCCCGTAGCCAGTGCATCGCGGATCGGTTCAGCCCCGAGATAGGCATTGGCCGCGATAATGCTGTTGCCCAGCGTGCTGACCGGCTCGCCGGTTTCCATCATCACGAGGTCGGGCGAGGCCTGCACGGCATACAACACATCGTCACCCAGCACCACCGCCACCTTGATGGGAGGCAGGCCGAGCTCCCGCGCAAGCGCCACTGTTCGCTGTGCGGCAGCGAGCGGATTGGCGGCACCCATGTTCGTAACAATCTTGACGCCGCGTGCCTTGGCAGGCCCCAGCACGGCCCGCCAGCGGTCCTCCATAAATGGATTGTAACCCTTGTCCGGATCGCGCAACCGCTCGAGCTGGCCCAGCGCGATGGTGCGCTCGGCCAGACATTCAAAGGCGATATAATCGAGGCTTGATGTCTCGATCAGCTCCAGTGCCGGTTCCCAACGGTCTCCCGCATAACCGGCACCGGAACCGATGCGAATGCTTTTCATAAGCTGGCTAAGTTACTGCTTCTCAATGCCTGCGTCGGCCACGGCCTTCGCCCATTTGGCGCTTTCGCGCTTCACGTTGTCGGCAAGTTCAGCTGGGGTGGAGGAGGAAACCGCAATGCCAAGGCCCTTGCCAAGCTTATCGGCAGCTTCCGGGCTGGCAGCGGCTTTCACGACGGCATCGTTGAGTTTGGCCACCACAGCAGCAGGAGTGCCAGCCGGTGCAAAGGCACCGAACCATGCGATGAGTTCATAACCCTTCAAGCCAGCGGCTTCCTCAACCGTAGGCAGGTTGGGCAATTGCGGCACACGCTTGGAAGAGGTGGCAGCCAGCGCGCGGATGGTGCCGCCCTGAACCTGCGGCAGCATGACCGCGAGATCCGCCACGAACACATCAATCTGACCCGAAATCAGGTCTGTCACAGCCTGCGGCGAGGCGCGGTAGGTGACGAGGTTCATCTTGATGCCTGCCATGCTCATCAGCATTTCGGTGGAAACACGCTGCGAAGACGAGGCCGAACCGAAGTTCAATTTGCCGGGGTTGGCTTTGGCGTAGGCGATCAGTTCGGGCAGGGTTTTCGCCTCCAGCTTGTTGGCGACGCAGACGATCAGCGGCACCGAACCCATGTAGGAGATGGGCGCAAAGTCCTTCTCATGGTCGTAGGGCACTGTCTTGAACAGCGCAGATGCAGCCGCATTGGTGGAGTTGGTGCCAAACAGGATGGTCAGGCCATCGGCGGGCGACTTGGCAACCGCATCAGCACCCAGCATGCCGTTGGCCCCTGCCCGGTTCTCGATGATGATCGAGGTGTTCAATGTGCGCGACATATGTTCCGCATAGACACGGGCGATGGTATCAGTGGCGCTGCCTGCGGCAAACGGTACGATGCCCTTGATGGTCTTGCCATCAGGCCAACTGGCCTGCGCCATGGCAGGAAGCGGGAGCATAGCGGCGGATGCGCCGGCGAGCAGCGTGCGACGGTTCAACATGGTTCCTCCTGTGGCTGGGTCACGCCCGGCCTTTGTTCTGATTGGGTCAAGCTAGCTGACCTATTGAATTGGTCAAGCCAGTGTTTTAGCCCAACAATCTTCCCACCACCTTGGCTGTATAATCCACCATCGGCACGATGCGCGCATAATTCAATCGCGTGGGGCCAATGACGCCGAGCACGCCGACGATCTTCTGGTTACCATCCCGGAACGGGGCGGCAATCATTGATGAGCCGGAAAGCGAAAACAGTTTGTTTTCCGAGCCAATGAAAATGCGCACGCCCTCGGCGGTTTCAGCGCGCCCCAGCAAATCGATCACATCCTTCTTGGTCTCAAGGGCGGAGAACAACATGCGGATGCGGTCAAGGTCCGCCGCGGCGCTGAGGTCTTCCAGCAAGTTCGCCTGCCCACGCACGATCAACTGCTGGTCGCCGCCCTCAATGCCCGCCCAGGAAGCAAGGCCTGTCTCGACCAGACGCTGGGTCAGTTCATCCAGCTCCTGCTGCGCCTGCCTTTGCGTCGTTTCCACCTCGCCGCGCACCTCCGCCAATGTACGGCCCCGGATGCGGGCATTGAGATAGTTCGACGCCTCCACCAGCGCGCTGGCGGGCAAGCCAACCGGCAGGGCGACAACGCGGTTTTCCACCTGCCCGTCTTCGCCCACCAGAATGACCAAGCCCTGCGTTGGCTCCAGCCGCACAAACTCCACATGCTTGAGGCGGCGGGCGCCCTTGGCGGTCGTCACCACGCCTGCACCACGCGAGAGGCCAGAGAGCATCTGCGAGGCCTGCGCCAGCACCTCTTCCACGGAGCCTGCGCCCTTCGCGGACCGGCTCACCTGATCCTCGATGCTGGTGCGCTCCAGTGCCGTCAGGTCACCCACCTGCAGCATGGCATCGACAAAGAACCGCAGGCCCAGCTCGGTGGGCAGACGGCCCGCGCTGGTGTGCGGCGCATAGATCAGACCTGCCGCCTCAAGGTCCGCCATCACATTGCGCACAGATGCGGGCGAGAGGGTCATGGGGATGATCTTGGACAGCTGCCGCGACCCCAGCGGATCACCACTCGCCAGATAGCCATCCACAATACGCCGAAAAATCTCGCGCGAGCGCTCATCAAGGCTGGCGAGATGGCCTGTATCGAGGTGCTTCAAATCGGGTGGTTGCGACATGCCGGTATTAATGGCGATTGGAAGGGGATTGGGCAAGGGTGGGGGAGGCAAGATGGAAGGGCAAAGCGCGATGTTCCCCACCAAGATCAGATTAGAAAATACTGATTGCTATCAAGCACGCTCTCTACTTTTTACCAGTCCAATAAAATCTGCCAGTCCCATCAGTTGCGGTCGCTGGCGTTCGTTAAATGTCTGGTGAAGTCGGTTTGGAATGACAAGTTGTAAATCCTTGGTACGCATTTCATCGGTTTGATTCTCTGAAATGCCGGGTTCAAGCGTGAGCAAGTGCTTGCGTTCAATTCGGACCGCTTCCGACAAAACCTGCCTCCAGCGATCTTTCAGACTGGATTTTGCTCCCAGCATTGTCAGCCTCTCAGATGGAAAAGCTGTATCTCGGTATTCGGTCTGTCCAGGAAACAAAAAATCCGGTTTGTTTCGATTCTCAGTCTCAACACCGCGGGCAAAGCGAAGCTTATGTGCTAAGAATAGTGCCTCAAGGTGATTTTCAAGCGCATGCCCTGCGCGCGACTTCCGCCGGTTCTGCACACTGAGCGAAAAGTTCAAGAACCCATCGACATCTGGGCCTTCATCCATCATGAAACCCGACCGGAGCCGGGCATCAACAACACGCCGCTCAAGACGACGGAACAACTGCTCCTCACGTTCCATCCAAGAGACAATAGCCTCATCAGGCGCGTCCAGTGGCAAAGAGTCCGGCAGCGAATTGCGCGCCAGCTTTGACAAGACCCTTGTAACCGGGAACATTAAACCAAAAGGCTCGATAAGCGCATCAAGTTGGGCGTCTTCGGGCTCTTCGACCCCTATGCCCAATTCATCCAGAATGTAGCGCGCCGCCAAATCCAGCTCATGTGAATTACGCTTGTTAAGCTCTCTTGTCTCGACTTCCAGGCTTTGTTGAGGACGCAAACCAAACAGCCATTGAAGTTGGCTTTCAATAGTACTGCCTGCAGGACAGAGAATTGCCAGAAGGTGCCCTTCTTTAGGCAGACATAGAAACAGCGTGTCGCCTTCTTTCGAACGATATACTACTTCTTCTGCTTTAGCCGGATAGTAGAGTCTGTACTCTGGATCCCTGTGCGACTTGCCCCTGCGACTATCATACCAAGTCCCAGTCAAGGGTCTCCTGGTTAGATCCTCGCCATCCTCCAGCCATATCCAAGTAACAGGTATTTGCCGCTTTTCACCAGTTAGCCCAAGGAATGACCGAAAGTCGTCAACACCCTGAAATTCGTGTCCTCTTGACACTTTAGGGTCCACCTCGTGGGAGGACACCCGCTTTGCAGCAACCCCTACAAAGTAGTCGGCCAACGAACCACGCCGAATTCCGCTCATGCCTGTCCCCTAATTTCCAGTGCAGGCTTATCGCTGCGCAGCCACTCGGCACAATCTGCGATTACTTTTTCAACCGGGCGTCGTGTCCGACCCTTGAGCGCACATTCCCAGACTACGCTCTGACGCCAGCCTGCTGCTGCCAGCGCCTCGGTTGTCCGGATATCATTAGCGCGGTTGCGACCGATCTTTTCCTGCCAGAATGCCTCGCGGCTTTTGGGCCAGCGGAACAAGTGACACTCGTGGCCGTGCCAGAAACATCCATGGACAAAAATCACGGCCCGCCAGCGCGGAAATACCATATCCGGATTTCCGGGCAGAGTGCGGTCGTGCAGGCGGAACCGAAATCCCTCGCTGTGAAGGCCACGCCTGAGAACCATCTCCGGCGCGGTATCCTTGCTGCGAATACCGGACATCATCCGGCTGCGCACTTCGGGACTGACAGTATCAGGCATGCCGGGCAACAGCCTCTGGCCGGTCAGGCCGAGTTACCAGCCGGGCTGGGGCTCTGGAGGACTCGCTGACTTTGCCAACGGCATCGTTGAGATGGACTTCCATGGCCTTGGCCAGGAACTGCACCACCGGTACCACCACCGCGTTGCCGAACTGCTTGTAGGCCTGGGTATCAGACACGCCGATGCGGAAGGGCTGGGCCTTGGTGTCAAATCCCATGAGACGGGCACATTCACGCGGGGTGAGGCGACGCGGGCGCTGACCTTTTTGCGCAACCAGTATCTCGGAACCATCCTTGTAGTATCGCGCCGAGAGGGTGCGGGTCACGTCACCCGGCCCGAACAGGCTAAATCCAAAGCCGTTTCCGGCAGCATTGTGCTTGGCCTTGTAGTCCTGGAGATACTGCCAGAGTCTGGGAGTGAGGGTGTATTTTGGATCAACCTCCGGCTCCAGGATCGTGCCGAGTTTCGGCCCGGTCTCCGGCAATTTCAAGGAGTTCAGGTCAAAGTCTGTCGGCTCACGAAATCCTACGATAAATATCCGCTCGCGCTTCTGCGGCACCCAGGGTTCGGAGCTGATTATCCGGTACTGGACATTGTAGCCCAGCTCCTTCGTCAGCACATGGATGATCGTAGCGAACGTGCGGCCCTGGTCGTGCCGTTGCAGGTTTTTCACATTCTCCAGCACGAAGGCCGCTGGCCGATGATGGGCAATAATCTGGGCGGTGTCGAAAAACAGCGTGCCCTGAGTATCACATAGAAACCCGTGGGGACGTCCTAGAGCATTCTTCTTGGAAACACCGGCAATCGAGAATGGCTGGCACGGGAACCCCGCCAGCAAAAGATCATGGGCAGGAACCAGTGCCGGATTTTCGGCATACGGGCGGATGTCGCCCGCTATAGCGTGGTTGTCAGGATAGTTAAGCCGATAGGTTTCCTGACATTTCAGGTCCCATTCCGAGGTAAACACACACCTCCCGCCAATCGTCTCGAAGCCTCGTCGCAACCCGCCAATTCCGGCAAAGAGATCGATGAACCTGAAACCGGACGCCGCGCTTGCCTTTGGCCCGCCGCTGGCCATGCGCTCTCCAATCGCCACGAGGAGCATGCGCACCGCAAGCCGCGATGGTCGCGCATCACCGCTTTCGTACCGATACGCCGTGCGCTCTGATACCTCGAGCAGCTTTGCTGTATCCTCGAGAGTCAGCCCCGCCTGCTGGCGCAGCAAAGTGAACTCGGTGGCAATTTGGCGGAGTGGGCGGATGATTCGCTGATGCTGGGTCATTTGGTGACAACCTGGCAGTCGTTTCCCCTTTCAGCAAGGCACCACAAGGCGATTTTGGTTCAACTGCAAGGATGACCTGAGAGTTATACGAGTCTTTTGTTGACAACACCCTTCCACATCCCTCCTTGCCCCTCCGCCCTCTTCCGCCTAGAACCCGCTCAATCATTGCAGCGGAGTCACCATGCGTCCTTCCAAACGTGCCGAAGATGAAATGCGCAAGGTCTCGCTGGAGCGGGGCGTGGCGCGCTATGCCGAGGGCTCCTGCCTCGTGAAATTTGGCGAAACGCATGTGCTTTGCGCCGCTTCCATTGAAGAAAAGCCGCCCGCCTGGCTGCGCGGAAAGGGCTCGGGCTGGGTGACGGCTGAATACGCCATGCTGCCCCGCGCAACGCATGAGCGCACAAGGCGCGAATCGACCACCGGCAAGCAGTCTGGCCGCACGCAGGAAATCCAGCGGCTCATCGGCCGCTCACTGCGCGCAGTGGTGGACCTCAAAGCCATTGGCGAACGGCAGATCACCGTTGATTGCGACGTGATGCAGGCGGACGGCGGCACACGCACGGCGGCCATCACCGGCGCGTGGGTGGCGCTGCATGACGCAATCCAGTGGATGAAGGCGCGCGACATGATCAAGGGTGATCCGCTTCGCGACCATGTGGCGGCTGTTTCCTGCGGCATCTACAATGGCCAGCCGGTGCTGGACCTTGACTACGCCGAGGATTCGAACTGCGGAACGGATGCGAATTTCGTGATGACCGGCACAGGCGGCATCGTGGAGGTGCAGGGCACCGCCGAGGGCGAGCCTTTCAGCGAGGAGCAGTTGCTGCGTCTGCTGGCATTGGCCCGCAAGGGCACGACATCGCTGGTGCAATTGCAGAAAATGGCAGTGATGTAAGATGGCACGTCCACTGACAGGCAAGGTGGTGCTGGCCACGCACAACGCTGGCAAACTGAAGGAAATGCGCGAGCTTTTTGCGCCCTACGGCATCACGCTCGTTTCTGCCGGTGAGCTTGGCCTGCCGGAGCCTGTCGAGAACGGCACGATGTATGCCGAGAATGCCGCGATAAAAGCGCGTGCTGCGGTGGCAGCCACGGGCCTGCCCGCTTTCTCGGATGACTCAGGCATATCGGTAGATGTGCTGGATGGTGCGCCGGGCCTCTTCACGGCGGACTGGGCGGGCGAACCGCGCAGCTGGGAGCGCGCCATGCAGCGCCTGCACGATGAGGTTTCCAAGCGTGGCCATACGGTGGAAGGCACAGCGGCAAAGTTTGTTTCAGCGCTCGTCATCGCCTGGCCAGATGGTCATGAGGAACTGTTCGAGGGCCGCTGCCCCGGCACGCTCACATGGCCCCCGCGCGGCAAGGCAGGCTTTGGTTATGACCCGATGTTCGTACCCGAAGGCCACAGCCGAACGTTTGCCGAGTTCACATCGGACGAAAAGCACGGCCTGCCGCCGGCAGGCACGGGTCTTTCGCACCGCGCGCGGGCGTTTATGCTGCTGGCAGAGGCGTGTTTGAAGCGATGATGGATGGCGTCAGTTCGAGGTTCGGTGTCATCCCGGACCGCATTCGGCAAAGCCGAATTGCGAGATCCGGGATCCAGCGCAGTGGGTCGCCGAAGGCGTCAAAAGATCTTTTGAAGAAGACGTTTTGTGCTGGATTCCCGCTCTCGCGATCCGGCTGGGCCGGACGCGGCCGGGAATGACAATGACATCCGCACCCCCCGCCTTCGGCGTTTATGTGCATTGGCCGTTCTGTCTGGCGAAATGCCCCTACTGCGATTTTAACAGCCATGTGCGCCACGCCCCGCCAGACCAGATGCGCTATCTTGAGGCTTTCCGCCGCGAGATTGCGCATCGCGCAGCGCTTGCGCCGGGGCGCACTGTCACCAGCATTTTTTTTGGTGGCGGCACGCCGTCGCTCATGGCACCTGAGACTGTCGCGGGCATTCTCGATGCCATCGCAGGTGGCTGGAGCGTTGATCCCAATGCCGAGATCACGCTGGAGGCCAACCCCACCAGCGTGGAAGCCGAGCGCTTTCGCGGCTATCGTGCTGCTGGCGTCAACCGCCTGTCGATTGGCGTACAGGCGCTGGACAACGCAGACCTGAAGGCCCTTGGCCGCATGCACAGCGTGGAGGAAGCGCTGAAAGCAGTGAAGACCGCGGCCAGCATTTTCGAGCGCTATTCCTTCGATCTTATCTACGCACGCAGCCCCAACCAGACGCCGGAGAGCTGGCGGCAGGAGCTGGAAAGCGCCATTGATCATGCCGCAGAACATCTGTCGCTCTATCAACTCACCATCGAGCCAGGCACTGCTTTCGAGGCGCTGCACCGCGCGGGCAAACTGCCCATTCCAGACGAGGCGCTGGGCCGCGCACTTTGGGACGTCACGCAGGAAATCACCGACAAGCACGGCATGTCAGCCTACGAGATTTCCAACCACGCCAAGGCGGGCGCGGAAAGCCGCCACAACCTCGTCTACTGGCGCTATCAGGAATATGCGGGCATTGGCCCTGGTGCGCATGGTCGGTTGATCGTGGATGGTCAGCGCCGCGCGCAATCCACCGAGAAGCACCCTGAAAACTGGATGCAGTCGGTGCAGGCCAACGGTCATGGCCTTGTGGAAGATGAGGCGCTGACCACCGACGAGCAGGGCGATGAGTTGCTGGTGATGGGCCTGCGCCTGCGCGAAGGCATCGATCTCGCGCGCTACACGCTGATTTCAGGCCGCAGCATCAACCCGAAGCAGATTGAATTTCTGGTGAAGGATGGACTGGTGGAGCAGACGAACAACGGCCAGCTGCGCGTCACGCCAGCCGGTTTTCCTGTGCTGGATGCGATTGTGGCAGATCTCGCCGCATAAAAGTGCCCCTTAGTGCGCATCCAGTCTTGTATAAGACATAAGACTTGCGCTAACAGGAGATAATCCTTGCAACCTGATCATCCATTTCCAGCATTTCCAAGCTGATTCCTGAACCCATGGCCTCTGTCCTCTGCATCGGCATTTCTGTTCTCGACTATGTTTTTCAAGTCGACGAGATGCCCCTGCGCGCAGAAAAATACCGCTCGACGGCCATGAAAACTGTGGGCGGCGGCATCGCCGCCAATGCCTCGGTTGCCGTGGCGCGGCAGGGCGGCAAGGCGCATCTCATCACGCGGCTGGGCAACGATGCGCTGGGCCAGACCATCATTGATGAACTGACCCGCGAAGGTGTTGACTGCACGCTTTCACTGCGCGCTCAAGGCCTGCGTTCTCCCCTCTCCTGCATTCTGGTGGACAAGCACGGCGAGCGGATGATTATCAGCTACAGTGATCCGGAAATGCCAGAGGCGACAGACTGGCTGCCGACAGCCCTGCCACAGGGGCTGGATTGTGTGCTGGGCGATACGCGCTGGGAGGCAGGATCGCGCCATATCTTTGATCTCGCACGCACAGCAGGCATACCCTCTGTGCTCGATGTGGACCGCAAGCCTGCTGATGAAGGTCTGATAGACGCCTGCACCCATGCAGCGCTCTCATCGCAAGCCTGCCTTGAAATCACAAGTGAGCGGGATGTGCGTGCTGGGTTGGAAATTCTGCGCCGCAAGCACAAGGGCTGGCTGGCAGTAACAGACGGCGCAAGGGGTGTTTTCTGGACCGAGGGTGATACCATCCGCCATACGCCCGGTTTCAAGGTTGATGTTATTGATACGCTGGGTGCGGGCGACACATGGCACGGCGCATTTGCGCTTGGCCTTGCCGAAGGCATGACAGAGGCGCATGCTGTGCGCTATGCATCAGCTGTTTCTGCCATCAAATGCACACGCTTTGGCGGAAGAGGCGGCATACCCACCCGCGCCGAGACCGAACAGTTTTTGAAGGAGCACCCCTGAGATGGTGACAAAGACGACCCTTTCCGCCGGAAAACTCTGGGGCATGCGGCGCATGGCTGATGCGGGCGGCCGCTTCAAAATGACAGCTGTTGATCAGCGCCCGCCGATCAAGAACCCGATCAAGGAAAAGCGCGGCACTGCGGAAGCGCCCTACGAGGATGTGGCCGGGTTCAAACTGATGCTGGTGGAAGAATTGCAGGGCGAAAGCTCCGCCATGCTGCTGGATCCACACTTCGCCCTGCCACGCGGCATTAATATTCTTTCGCCGACTAAGGGATTGATCGTCACGCTCGAGGATTCCATCTTCAAGGATACTCCGGGCGGTCGGCTTTCTGATGAAATTGACAATTGGTCTGTTGAAAAAATCAAGCGCAGCGGCGGCGATGCCGTGAAAGTGCTAGCCTGGTATCGGCCAGATGCCAGCCCGGGTGTCATTCAGAAACAGAAGGACTTCACCCAGCGCATTGGTGATGCTTGCGCGAAGTATGATATCCCTTATCTCTTCGAATTGCTGGTCTATCCCCTTGCCGGCGAGGCCAACCAGACAACAGATTATATCGAGATGAAAGCCAAGCATGCGGATCACGTGCTCGAAAGCGTGCGGGTGTTTGCCGATGCAAAATATGGCATCGACGTTTTCAAGCTGGAAAGCCCACTGCCCGCAAAAGCCGTCCCCGGCCTCAAGGGCGACGGTGCCAAGGAAGCGCAGGCACTGTTCGATGAGATGGGCAAGCTCGCAGGACGCCCATGGGTCATGCTCTCCGCCGGTGCAGGCATGGCGGAATTCCGCAATGTGCTGGAGCATGCCTATGCTGCCGGGGCTTCGGGCTATCTCGCCGGACGCGCCATCTGGCTGAAGCCATTCCAGCATTTCCCGGATTGGGATGCCATCCGCAACGGCCTGCGCAACGAGAGCGTGCCCTATATGCGGGACCTCAACGCGTTGACAGACGCCAGCGCTCTACCATGGAACGAGCACGCCGTGTTTGGCGGCACCACGGATGTCGCCCATCCTGACGCCAGTTTCCGCAAACACTATAAAGGCTTTGGAGCATAACCGATGGCAATTGGTGTCCTGGCCCTCGCACGGCCAACCTTTGATGTCCCCTATGCCGAGGAGATGGCAGCCAAGGCTTTCGCCACTCTGGATGCCGCAGGCATAGCAACCGTTGGGCCGCGCACATTGCTGTTTGATGCCGATGCCGCGCGCGCAGCAGCAGCCACATTGCAGGCTGAAAAGCTGGATGCGCTGCTGCTTTTGCAGGTGACATTCACCGATGCATCCATGACTCTTGAGCTGGCTAAGGAAATTAAGGCGCCACTTTCGATTTGGGCCTTTCCAGAGCCCAGAACCGGCGGTCGCCTGCGGTTGAATTCCTTCTGCGGGTTGAACCTTGCGGGTCATGCGCTGGGCCGCGCCGGTGTGCCTTACCAGTATCTGTTTCAGGCAGCTGACAAATCCATTGGCAAAGGTCTGTCTTCGTTCAGTGCCTCGGTTGGTGCTACAGCTGTAAACACAGCAAAGGCAACACCATCGCACAATGAGAAGACCGCAGCTGAATCTGTGCTTGCTGATCTGAAGGGCCGCAAGATCGGCCTCATCGGCGAACATCCTGCCGGGTTTGATACCTGCCGCTATGATGCCAATACCCTGTCGAACCTGACAGGTATTTCGGTTGATCGCTTTGCCTTGGCGGACCTGTTTTCACGCGCCGCCCAAACAACACCTGCGGCCACCGCTGTACGCCGCAAGGATGTGGCCCATCTCAAGGGCATAGACGCCGTTGATCAGGCGCAGCTTGATAAGTCGCTCACATTGTTTGAGGGCCTCGCCTCCCTCAAGAGTGACAACGGCCTTTCGGCTTTTGCCGTCCGCTGCTGGCCCGAGATGTTCACGGAATATGGCTGCGCTATTTGTGGCCCGATGGGCATGATGAACGGCTCCGGCGTGCCTGCAGCATGCGAGGCGGATGTCTACGGAGCAGTCACGGCCCTGATGATGCAGGAGGTTGCCAAAGCACCGTCATGGCTCGTTGATATTGTCGATATGGATGCAAACGACGGCACAACCGTTTTCTGGCATTGCGGCTCGGCTCCCGCTTCGATGCGCGACCCAGCCTATGACGCCGAAGCGCAGATCCACTCCAACCGGAAGATGCCGCTGCTTTACCAGTTTCCACTGAAGCCAGGGCGCATCACCATCGCGCGGTTGAGCCAGGCCAACAACCAGCCGCATCTGCTGGTCGGGTCAGGCGAAGTCGTTCGCGCCCCTATCAGCTTCACCGGCACCAGCGGCGTGGTCAAGCTTGACGCTGCCATGGACAAGGCGCTGCATGGTTTGATCGGCGGTGGATACGAGCACCATGTTGCCATGGTCTACGGCGATCATACAGGCGCGATGGTGGCGCTAGGGCAGCGGCTTGGGCTTCCCGTCCGGCATCTCGCATAAGAGGATACGATGACACTACGCTATGGTTTGATTGGTGCGGGCATGATGGGCCGCGAGCATGTGCGCAATCTGGCGCTCATTCCCGGCGCAGTCGTCACCGCCATTTCTGATCCCGATGCCGGATCACGCGAGCAAAGCGCTGCTGCTGTTGCTTCGGTCATGGGCAAGACTCCGCAAGCCTTCAACAACCATCAGGACCTGCTCGACAAGGGCGCAGTTGATGCGCTCGTCATCGCCAGCCCCAATGACACCCACAAGGATATTCTGGCTGACATCTTTGCCGCCAAGCGCACGCTGCCTGTTTTGGTGGAGAAACCTGTCTGCACCAACACTGAGGACTGTAATTGGTTAGCCAGCAAAGGAAATGCTCATAAAGCACCGATCTGGGTGGCGATGGAGTATCGCTACATGCCTCCGGTGCAGGAATTGATGGCCGAAATCCGCAACGGCACGATCGGCAATCTGCAGATGCTGGCCATCCGCGAGCACCGCTTTCCCTTTCTGGAAAAGGTGGGCGACTGGAACCGCTTCAACAAACGCACGGGCGGCACGCTGGTTGAGAAATGCTGCCACTTCTTTGATCTGATGCGGCTCATTATGGCGGATGATCCGGTGCGGGTTTATGCCTCCGGCGCGATGGATGTGAACCATCAAGACGAGCTCTACGCAGGCGATAAGCCGGATATCATCGACAACGCCTATGTGATTGTGGACTTCAAGTCAGGCCGCCGTGCGCTCCTCGATCTCTGCATGTTTGCGGAAGGCTCGTATTGGCAGGAAACCATCACGGCGACCGGCAGCACTGGCCGTGTCGAGGCGTTCATTCCCGGCCCGGCGCGCTTCTGGCCCGGCGGCGAAGAGCGCCATTCCGAAATCGAGATCAGTCTGCGCGAACCCAAGGGCCCACAGCGCCGCGCCGTGCATGTGGATGAGGCAATCCTCAAAGCGGGCGATCACCACGGCTCCACCTATTACCAGCATCTCGGCTTCAACAAGGCTGTGGTTTCTGGCGGCAAGGTGGATGTCACGCTGCAGGACGGCCTGAAAGCTGTGTTGATCGGGTTGGCGGCGGAGCAGTCCGCGCGTGAAGGCAGGGCGGTTACGCTTTAGTCAATCACGCAAACGCGATTGGCAGGTGATTGCAAAGTCTGGGATTCCTGAAGCAACAGGATTTTCCGGATGACCCCGCAGACAGCACCCGCCAAAAAACCGCGCGATTTACGGCTCGATTTCTTCCGCGGGCTGGCGATGCTTGTGATCTTCATTGCCCATGTCCCCGGCAACAGCTGGAACGGCTTCATTCCCGCCCGCTTCGGCTTTTCCAATGCCACAGAACTATTTGTTTTCTGCTCCGGCTTTGCCTCGGCGCTGGCTTTTGGCACCATCTTTGTAAAGCGAGGCTGGTGGCTTGGCACCGCGCGCATCCTGCATCGCTGCTGGGAGGTATACTGGGCGCATATCGGCCTGTTTCTGGCGATTATGGCGCTCTACATCGCGGCACATATGCAGTGGCCTTCAGTCGGCTATCTATCTAACCAAGGTCTGGATCATCTGTTCGCAGAACCAGCGCGCGCGCTGCTTTCTATGGTGCTATTGCGCTGGCAGGCGGATTATCTGGATATCCTGCCAATGTATCTGGTCATCTTGGCTTTGATCCCGTTTATGATGCAGCTGTGGCGGCTGCACCCGCTTGCGCCCTTTGCCGCCAGCCTCATGCTTTACCTCTGCGTCTGGATCTATGGCCTCGCACTGCCCGGCGACCCATGGACCGGGCGCAGCTGGTATTTCAACCCGTTTGCCTGGCAGCTGATTTTCTTCACTGGCTTCAGCTTTGGCGCGCGCTGGCTGCCTGCTGTGTCCTTGAACAATCCAGTGCTGTTCCGCCTCTCTGCATTGTATCTGCTCATCGCCCTGCCCTTGTCGTTCTGGGGCATCAACCAGATGTTTCCGCAGCTGCTGGCATGGCACGAATGGCTGCTGCCTTCAGATACCCAGCAGACCAATCTGCATCCCCTGCGCTATCTGCATTTCATGGCTTTGGCCTATGTCGTGCTGAGCCTTATTCAGCCTGTGCAATCCCGCATAGGTTCCGGCTTCAGCCGCCATGTTGTGAAGGTCGGTCAGCAGTCGCTTGCCACCTTTATGGCCAGCCTGTTTCTGGCACGGCTTTGTGGCATCATCCTTGATCAGGCAGGTCGCGATCTCTGGATTGTCTCGCTGGTCAATCTGGCGGGATTGGGCAGCGTTGTGTTGATTGCCTACAGCGTTGCATGGTTCAAATCATCACCGTGGAACGGTCCTAAAGCTGACCAGAAGAAAGTCCCAGCCGAAGCAGATAGCAGGATGCTTTTGCCTGTCGCTCCCGCGCGCTGATCTTCACAAGCTCCCTCGCCTCCCCTATGGCTTGAGCCAAAGGGAACACGCCGTGACAGAATCGACACAGACACAGCTGCGCGAACGCATCGCAATGCATGGCCGCTCGCTGTTCGAGCGTGGCTTCACCGTTGGTTCCAGCGGCAACATTTCAGCCCGGGTGCCGGGCGGCTTTCTCGTGACGCCCACAAACTCCTGCCTCGGACGTCTGGAGCCAGCACGCATCACCTTGGTGGATGAGAACTGGCGTTATGTCAGCGGCGACAAGCCCTCGAAGGAACTGCCGCTGCACAGCGTGATGTATGAAACGCGCCCGCAAACACAGGCGGTTGTGCACCTGCATTCCACCTATGCTACCGCGCTCTCGCTTCTGCCCGGGGTTGATGCCAAGGATGCCCTGCCGCCGATCACGCCCTATGCCGTGATGCGCGTGGGCAGGCTGGCGCTGGTGCCCTACACAACGCCGGGCGCGGACAGCGTGATTGCGCATATCCGGGCGCTGCAAGGCAAGCACAAGGCCGTTCTGCTGGCGAACCACGGGCCAGTCGTGGCGGATAAATCGCTTGATGATGCTGTCTATGCCAGCGAGGAGCTGGAGGAGACCGCGAAGCTTGTGGTGATCACGCGCGGCTTGAACCCGCGCATGCTGTCTGCCACCGACATCAATGACCTCGTCACCACCTTCAAGCTGGAGCGCTGACCATGCTGCCCTTCACTGCCAACATCTCTTTCATGTTCATGGAGCGCCCGTTTCTGGAGCGCATTGAGGCGGCTGCCAAGGCGGGCTTTCCAGCGGTGGAATGCCATTTTCCCTATGAGCATCCGATCCCGGTTTTGAAGAAGGTGCTTGCCAAGGCAGGTGTGCGCCTCACCGGCATCAACACCGCGCCCGGTGATCTTGCCAAAGGCGACTGGGGCCTTGCCTGCGATATCAAACGGCGGGCTGAGTTTCGCGCGGGCGTCAAGCAGGCGCTGAAATATGCCACGGCGCTGGATGTGCCGGTTGTGCATGTGATGGCGGGAATGGTGGCAGACGCCGACCGCAAGAAGGCCCGCAAGGCCTACATGAGCAATATGGCATGGGCGGCGGATGAAGCGGCGAAGGCGGGCAAAACAATCGTCTCTGAACCGCTGAACAGCCGCGACAAGCCGGGCTATTTCATCAGCCGGTCAGACGAGGTTGTTGCCATGATCCGCGAGATCAGCAGGCCAAACCTCAAATTGATGTTTGACTGCTACCACGTGCAGATCATGGAAGGGGATGTGACCCGCAGACTGGAATCCCACTTCGATGTCATCGGCCATGTGCAGATTGCCGCCGTGCCCACACGGCATGAGCCGGACGAGGGCGAGCTCGATCACAGTCATCTGTTCAAGGTGCTCACGCGTCTTGGCTACAAGGGATATGTCGGCTGCGAGTACAAGCCGCGTGGCCGGACCGAGGACGGCTTGGGCTGGATGAAAACTCTACAACCCGCCGCCTGAGATAATCAGCGCAATCGCGCCGCCGCAAAAAGCGACAACCCGCGTGGTAGTGCTCACCGATGTCATCACCGGCACACCGCGCGCATAGGCGCTGACGAGATCCACAAGCAGAATGGCACCAAGCAGCCACATCATCGGCGGTATGGCCGTGAACAGGGCAGGCACATAGAGCCGCAGCAGCGAGAGGCCTGCACCGGCAATGACACCCAAGGCGATGAAAATGTAATCAAAACGCATAAATCCGAGGTCGCATGGTTTTGGTGCGAGATCAAGAGATCGCCGATTCTTTGCACGGCTATTGACAGCTCATCCATTTAGAGGTGAATTATGAAAAATAACAAAAATAACGGGAGGTTATAATGTTCAAACGATATTTCACATCGCAGACTTTGGCAGCTTTTGGAGCGGTTCTCGTCAGTGCCGCTTTCACACCATCGACAGCGCTGGCCAACACTGATCTCGTTTTTTGCAACAAGACAGGATCAAAGGTGCAGATTGCTGTGGCATGGGTTGATGCCAAAACCGGCAAATGGATGATGGGCTCCTGGTACACACGCAATCCCGGCGAGTGCAAATCCCATGGCACGGTGAGGACAGGCCTGTTTTATTACTACGCCGAGAAAGTGGGTGCAAACTACAGTTGGCCAGCGAAAGCCAATGTCGACAAGACCTACTGCGTGCCCCAGCGCGGCGTGCGCGAAATGGCGCAGAGCTCCTGCGGACAGGGCGAGCGGAGACTGGGCTTTCAGGGCAGGGTGGCCAGTGCAGGGAAGTACACGTTCAATTTTAATTGAGGTACGAGTTCACCCAGTCGACACTGTATCTTCTTTGAGTTAAACATCATAAGCGTTCCTGCAAAAGGCACGACGCTTAATTGACTGCCGCACTCTTTGCGGAGGCTTTGGCAGACTCTAATGGCATAGGTCCGATGATTTTGGGAAAGCGGTGCTGCAGTTCTTGCCCTACCCAAATCTGAGGTTCGGATGGCTTCAGGCTCTGCTCATTTTCCCATCCAGAGATTGTCTGCTTGGCTTTGGCAAACGCATCGGTCAGATTCCGCTCAGCAGGCAGCGCCTCTTTAAAGAAGGCTTGCCCAAAGAAGGTCAACTCACGACGATCCGTGCAGCCGAAGCTCGACTTATCGGCGGAAGCTGCTGTGATGACAACGCTATTCTCATCCTGGAACGCAGGAACGAAGGTGCCCGAATGACAAGCTGAAACAACAATCACACGATTTCGGATGCCCGCTTCCCGCAGCAATTCTTTCAGTGTTTCGGGGTCTAGGTTGCGACGTGTGATTCCGTCAAACTGAAGAGCAAAGCCCTGCTTCGACCCATGAGATGTCAAAGCAAGTATCAGAAGGTCACGCTCTGGATCCATGCGGCTTCCAATTTCCTGGATGGCATGGGCAATATTCTGCACAGTCGCCATTGGCGCGTTGCCAGTATCAGCGCTGTTGTTCGCAAGCATAACTGGAAATGCTGTGCCCTCAAAAGCCTCTTGCATCACACCAAGCGACAATTTGGCCTCACGTGTGAAAATGCCTTGCTCTGCCCAACCTGCAACGCCAAGCAAAAACACGCGTGACTTACCCGCTTCTCTTTCGGGAAGCCCCGCAAGATATCGCTTCATCAAGCGCGGTTGTTTCGCCTCGATCGAAGCCCAGTTTTGTTGGTCATGATCAACGCCTGCTTCATTGGCTTTACGGACTGTCGTATAGACCTTCGCTAACTCCCATACATTGGAAGTAGATTGATTGAAGCCTTCTGGCCGGAATGTTGGCCTCACAGGGAGGGCAGATAAACAAACAACAATCCCGAAAATGATCCCGATGGCACGCAAACCTGGCCACCTGACCATTTGCGCGTTGCGAATGACTTTTCGCAAATTGAAAATGATTGCGAGCCAAAGCACCACGTACACCGTGTAGTATGTCCATTCAAAAATCGTTGTGAATGTCTCATCCTTGAGACCGGCAAGCTGATAGACATACGGGCTTGCAATCATTAGGCCTGCAAGCGCAAAGCACATTAGAGAACCTGCAAGAACAAAGGCCCTGAAATTTGGGATGAACAAGCCCTTTGGAGAAAGAATATATGACAAAAGAACTGTGACTGCTGTCATGGTAATAATGGAATTCAAACCATAAAAATCAAAATTATATTCATCGCCTTTATGTGTCCATTCGAAGCTGAGCAGTGCCACAATCAGTAGCAGCGAAAAACCAATGACTGAACGCGGCTGTCCAGAAGAAGCTTTTGAATTATCGGGTTGATCGGTCGGTTGAGTGAAAATCACGGGTCACCTCCATATCACATCGAGGCAATCTAACATGGAGAATAAAATTACATTTACACAAATTCATCAGATGGTTATGTAATACTTGATAAATCACTTCATATAATTATTTACCCGTGGTTTTTCTTCATACTTTCCAATGCGGCCTTCGTCGCAAGTTCAGCTGCCTGCTGAAGCCAGTTCATCCTTATCTCGAGGCTGCTTGTAGCGACGATGCGAAAGACCCGGCGTTCAACATCCTGAACCCCGCAATAACGCAGCAAGCAATCCCGCCAGATCCGCTCCAGCGGGTCGCCAAACGCCGCGATTTCCCGCTCTTCACTGGTATTGCTCGTGTTGAGAACAATGGCCTTTTGCACCTTGAGGAGGCCTTTGGGAGCAGAACCATCATCAGCGCCTTTTTCAAAGGCATAGGCCGAACCATGGACGAACACGCGATCCATCCAGCCCTTCATCATGGCAGGCGGTGCTCCCCAGCAGTTGGCATGAACAACACCGAGAACATCGGTGTTCAACAAGAGCTCAATATGGCGGCGGACATTGGCATCGGTGGTGGGGATGCCTCGCAACTCTGATGCGGTTATCACCGGATCAAAACCTTCGGCGTGCAGGTCGCAGAACGTGCTTGCCAGTCCAGCAGCGATGAACGCTCGATGCATGGCATCTGCGAGGGCATGATTGAAGCTGCCGAGATCAGGGTGTGAGACAACGACAAGTGCGTTTTTCATGGAGAGTACGACTTACCAAATGACGCGAGATAATAGTCAGACCATTTGCAGGATACAAATCGCCTCATCCTGAGGTGCTTTGCAAAGCAAAGCCTCGAAGGAAGCAGAATGCTGATGCAACACACTTTCTAGAAACTCAGGCTGCACACAGATTGTGCGTCCTTCGAGGCTCGCGTGCCGCGAGCACCTCAGGATGAGAAGATTGGGAGAGTGGCATAAGCAGTCAGTGCCGCCTCACCCCTCGCTTTTCTTCACACTCCCCAGTGCCGCCTGCGCAGCCGCAAGGCGTGCAATCGGCACGCGGTAGGGTGAGCAGGAAACATAGTCGAGGCCGACGGTTTCGCAGAACATGATCGAGGCGGGGTCGCCGCCGTGTTCGCCGCAGATGCCAAGCTTCAACTCAGGCCTTGTGGCCTTGCCGCGCTCGGCTGCCATCTTCACCAATTCGCCCACGCCTTCCTGATCCAGCGTCACGAACGGGTCCTGCGCCAGAATGCCCCGTGCCTTGTAGAAGCCGAGGAAATTGGCGGCGTCATCGCGGCTGATGCCCAACGTGGTCTGTGTCAGGTCATTCGTGCCGAAGGAGAAGAACTCGGCGGAATGGGCGATGTCGCCGGCGCGGATCGCGGCGCGTGGCAGTTCGATCATCGTGCCGACCTGATACTCAATGCGCTGGCCGGTTTCTTTCGCCACAGCTTCCGCCATGGCGTCGATGCGCTCTTTCACCAGATCAAGTTCGGCCTTCGTCAGCACTAGCGGCACCATGATTTCCGGCACCACCAGTTTGCCTGTCTTGTTGCCAGCACCAATCGCGGCTTCAAAGATAGCGCGCGCCTGCATCTCGGCAATTTCGGGATAGGCCACAGCGAGGCGGCAGCCACGGAAACCGAGCATCGGGTTCACTTCGTGCAATTCAGCCGCGCGCAGTTTCAATTTCTCGACCGAGACGCCAAGACCCTTGGCGACATCAGCCATTTCAGACTCGGTATGCGGCAGGAACTCATGCAGCGGCGGATCGAGCAGACGGATCGTGACCGGCAGGCCGGACATGATCTCGAAGAGTTCTGCGAAGTCTTTCTTCTGCATCGGCAGCAGTTTGGCGAGCGCCGTGCGGCGGCCCTTCTCGTCATCAGCGCAGATCATCTCGCGCATGGCGATGATGCGCTCCTCATCAAAGAACATATGCTCGGTGCGGCACAGACCAATGCCTTCTGCGCCGAACTTGCGGGCGTTGCGCGCATCCAGAGGCGTTTCGGCGTTGGTGCGGACCTTCATGCGGCGTGAGCCATCAGCCCAGCCCATGAGCGTGGAGAACTCGCCCGAAAGCTCTGGCTCCAGCATCTTGACGCGGCCTTTCAGCACTTCGCCGGTGGAGCCATCAATGGAGATGATGTCACCCGCAGTCATGGTATTGCTGCCGATGATCATCAATTGCTTGGCGTAATCCACGCGGATCATGCCAGCACCCGAAACGCAGGGCTTGCCCATGCCGCGCGCCACAACGGCGGCGTGGGAGGTCATGCCGCCACGAGTGGTCAGAATGCCTTCAGCCGCATGCATGCCGTGGATGTCTTCCGGTGAGGTTTCAACGCGCACCAGAATAACCTTGCGGCCAGCCTTGCGGGCTTCTTCGGCATCATTGGAATTGAAGACGATTTCGCCAGATGCCGCACCGGGCGATGCAGGCAGGCCCGTCGCAATGCGGTTGCGCTCGGCCTTGGGGTCGATTGTAGGGTGCAGGAGCTGGTCGAGCGACAGCGGCTCGATGCGCATCACCGCTTCCGATTTCTGGATCAGGCCTTCGTTGGCGAGATCAACTGCGATCTTGAGGGCAGCCTTGGCGGTGCGCTTGCCGTTGCGGGTCTGCAGCATCCACAATTTGCCGCGCTCAACCGTGAACTCCATGTCCTGCATGTCGCGGTAGTGCTTTTCCAGAATACCGTAGATGCGCACCA
>JBOFGV010000045.1:0-8813 GCA_051649305.1 Beijerinckiaceae bacterium
GAGCGCGCGACCTGTACACCAAGAGGTATGCGCCGGTTGAAGAGGTCGGCTTCGTCACCAACGACCAGTGGGGCTTCACTCTTGGCTACAGTCCAGACGGACTGGTTGGAGAGGACGGGCTGATCGAGATCAAGAGCCGCCGCCAGAAGTTTCAAGTCCAGGCCATCGCGACTGGCGAGGTGCCGGACGACTATTCGCTGCAACTGCAAACCGGCCTGCTTGTGACCGGGCGGCAGTGGGTGGACTTCATCAGCTACAGCGGTGGCCTGCCGATGTTCGTCAAGCGTGTCTTGCCAGACGCGGACATGCAGGCGGCAATCATCAGCGCCGCCGAAGAGTTTGAGGAAAAGATCGACATCGCCATGACCGCCTTTGCGCACAATGTCACGGCGCATGGGTATGCGCCTACAGAGCGCGTGGTGGAACAAGAGATGCACATTGGAGAAGCGACATGATGGACATGACCGCAGTCATTCAGCCCAAAAGCGACCAGTGGAACGCCGATGACCTCATAGGCGGGCCTCGCACGATCACGATCAGCGACGTGACAATTCAGGGTGGAACCGAACAGCCGGTCTCGATCCACATCAAGGGGGACGTGAAGGTCTATCGCCCGTGCAAGAGCATGTCCCGAGTCCTAGTCCAGGCATGGGGGCCGGACGCGCGCGCCTATATCGGCCGCAGCATGACTCTCTATCGCGACCCCAAGGTAAAATGGGGTGGCATGGAGGTCGGTGGCATCAGGATCAGCCATCTTTCTGACATTGACGCTGAGAAGGTCTTCATGCTGACCATGACCAAGCAGAATCGGGCGCCTCACAAAGTGAAGGTTCTAACCAGGTCCGCAGAAGAAGAACCTCTGGTCATTGACGCCGCGCATCAGGAGGCTGCTCGTGTCGCTGCAAAGCAAGGCGCGGAAGCGTTCCGGGCATGGTTCAAGGCCAACCCGCAGATGCGGTTCAGCGCCAACGCAATCATGGATGAACTCAAGGGCCTCGCGGCCGAGGCCGACAAGCCTGCCGCCCCACAGCCTGAAGACGACGAACCGCCCATCTAAAATTATCACCGCTCACAAAGGAGAAACCCATGAGCAAGACTGAAACGACCAACGAACCCAAAGCCAAGCGCGCCAAGCGAGACAACACGCCGGTGAAGCCGGTCAACCGCGAGAACCCATTTTACGTGGTTCTGCACCAGACCGAGGCGCGCAACGTGATGACCATCCATGAGGGTGCCCAGGCACTTGAGGATGCCCGAGCAGAGGCGGCGCGCCGCGCCCTGTCCTCGAAGTGTGTTGCCTACGTAATCGGCCCGCAGCGATCGTTTGCGTCTCCGCCGAACCTTACCGTTGCGGAGGAAACGCAGCTGGACTTCAGCGCTTAAGGAGAGGGGGCTTCGGCTCCCCTTTCCACCCACGCCACAAGGTCAGGATGCGGCTTGCCGTCACTGCCTATGATGCGACCATTCGCAACCAGCCGATCAAGTGCGTCCATGTCGCCGTAGGGCAAGAGGGCTGCAACTTTGGCGCGCCAGTCGGCATCAAGCATCCTTCACCCCCAGCTCTCACACCCTGCCCACAAATTCAATTGGCCCGGAGTCATAAACATCAAAAAGATGCCAGGCACAGTTGTCTTTCCCTGTCATTTTGCTGTCAGGAATCCACTTCACGCGACCCACAGAGACGATCTTTCGTAGCATAGGAATGAAAGGTGCGGATTGACGTGTGTGCACCCAATCTGCATCGAAAAGCAGCCATGTTGGACGTTGTTCTGCAAAGCACCGTATCATGGGGTGCAGGATTTTTCGATCCCATGGGGGATTAGTAATGATTATGCCATTGACGTATTTGAGTGACAAGGCATCAGCCGCCATCATACTGCGTTGAGGTTCAATGTCACTCTGCCAGACACACAGATGACCATGTGCCTCCAAGTGATCAACAAGCGCCCCGTTTCCTGCACAAGGCTCAGAGAAATGAACGCACGGTCCCAAATGGGACAGCAACGGCAAAACTGCCTCAATGGGTGTTGGATAGAAATCTCGTGGCAAGCGCTCAAAGTGGCTACGCTTTCCCATCCTTCACCCCCAACCTACGCATTACCAGCCTGTCAAGCGTGCCGCGACGTAAGGCGCAACTGACTGATTCTGGGCGAACACCAAGAGATGTTGCCGCTTCCGCTTGAGAAGACCACCACCACCCATGCGCCGAAACAGGTTGCCTTCTTGACGCCCAAGCCGCATCATGAGGTCCGCACCCAGGCCCCATTCCAAGACGATTCAGGCGACGAAGTCTGATAGCATTTTCTGCGGTTCCTGGCGTTACCGAAAGGGTTTGCGCCAGCTGCCGCGCCAACGCCGCCTGGGACGGATACTCCACGCCGTTATGCGTGATGGGCTTTGCGTTGTGCGGGGTCATAAAAAACACCCCTGTCTATCGTCCTTCGATTTCTTTGGTTCACCCGGCGTGGCGGGCTGATCCATCCTCACCAACCCTGCGGCAAGACGGCGGCGGGCCAAGGCGATATACTCCGGGTTCAACTCGATCAGCGTGCTGTCGTAGCCGTAGGCGTCGGCCACAAGCGCCGTGGTGCCCGATCCCCCGAACGGGTCTAGGATCGGCAAGCCGGGCGGGGCACCGGCGCGAAGGCAGCGTTCCACCAGTTCTGGGGGAAATGTCGCAAAGTGACTTTCGCGGAAGGGCCTTGTCGCAATTTCCCATACCTGAGCCGGGGCGGGTTCATAGTTGCGAAGAAAGCGGCCACCGTCTTGCCGTTCTTCCTTTGTCATCTGGTCCCAGCGGTCGTTTAAGCCATTGTGGCGGCGAGAGTGTCCGCGCTGTTTGTCGCGGCGTTCCTTCTCGGGGATTGCCTCGCCCAAGCTGTGGCGGACATGCGGTTTGCCGGTGATCTTCGCACCCTTCTCGCGACCCGCGCGATGAATACTGCCGTGCCCGCCTTCCCCAGTGTCCCAACCGTCAGGTGCTTTTCCGTCCTCTGTCGTCGCCCGCCCCTGCATCACCGCCGCTGCGTCATAATAGTGCCCCAACCGCGTCCAGCGTGGCCCCACATGGTCGGGCTTCGTCGTCAGCGGGCGGCGTTCGGTCAGGTCGGGGTTCAGCCGCAATTCGCCCGTGCCGCGGTCTACGAACCAGTCGCATCTGTCGGACTTGGCGAAAAGGATGATTCGCTCATGCGAGGAACCGGGCCGGTAGACCGCGCTGCTGTCTGGCATCCCGTTCGGCTTGCCCCATGTGATGTCCGACCGAACCCACCAGCCCGCCTCTTGCATCGCGATCATGAAGCGCTGCGGGACGAGGCAGAGATCCTTAGGTTTTATCGCGCCGCTCACCGTGCTGAAGGGCTTGTTCCGATAGGTGCGGTCATCATTTCCCGCCGCCTTCGTCGCCTCGGCAGAACGGCCGTTCGGGGTGGTGGCCCAGCAGTCGCCGTAGTTGACCCAAGCCGTGCCGGAGGGGTGCAGAACGCGCTTCACCTCATCGAACACCGCGACCATGGCTGCTACGTGTTCCTGCACAGATGCCTCCAGCCCCATCTGACCGGTCACGCCATAATCGCGCAAGCCGTAGTAGGGTGGGCTGGTGATCACGCAACCGAAGTGATCAGACGGCAGGGTGCGAAGTACCTGCAGCACGTCGCCTTGGAGGATGGTAGCGGTCATTTCACCCTCCCGCATTCACACCGCCGCGCCGGAAACCGCATGGTGTCGGCCAGCCAGATCACCGTAACAAAGAACGCGGCAAAGACAGCCAAGACGTAAGGGATGGTGAAGATGACCATGACGGCGAGGATGGCTGGGGTGAAGGTCATGTTACGCCCTCATCGGTGTCAAAATGACGCGCACGTCCGGCTTTGCTGTGCTGGTGACCAGACACGGGCTGTAGCCATTCACGGCCATGCTCACCGCGCTGCCCACAAATGTAGCCATGCCTGCATGAGCATACTTGGAGTTGAAGCATGTCTCAAATTCATCGCCCTCATACGAAGCTATCGTAGATGCCTCCATAGCATCACCACGACAGGAAATGTTCATGCGCTCCCCATCACCCTTGATCACAATTGCCCGTGCCCTGTCTCCGCTCGCTATCTGAACTATGGATACGGCCTCGATAACGGCATCAGCATCTACCAGAACATCGGTGCCGCCAGCCGGCATAAATCCGCGCCAGTCCGGAAAAACACCATCAATGAGCTTGCCGCCAAGCAGCACCCCCTCGTCCTCGCATGCCCACATGTTTTGTCCCACGAAAAGCCTCGCATTTGGACCGCATTGAATAATCTGCCGAACTGCGCTTGTCGGAACAATAACCGACACACCCTCTGCTGCCCCAATGTCCACAAAGCATCCGATGTGCCCGTTCATCCCAACGGCATGGCCGTAGCTGATTGCGACACCGTTCAGAAAATATCGCACTTCTTCTTCCGAAACATAAGGCAGGCAAAGCATCATCGCCGGAATTGCGCCCTCTACCTCTGTCGGGGTGTCACGTGGCAAGATGACAGGGAAATTGCTTGGGGGCAAAGTAGCAAAACTTACCGTTGCGGCCCCGGCCCTCATAATCGCTCGGTAACCTTCCATGCAGAACTCAATCAATGCGCCCTTCGCGGCCGCCGTCAGCCATGCCAATAACTGTTGCGCCGGGATGCACACCGAGCCCGGCTCGAAAACTGCAGCTCTCGCGTCTACTGTGATCCACTCATCCAGGCTGGATGCTGACACCTTGACACCAGTGTCTGTTCCGTCAATCAAAACGTGCGACAAAACAGGCAAGGCGGTTCGTGACGGCACAACGCCACAGGCGCGCTTGATGGCAGAAAGAAGATCGGTGCGTTCAGCCTGAAATCTCAAAGCAATCCCTCCAAGACGTTCTTGGCATCGCCTAACGCTTCAATGGCATCTCGAAGCCCCGACCTGTATTCAGAAATGGACCATTCTTCCCCAGCTTCGCGACCATTCTCCTCGGCGGCTTCCAACTGTCCCTCATGATCTGATATCAGAGCGTCACGGATCAGGACAATTGTCGCCCAAATGCGGTCACGGTCGGAGTGACCGTCAATTTCAGCAATGCTCAGCGGCTCTACGCCGAAAGCACCAACAGAAGGGCTGGCAGTTATAATGTCAATCATACTTTTCTCCCGAGAAAAGCGCCGGGATGTCGCCACCCCGGCCAGTTTATGAGGCAGGCCCACAGGGGAACCCGTTTGCTCCGTTGGGAGCGATCACAAGAACCGGGAAACCGCCCGGCGCGGAACCCCAGTCAGTCCGGAGATGGTGGATCTGGCAAGGGCATCCAGTAGGTGGGCTTACACCACAAGCGAAGAAATTGATCGGATATCGGCAGTCGGTACTCGCCCGGTCTTTGTGTTCTGGCCGTTCACCAAGCGATTGATGGACTCTTCATTTCCAGCAGTGATACGCGACCGGCTTCGTCCCTGCATGTTCCACCAAACACCAGAAAGGCGCTCCCATCCTTCGGCGGCGGGTCCGTCTCAATGTCGCGCCATTTGGTCATCCTTTCACCCACTCCACAAGGCATCCAAGTCCGCAGAAATGTGCATCTCCATTTGGCATTTCTGGCTCGACATACGCTGAAAAAACGTAGCTCCCCGTTGGACTTCTCCTCTCATAAAGCGCAAGAAAGTATCCAGGTCTGGGCGATGGCTCTGAAAGATTTGCCCCACATGCGTCGCATGTCGTTTCTGACTTTGTGGTCATGCCATCCACTCCTTTAGGGTCCAAACCGCCTGCCGCACGCCTATATAGATCAGCAGAACCGGCAGCATCGGATCGATGCCAGCGATGCACATGATGGTTGCGAGGGTGCGTGTCACAGCCATGCCCCCTCATGCCCTACAGGCAGGCCGGTGATTTCCTGCAGCCTCTGGCGTTGCGCCAATCTAGGCATCCTGCGCCCGCGCAGCCACTGCGATACGGTTGACTTGTCAGCCGGAACTTGTTCGCAGAGCCACTTTGATGTGACATCCTCCGATGCAAGCCAGACGCGAAGAAGCTTTGGTGCAGATTTTTCCATGCCCTACAGGTACACGGCACCTTCCGTACTGTCAACGGAATATTTTTTGTTAAACGCAAAAGATTTTGCTTTACATCGCTCCGGCCATGTGCGACTGATGGTGCAACAGATGGAGAGACGAAATGACATACCACAGCACAACCACCCTTGGCGCCATTCGCGATGCTGGCCCTTGCGGCAGGAATGATCCGAAGTCTGGATTTGGCCTTCTGCTCACCAATCTTGGTCAGCCGCTTCTGACATTTGACCGTGACGTGCCGGTCACGGTCCTGACCATACTTGAAAGCAACGGACTTGATGATGCGCTTTGGTGTTTGCGGGCGCCTTCTCTTGAGCGTCTATCGCGCCATTTTCAGGCGTGGTGTGCAGAGCAGGTTTTGCCGTTTTTTGAGGCCAAACACCCTGAAGACATGAGGGTGCGTGAACAAATTATTATGCTGCGTTGCGATGACGCCAGCACTCAAAAGCGGGTCGCCGCAAGGGATGCCGCATGGGTCGCCGCATGGGATGCCGCACGGGTCGCCGCAAGGGATGCCGCAAGGGTCGCCGCAAGGGATGCCGCATGGGATGCCGCAAGGGTCGCCGCATGGGATGCCGCATGGGATGCCGCAAGGGTCGAACAAGAGCGCCAGTTGCGCAAAATGCTGGCGGAGGTGTAAAATGCCTTACCTCGACGACTACACCACCAAAGTCTACCTCAGCGGTGACGGCTTTGACGACCATGTGGCCACCGCGACATTCACCGCCTACGTCAACCGCCCAGACGACACGCCGTCGCTCAAGCTTGACACGCTGGCGACCGGTCTTCGTCTGGTTCTGAACCGCGAGCAGGTGCTGGATTGGGTTGGGGCGGACGAGGTGGCGGCCGTAGAAGCCTGTGCAATGGAGCACTGGACGCCAAGCGACTACCGCTGTGATCCGCGTGAGAATGATCGGGAGTGATGCTTTGACCAACTGGCCCGACCTCATCGCGCAGCTAGTCGTTCTCTGCATGACGCTGGGGATGCTGAAAATATGGCAACACGCCGACATGCTGTCGGACGGAAATATCGGAGAAGAAGCATGACGCCCACTACCGTCGCCGCCTATACCCCGCAGCACCTCACCCCAGATGATCGCGCCGCCCTTCGCCGCCGTGTGGTCGAGCACATCGATCCGGATCGTGTGCGCCCCGCAGATCACGGCGCCTTGTGGCTGGCGGGTGCGGTATGGCTTGCTCTGGTGGCCGGTCTTGCCCTCTGGGTGCTGGCGGTGCTGTCATGACCGCCACCATCCACCATCTTAATCCGTCACGGCCGCTGATCGCACCACTGCCTGAGCGCATCGCTGATCGGCTAGCTGACGCTCGCCATGTTGCCGACCACCCCGAGTATTACACTACCTACATCCACGAGGATGCAGCCTGCGTTTTGGTTGCATGGGCAGAGAGCGAGGCCGATCTGGCGCGGGCCGAGAAGCTGATTGCCGAGACGCCGTATCGTGAGGATTTGGCGATTCACACGGGCAAGCCTGAACCCATCAAGCGCAACTACGCCCGCGTGATCGAGGCCGCTTGCATCGCTGCGATATGGCTATCTGCGACGATCATCGGCGCGCTGATTCTGCGGCTTGTCGTGTACATGATGGGGGTGGCGCTGTGAACATCGATCTTCGCCTGCTGATCGTTCCTGTCGCGCCGTTCGTGTTTTTGGGCATGTCCCGCGCCGTGTGGTGGGTCGCGGGGGCTGAATGGTCTGAGCCTGAATTCGCTGCATTTCTGGCACTGCTGACCGGCAGTATGATTGGCGGGATCATCACCGCAATCCTCTTCAATGAAGGCGTCCACCTCGGACATCTGCACATCGGCACAGACGGCATTCGCATCATTCCGCCGGAAGACCGGCAATAACCTCGAAAGGAAAAAATATGGAAAAAGACTACCCTTATGCTCCCACTGCGCAAGGACAGCAATCAATCTCATCGTCTGTCGGCACTCTTCTCGACATTGTTCACACCCTTGCCTCGGAGGTCCAAGGGTTCAGTGATCGCCTTCATGGGGACGCCCCCGCCTCATCGGGGGCTTTGGCGGCAAACAAGATGTCTGGAGCCGCTGACGAACTTCGGGCGTCTATCGCATCCGCCGAAATGCGCGCAAGGGCGACTCTTAAAGAAGTCAATCGCATTCGTGAAACCATCGGTCTTTGAAAGGAACCGCCATGATCCGCCTTCACATCCTCGCCATCGCCTGCGTCTTCGCCTTCCAGGCCCACGCTGGCGGCGCCGTCATCATCACCGAAGATCCCGAGCCGGCCCACGCGCCGCGCATGACGAGCGGTGACAAAATCGCCCTCGGCATCTTGGGCGCTGTTGTCCTCGGGCTGATCCTCAGCGGTGGATCAAGCAACTGCAATAGTGAAGAGCAACCGCCGACAGGGGGATGCTGATGCCAACCCTGGTTAACAAGACACACTACTTCTTCGAGGGGTTTCTGACCCTGCACCCTGACGAACCGATGAAACTGACCAGCAATCGGCCGAAGCAGATTTATGGCGGCGCACGCGTCATGGCTGTTAGCATCGCTGTCCCGCAGAGCCTGTTCGGAATTCCCCAGTTGCAGGCCAAGATCATGGTCACGGAAGAGCAGGCCAGAACGCTGATCGTCGATACAAAGGCAATGGCGTCCGCTCTGGCGCCAATCGTCGGGGCGGAAATTTCGATCAGCGTCATCTACCCGGAGGCGGGGGATGGTGCGGAGGTCCAATGATTATCACCGCCCTTGAACTCG
>JBOFGV010000046.1:0-5478 GCA_051649305.1 Beijerinckiaceae bacterium
AAGCCAAAAGGATCATCGCTTGGCCTCAGCTGCTCTTCCCGACAATGCGCCTTTCACCACACGCCTGTCTGCCACCGTTGAAGGCTGGCTTGGCTGGCTGACGCTGTCGCACATCCGCGCCTGTCTTGCGCTGGTCGTCATCAGCCTTTGCCTGCTGACGCCGGGCCTGTTCTCGCTGCAGCCAATGGACCGGGATGAACCACGGTTTGCGCAGGCCACCAAGCAGATGCTGGAAAGCGATGACTACGTCGACATCCGCTCTCAGGATGAGGCACGGCACAAAAAACCGGTGGGAATCTACTGGCTGCAAACGCTCACGGTTTCCGCCGGTGAAGCGCTTGGGGTGAAGGATGCGCAGCGCACCATCGGCCTCTATCGCTTGCCATCCTGGCTGGCGGCCCTTGGTTCTGTGCTGCTGGTCTACTGGGGCGCATTGGCGTTTCTTTCCCGTCGCGGGGCCTTTGTCGCTGCGGCGCTGATGGCGAGCACGGTGCTGATTGGCGTGGAGGCGCGCCTTGCGAAGACTGATGCCGCATTGCTTTTCACCTGCCTCGTCGGCTTTGGCGTGCTGTCGCGCCTGTGGTTTGCGGCTGTCAGCCCATCAACCGCACAGCCGATCACCAAGGCGCATGCCATTGTTTTCTGGCTGGCGATGGCGGTTGGTATTCTCGTCAAAGGGCCGATCACGCCGATGATTGTGCTGGTTCCAGCACTGGCCTTGTCCCTGCGTGAGCGTTCGGCCCGCTGGCTGATGCCGCTGCGTCCATGGCTGGGCCTTTTGATCGTGGCTGTTATTGTCGCCCCTTGGCTGACCGCCATCGCGATCAAATCCGGTGGCTCGTTCTTCACGGACAGCATCGGCAAGGACATGCTGGGCAAGGTGGGACAGGGGCAGGAACGCCACTGGGGACCGCCCGGCCTTTACGCCACCCTGTTCTGGGCAACGGCATGGCCCATGGCCGTTTTCATGGCGCTGGCTTTCCACTTCAGCTGGAAGGAACGGCGCGACGATGCCGTGGCTTTCCTGCTGGCATGGGTGATCCCATGCTGGATCATCTTCGAGCTGGTGCAGACAAAACTGCCGCATTACGTGCTGCCGCTTTATCCCGCGCTTGCCATCCTCGCCGTGATGGCCATCGAGCGTGACGGCGTGCCGTTTCACTGGCGCTCGGCGAAGTGGGTGTCAGTGCTTTCGCTGCTGGTGCCTGTGCTGCTGCTGGCAGCGGGCACAATCGGCTTCTGGCATTTTGACCGCACCCTGCCCTTCTTTGCTCTGCCGTTTCTGCTGGGGGCTGCGGTGCTGGCCTTCATCGCCATGCGCGCGCTTCAACGGGCGGAACCCATGGCGGGAGCGGCCATGCTTGTGACCTCTGCCAGTGTATTGACCATCGCGGCTTATCCTTTCGGCTTGCCGGAATTTCAGTCGATCAACCTGTCGAAGCGTCTGGCCGAGGTTGCCCGCAACGTGCCATGCGACAAGCCAGAGTACAGCACATCGGGCTACAACGAGCCGAGCCTTGTCTTCCTCACATCCACCACTATCGCACTGGTGGATGGCCAGACGGCAGCCGGTGCCTTTGCCAAGGCTGGCTGCAGGATCGCCTTTGTGGAAAGCAGGCACGAAGCGATGTTCAAGTCCACCATCGAGGGCGTGACTGACAAGCCATCGCTGCGCACCCGCATCAAGGGCATCAACATCAACTCTGGCCGCCCCATGGATATCGGCGTCTACACGCGGGAGAAGTGAGGCTCTCAGCCGCGCTTTCTGCTGCTGGCTTTTGGCGCATCGGCGGGCCTCGTCTGCTTTGGTCGCCGCTGTTCAGGACAGCAACAGCCAGAAGCTTCTGCGCAAGATCAAGGATGCGTCCATCAGGCGCAATAAGATGGCCTTCCTCTTCCAGAAGAGTACGTTGTGAAATGCCGAAGTCATTGGACTTTGGGCGTGACAGAACACCGTTCTCGGCCACAGCGCGAAACCAGGGCGTAGCAGCCTGCTCCTCGCCTTCCAGTTGCGCTAGAATATAGGCCACATGACGCGGCATGATATCGAGATGCTGGCCAACATCCAGAAACGTCACAAGATGGCCGCGCGGTACGCTGGCCATGACCTTAAGAACATCGGCTTTGATGCGGGCGAAGAAAGGAGATTTTGACATCGTGAACATCTCTAGCCTCTAGCGCCACCTTTCGCTACAAGCCGTGCAGAAACGGATATTCAAGACATGGCCAACAAGCCCCATACCACGCCTGCCGAAACACCTCTCGCCATCTCGGTGATCGTGCCTTGCAAGAACGAAGAAAAGAACGTTGCCCCTCTGGTGGATGAGCTGGAAACAGCGCTCGGCACCATTGGCGCGTTTGAAGTCATTTATGTCAACGACGGTTCCACAGACGGTATGGAGGCGGAACTCAACCGCCTCGCCGCCAAACGGCCGTGGCTGCGGCAGATCAAACACGCAACAAGCGGTGGGCAGTCAGCCTCTGTGCGCAGCGGCGTGCGGGCGGCGAAGGCCGATATCATCGCGACGCTTGATGGCGACGGTGAGAATAACCCGGCCTACATCCCCGAGCTTTACAAGGCGCTGATGGCCTCGCCTGACAACGGCATTGCTGCCGGTCAGCGTGTCGGGCGCAAGGCGTCGGGTTTCAAGAAATTCCAGTCGAAGGTCGCCAACAAGGTGCGCGGCGGCATCCTGAAAGATGGCACAAGGGACAGCGGCTGCGGCCTGAAGTGCTTTCCCCGCGCGCTGTTCCTCAGCCTGCCGTATTTTGATGCGATCCACCGCTTTTTGCCGGCCCTTGTGGTGCGCGAAGGCTACAAAGTGGTGCATGTCGATGTGGTGGACCGCACGCGCCTCTCAGGCGTTTCCAACTACACGATCTGGAACCGGCTTTGGGTCGGCATTCTCGATCTCGCCGGTGTGTGGTGGCTCATCCGCCGCAAGAAACCGACACCCATAACCACGGAGATAACACGATGATCTCCGTCGTCACGGACCTGCGCCAGTATCTCTATGATGTGTTTGTGGCGAAGCTCGATTTCTGGCTCATCTTCGGCATTGTGGCGCAGCTTCTGTTCACCGCGCGCTTTGTCATCCAGTGGCTGGTCAGCGAAAAGCTTGGCCGCAGCGTCGTGCCGCTCGCCTTCTGGTTCCTCTCCATGGGCGGCGGGTTGATGTTGCTGGTATACGGCCTTGTGCGCAAGGAGCCGATTATCATCCTTGGGCAGGGTTTGGCCGTGTTCATCTACATGCGCAACCTCGTGCTGATTTTCAGGAACAAGGGCAAGGATAGCGAGGCGAAATCCGAATGACGCATCCGCAGCACTCTTTCTACAACGACCTTGATGAAACGCTGGCCGAGAGCTGGCGTCTGGTGGCGCGCGGTGTGGCGGACCGGAAATCCGGTTTTCACCACATGACAATTGCAAGCATTGGTCTGGATGGCCGCCCGCGCCCGCGCACAGTCATCTTGCGCGGCTGTGATGTGGCAGCGCGCGCGCTTCGTTTCCACACGGATATTCGCTCGGAGAAGGTGCAGGAAATCGCGGCGGCACCAAGGGTTGGCCTGCATTTCTATGATCCCGGTGCGAAAATCCAGCTGCGCATGGATGGCACGGCAACCGTGCACACGGATGACGCCGTGGCCGATGCGGCATGGCTTGCCACCCGCACCTTCAGCCGCCAGTGCTATGGCATTGCGCCCGGCCCCGGAACCACCATTGACGCCGGCGAGGACTTCTTCCTGCCGCCGACAACCGAGGAAGCGACCGCCCCTGCCCGCGCCAATTTTGCTGCCACCGTGATCCGCATCCACAGCATGGAATGGCTTTATCTTGCGAGTTCCGGTCACCGGCGCGCGCATTTCGACTGGTCTTCTGGCACATTGGCCGCCCGCTGGCTGGCGCCATAACCCTATGCTGCTGAACCTTTTCACATCGCTGCGCGAGGCCAAGGTTCCGGTGTCTCTCCGGGAATATCTCACGCTGCTGGAAGCAATGAAGCAGGATCTTGCGGAACAGTCTGTCGAGCAGTTCTATTATCTCTCGCGCACCGCGCTGGTGAAAGACGAGCGCAATCTCGACAAGTTCGACCGCGTTTTCAGCACCGTTTTCAAGGGCCTTGAAGGGCAGTCGATCGACGGCCTTACCGCTGCTGAACTGCCGGAGGAATGGCTGCGCAAACTCGCGGAAAAGCACCTGACTGACGCCGAGAAGGCCGAAATTCAGGCCATGGGCTGGGACAAGCTCTGGGAGACGCTGAAGCAGCGGCTTGAGGAACAAAAGGGCCGCCATCAGGGTGGCAACAAATGGATCGGCACAGCGGGCACATCCCCCTACGGGGCCTATGGCTATAACCCCGAGGGCATCAGGATCGGACAGGAGGGCAACCGCAATTTCCGCGCCGTGAAGGTGTGGGACCAGCGGACGTTCAAGGACCTTGATGACAGCGTGGAGCTTGGCACGCGGAACATCAAACTGGCGCTGCGCCGCCTGCGCAAGTTCGCCCGCACCGGCGCGCTGGACGAGCTTGATCTGGATGGCACAATAAAAGAGACGGCGCATCGCGGCTATCTCGATGTGAAGATGCGGGCGGAGCGCAGGAACGCGGTCAAGGTGCTGCTGTTCTTTGATATCGGCGGCTCGATGGACTGGCACATCGCGCAGGTGGAAGAGCTGTTTTCTGCGGCCAAGGCCGAGTTCAAGCACATGGATTATTTCTACTTCCACAACTGCCCCTATGAGCGCGTGTGGAAGGAAAACCGCCGCCGCCATGAGGCGGTCATCCCCACATCAGAGGTCATCCGCACCTACGGCAATGACTACCGCCTGATTTTCGTGGGCGATGCCGCCATGAGCCCCTACGAGATCAGCCATCCCGGTGGCTCGGTGGAGCACTGGAACGAGGAATCTGGCGAGGTGTGGATGACGCGCCTGATGGAGCATTTCCCCAAGGCCGTGTGGCTGAACCCGGTTCGCGAGGCGGCCTGGGGCTACACCCATTCCACGGTGATGCTGCGGCAGCTGATGCAAAAGCGCATGTTCCCGCTGACGCTGGAAGGGCTTGAGGGCGCGATTAAGGCGCTTGCAAGGTAGAGCGCGATGACGCTCCTCTCCCCGCCTGCGGGGAGAGGCTGGGTGAGGGGCAAAATCTATCAGCATTCGAGATGCCGAGGTTCCGAAGCACGGCCAGCCTCGCCCCTCACCTGACCTCTCCCCGCAGGCGGGGAGAGGAAGGCACTCACTCACCAACTTGGTTGCCAGCTCCCAAATTTCCTCATCCTGAGGAGCTGCGAAGCAGCGTCTCGAAGGACGCACAATCTGCATGCCACTTTCTTTTAAAAGCGTTTTGCACAAACATCTTGCGTCCTTCGAGACGCGCCTGCGGCGCTCCTCAGGATAAGGACCTTCCGGGCACGGCATGAAGGGTAAAGCGATGCACTTCCCTTCCCCCATGGGGGAAGGTGTCATGCGGAACG